>CAYRBB010000005.1:0-103680 GCA_964422435.1 uncultured Sphingomonadaceae bacterium
GCTGCGCGATGGGCAATGCCGAAGTCGTGCCCTTCAAGCACAACGACATCGAAGCAATGGAAAAGCGCCTGAAGCGCATTCCGGAAGGCGCCGGCAAGCTGGTCGTGCTGGAAGGCGTCTATTCGATGCTGGGTGACGTCGCGCCGCTCAAGGAAATGGTGAAGATCGCCAAGGATAATGGCGCCATGGTGCTGGTCGATGAAGCGCATTCGATGGGCTTTATCGGAAAGAATGGCCGCGGTGTCTGCGAGGATGCAGGCATCATCGACGATTGTGATTTCATCATCGGCACTTTCTCGAAAAGCGTCGGAACGGTAGGGGGCTTCTGCGTTTCCAACCATCCGAAATTCGAGATCTTGCGGCTGATGTGCCGCCCGTATGTCTTCACCGCCTCGCTTCCGCCAAGCGTGGTAGCAACCGCGGCAACATCGATCCGCAAGCTGATGGATGCGAAAGACAAGCGCGACCATCTTTGGGACAATTCGAAGCGGCTGCATGCGGGCCTCACCGAAATGGGCTTCACACTCGGCACCAATGAACCGCAAAGCGCCATCGTTGCCGTGATCATGCCCGATCTTGAAAAGGGTGCCGCCATGTGGAGCGCGCTGCTCAAGGAAGGGCTCTATGTGAACCTCGCCCGCCCGCCGGCAACACCTGCAAACATGACGTTGCTGCGCTGCTCGCTCTGTGCCGAGCATTCGGCAGAAGAGGTCGAGACGATCCTGCAAATGTTCCACAACGCCGGAAAGGCCGTGGGGATTATCTAGTACGGAAACACAAGGGGGGGAACAAATGCGCTTCACGATATATGTGGCGGCTGTGCTGCTCGCCGGAGGGGCCGCGCCTGCTTTGGCACAGGACAGCGGTTCGGAAACGGGTTCGAGCGCGCATGAAGCGCATGCGGAAACGGAGGAAACGGCGCCTCCGCCCCTGCTCCCCAATCATGGCAATGGTGGTTTCGACATCACTACCGATGTGGCCGGAGCGCAAGCCTATTTCAGCAACGGCATAGAGCTGTTCGCCGCGTTCGACCACAGGGAAGCCGAACTGGCCATGATAGAGGCCGTCCGGCTCGATCCGGAGTGCGCCATGTGCCGATGGGGACATGCTCTCTCGCTCGGCCCGACGCTGAACTTTCCGGTCAACGATGAACAGCGTGCAGAGGCGCACGCACAGCTGGTCGAGGCCGACACGCTGGCTGAGGTGAACGGTACCGATAGCGAGCGGGCGTTGATTGCAGCCCTCACGGCGCGTTACGTTCCTGGCGGTGAAGCGGCTGCGCTCGATAGCGCCTATGACGAGGCCATGCGCGACGTTGCCACGCGCTTTCCCGACCACGACATGGCGCAAGTGCTTGCCGCGGATGCAACCATGATAGCGACGCGTTCAGAAGAAGGAATGATCTCCGCCATTGCGCTTCTGGAGCCGGTGCTGGCGCGCAATCCCGAACATACGCCCGCCATCCACTGGTACATCCATGCGACCGAAGCGTATGGCGAGCCCGAACGGGCCGAGGCATACGCAAACATCCTTGATGCCATGCGGCTGCAATCGAACCACCTCGCACATATGAGCTCGCACACTTTCTATTGGGTGGGACGCTACCAGGACGCAGCCGATGCCAACGTGCGAGCGGTTCAGCTTCGCCACCACGCCGCAGCGGCCATGCCCGAAGGTGTCGACGCTTCGGTCTGGGGCATGCCCTACCACAGACATAACGTGATTTTCGGGATCGGCGGCGCGATGATGGCAGGCGACTCCCGTGCCGCGCTGATGCTCGGTCGACCGCTCGTCGAATACGTGCAGGATCGGGACGAGGGCAGCGTGTTTCTGCAATTGCTGGCTTCGAGCGGATATTTCGCACTCGGCCGTTTCGAGGATCCGCGCACTGTGCTGGAATTGCCGGAACCGCAGCTGCCTTATCTGAAGGGCGCGTGGCACTATGCCCGAGGAGAGGCGCAGGCCTATCTTGGTAACGGTGACGGGGTTCGCGCCGAAATAGAGTCCATCCCGCTGGGCGTAGCTGCGGAAGATGGCGAGGGCTTCGAACAAGGTCCGGCGCAGCAGATGCTGGCGATCACACGCGCCGTGCTCACCGGCCGCCTCGCCATGATGGAAGGGCGATACCACGATGCCGTGGCCGCCTTCGCAGAGGGCGCCGCGATCGAGGAAACCGAGGATTTCCAGAGGTTCGCCGATCCACCCGCCTTCTGGTACCCGGTCCGTCGCGATATGGCGCGGGCGCTGTTGGCCTCCGGCGATATCGAGGGCGCAAGGCGCGAAGCCGAAGCGACCATGGAAATCCGCCCGAGCGACCCCGGTGCGCTGGCACTGCTTCGCGAGATCGTGGACACGCCACCAGAGATTGTTGCTTCAGCCAACTGAGTTGTGCAGTCCGTGCCGGCTGCGCCAATCAAGCGGTTTTCGGAAAGTCCATGTGGCTCGTGCAGCGCTGCGTGTTTCTGCCGATGGGCCGGGATTCGTCTGGGTTTCGATGGCAACGCTGGGGTTGGGTGAGCCGGTCGCAGCGGCCGCGGAACGGGAAACATGTGCCGTCTCGCACGTCTTTCCACAGTAAGGAGACTCCCCATGAAAACCACCAACATCGGCAGTGCAACCTACGAAGGCCTGGGCAAGAGCGGAAAGGGCCATGTGTCCACTGGCTCCGGCGCACTGGCCGCACAGCCTTATGGCTTCAACACCCGTTTCGAAGATGCTGCCGGGACCAATCCGGAAGAGTTGATCGCCGCATCGCATGCGAGCTGCTTCACCATGGCGCTGAGCTTCAAGCTGGCCGAGGCGGGGCATAGCGACGGCTCTATCACCACCTCCTGCGAAGTGACGCTGGAAAAGGACGATAGCGGTTTCACCGTCACCAAGTCCGCGCTCACCACCAAGGGCAAGGTGCCCGGAATAGACCAGGCAACATTCGAGAAGTTGGCTGGTGAAGCCAAGGCGGGCTGCCCGATCTCGAAGCTGCTGAATGCCGAGATTACGCTAGAGACCGGCTTCGAAGGCTAGACCTCCGGCGTTCCTTTCGACTGCGCGAACAGCCAGCCGCCCAACACAACCGCCAGCACCGCGCCAGCCGATTGCGCGGCAATGAAGGCTGGCACATCGGCCGGAGCGATACCGGCGAAGGTGTTGCTCAGCGAGCGGACCACGGTGATGGCCGGATTGGCAAAGCTGGTGGAACTCGTGAACCAGTATGCTGCCACGATGTATAGCGCGACACACCCGGGCATCGCTTCGGGGCGGTGGCGCGCGAGACCGAGGATCGTCAACACCAAGCCGAAGGTCGCGATTCCTTCGCCGCTCCATTGGCCGATCCCGGCGCGCGCCTTTGTGCTGAATTGCAGGATTTCGAGATCAAACATCAGGTGCACTGCGAAAGCGCCGATGGCCCCGGCAACGATCTGCACCGCGACATAGGCCACACCCTCTCCCCAACCGATTTCGCGTCGCAGGGCGAAGGCAAGCGTGACCGCCGGATTGAAATGCGCGCCCGAAACGGCGCCGAACTGGGCGATGATCACATAAAGGATCGCGCCGGTCGCAATCGCATTGGCCAACAGCGCGATGGCGACATTCCCGCCTGCCAGGTTTTCCGCCATTACGCCTGAACCGAGCACTCCCGCAAACAGGAAGAAGCTGCCCAGCGCTTCGGCGGCGAGGCGTTTGGAAAGCTGTGCCCGTTTTGCCCCGGCCATGTCAGATCTCTTCAAGCGAAGTCACTTGAGCGCAGCGGTCGGTAGGGTCTTCCTCATCGCCGCTGGCGAGCTGGGTGAGAGCAACGAAACCGCCGATCAGCAGCACCACGAAAATAGTGGTGACCGTGCCGAGATATTTGTCGATCACCGCCTTGATCGGCGCGCCGAACAGGCGGAACAGAATGCCGACGGTCATGAAGATGAAGCCGCGGCCGGCAATCGAGGCGAGCAGGAAGGTGAAAAGGTTCATCTCGATGAAACCGGCGGTGATGGTCAGCAGCTTGAACGGCACCGGCGTGGTGCCCGCCACCACGATCACTTCCCAATCATATTCGCGCAGATAGCAGGCGGCGGGCGGGAACGCCTCGGCCAATCCCAGCGCGGAAATCAACCACGCCCCCACCGCATCATAGGCCAGCGCGCCGATGGCATAACCGAACAATCCGCCCAGCACGCTGGCGACGGTGCAGATTAGCGCAAAGCGGATCGCCTTTTTCGGCTCCGCAAGGCACATCAGGCCGAGCAGGGGATGCGGCGGGATCGGGAAAAAGCTCGATTCGACAAAGGCGAAGGCGGCCAGCCACCATTCCGCCTTGGGATGGGCAGCCTTTTCCATCACCCAGTCATACAGCCCGCGCAGCAGACGCATCATTTCCCGACATTCCCGATGTTGCGGAAGGAATTGCGCCTCTAAGCCACCCGATCCCGTCGCGCAAGTCCAACAAACTAACCTATCTGGCACTTTTATATTGACATTGTGACGCTTTTTGGTTAGAGAAGAAGAACATCGCGATAGAGCAAGTCGGCAGCACGATGCCATTGGAGGGCGGTCCCGCAGGGGAGCCGCCCTTTTTCGTGCCCGGCGCGCCCATTGCCAATGGAGTGACCATGACCGATGCCATCATTCCGGGTCCGAAATGGATTCCCACTTTTCTCGAGACGCTGGCCGAAACCCGCGAGATCAACCGCGCGGTGGCTGCCAGCGGTGTTTCCAGGCGAGCCGTCTACACGCAGAGGCAACGCAATCAGCGGTTCTCCGAAGCGTGGAAAGCCGCGCTGCATACGGGCGAGATCGTCGTCGCCGATACCGCGCTTCCCGATAGCGCCGACGGCAAATGGCAGCGCCAATTCCTCGAATTGCTGGCGCAGACATCGAACATTCGATCATCGGCCGAGCAGGCGAATGTTCCCTTGTCGACGGTTTACGACAAGCGCCGACGCAGCAAGGAATTTGCCGCCAAGTGGCAGGCCGCGCTGTTCGAAGGCTACACCAATCTGGAAATGGAAGTGCTCGGCTATCTGCGGGACAGCAATCCCGCCTTCAAGATGGATGTTGCCAACGCACTCCGCCTGCTTTCCGCCCATCGCGAAACCGTGGCGCGCGAGAAGGCCCGGCGCCGCAAGCGCGACAAGGCCAGCGTTCTCGCCAGTTTGAATGCCAAGATCGACAAGATGCGTGAGCGCAAGGAAGCGGCCGCGCGACTGCTGGCGGAAGGCGCAAATGACGGAGGCAATTGAGCGTGGCACCTTCGTTTTCGATCTTGAGCCGTCCAAGCGCAGGAAGATGCTGGCCAAACTGCCGGAGGTCGAGCGGCGATGTCTTTATGCCTATTGGCCTTACTGGGCGCGCGAGGAGCAGATGCCGCCCGCTGCGCATTGGCGATTATGGCTGATCTGCGCCGGGCGCGGTTTCGGCAAGACACGCGCCGGAGCCGAATGGGTCCGCCATATTGCCGAGGAGAACGATGATGCCCGGATTGCGCTCGTCGCCCGCTCCATTGGTGAGGCACGCGCCGTGATGGTGGAAGGCGAAAGCGGCCTGCTCGCTTGCCATGATGGTGATGATATCCCGCATTTCGAGCCTTCGCTCCGCCGCGTGACCTGGCCGAACGGGGCGCAGGCGACGCTGTATTCGGCAGCAGAGCCGGAAAGCCTGCGCGGGCCGCAGCACAGCCATGCCTGGTGTGACGAGATTGCCAAGTGGGATAATGCCGGTGAGCGTGCGCTCACCGCGTGGGACAATCTGCAACTCGGCCTGCGGCTCGGCGAACATCCGCAGGTTCTTGCGACGACAACGCCGCGTGCCGTGCCGCTGATGCGGCGGCTGGTGGGCGACGGAAGCGACACCGACACCGTGATCGCGCGTGGCAGCTCGTATGACAATGCGCAGCATCTTCCGGCGGAATTTCTCGCCGCGATGAAGCGGCAATATGGCGGATCATCGCTCGGGCGACAGGAGCTGGAGGGCGAGCTGCTGACCGATGTGGAGGGTGCGCTGTGGAACCGGACTTTGCTCGAAGAATGCCGCGTGCCCGCGACTTTGGAGGACATGGTGCGGATCGTCGTCGGCGTCGATCCGCCAGCTTCGGCGCGCGGAGACGAATGCGGCATTGTGGTTGCCGGGATCGACCGCGAAGAGCGTGCCTATGTGTTCGACGATGCCTCGCTCACCGGGCCCAGCCCCGAGGCATGGGCGAGGGCCGTGGCGGTGACGGTGCGCAAATGGAAAGCCGACCGCGTGGTGGCGGAAGCCAACCAGGGCGGCGATATGGTCGCGAGCGTGCTGCGCGCGGCGGACTGCATGATGCCGGTGAAACTCGTCCACGCAAGCCGCGGCAAGGTGGCCCGCGCCGAGCCGGTGGCCGCTTTGTACGAAAGCGGCCGCGTGGCGCATGTCGGGCACCTGCCCAAGTTGGAAGACCAGCTCTGCGGCATCATGACCGGGGGAGAATACGAAGGGCCGGGCAGGTCGCCCGATCGTGCCGATGCGCTGGTTTGGGCGCTGACGGAACTGGTGCTGGGGAAGCCGGGGGAGCCGAGGGTGTGGGGGTTGTAGCTACCGATTGTTGACTAGATTTACGACTGTTCCGTCCTGCCGGATCATGAACTGGCCACTCCCGTAGCCGGTTGCGCCGGAGACAGTAAGGACATCGTACACGACATTACGTTGAAGAGGCTTTGGCGCCACTACAATGCCGCCCGGCGCGTCCGGCTGAGTCTGGCCCTGCAATCGCTCTCCATAGGTTACCGGAAATCGATTGTCGCAGTGGTAATCGACGCGCGTGGCCCAATAAGTGCCGTAGCCGACCCTAGTTGCGTCGTCGCCGGGCTCCGCCTCGGTACCGTTTTCGCGATCCGCTGCAACAACGTCCACTACTCTGACGCAGCGCTGTCTGAACCAGTCTCTATCGCTCGTGAATACGATCTGCCCGTCTATCAGCTCTGCGCGAACGTCGTAGACGTAACTGCAGCCCGGTAGGCAGAGCAGGAGAAGTAAAGGGGCCGCGCGCAGAGCAATCATCGCCGACTTGATCGCACAAAATGTTCGTCAGTCAAAACTTTGAACCAACATCAACCGAAGGGGTTCTTCATGTCCTTCATCGACACGCTTCGCACCGCCTTCAAGGGCGGTGGCGGGGCCCGTGTGCCTTTGGCGCGCACATTCGCATCACCTTGGGGTTGGACCTACGAACAGGGCGGCGCGAAGCCGCCCTTTGAGTATCGGTCTGCCGTTCGCCACGCCTTCCTCGACAATCCGGTGGCGCAGCGCGCGGTTCGGATCGTGGCTGAGGGTGTGGGCGGTGCGCCCGTGCAATCTTCGGCAGCGGAGCTTGCGGCCCTCGTCAATGCGACCAGCGCCGGACAATCGCTGCTCGAAACGCTGGCCGCGCATCTGCTGCTCCACGGCAATGGCTTTGTGCAGATTGCGCGAGACGGTTCGGGCAAACCGGTCGAGCTGTTTGCGCTGCGGCCCGAGCGGGTCTCGGTCGTGCCGGGCGAGGATGGCTGGCCGCGCGCCTATCGTTACAAATTGAACGACCGCACGCTGGAAATGCCGGTGGAGGATGCCGATGGCTGGCCGACGATCATCCACCTCAAGAGCTTCCACCCGGCGGACGATCACTATGGCGCGGGGTGCCTTTCCGCAGCCGAGCAGGCGGTGGCGATCCACAATGCCTCGGCCCACTGGAACCGCGCGCTGCTGGAGAATGCGGCGCGGCCTTCGGGCGCGCTCGTCTACGATGGCGGGGCGGATACGGCGGGGCTGACGACCGACCAGTTCGAGCGGCTGAAGGCCGAGCTGGCGCAGGCCTACCAAGGCGGCGGCAATGCCGGGCGTCCGATGCTGCTGGAAGGCGGCCTCAAATGGCAGAGCCTCTCGCTCTCGCCTGCCGATATGGATTTCGCCGAGCTGAAGGCTGCCGCCGCGCGCGACATCGCGCTCGCTTTCGGGGTGCCGCCGATGCTGCTCGGCCTGCCGGGCGATAACACTTACGCCAATTACCGCGAGGCCAATCGCGCGTTGTGGCGGCTCACGCTGCTGCCGCTGGCGGGGAAGATCCTGTCGGGTCTTTCCGAAGGCCTCGCTCCGTGGTTTCCCGAGGCGAAGCTCGCCGTCGATCTCGACCGGGTACCCGCGCTTTCGGAAGACCGCGAGCGGCTGTGGAGCCAGGTGAGCGAGGCCACCTTCCTGTCCGATGCCGAAAAACGCGCCCTGCTGGGTCTTGATGAAGGAGTGACGCCATGAACCGCGAAGACATGCTGGCCGCGCTGATGGCGCAGGCCAATGCGGAGGGCACGGACCTTGTCACCCTGCGCGCGATTGTCGAGGAAGCGAGCGAAGTGGGCGCGCGCCGCGCGGTCGAAAAGCTCGGCCTTGGCGATGACAATGCGCAGGAAGACCTCGACGAACTGCGCGACCTTCTCGGTGCCTGGCGCACCGCCAAGGCCAGCGCGTGGAAGGCGGCGATCGACTGGTTCGTCCGCGTCATCGGCGCGCTGCTGCTGATCGGCATTGCCGTGCGGCTCGGAGTAACGGATCTCGTGCGATGACCCCGGATCCAGTCCGGGGCAGGACATCCGCTTTGCGGATTGCCGGTTACGCCGCACTGTTCGATATCGCCGATGGCGCGCGGGACACGGTCGTTCCCGGGGCCTTTGCCAGGACGCTCGCCGAGCGGAAGGAACCGCTGCCACTCTATTGGCAGCACAGCCCCGAACAGCGCATCGGCACGGTCGACCTTGTCGAGGAAGACGCCAAGGGCCTGCGGGTTGTCGCCAGCATCGACAACCCGGGCAGCCGTGCGGTTTCCGCCCTGCTCGGCAAGACAGTGAACGGCCTCAGCTTCGGCTACCGCGCGCGCGGATATTGCAGCTCCCCCGCTGGCCGTGTGCTGCACGATATCGACCTGTTTGAAATCAGCCTCGTCACCCATCCGCTGCAACCCAATGCCCGTGTCCACCTGGTCGCGTGAGAACCCTCCCCAACCGAAAGGCAAATACCCCTATGGATATCCAGATTCCGACCCAGACTGTGACGGCAGCTGTCGTCGATCCGATGACCGACAGCTTCGACATCGTGATGCGGCAGGACCAGACTGATACCGCCATCGCCACACTGCGCAGCGATGTCGATGAAGTGAAGGCCCGGCTCGACAAGGTCGGCCGCGCAGCCGCGCGCCCCGCCATTGGCGGTGCCACCGAGACCAGCCCCGAGGTCAAAGGCTTCGTCGATGGCTATTTGCGCAAGGGCCGCGAAAGCGAGATCAAGTCGATCTCCGGCGCAGTGCCGCAGGACGGTGGCTATGCCGTCCCGCGTGAAATCGACGCAATGATCGCCAGCGAGCTGAAGGAAATCTCGCCCATCCGTTCACTCGCGCAGGTCGTGCAGGTCGGGTCGGCAGGATACCGCAAGCTAATCACCACGGGCGGCACCGCTTCGGGCTGGGTGGGCGAAACCGCCGGTCGCCCCGAAACGGATGCGCCCGAGTTCGCCGAAATCGCACCGCCTTCAGGCGAGCTCTACGCCAACCCGGCGGCAAGCCAGGCAATGCTGGACGATGCTGCATTCGACATTGAAAGCTGGCTGGCGAGCGAAGTCGCGATGGAATTTGCCCGCGCGGAAGGCGCAGCCTTCGTCGGCGGCAACGGCACCGACCAGCCATTGGGCTTCCTCTCCTCGCCAACCAGCCTTGCCGGAGACGCGGTGCGTCCGTTCGGCTCGCTGCAGTACATCGGTTCGGGCGATGCGAGCGGCTTCGATGCCAATCCCGAAAGCCGCCTGATCGACCTCGTCCACACGATGAAGGCCGGGCACCGCCAGGGCGCAAGCTGGGTGATGAATTCGGCCACGCTTTCGGAAGTGCGCAAGCTCAAGACCAGCGATGGTGCCTTCCTGTGGCAGCCTGGTCTTGTCGAAGGCCAGCCCGATCGCCTGCTCGGCTACCCGGTGGTTGAGGCCGAAGACATGCCCGATATCGCTGCCGATGCCTTCCCCATCGCCTTCGGCAATTTCAAGGCGGGCTACATCATCGCCGAACGCAGCGCGACGCAGGTGCTGCGCGATCCGTTCACCAACAAGCCCTTCGTCCACTTTTACGCAACCAAGCGCGTGGGCGGGCAGGTGCTCGATAGCGCGGCGATCAAGCTGCTGAAAATCGAAGTGTGAGCGCGCTGAACCCTGAGCGCCTCGACCGGGCGGTGAGGTAAGTCCGCCGCCCCGCACACCCGCTCCGCTGGAGCGCCCTCTGCTCGCGGAGCGGGTGTGATTGAAATTCTCTACTGACAAAAGGAGACCGCCATGAAGCGGGTTATCCTCGCTCCGGCCGTGTTGCCGGCGGCGGCCCTTAGCGAGCTCAAGGAATGGCTTGCCATAACCACTTCGCGCGATGATGCTTCGCTCAGCACGCTGCTTCGCGCGGCACTTGAGACATGTGAAGGCTTCACGCGGACAATGCCGGTCGAAGCACTTTGCGAAGAGCTGATCCCTGCAAAACGTGGCTGGCATTCGTTCGCTACGCTGCCTGTCCAGGGCATCATTTCGGCTGAGGTCGTGGAGCAGGATGGCACGCGCAGCACGCTCGATCCAGGCGATTACCTGTTCGATATTCTCGCCGATGGATGCGGACGGGTGAGCCTGCTGCGCACCATAGAGGACGCGCGGCTTGCCGTGCATTTCACCGCGGGGCTTGCGCCAGACTGGGCGGCGCTGCCCGATGGCCTGCGCCACGGCGTAATCCGCCTCGCCGCGCACAATTATCGCGAGCGGAATGAGGGTGGTAGCGCACGCACCCCGCCATCCGCAGTCGCCGCCCTGTGGCAACCCTGGCGGCGGATGGCGCTCGCATGATTTCGGCAAAGACGAACGGCCAATCCGGCTTTGCGAGCAGACTTGCTCAAAAAGCCGGATCACTGGCGCAATCGCATGCGGAAAACACCCTGCGCTCACGCCGTGCGGATGGCAGTCGCTGGCGCAATGCACGGCTACTCTGGCCGTTCTTCGGACGGGAGGAAGTGTGATGGAAACCGCATTGCGCACCGCGCTTGTCAACTGGATTTCCAGCGACCCGCTGCTCAGGCCGTCGCTCAATTCCATCGCCGAAGAGGCACCGTCCCGCGCGTCGCCACCCTGGCTCGGCATCGCCGCCAGCGCCAGCACGGACTGGAGCACCAAAGGGAGAAAGGGCCGCGAAGTGCGCATCGCGCTGGAACTGCGCGCGCGCGGTGATGAGGCGGGCGCAACAGCCGATCTGGTCTCTTCGATCGAAGCCCGCATCGAATCGATGCCGCCTGCGCAAACGGGCTTCCGGATCGTGACCACCACATTCCTGCGCGCCCGCGCCGAACAGCGCCCCCGCAACACACGCGCCGTGCTGTTGGAATACCGATTTCGCCTGATCGAAAACTGATCCTCCCCCGCCGGGGCAGGATTGCATTACCCCCTGGAGAACATCATTATGACAGCCCAGAAAGGCTCTGCCTTCCTTCTCAAGATCGGCGACGGTGCCCAACCGCCCGCCTATGAAACAGTTGCCGGACTGCGTACCACGCAGATGTCGATCAATGGTGATAGCGTTGTCGTCACCCACAAGGATTCGGGTGGCTGGCGAGACCTGTTGTCGGGTGCCGGTGTGCGCTCGGTATCGGTCAGCGCAGCGGGCATTTTCCTGGGCAGCAGTGCCGAAGCCGCGATCCGCACGCATGCTTTGGCCGGCACCATCGAAGACTATGAGCTGAGTTTCGAAGACGGCCAGAAGCTGCAGGGACGCTTCCTCGTCCAGCGGCTCGATTATGCCGGCGACTTCAACGGTGAACGTAATTACACGCTGCAGCTCGAAAGCTCAGGCGCAGTGGTGCCGGTTTGATGTCCGCTCAAATAGCCGAAGGCGGTAGCCGATCAGGAAGCGCCAATCCGCAGCGCGGCGAGGCGGCGATCAGTTTGGACGGGCGCGAGCTGGTGTTGCGCCCCACCTTCACCGCACTGGTCATTGCCGAAGAGGAACTCGGCCCGCTTTTTGCGCTCGTTGAGCGCGCATCCGAAGGGCAATTGCGGCTGACGGAAATCGCGGCTTTGTTCTGGCACTGCGTGCAAGACCGCAGCGATCTTACACGTGAAGAGATGGGTGAAGCCGTCATGACAATGGGGCTCGCCAAGGCGACCGCACCCTTGCGCATCCTGCTCGCGCAGATCCTGCAGGGGCAAAGTGGCTGATACTTTCGCGCAGAACGCGCGGCGGCTCGCCGGAGCCAGCAGCCGCCTGCTCGGCTGGCCGCCCGACTGGTTTTGGCGGGCCACTCCGACAGAGCTGGCCACCATTCTCCTGGGTGACGGCGAGTGGGCGGGCGACGGCGTCTCCCGCCGCGAACTCGAACACATGATGGAAAGCGACCGCAATGGACGATGAAGTCGAAACACTGATGGTGGAAGTGCGCGCCAGCACAAGCGGCTTCCGCTCCGATATCGACGAAATGCGCGGGGCGCTCGATACATCGCTGCTCGACGGCTTTGCCCGCGCAGGCAATGTTCTCGAGCGCAGCCTGCTCTCCGCCATTCGCCGCGGCAAGCTGGGGTTTGATGAGCTCAAATCCATCGCCCTGCGTACGATGAACGAAATCGCCGCACAGGCGATCCAGAGCGGCATCGGCAGCATCTTCGGCGGGCAATCGCCCATCGGTGGCGGGACCAATGTGGGCTCGCTCCTCAACGGCATTTTCGGCTCGCTTTTCGGCCTTCCGGGGCGTGCGACTGGTGGGCCGGTTGCTCCGGGATCCGCCTATGTCGTGGGCGAGCGCGGGCCTGAATTGTTCGTGCCGACCAGTTCCGGGCGGGTTGAAACGGGAAACCGGTCGCAGCCGCACGATGTGCGGGTGGCGATCAACCTCGCCGCTCCGCGCGGAACCGACGCACCGGTCGCACTGCGTCGATCTTCGCGCCAGGTCGCCAGCGCCATCGCGCGCGCCATGAGAGATTATTGAGGAGTAGCAGACATGGCATATTGGCTGGCGAACAAGCGCGAAGGCCAGGATACCGACTTTATCCAGCGCTTCGATCCGCGTTTCTGGTCCGTCGATTTCCCCCGACCGATGATGGCAAGCGTCGTCACGACGGGTGCGGATTCGCTGCGGGTGGATTGTGAATTCCACCACCGCGATGCGCTGGCCGGGCTCATCTGGGAAAGCGAGGATCGTTTCGATCATCCGTTGCTCGCCTATGATACCAACCGCGATTACACCCGCACCACGCTGATCTTCCGCTGGCGCTCTTCAGGCGTGTTGCCGCTTGATGCGGTCAATGGGCCGACCTTGACCGTAGAAGGCCGCGATGCCGGCGGAGCCACGCGCAGCTGGTTTGTGCGCTTGTGGAACTACGCCGTCGGCGCGCCGGATAACGCGGTAGTGACGCTGCCCTTCTCCAGCCTCCGCGAAGGCTGGGAGGCTGACGGCGCAGCAGTGCATCCGGCCGATATTGACCGGATGTTCATATCCTCGGTCCCGCTGAACTATGTGCCGGGAGACAATGCATTGCTCCCCGCGCGCGAGAATGGCTGGTTCGAATTGTCCGAAATCGACTGCGATGGCGAGCATGCAATGCTGGTGATCGGCGATGCGATGGTGCCGTCACACGAGGTGGGCATGTCGACCGCCTATGATGACAGCTACAACCTCACGCCTGCGCGCATCCTGCGCAATGTCCTGCATCTAGGATATCGCGATATGCTGATCCACTATGTCGGCATGAGCCATTATTACCGGCTGTTCGAACATTCTTCCGGCGACCTGTATCCCAATGTCAATCTGGGCCTGTGCGAACCGTGCGAGGCGTGGCATGCCGATTTCCTCGCTCGCTGCAAGGCGCTGGATCTGCAACCAATCCTCTCGATCTCTTACGAGTTGTTCGACGAGGTCTGTTTCAAGAACTGGAAGCAACGCGCCGCGTCAGGTGAATATGCACAAACCGGGTGGGTGCCGCCTTCCACGCTGCTGACACCTGCGTCTCCCGGAGCGATGACGTTCCTGCAGGAAATCGCCGCGCGTTTCGTCGCGCTGATGGTGACCGCCGGGCTGGACGTACATTTCCAGATTGGCGAGCCGTGGTGGTGGGTGACGCCATCGGGCGAGATCTGCATTTACGATGTCAAGGCGCGCGACCAGCAGCCTGTCGCAGCGGATATCACCGATCTCACACGCCCGCTTTCGCCCGAGCAGCTCGCCGTGCTCGACTGGGCGGGTGACCTGCTGGCTAGCAGCACTGCCGATCTGCGCGACCGGATCGTGCAGGAAGCAGGCGGGACTGCAACGGTTTATCTTCTGGTCTTCACGCCGACGATCCTCGACCCCGATCGCCCCGAACTGCGCCGCGCCAACATGCCCACCGGTTGGGCGTGGCCCGCCTTTAACGTGCTGCAAGTAGAAGATTATGACTGGCTGACGGCTGGCAAGGAGGCATTGCGCCTCGCCGCCTATGCCGAAGTCGACAACCGTCTCGGTTACCCGCTTTCCGCGCAACACTACCTGTCTGGCTTCGTGCTCGATCCTGCCGATGCGAGCGGCTTCTGGCGTCTTATCGATGGCGGGATCGAAGAGGCACAGCACCGCGGTGTCGCGCTGACACTGGTCTGGGCGCTGCCACAAATCACGCGGGACGGATATGTCCGCCTGCCTGCCGAGGAGACAATCGTGCAAGCATTCGATGATGTACTCTACCCGCTCGCGCTTGGCCGCGATGCAAGTGTCAGCCCGGAGTTTTCGACTTCCATCGCGCTCACTGCTTCAGGCCATGAAAGGCGCAACAGCCAGTGGAGCGATGCGCGGCTGCATTACGATGTCGGCCCCGGCATCCGCTCGGACACCGAACTTGGCGTACTGCTCGAATTCTTCCGCGCGAGAAGGGGGCCTGCGCGCGGTTTCCGCCTCGCCGATCCGTATGACTTTAGTTCGAACGGGCTGAGCGGATCCCCCACCATGACCGACCAGTTGATCGACATTGGCGATGGAGACACGGCGACCTTCCAACTCGCCAAGCTCTATGGCGGCACTGCTGAACCGCAGCGCCGCGTGATCACACGCCCGCGCGTCGGCACCCTGACTGTGAGCGTGGCCGGAATCGGCAATACCGACTGGCAACTGGCCGGTGGCGGGAAGATCGTATTCACTTCGGCGCCAGCCGCAGGCGCGGAAATCAGGGCCGGTTTCCTGTTCGATGTGCCAGTGCGTTTTGCCGAGGACCGGCTCGACATCAGCGGTGCGACATTCGCCGCGGGTGAAGCTCCCTCCGTCCCGCTGATTGAGCTGCGCGAGGACATATGAGCCACACATTCTTCACCACTTCGCTGGAAGGCGTTGTCACCTATTGGACGATCAAGCGCCGCGATGGCGTGACGCTGGGCTTTACCGGCCATGATCGCGACCTCGTGATCGATTCGGTAAGACATCGCTCCGCCCCCGGCATGGTGCCATCGGCTATCCGTCGCACGGCGCAGCTGGAGCGCGACGCTATTGAGGTTGAAGGCGTTCTGGCGCACGACTCCATCTCAGCCGCCGATCTCGAAGCCGGTCGCTATGCCGGAGCGCGTATCGCTATTGGCCTCGTCGACTGGGAGACATTGCACCATGCCTCGCTTTTCCATGGCGAGCTGGGCAATTTCTCGCGGGAAGACGGCACATTCGAAGCCGAATTGCGCTCCGCAAAGGCGGGGCTCGAACGCGATTTCGTGCCGCGCACCAGCCCTACCTGTCGAGCCGCTTTTTGTGACGCGGAGTGCCAGCTCAACCCAGCCCATTTCACGAATATAGTCGCGGTCGATTCCATCGATATGGCTGAGAACAGCATAGAGTTTGCATCGGCTCCACCTCCCGCCAATATGCTGCACGGCGAGCTCAAATGGATCGACGGTCCGCATGTCGGGCAAGTCTTTCAGATCATCGCCGCCAATGCGTCGGGACTGGTGCTCGACCGGCCTATTCCCAGCGAACTGGAGCCGGGAATGCGCGCCTTCCTACGCGAAGGCTGCGACCACACGCTCGCCACCTGCCATGCGCGTTTTGCCAATTCCGTGAACTTTCGCGGCGAGCCGCATTTGCCCGGCAACGACTTGCTGACCAGCTATCCGAGCAGCGCGTGAGCGAGAGCGAGCGGGCCGCGTTCGCCAGCGCTGCCCACGCATTGGTCGGCACGCCGTTCAGGCTGCACGGGCGCGAGCCGGCAAGCGGCGTCGATTGCATCGGCCTGGTCCATTGTGCGCTAGCAGCGATCGGGCGACAGCCACCTAGCATTCCGCAATATACGTTGCGGAACCTCGATATCACGCCATTCATGCCACTGGTGGCTGCGGCAGGGTTTTGCGCGTCCCGGGGCCCCGGTGAAGGCGATATCGTCCTCCTGCGCCCGTCAGCCGCGCAATTCCATCTGGCGATACAGTGCGGCGATTTCCGCCTGGTCCATGCGCATGCCGGACTGGGCCGGGTGGTCTCTTCCCCGGCTCCGCCTGCCGCCGACATTCATGCGCGCTGGCACCTCATCTGAATCGGAAACCACTCCATGGCTACACTCGTCCTCACTGCAGCTGGCACGGCCATTGCCGGGCCCATCGGTGCCTCCATCGGCTCGCTGATTGGCAGCCAGATCGATGCGCGACTGTTCAGTCCCCCCAATCGCGAAGGCCCTCGCCTGCAGGAACTCAAAGTCACCACGTCAAGCTATGGCACACCGATCCCGCGCCATTTCGGCACCATGCGCGCGGCAGGAACTGTCGTGTGGGCGACCGATCTCGTGGAATCGAGCGAGACAAGCGGTGGCAAAGGGCAACCTTCTGTCACCACCTATTCCTATTCCGCATCCTTTGCGGTCGCGCTGGCGAGCCGCCCCATCGCCAACATCGGTCGGATCTGGGCAGACGGCAATTTGCTGCGCGGCGCGGCGGGTGACCTGAAAGTGGGCGGTGAATTGCGGATCTATACAGGCGATGGTGACCAAGCGCCCGACTCACTCATTGTCAGCGCCGAAGGAAGCGCCTGCCCTGCCTTTCGCGGCCTTGCCTATTGCGTATTCGAAGAATTGCAGCTGGCCGATTTCGGCAATCGCATCCCAAGCCTGACCTTCGAAATCATCGCCGATGATGGAAGCGTCAGCCTGACCGAAATGCTCAGCCCGCTGGCAGACAATGTCTCGGTCGACAGGCCACTGCCATCGCTGAAAGGCTATTCCGATGAGGGCGGTTCGATTCTGGATGTGCTGACCTCCATCGACCGGGTTTATCCCCTCGCCAGCAACGCCCATAATGGCACGCTGGCATTTACATCCGGCGATCCGACCGGTGATTCGCAAGCTACCCTGCCCGAACCCGTAATCGATCCGATCGGGAAAGGATTTGGCGGTGCCGAAGGGCGCGCAGAGCGCATGCGCGCAGATACGGTACGCATCCCGGCGGGCCTGCGCTATTACGACATCGACCGCGATTTCCAGGCCGGGATGCAGCGCGCCAGCGGGCGGGCAATGCCGGGGAGTAACCGCGTGATCGAGTTTCCGGGAGCCCTGCACGCCGTGACTGCGCGCAAGCTGGCGGACGAGGCTGGCGAGCGGGCACGCTGGGGGCAGGATCGCCTCGCTTACCGCATTGCCGAGATCGATCCTTCGCTCACACCTGGCGCGATCGTTACTGTACCCGGCAAAGGCGGGAAATGGCGCATAGACGCGTGGGAATGGCGCGAGAATGGTATCGAGCTTGAACTTCTTCGGCTGCCCTATCGCAAGGGCGCAGAAGCCGCCACCGATGCCGGGCGCTCCCTCCCTCATCGCGACGCACTGGCGACCCCCACTTTGCTCGAAGCCTTCGCGCTGCCCTGGGACGGCACGGGCGCATCTGACAAGCCGCAGGTCTTTGCAGCCGCTTCCTCCATCTCGAATGGTTGGCGCGGTGCGGCGCTGTATGCGCAGGCGGGTTCCTCCCTTACCCCGATTGGCAGTACTGGCTCACGCCGATGCGCCATCGGCACTCTCGAAAGCGCGATTGCCAGGGCGCAATGCGCGCTTGTCGACCGGCACACGCGGATCACGATTGCCCTCGCTGCAGACGATTTCTTCCTCGACAGCTGCACGCTGGGAGACCTCGCCAGCGGCGTCAATCGCGCACTTCTGGGCACTGAAATCATCCAGTTCGCCAATGCAACGAGCCTTGGTAGTAGACGCTGGCAGCTTTCCACCTTGCTGCGCGGACGAGGCGGGACCGAACATGCTGCGCATGCCGGCCATTCGAGTGGCACAAGCTTCATTCTGCTCGACGACAAGCCCGCATTGCTCGATTCCGCGTCACTCGATCGAGCCACTGCCATTGCAGCAATAGGCCTCGCCGACCCCGCACCTGTGGTTGATCTGATTGGCGATCCCGGCAGCACGTTGCGCCCGCTTTCGCCGGTACATCCGCAGGCATGGTTCAATGCAGACGGAAGCTTGGCGATCGGCTGGACGCGTCGTGCGCGGGGAGCGTGGCTGTGGTCAGGCGCCGTCGACGCGCCATTGGTCGAGGAAAGCGAACAATACGAAGTGGGCGTTGGCGACCCCGCTTCGCCCTTGATCACATGGCAAGTGACCACTCCAAATCTGGCCATCGACGCCGCGAGTGTGGCGCAACTGCACACCGATCATCCGGGGGCGGCAATCTGGGTTCGCCAGATAGGCACGCATGCCCGCTCACACCCGCTCCTCCTGACAACTCTGACCTGAGGCCTTTATGACCGATCCCATCATTTTCAATGCCGAGACCCCGCGCCACGGCCTGCCCAACTTGTTCCCCGCGCAGGCGCAACGCGAATTCACCGTCAACGAAGCCTTGGCGAGGCTCGACATGCTGATCCACCCGAGCGTGGAGGGCGAGGCGAATGTCCCGCCCGTGTCGCCAGCAGACGGTGCCACATGGACCGTCGGAACCAGCCCCGTTGGTGACTGGACGGGCCACGCGGGCGATCTTGCGAGCTGGCAAGCGGGCAATTGGATATTTGCGAGTCCAGGCGAAGGGATGACCGTGTTCGATCAGGCTGCCGGCACCACCGCCCGTTATGATGGCGGCTGGCAATATGCTGTCAGCGTTGCGAGCCCAGTCGGGGGCGCGACCGAAGACACGGAAGCCCGCGCGGCCATTGCCGGGCTGATCACTGCACTCATCACGGCAGGGATTCTTCCGGCAATTTGAGGAACAAGGCCAACCCTTCCGGAGTTATCCGGGTAAGGCTCAAAAAAGGGACACTGTTTATGACCGCTCGCAAACTGATGATTGCCGCACCTCTCGCGCTCTTGGCCTTGACTGGATGCCAGACCGCTTACGAGGCCGCAGCAACACAGACGGCGTCGGCCGAAATCCTCGATCGTTCGGGTGCACAGGTTGGCACGGCGCGACTGTTTTCGCTGGGAGATGAAGTGACCATCAATGCAAGCTTTACCGCGCTCTCGCCCGGCACGCATGCAGTCCACCTGCATATGACGGGCGATTGCAGCGCCGATGATTTCACCTCGGCTGGTGGTCATCTCAATCCCGGCGGAGAGCAGCACGGAACGCTCAACCCGCGCGGCGCGCATCTGGGAGACCTCCCCAATGTGACTATCGCCGATGACGGCGCAGGCACGATGAGCACGATCCTGCGCGGTACGCGTTCACGTGTGGAATCCAACATCTTCGACGCCGACGGGACGGCTCTGGTCGTGCATGAAGGCGCGGACGACTACCGCACCGATCCGGCAGGCGCGGCGGGCAGCCGTATCGCCTGCGGCCTTGTCACACGAGGCTGATCAAGCGTAGACGGTTCCGTCCTCGACACCGGCCTCTTCAAAACCCTTTAGGCGCAGACGGCAACTGTCACACAAACCGCAGGCTTTGCCCTCCGCCGTAGGATCGTAGCAAGACCAGCTCCACGCCGGATCGAAGCCGAGCGCATCGCATTCGCGGGCAATATCCGCCTTGGTCATGTGCTGCAGTGGTGCGTGAATAGTAAAAGGCGAGCCCTCCACACCTTGCTTCGTGCCCAACCGCGCAGTCTCGGCAAAGCTGGCGATGAATTCCGGTCGACAGTCCGGATAGCCCGAATAGTCAAGCGCATTGACGCCGATAAAGATATCGCGCGCGCCGGAACTTTCCGCAAAGGCCGTGGTCAGCGCGAGGAAAAGCAAGTTGCGTGCGGGCACGTATGTAACAGGGATATCATTGCCCACACCCGACTTCGGCACGTCGATATCAGCTGTCAGCGCGGATCCGCCAAACTCGCGCAAATCGAGTGGCAGCTCGACATGCCGCTCGACGCCGAGCCTTTTGGCAATCGCCCGCGCCGATTGCAGCTCACGCACATGGCGCTGGCCATAGTCGATCGTCAGCGCATGCAGGGCGAAGCCTTGTCGCAAGGCCATTCCCGATGTGACCATGGAATCGAGCCCGCCAGACAGCAGGACAACAGCGATGGGTTTGGATGTATTCATGGCCGATCCGCTAAGCGCGATTGGCCATAACAGCAAGGGTGAGCGGGTGGGGTGAGCGGGTGGCTCAACAGCTCCCCGTGCGACGCGCTTCGCCTTCGAGCGAGAACGGGGCACCCGCGCGCACGCCCTGGCTGCGGATCTGCACCAGCGCATTGCCTTCACGGCGAATGGTGGTCCGGCCATAGCCATTGCCACGGCAGGTGTATTGCACGGTCACCTCGCCCGGATCATCCTGCACAACGAACTGTTCGCAGCCCGGCTGGCGGTGGCGAAGCTGGATGAATTCCCTGCCGGTGCGCACGCAAATGCGTGATGTGCTGTCGTCGCCGCGCAAGCGCAAAGTCCAGCTTCCGCGATCGAGCGAGTCGAGCATGGCAAGCTCAGGCGTTTGCGCGACAGCCGGAAACACAGCAATCGCAGCCGCGGCTGCGCCTGCCAGAATCCGCGATGCACGCTTAAGATTCATTCGATCTATTCCTCGGTTCTCGTCAGCGTCATACCAGATGAAATGTGAACGACCAATTGCACAATTTGCATCCACAAAGGATTGTAAAAATGCGAAAGAATTAGTCTTGGATAGCGAATGCTCGCGAACAGAAGGCACAATCAACCAATATAATACCGTTATCGTTGGCCATTTCACGCCGATCTTCCTTCGGGAACCGCGCGAGGACATCCTCGAAATGGGCTTCCGTGCAGCGGCAGCCTTTGTCCAGCGCCGCACCGGGCATGACGCGCACTTGCTCTTCCTCATGATAAAGCCGCCAGATCAGCTCTTCGAGCGATAGCGACGGGTCGGCCAATTCATCGTGCCGCAGGCTATCGGCTAGGATCGAAACGTGCTCCCATTCGGGATGGTCCAGCCGGGCATGCAGGCGCTCGCGACCCTCTTCGCCATCGGGCAGGTGCTGTACGAGCAATCCCGCGGCCATCGTCCCTTCCGCGCCAGAAGAAATCGCCGTACGTATCCGTGTCGGTACTTGCTCGCTCTGCGCGAAATAGTTCTCCACCGCAGCCGACAACGATTCCCCTTCAAGCGGCACGATGCCCTGATAGCGTTTGCCCGTCTTGGCGATATCAAACGTGATCGCGAGATGCCCCTTCCCGAACAGGGTAGGGAGGGACGCGCTTGCCCCGCCGTCGGTAAAGCGCGCGGGATCATGCTCGATATAGCCTCGCAGCTCGCCGTCGCGATAATCGCACACCAGCAGGTTGGCGATACCGCCTTCGCTTTGCGCCTGCATCGTCAGCTGGTCGCCCTCATCCTTCAAGAGCCCACCCATCAATGCGGTCAGCACCAGCGCCTCCGACAGGCAATGCCGCAAGGTGGTGGGGTAAGCGTGCGCACTAAGGATCTCGTCGAGCACCGGCCCGAGGCGCACGGAACGGCCACGGCAATTGCGCTCCGGAATGGCGAAACCCAGCAGTTTATCGGAATACGTCTGGCTCTGTTGTTCGGTCATGCCCCGCATATGGGGGCGAATCTCACGGTTGGAAGGTGATCAGCCGAGTTTCCCGAAACACCAAAGCAGTATCGATTTTTGCGCGTGAATACGGTTCTCTGCCTCGTCGAAAACGACCGATTGGGGTCCTTCGAACACGTCCTTGCTCACCTCGTCGCCAACATGGGCAGGAAGGCAGTGGAGGAAGATCGCATCGCTCTTCGCTTTTGCGATCAGGGCCGCATCAACGCGATAGGGCTGCATCGCAGCGAGCTTGGCCTCGCTATCGGCCTGACCCATCGAAACCCATGTATCGGTTACGATCACATCGGCATTCAAAGCAGCCTCACCGACATCTTGCGTCAATGTAACGGTGGAGCCGGCAGCGCGCGCCATCTCGACAAACTCTTCGTCGGGTTCATATCCCGGGGGCGTGGCCACGCGGACATTGAACTTCATCAGTGCCGCCGCTTCGAGAATCGAATGCAGCACGTTGTTGCCATCGCCACACCAGGCAACTTCGAGGCCGGGCAGCACCTTGCCCTTCTCGATCACCGTCAGCAGATCGGCCACGATCTGGCAGGGGTGCGAGCGATCGGTCAGGCCATTGATAACCGGCACACTGGCATGGCGTGCCATTTCCTCAATCTTGGCGTGGTCATCGGTTCGCACCATGATGGCATCGGCCATGCGACTAAGCACACGCGCAGTGTCGGCGATCGATTCGCCACGGCCGAGCTGGGACGTCCCGGCATCGAGGATCAGCGCGCTGCCGCCCAATTGCCGCATGGCGATATCGAAGCTGACACGGGTACGGGTCGAGCTTTTCTCGAACACCATGGCCAGCACATGGCCTGCGAGTGGCCTGTCGCCATCAGCCTGCCCTTTCGGCTGGCCTGCGCGAGCTGCCTTCCGAGTAATCGCATCGTCGAGCATCGCGGCAATCGAGTTGCCGCCCGCATCTGAAAGATCGAGAAAATGGGTCATCGGCTCAGGCCACGACTTCCTTCACATAGTCGGCAGCACCAGCAGAAAGCTTTTCGAAGAACTCATCCATTTCGGCATCGCCAATAACGAGCGGCGGAAGGACACGCAGCGTCATGTCGCCTGCGGCCACCATCAGCAATCCGTGATGATCGCGCAGGTGGATCATAAAAGGGCGCGGTTCGGACTTCATCTTGAGGCCGAGCATCAGGCCCATGCCGCGCACGCCTTCGAACAGGTCTGGATAATTGCCGATAAACTGTTCCAACCGCGAGCGAAGACGTTCGCCCTTGGCGCGCACTTCTTCCAGAAATTCATCATTGGCAACCGCATCCATAACAGCAGATCCGGCGGCCATGGCGAGCGGGTTTCCGCCATAGGTGGAACCGTGCGTACCGAAGACCATGCCGCGCGCTGCCTTCGCTGTTGCAAGGCAGGCACCGAGCGGGAACCCGCCACCAATACCCTTTGCCGTTGCCACAATGTCGGGCACGATGCCGTATTGCTCATAGGCATAGAGCGTGCCGGTGCGTGCAACACCGCACTGGACTTCATCCAGCGCCAGCATCAAATCATGTTCATCGGCAAGATCGCGCAGGCCCCTCATGAACTCCTGGCTGGCCGGGCGAATGCCGCCCTCTCCCTGTATCGGTTCGACCAGGAAGCCTGCCGTATTCGGTCCAATGGCGGCCTTCGCGCCTTCAAGGTCGTCAAATTTGACATATTTGAAGCCGGGCAGCAGGGGATTGAAGCCCTTGTGCATCTTTTCCTGGTTGGACGCACTGATCGTTGCCATCGTGCGGCCATGGAAGGCGTTCTTGAAGGTGATGATTTCGAACTTGTCTTCATTGCCATCATGCTGGTGGTAGGCGCGCACCGTCTTGATCGCGCACTCTACCGCTTCTGCCCCCGAATTGGTGAAGAACACCGTATCGGCAAAAGTCTTGTCCACCAGCTTCTGCGCCAGCTCTTCCCCCTGCGGACTGCCATAGAGGTTGGAGACGTGCATCAGCGTTTCGGTCTGCTTCTGGATCGCCTCGATCAATCCTTTGTGGCTGTGGCCCAGTAGATTGACCGCAATGCCGCTGGCAAAATCGAGATAGCGCGTTCCGTCCTCATCAATCAGGTGGCAGTGGTCGCCGCGCACAGGCCGCACACCGCACCGGGGATAGACGGGCATTAGCGGGGTAATGGTCATGGAAATTGTCCTTCAACGCGAGAAATGCGAGAGGCGGCCGGGCCCTGATGGTCCGACCGCCTGATCAGTGCTCTCTATGTCGGAGCAGGCGACCGGTCAAACCCTGGCCGCTATGCTGTGCCCGATCGGGGACTAACCCTGTACCGGGACCAGGTTGACGGCCGAATATTTGCCGCGTCGGTCGACTTCCAGATCGAATTCGAATCGGTCGCCTTCATCGATGCTCTGGATGCCGGAACGCTCCACCGCGCTGATATGCACGAAGGCATCTTCCTTGCCATCATCGCGGGTGATGAAGCCGAAGCCCTTCATCGAGTTGAAGAACTTGACCGTGCCGACAGCCTTTTCACCAGTCAGCTCACGCTGAGGTGCAGCCTTTTGCACTTCGATCACATCGCCGACCACCTGCAGATCTGCAGCGGAAACCTTGCCGCCGCGATCGACGAGGTTGAACTGCAGCTCTTGCCCCTCGGCAAGGCCTTCGAGGCCCGCGCGTTCTACCTGACTGATATGGACAAAAACGTCTTCGCCGCCTTCATCGCGCTGGATGAAGCCGAAGCCCTTTTGTGCGTTGAAAAACTTGACCTTGCCCTGGCCAGTGCCGACGACCTGTGCAGGCATACCACCACCGCGGGGGGCACCGCCACCGCCACCGCCACGGAAGCCTCCGCCACCGCCGCCGCGCGGACCTCCACCGAAGCCACCGCTTCGGTTGCCGCCACCACGATCATCGTTGAAGCGGTCTCCGCCGCCGCCGAAGCGGTCATTCCCGCCATCGCGCCAGCCGCCGCCTTCCATCGGAGGGGGGCCGCCATCCATAAATGGGTCGAAACCCTCTTCCCCGAAACCATCACGTTTGTCCCGGCCCTTGCCGCGACGCCCTCTGTCGTAACCCATGAACTCAAAAAACCTTATTCCCGCCCTGCTATTCGAAGCCGGCGCTG
Organism: uncultured Sphingomonadaceae bacterium; assembly: GCA_964422435.1. Lineage (GTDB taxonomy): Bacteria > Pseudomonadota > Alphaproteobacteria > Sphingomonadales > Sphingomonadaceae > Alteraurantiacibacter. The sequence continues at coordinate 25,017 of CAYRBB010000005.1, forward strand.
CGGACGAATTACCCGCCGACTAGAGACTGAGGGCCCGCCCCGTCATCTCCTGCGTGGGGTATAGACGTAAATTGCGCCTGATGCGAATGATTTAGTATTGCAGTCCCGTGACGAAGCTGGCGTAGCGCTCGATTTGCCGGTTCGGCATCTCGTTCGGCTCGGCACAAAAGAGGCAAAAACATGGCCAATCAACTGCTCCAATTTGCCGGATCACTCGCCGCGATTGCGGTGATTGTGACGCTGGCACATTATCTCGGTTTCAGCCGGGTCGCCCATCTGGATTCCGAGGAAGAAGCAGCGGATCTGCTGCGTTTGGCAGCGGGTGGTTTCGAGCCGAAGCACGTGTGCCTGGACCGAAGCGGGCAAGGCGCATTGGCACAAGATGACATGCAAGCTCTCGCCATCCTAAAGCCGCACGGCAATCATTTTGTTGCACGGCGGCTGGGCGCCGAAACGCAATTGACGGCCGAGGGCAAGAGCATCCACATCGCGGACCCGTCACTCGGTTCGACACCGGTAGTGTTGCGCTTCGACAACAGCTTCGCGGACTGGGTCGCGGACCTTGTGGATGCTAAGTAGGCACCATGCACTTCGACCCCGTGAGCTTTGCGATCCCGATCTTCGTCGTGCTGATTGTGCTGGAACTGTTCTGGGCGCGAAAACGCCGGCCGGAAGCCTACGAATCGCGCGACAGAGCGACATCGCTGGCGATTGGCCTCGGCAGCACCATGATTGGCGCGCTGACAGGCGGCGCCGTCGCGGCAATGCTGTTTGCGGCGCAATCCACATCACCTTTCAGCATCGGCTGGTCGTGGTGGGCGTGGCCGCTATGCTTTGTGCTAGACGATTTCGCCTATTACATTTTCCATCGCAGCGCGCACCGAGTGCGGTGGTTTTGGGCGAGCCATGTGAACCACCATTCCAGCCAACACTACAATCTCTCGATTGCGCTGAGGCAGAGCTGGACGGGGTTCTTCGCTCTAACCTTCGTCTTTCGCCTGCCGCTGGCATTTGCCGGGTTCGAACCGGCAATGATCCTGGCCTGCGGAGGGATCAACCTCATCTACCAGTTCTGGATTCACACCGAGTCAGTCGGGCGCATGCCGCGCTGGTTCGAAGCGGTTATGAACACGCCTTCGCATCACCGCGTGCACCATGCGGTGAACCCGCGCTATCTCGACCGGAATTATGCCGGTGTCTTCATCATCTGGGACAGGATGTTCGGAACCTTTGTGGCCGAAGATGACGAAGACTGCATCCGTTACGGGATCGTCAACCAGCTCGGCACGTTCAACCTCATAACATCAGTGTTTCACGAATGGGTCGCGATCGCAAAGGATGTGTGGCGAGCACCATGGCGCTACAAACTATCTTACCTATGGTGCGAACCGGGCTGGACGCATGATGGCAGCCGCGAAACCTCGGACATGATCCGGGCGAGATGGGCGAAGCGACAGGAATCCCAGGGTGACTAGTCTCCCGAGCTGACCCGTTTACAGCGCGTTCTCGTCGGTCTCGCCGGTGCGAATGCGCGTTGCGCCTTCGAGCCCCAGCACGAAAATCTTCCCGTCGCCGATCTGGCCGGTATTGGCCGCATTGCGGATGGTATCGACCACTTGCGGGGCGAGTTCATCATCGACAGCGATTTCCAGCCGCACCTTGGGCAGCATGTTCACTGCATATTCGGCACCGCGATAGATCTCTGTCTGTCCTTTCTGGCGGCCAAAGCCTTTTGCCTCGCAGACCGTCATCCCCGCCACACCGATCGCCGCCAGCGCTTCGCGTACTTCCTCGAGCTTGAACGGCTTGATGATAGCAATGACGATCTTCATTGGCTTTCCCCTGTGCCCTGCATTCGTATTGGCGTCGCGCTATGTGTGCGGCCCACCCCTTTCCCATGCAACAAAAAAATGGGCCGGAGCGCGAGGCTCCGACCCTTGTGAAGTTTGCGTTCGCAGGAGGAACGACGGTTAGCGGGGGCAGAAAGAGAGGAGAGAGAGTCCGCCCCCGCCAAACTTGGTATTCGGTTACGACTGGTTGGCGAGGCCCGGATAGGCTTCGACACCGATTTCGTGGATGTCGAGGCCGTTGGTCTCGATCTCTTCGCTCGGGCGAACACCGATCGTGTATTTCAGGGCCACCCAGACGGCGGCCGATGCAATCGACACCCAGACCATCGTCAGCAGCACACCAACGAGCTGGCCTTGGAAAGTCGCATCGCCAGTCCAGGCGACGATCAGCGTGCCCCAAATACCAGCGAAGAGGTGAACCGGGATTGCGCCGACAACATCGTCGATCTTGAACTTGTCGAGCAGCGGAACGGTGAAGACCACGATTGCGCCGCCAACAGCACCGATCAGGATCGACTGCTCGACCGTGGGTGCCAGCGGCTCTGCCGTGATCGAAACGAGACCGGCGAGCGCGCCATTGAGCGCCATTGTCACATCCGCCTTCTTGTAGCGAAGCTGCGTCAGGATGATTGCCGTCACCACGCCGCCACAGGCAGCCATATTGGTGTTGACGAAAATCTTCGACACGTCCGACACATCGCCCACCGTGCCCATCGCAAGCTGCGATGCGCCGTTGAAGCCGAACCAGCCGAGCCACAGCACGAAGGTGCCGAGCGTGGCGAGTGGAATGTTCGAACCAGGAAAGACGTTGACCTTCCCATCGGCTGCATAGCGACCGAGACGCGGGCCAATGATCAGCGCGCCGACCAGAGCCGCCCAGCCGCCTGTCGAGTGGACAAGGGTGGAGCCGGCAAAGTCGGAGAAGCCGTGGACACTATCGAGATAGCCTCCACCCCATTCCCAGCTGACCACGACCGGATAGATGATCGCCGTCAGCACTGTCACGAAGATGAAGAACGGAACGATCTTCACGCGCTCTGCCACGGTGCCTGAAACGATCGAGGCGGTGGTGGCGCAGAAGACCATCTGGAAGAACCAGTCGGAGGCAACCGAATATCCGGTGTCGAGATCGGCCTCTCCCACACCCTGCATCGAATAGATGCCGGCGAAGCCACCGATCAGGCCAAGGCTGTCCTCGGCAAAACCGGGATAGGCGATGTTATAGCCGATCACCCAGAACATCAGGCCTGCAATCGAATAAAGGCCGATATTCTTGAGGCACTGGGTCGACACATTCTTGGTACGTACAAGCCCGGCTTCGAGCATCGCGAAGCCCGCCGCCATCCACATGACAAGGAAGCCGCCGATCAGGAACAGCAGGGTGTTGAAGATATAGGCCGTACCACCGCCGACAGCATCGGCTGCAGGTGCGGCCGCGAGCGCGGGGCTCGCCGTGAACAGCGCGGTCGCAGCGACGGCGCCAAGTTTGATGAATGACATTTTCATTGTGGCGTATCCCCTGATCAAAGCGCGGTTTCGTCGGTTTCGCCGGTGCGGATGCGCGTGGTCGATGCGAGGTCGAGCACGAAAATCTTCCCGTCGCCGATGCTTTGTGTACTGGCGGTTTGCTGGATGGCTTCTACGGCTTTGGGCATCATCTCGTCGCTCACGGCAATTTCGAGCTTCACCTTGGGCAGCATGTTCACCGAATACTCAGCGCCGCGGTAGATTTCGGTCTGGCCCTTCTGGCGACCGAAACCCTTCACTTCCGAGACGGTCATCCCTGCAACGCCCACTTCGGCAAGTGCTTCACGCACTTCGTCGAGCTTGAATGGTTTGATAATGGCGATGACAAATTTCATCTTTGACCCCTGTCCTGCGCCGGAGTCTGCCCCGGCCAGGGGTATGTTTTGCAAAGGCCGTGCCAATCCCGCTTTGCGGATATTTCAGGAGGTAAACTTGGCGATTCCCACTTATTGTTTGTGCTGCAGCGCACAAAATGCAGGCAGGCTGCTCAAATATTCAGCAGGGAAAGTTCCACGCGGATCGGCAAATGGTCCGAAGCGCCGCGAGCGAGCGGACTGGTGTGGACATTCGCGCTATCTACCTGCCAATGCGGCGTGTGAACCAGCCGGTCGAGTGAGAGAAACGGCCTGTGCGCGGGAAAACTATTCCCCGGCTCGACCATGTTCCAATGCGCAGCGAGCCCCCGACTGCGCGGAAACACCGTCCGCCACGTGTTGAAATCGCCCAGCATCACCGCCGGCACTTCGGGCGCGCGGCTTGCCCCGCAGATATGTGCCAACTGCCTTTGCCGCATGATGCCGCTCAGATCGAGGTGTACGCCGGTGACGCAGATCTCGTGACCGCCAGCGTGCAGCAGCGCACGCACCGCTCCACGCGGCTCCAGACGCGGCAAGTGATCGCCGGCGACCTCCTCTATCCCGATCCCCTCTCGCACAAGCAGGGCGTTGCCGTGCCAGCCAAGGCTCTGCGGCTTCATCGGCACCGAGGCGACTTGCCAGCCACGATGCGACAGCGCACTCCGCCCGATCACTCCCTCGCGCGCACCAAAGCGCACATCGACTTCCTGCACAGCGACGATGTCGGCACCGAGCTCGTCAATCACATCGAGAATGCGCGCAGGGTTGCGCACCCCGTCGCGGCCAATGGCCTTGCGAATATTGTAGCTGGCGAAAGTGAGCTGCATCAGTCTGTGGAAGGCGGCGCGTCCCCGGCGATGTAACGATCGGTCGGGCGCGTTGGCAGGCCATCAATACTTTCGCGGCGACCGTTGTGCTTGGCCGCCCACGCCTCTGCATCGACATTGGAATGCGCCTTCACCAGCGTGTGCCGTTCGGACTTCAATTCCATGAAGGGCACACCCCAGCCGCAGCTTGTCTGCACGCTCTCGACTTCGATATCGAAGATCTGGCGCGTGCCCGGAAGCAGGGTGAAGTGCTGCGCGATCTCGTCCCACCCGTCATCCGCAGGCAGGACAGGCTTTCCCCGGCCATAGATACGCGTGATGAGCGCTGGCTGTTCGAAATTGCAGAACATCACCGTGATCCGCCCGTCGGCAAGCAGATGCGCATTGGTCTCGTTCCCCGATCCTCCCAGATCGAGATAGGCGACGCGGTCGGGCGCGATCACCCTGAAGGCATCATACCCCTTGGGCGAAAGGTTGATCCGTGCATCGGGTGCGGCAGTAGCCACGAAGAAAACCGGCTGCTTCGCGATCATCGCGATGTGCTTGTCGGTAAGGGTGTCGGTGAAATCGGCCATGGGATCAGACTACGCTGACCCGCCGGACTTGTCACCGCTCCTTGGTTATCGAGAACTTGAGATCGGGGTTCTTCTCTTCCTGATAACCCACGTCCCAGGCACTCTTGGCCATGAAGACGAGATCGCCGTCCCTGTCCTTCGCCAGATTGCCCTGGTTGTATCGCTCGAACTCTCTCAGTGCCTCGTCAGAGCCGATGAGCCAGCGCGCCGTGGCAAAGGGCGACGCTTCAAGCCCGGCATCGACCTTGTATTCAGCACCCAGCCGCGAAATGAGCACGTCGAGCTGCAGCTGCCCCACCACACCGACAATACTCGATCCGCCGATTTCGGGATAGAAGACCTGGATCACGCCCTCTTCGGACAAGTCATCGAGCGCCTTGCGCAGCTGCTTGGTCTTGGTCGGATCCCGCAGCTGGATGCGGCGCAGGATTTCCGGCGCGAAGTTGGGCAGGCCGGTAAACCGCACCGTATCCTTCTCGCTCAGCGTATCGCCCACCCGCAGAGTGCCGTGGTTGGGAATACCGATGATATCGCCCGGCTCGGCAGTGTCGGCAATCTCGCGGTCCTGCGCAAAGAACAGGATGGGCGAATGCACCGCGATAGGTTTGCCCAGCCCGCTCGGCGTCAGCTTCATGCCGCGCTTGAACGTGCCCGATACCTGCCGCATGAACGCGATCCGGTCGCGATGGTTGGGATCCATATTGGCTTGGACCTTGAAGATGAAGCCGGTCACTTCATCATGGTCCGGCCCGATCTTCTCGTCACCTGCGGGCTGCGGCCGCGGCGGCGGGGCGTACCGCGCAATCGCGTCGATCAGCTCTTCCACGCCGAGGTTCTTGAGCGCTGATCCGAAGTACACCGGCGTCAGGTCGCCGTTTCGATAGGCTTCAAGGTCGAACGCCGGATATCCGGCCTGTGCCAGCTCGTATTCCTCAACGAAGTTCTCGGGAATGTTGGCATCCGCGAGTGGATCGCGCTTGCCCAGATATTCCTTCGATCCGCCCTCGACCCGCGCCACTTCTTCGGTGCGGAAATCGAGCAGGCCTTCGAACAGGCCACCCATGCCGATGGGCCACATTTGCGGACTGACATCGAGCGCGAGCATGTCCGCCACCTCGTCCAGCGTCTCGAACGGATCACGACCTTCGCGGTCGACCTTGTTGACGAAGGTGATAATCGGCACCGAGCGCAGGCGGCAGACTTCGAACAGCTTGCGGGTCTGCGGTTCGATACCCTTTGCCGCGTCGATCACCATGATCGCGGAATCGACCGCGGTCAGAGTGCGATAGGTGTCTTCGGAGAAGTCCTCGTGCCCCGGCGTATCGAGCAAGTTGAAGGTGATGGTTTCACCGTTGAATTCCTTCTCAAAGGTCATCACCGAGGAGGTGACCGAGATACCGCGCTGCTGCTCGATCTTCATCCAGTCCGACCGCGCCCGCCGCGCTTCGCCGCGCGCCTTCACGGCACCCGCCTGATGGATAGCGCCGCCCTGCAGCAACAGCTTCTCGGTCAGCGTGGTCTTACCAGCGTCAGGGTGCGAGATGATCGCGAATGTGCGGCGGTTCGAAGTCATGGATTAGCCGCGAAGCTCCGCGCCCTGCTTGGCAGCAGCCGCAACCACCGCATCCGAAATCGCCTTCAGCTCGTCATCCTTGTAGGATTTCTCACCCGGCTGGAGCGTCACTTCCACGGCAATCGATGTCTTGCCTTCGGGCACGCCCTGTCCGGCAAACACGTCGAACACGCGGGCATCGACGATATTGGCCTTGTCCGCACCCTTCACAGCGCGCAGCAGGTCCCCGGCGGGCAGATCGCTCGGCACGAGGAATGCGAAATCGCGCTTCACCGCCTGTAGCACAGGCGGTGCGTAGTGCGGCTTGGCGAAGGCTTGCTTGCCCTTCTTCGCCGGGATCGCATCGAGATAAATTTCGACCGCAACAACTGGGCCATCGACATCGAAGGCATCGAGCGTTGCGGGGTGCAATGCCCCAAAGCGCGCGAGCACGTTCTTCGGCCCAAGGCGCAGGGTGCCCGACTGGCCGGGATGGAACTGCGGCCCCGCATCGCCCATCACCATCAGGTTCGCCACAGGCGCTCCGGCTTCTGCCAGCAATGCTTCGGCTTCACCCTTGGCATCGAATGCGTCGAACGGCACGGCCTTGCCGCTCGCCCAGCCGCGGCCGGTCTTTTCGCCTGCCAGCAACACGGCAAGCGTCGGGTGTTCGTCTGACGAGCCATCGGCGCTGCGCAGGTACCGGCGGCCGATTTCGAACAGCCGCAGCGAGGTCGCACCGCGATCGGCATTGCGCTTGGCGGCTGAAAGCAGGCCCGGCAGCAGCGACGGGCGCATGGCTTTCATGTCTTCGCTGATCGGGTTGTCGAGCACCCATAGGGGCTGGCCATCGGAGAAATGTTCGGCTTCGTCGGTGGGAAGGAAAGACCAGGTCACGGCCTCGTTCAACCCTCGCGCGGCAGCCGCACGGCGCACGCGGCGCTCACGCAACTGCTCTGGCGAAGCGGTTGGCCGCGCAACGCCATCGGCGCGCGGCAAGGCAACGCTTTGGACCTTGTCGAGACCGTAAATGCGCACGACCTCTTCAACCAGGTCCGCCGCGCCTTCGATATCGTGGCGGCGCAGCGGGCACGTGACGTTCCAATCGCCATCAACCGCGAAATCGAGGCTTTCGAGGATTCGCTTCTGCTCCTCTTCGGCCACTTCCACCCCGCCCAGCTTGGCGGTCATCGCCGGATCGAAGGCAATTACCTTCGGCTCGCTCGGCGGCGAACCCGCGCGAACGACTTCACTCGCCTCACCGCCGCAAATGCGCTGAATCAGGCTGGTGAGCAGGGCGAGACCATCGTCAAGGAAGGCCGGATCGACACCGCGTTCAAAACGCGTGCGTGCGTCCGAGGCAAGGCCGAGCTTGCGGCCTGTCACACCGATGGCTTCGGGATTGAAGTAGGCAATTTCGAGCAACACGTCGGTCGTTTCGGGCTGCACGCCCGAATGCTCGCCGCCCATGATCCCGGCCACATCGTGCACGCCATTGTCATCGGCGATCACGGTCATGGTGGAATCGAGCGTGTAGGTCTTCTCGTTCAGCGCTTCGACCGTTTCGCCATCCCTCGCGCGGCGCGCGACCACCGGGCCCGAAAGCTTGGCAAGGTCATAAGCATGCGCCGGGCGACCGAAGGCGAGCATCAGGTAGTTGGTGATGTCGACCACCGCACTGATCGGGCGCTGGCCCGCGGCAATCAGTCGCTGCTGCATCCAGTCGGGAGAGGGAACGGTATTGTCGACACCCTTGATCACGCGGCCATAGAAAGCCGGGCAGCCTTCCGGATCATCGGTGCGGATTTCGACAGGGCAAGCGCCCTTGGCGTCGATCGGGTCCGGCGTAATCGGCTTGAACGCGCCGATGCCAGCAGCGGCAAGATCGCGCGCGATACCATAGACCCCCATGCAATCCGGCCGATTGGGCGTAATCGCCACGTCGAACACCGGAGAAGCCTTGTGATATTCGGCAAAGCTGGTTCCAACCGGTGCATCTTCGGGCAGCTCGATAATGCCATCGTGCTCGTCACCCAGCTCCAGCTCGCGCACGGAACACATCATGCCGTTGCTTTCGACACCGCGAATGGCGCTCTTCTTCAGCACCATGCCGTTTGCAGGTACTTCGGCACCCGGCAGACCGAGAACGCCCTTCATTCCGGCGCGCGCATTGGGTGCACCGCAGACAACCTGCAGCGGATCGCCTTCGCCGGTGCTGACGGTGAGCACCTGCAGCTTGTCGGCATCGGGATGCGGTTTTGCGGTCAGCACTTCCGCCACGCGGAAGCCGGCCAGCTTTTCAGCCGGATCGTCGATCTCCTCGACTTCGATACCGATGGCGTTGAGCGTTTCGGAAATCTCCTCAACCGTAGCTTCGGTATCGAGGAAATATTTCAGCCATTCGAGCGAGAACTTCATGAGCGCGCTCCTACTCCGCCGGAAAGCGTCGGCTGTTCAAGCCCGCTGAACCCGTAATGGGCGAGCCATCGTGCATCGCCATCGAAGAAGGCGCGCAGATCGTCCATTCCATATTTGAGCATGGCCAAACGGTCGACACCGAGGCCCCAGGCAAAGCCCTGCCATTCGTCGGGATCAAGCCCGGCAAATTCGATCACGCGGCGATTGACCATGCCTGATCCAAGCAGTTCCATCCACGCATGGCCGGGCGCATCGCCGCTGCCGCCAAGCACACGCTTGCCGTCGACCAGGGCAAAGCCGACATCGACTTCAACCGAAGGCTCGGTGAAGGGGAAGTAACTCGGGCGCAGGCGCAGGACGATATCGTCGGTCTGGAAGAAGGCCTTGAGAAAGGTCTCGAGTGTCCATTTCAGGTGACCAAGGTGAATGCCCTTGTCGATCACCAGTCCTTCAACCTGATGGAACATCGGCGTGTGCGTCGCGTCGCTGTCCGAACGATAGACACGGCCCGGGGCGATAATGCGCAATGGCGCGCCCTCGGCCATCATGGTGCGGATCTGCACCGGTGAGGTATGCGTGCGCAGCAGCATCTTGCCGCCCTTGGGCGCGGTGTCGGGGAAATAGAAGGTGTCATGCATCGCGCGTGCCGGGTGGCTCTCCGGCATGTTGAGCGCGGTGAAGTTGTACCAGTCGTCTTCGATCTCCGGACCCGTGGCGACCGAGAACCCCATGTCGGCGAAGATTTCTGCCAGCTCGTCCATCACCTGGCTCACCGGATGCACGCTTCCGCGCGGGCTTTCCGGGGCGGGCAGTGTCAGATCGAGCTTTTCGGTGGCAAGACGCGCTTCCAGCTCTGCGGCCTCAAGCTCGGCCTTCTTGGCGGAAAGCGCATCGGCAATTGCTGCGCGGGTCGCCTGGATGGCAGGGGCCTGCTCACTGCGTTCTGCCGGGCTCATCTGGCCGAGGGTCTTCAGCAGCGCGCTCACCCAGCCTTTCTTGCCGAGCGCTTCGATACGGATGGTTTCCAGCGCATCGGCATCGCCTGCTGCAGCAATGCGATCGAGAGTCTCGCTGGCTCTGGTGTCGTTTTCCTGGCTCATGGCCTTGCGCCTCTAATAGGGACAAAAAGAAAGCGCCACCCTTTCGGATGGCGCTTCCAAGAATTTCATGGCTTCACCAATCAGGCGGGAAGCGCTTCCTTGGCCTGCTTGATAATGAGACCAAAGGCATCGGTTTCATTCATGGCGAGGTCTGCCATCACCTTGCGATCGAGTTCGATGCCGGCCAGCTTTACGCCGTGCATAAACTGCGAATAGGTGAGGCCTTCGGCGCGCACAGCGGCGTTGATCCGCTGGATCCACAGGGCGCGAAAGTTGCGCTTCTTAACCTTGCGATCGCGATAGGCGTACTGGCCAGCCTTTTCGACGGCCTGGCGAGCCACGCGAATCGTGTTCTTGCGGCGGCCGCGGTAACCCTTGGCCTGTTCCAGAATACGCTTGTGCTTTTGGCGGGTGGTCACACCACGTTTGATGCGAGGCATATCTTATTCTCCTTGAACCCGGCTCAATCGAGGCCGTAGGGCGCCCACTTTTTCACGGCTGCCTGGTCGGCCTTGGCCAGAACCTTGGTGCCGCGCTGCTGGCGGATATACTTGGCATTGTGGCTGATCAGGCGGTGGCGCTTGCCGGCGACACCATGCTTGACCTTGCCGGTGGCGGTGAGCTTGAAGCGTTTTTTGACGCCGCTCTTGGTCTTCAGCTTGGGCATTTTCGTCTCCTTTGTCAGAAACACGTCCAACCAGCCCTGGCAGCCCTTTCAGCCAGACCGGAAGATAATCACGTGTCAGTGAAGTGCGGCCAAATAAAGTTGGCACGCGCAAAATGCAAGGCCGGAATGCGCGCAGCGATAAAAGCAAACTCCCACGACCCGACTAAAGGGCCGCGGGAGCTGCAATTACCTGTTCTCTGGTGCGATCAGAATTCCTTCCGGATCGTCACACCGAGCGTACGCGGCTGGCCAACACGATAAGCAAGGCGCGCACGGCCGCCGCGCTCACGGTCGAAGGACAGCAGCGCATTCTCGTCGAACACATTGTTCAGGTAGGCGATGACCGACAAGCCATTGTCAAAGTCCACACCAGCAGAGATATTCACCAGATCGTAGGACGGAAGCAGCAGGTCTACGGTCGTCGCTGCATCCGCTGGAGCGCCGAGGAAGGGCAATCCATGAACGAAGGTGCGCGGATTGTTTTCCTGGTCGGCCGGCTGGGTGTAGCGACTGCCGACATGGGTGAAGCTGGCAGCAAAGTAAGCATCCGCATTGTCCGCTACCGGGAACTCATAGCTACCCGTTGCCGAGAACTGGAATTCCGGCACCGATGGCAGGCGATTGCCTTCACGAATGCCGGTGGCCCCTGCCAGGGGATCAGGCAAGGTCGTGTCGAATTCCGCCTCGATGAGGCTGCCGGAGAACACGAGGTCCAGCCCTTCTGCCGGGCTGATACCGAACTCCGCTTCAACACCCAGCGTATGCGCTTCGGGCACGTTGAATACGATGCGCGAAGAACAGCTGCCGGCATCCAGCGTCACCTGCAAATTGCTGATGTCGGTGTAGAAGCCTGCCGCGTTGACATAGAACCCGTCACCCTGCGCTTTCGCACCAACTTCATAGTTCCACAGCGTTTCGTCGTCATAGTCCTGGAAGCCGCCGAAAAGCGCCAGATCCTCTGCGTTACACAGCGGCGTATTAAGCGGGTCGTTCACGCCGCCAAGGCGGAAGCCCTTCGAGGCCTGCGCATTGAGCGTCACATCGGGGGAGATGTCGTAGCTCAGTAGAATACGCGGACTGAATCCATCAGAACTGGTCGTATCGACCTGGCCGGTATCGCCATTGGCGAACAGGCCGCCCGTGGTGATGGTGCGCGTTTCATCGAAGTCGTAATAACGCGCGCCAAGAGTCACATCGAAGGCTTCGGTCAGCGAATAGGTCGCTTCACCGAATACGGCGATCTGCTCGATATCGTAGGGCAGGTCGGAGTTGAACGGCGAGTCAGCCGGAAAACCATTGGCCACCGCCGCCGAGGTGCCTGCGCCCAGCACCTGATCGGTAAACGCGTCATAGCCCGGTGTGGGCAAGCGCTGGCGATAGAACCGGCTGGTGTCCGAATAGAAACCACCCAGCACCCACTGCAAAGGTCCGTCCGTATCCGAAGCGAGGCGCAATTCCTGCGTCCAGGTTTCGAGATCTGTGGTGTCCCTGAGATTAGACGGCAGGCGAACTGCGTCTGGCGGATAACCCAGGTCCACCGAAACAGAGCCGGTCAACGCGCTGGCATCGCGGCTGACCAGAATATCGCGGCTGGTGTAGGACGATACGGAGGTGAGGATGACACCGCCCAGTTCCACTTCGGCAACAAGGTCGGCGATCAGCGTCTCGTCTTCAAACGCTTCGCGTTGCAGTAGCCATTGCTCGCGCTCGCCAAAAGTGAACGGTGTTGCCAGCGTTGTGAACGGATTGCCGTAGAGATTGAATATTTCCTGCCGGTTGAAGCCATCGGCGTTGACGCGCTGATAGACAATGCGTGGCGTGATCGAGAGGCCCTCGCCATTGTCGAAACGTAATGCAATGCGGCCACCATAGCGCTCACCGCCATTGACGTTCTGGCCGCCGCCCGAACCGGCGGCATCGATGAAGCCGCCATATTCGGTGTAATAGCCGACGACGCGCGCTGCAACATTATCACCTACCGGCACATTTACTGCACCCTTGAGATGCCAGCCGAGGTCTCCATCGCGCGGGCGGTTGAGATTGGCTTCGATCGTGCCCTCGGTCACGCCGATTTCCGGGCGGTTGGTGATATAACGGATCGTGCCGCCGACGGAACCCGAACCGAACAGCGTTCCCTGCGGGCCGCGCAGCGTTTCGACGCGGTTGAGATCGAAGAGATCGAGGTCGGGCGTGAACAGCGAAAGCGAAATCACGCTTTCATCAAGGTAGACACCGACTTGTTCTTTGACGCCCGGCTGGTCTCGTACGACCTGCCCGGCCGAAACACCGCGCACCGAAACCTGGCTCTGGCCCGGACCAAGATTTTGCACCGAAAGGCCGGCGACATTGCGCGACAGATCTTCGAGCGTGACCGCACCCGACCGCTCTATATCTTCCGCAGTCTGCGCGTTGATCGAAAAAGGAATATCTTGGATATTGGCGTCGCGCTTGGTCGCCGTCACAATGATGGTGTTGCCGCGCTGCGCGGTTTCTTCTTCGCCCGTGTCCTGCGCCATTGCAGGTGCAGAAACCAATGCAAGTGTAGCCGTTCCAAAAAGCAGAGCTGCTCGGCAGCCCCCATTAAGCGTCATAAAGCTGCGCATCTCACTCTCCTCTTTTTGCATCCTGTGCCGTTCTGTTGCGGCTTCTGTAACAAAATGGAAATATATGGCCTTGCGCTACATAAGAAAGTACCAACGCCCACCAACGCGAAACGAGCGTCCTGACCTGTCTCCTATCGGCAACACGGAAAGCTGACGTTTTTTGGCGCCTATGGACAGCTTTCGCGTCGCCATTCCTCATAATTGCCCTTGGCTTCCTGCACGTAACCCGAGCGAGCGATGAGCTTGAGTACGCCGCGATTAATCCACGAAATCGGCGCTCGCATGGGGCGCTCGAAATCCACAAACGCCACGACCCGCTCATCAGCAGAGAAATTGTGCGTCTTGTGCAGATAGCTGTCATCGCAGACTAGACTGGCACCCTCGCACCAGCAGTGCGCTTCCTCCGCAACGGTGATGTCGACACCACTATTTGGAGGGATATTCACGCCAAGGTAATTGCCAAGCACGCCCTTGTACCGCCCGCGATGCAAAGGAATGCTCTTCCCCGGCGCAAGGATCGAGAAGAAGGCCGTGACCAAGCCGGGGACATTCCGGAGCGCTTGCCAGGTGTTTGGGCTGGAAGCGGTATTGTCTTCAAAGGGCAGTCCGTACCCCAATAGGCAGTAGGTCTGCCAACGCCGGTCATCTGTCAGCTTGGTCTTGTCATGGCTGATCTGTTCGAAACCGGGGATCGGTTGGCGCGAGGCAAGGAGTGCATCCACGCATTCCGGCCACAAGCCGCTGGAGTTTGCCGGCAGGTGTGGACGCACCATCGAGCAAATGCGCATTCCGTTCGATTGTCGCATGGATATGCGACTGTGCCTGTTGAATCCCCACGCGCTGCTCCCGAAAGCGATTCGCACAAGAGACTGTAAATCGCTCAACGCCTTTTGGTGAAACGCTTTTTCGGGCCGTTTCTAGCCGAGTATTTCGATGACGTCTTCCAATCGCGCCGGATCGCCGAGCGCCAGCACGGTACCGTCCGATTCCGCATGAAGCGGCTCACCGCGCCAGTCCCCCATCACGCCGCCAGCCCCTTCGACTACCGGCACAAGGGCGGCGTAATCGTGCAACTTCAACCCCGCCTCGACAACCAAGTCGATATGGCCGGAAGCCAGGCAGCCATAATTGTAGCAATCGCCGCCCATCACCATGCGTTTGTGATCGGTTTGGCCCGCCAGCGCCATAAAGCGATCGCCCTGTTCAGCGGTAAAATAATGTGGCCCCGTGGTGGCGACGCTCGCTTTGCCCAGTTCCGGACAAAGCCTCGCCTTGACCCGCTTGCCGTTAAAGGTCGTGGGCTGTCCCGCCACGCCAAGCCAGCGCTCGCCGAGAATTGGCTGATCGATGATACCGAGCACCGGGAAGCCATTTGCAACAAGGGCAATGAGCGTTCCGAAGATAGGCCTCCCCGCGAGAAACGCTGTGGTGCCATCGATCGGATCAAGCACCCACTGGCGACCTGACACGCCATCCTTTATGCCATATTCCTCGCCATGGATGCCGTCAGCCGAGAATTCGGCTTCAATCAGCCTTCGCATCGCGGCTTCGGCATTGCGGTCTGCAACCGTAACAGGCGATGCATCGCCTTTGGCTTCGCTTTCGATATCGGTACGGAACAGTCGACGGATTTCTTCGCGTGCCGCTTCGGCAAGGCGATGGGCAAGGGCAATATCGGAAGACGTGACCATGTGCGCCCTTCTACCTCGCGGAACAAATGTTGCAATTATCCAATAATTTTCGCAAGAAACCCGCCTAATGACTGAGGGGCCGCGTATAACATCGCAAACGGGTGCAACCCGTAGTGGATCGCCGCTTGCGCTTTCGCGGGCGCCAGCGCAGGATTTGCGGCTGTGGTTCTACTGGTGGAGCGTCTCGGAAGGCGAACTTCCGCCCGGCTTGCGGGTCAATTGCGGTCGCACCGTCGATCATCCTTGCATCACCTGGATTTTTCACGATGCCTGGACTGCGAAGACCGCAGATGGCGAACAGGTGTGGGATCCCGGGCCGTACGGTAAGGCGCTGTATTTCGGACCACAGACGCGACGCATGCCGCTGAGCATTGCCGGGAAATACACTGCCATCGCACTACATTTCAACGCAGGGGCAGCTGATCTGCTTGGCCTCCCGCCGGCAATGGACACAGTCAACCGGATTGTCGACCTGGACGTCTACTTCAACCGCAACGTCCCCCTCGGCAAGATTGTGCCGCTCCATGATGATTATGAGAAATGGCTTGCCGTCCTGGAACAGGAGTTCCTGCGGCCGCTGGTCAAACAAGCTGCCGACAATGCGCCTGATGCACTCGCCACGCAGTTCGAAATCGCGTGCCTGGCAGAGCCGGATATCACGGTAGAAGAATTCGCTGCAAGGCAATCGGTGTCGAAGCGGACAATCGAGCGATTGATCAAGCATTCCTTCGGCATAACGCCCAAACAGGCGCTACGGCGGGCCCGGGCTCTGGATATGGGTGCTGCACTGCTTGGTGTCGCGCGTCCTGAAGACCAGCCGGAAATCGAAGACCGCTATTTTGACCAGTCGCACCAAATCAAGGAAGTACGTGCCTTCTTCGACATGTCGCCCACAGAGCTCAAAACCGGGCCCCACCCCTTCCTGAGATTAGCTCTTGAGGTTCGGCAGCGTCGCCGCCTGGACGCTCTCAACCGGCTGGGCTCGGAAGAGTTGGGACCATGGCGCGATCCCGATAGCGAGCCGCGCTCGTATCAATCGGCCGGTTGAAACGCGTTAGTCGAACAGGCTCGAAACAGAGCTTTCGTCAGCGATACGGCGTACAGCTTCGCCCAGTAGCGGAGCGATGGTGAGGACGCGAATGCGATCCGACTCCTTCGCTGCATCGGTGGGCTGGATGGTATCGGTAATAACCAGTTCCTTGAGCGCCGATTTGTCGACGCGCGCTACGGCACCGCCCGAAAGCACACCGTGCGTGATGTAAGCCGCGACACTATTTGCGCCCTGATCGAGTAGCGCCTGCGCCGCGTTGCACAGCGTACCGCCCGAATCGACGATATCGTCGATGAGGATGCAGCTGCGGCCTTTCACATCACCGATGATGTTCATCACTTCGCTCTCGCCCGGGCGATCGCGGCGCTTGTCAACGATGGCGAGCGGGGCGTTGTCGAGCCGCTTGGCAAGCGCGCGTGCGCGTACCACACCGCCAACATCGGGAGAGACGACCATAAGGTCCTCGTCACCATACCGCGCCTGGATGTCCGCAGCCATCGTTGGCGCGGCGTAGAGATTGTCGGTCGGGATATCGAAGAAGCCCTGAATTTGCCCGGCATGCAGGTCGACAGCGAGAACCCGGTCAGCGCCTGCTTCGGTAATCAAATTGGCGACCAACTTGGCGGAAATCGGTGTGCGCGGTCCCGGCTTCCGGTCCTGCCGGGCATAGCCGAAATAAGGCACCACAGCCGTAATGCGCTTGGCCGACGCGCGCTTCAGCGCGTCGATCCCGATCAGCAACTCCATCAAATTGTCATTTGCCGGAAAACTCGTCGACTGGACGATGAACACGTCCTCGCCGCGCACATTTTCGTGGATCTCGATAAACACTTCTTCATCGGCGAAGCGGCGCACGCTGGCATCGGTCAACGGGACTTCAAGATAGGCCGCAATGGCCCGGGCGAGCGGCAAGTTGGAGTTGCCGGACATGATCTTCATGGCGCGCGAATCCCTGTTGGCTGATTTCGTTCCCGGCCTAGCGGAGAGTCATGGAAACGCAACATGGATGGCCTCCGTTTCCCCGATCAGAGCTTGTGCTCCCCCTTTACCCAGCGCACCGTGCCGGAGCTTGCGCGCATCACGACGCTTTCGGTTGTCATGATGCGGTCGCCATTGGGGCGGCGCAAACGTTTGACACCCGCGAGGAGCGAACCTTCGGTAACGCCGGTCGCAGCGAAGATGCAGTCCCCGCTGGCAAGGTCTTCAAGCTTGTAGATGCGGTCGAGGTCTTGGATGCCCCATTTGCGGGCGCGGGCGCGTTCGTCATCGTTGCGGAAGACCAGGCGGCCGTTGAACTGGCCACCGACGCAGCGCAGTGCCGCAGCGGCCAGCACGCCTTCCGGCGCACCACCTTGACCCATATACATGTCGATCGTCGTGTCCTGGTCGGTTGTCGCTATCACGCCGGCCACGTCTCCATCGCCAATCAGCACGACACCACAGCCGAGGCCGCGCAATTCGGCAATGATATCGGCATGACGCGGGCGATCGAGGACGCACACTATGATGTCCTTCGGCTCAACCCCCTTGGCCGCAGCCACGGCTTCCACATTTTCCGTGGCGCTCTTTTCCAGACTGATCACGCCGTCAGGATATCCAGGGCCGACAGCGATCTTGTCCATGTAAACGTCGGGAGCGTTCAGCAGTCCGCCCTCTTCTGCAGCCGCCAGCACTGCAAGAGCATTGGGGCCGGCCTTCGCGGTAATTGTGGTGCCTTCAAGCGGGTCGAGCGCGATGTCGATTTTCGGGCCCTTGCCCGGCGCCCCGCCAACCTTTTCGCCGATGTAGAGCATTGGCGCCTCGTCACGCTCGCCTTCGCCGATGACAACGGTTCCATCCATGTAGAGCGTATCAAATGCTCTTCGCATCGCTTCAACAGCAGCGGCATCGGCGGCCTTTTCGTCCCCACGTCCGATCAAGTCCGAGGCGGCAATGGCGGCGCTTTCGGTCACACGAACCATCTCCAAAACCAGCACTCGGTCGAGCACGCTCCGCGCGTCTGCACTTGTCGAATTCATCGCTAATTCAGCCTCCAGCCACTCAATTGCGGCTCGCTTAGCAGGAGGGGCGCGGATGTCGAGAAACTTGGCTATTTTGATTGCCGGTTTCGTGCTTCTGCCGGCTTCCGCAGGCGCGCAAGATGTCTATGGCCCCTCGCTCGAGACCGATGGCGGAAACATAGACGCTCCACTTACAGAAGTGCGCGCAAATCCTTGCGAAACCGAGGCGCAAGAAGATGGAGTGATTCTTGTCTGCCGCGAATTGGAGGATCAGGAACGCTACCGTTCGCCGATCCCGCGCGAGACGCAGTCCGACCGCGTGATCATTCCCGGGCTGACCGATCCGCCATGCTGGGTCACCAATCCCGGCTCAGTTGGGACAACAAACTGCGTGCGCTTCGGGTGGGCACCCGAACCTGCCATCATGGTCGATCTGAGCGCATTCCCCGAACCCCTGAGTTCCGCAGAAGCCGCGCAGGTGACGGAAGTTGAAGAAGAACCGAACCGAGAACGCCCGGCCACGGGCGAACGCGTAAGGATCGACTTGACCGGCGAGGATTAGCCGAGCAAGCGCATCACCAAAGGTTCTTCGGCTAGGCTTTCCGAGCCTTCAAGCAATTCGAGTGCCTGTCCGACGCCGGCTTCCGGTCCATCATGCGTGACCATGGCAACCAGAACGGGCTCGCCATCCTCTTCGCGCTGGCCCTGCTGGATCAGGCTTTCGATCGACACACCTGCATCGCGCATGGCCGCCGTGATCTCTGCCAGGACACCTGGGCGATCAGCCACCATCAAACGGATGTAAGCCCGATTGCGGCGACCACCAGGATCTGCGGGGGCGCTTTCCGCCAGTGAGTCGACCGGGAGCGAGAATGGCGGTAGCGAATTGCCACGTGCGATATCGATGAGGTCAGCGACAACGGCGCTGGCGGTCGGGCCATCGCCCGCACCTGCGCCTTCGAACAGAAGTCGCCCTGAAAAATTGCCTTCGCCGACGACGGCATTGGTTGGACCGGTGACGCCAGCCAGTGGATGATCCGCAGCAACCAGGTATGGGGCAACACGTTGGAATACATGCTGCGCGCCATCATCACTCTCGCAATCGGCAAGGCCGATCAGTCGGATGACATATCCCAGCGCGCGGGCCTGCGCGATGTCGGCAGCGCGGATGCGGCTGATGCCCGAAATATCGACTGCGCCGAAATCGAGCTTCGTCCCAAATGCCAGCGCCGCAAGGATCGAAAGCTTGTGCGCGGCATCGACGCCTTCGATATCAAAGGCCGGATCGGCCTCGGCATAGCCCAGCGACTGTGCTTCGCCGAGAACATCGTCGAAGTCTCTTCCAGTGCTTGCCATTTCCGAAAGGATGTAATTGCACGTGCCGTTCAGAATGCCGTAAATGCGTTCGATCCGGTTGGCGGCAGCGCCTTCACCGAGGCCCTTGATCGCCGGAATACCGCCTGCCACCGCAGCTTCGTATCGGAGAGGAACGGAAGCGCTCTCGGCCAGTTGGGCCAGCTCCAGCCCGTGATGCGCCACCATGGCCTTGTTGGCGGTGACCAGACCTTTGCCACCGCTTAGCGCCTTCCGCGCCAGCGCCAGGGCGGGACCGTCCGATCCACCCACAAGCTCGACGACAACATCGACATCTTCACGCTCGGCAAAGGCAGTCATGTCGTCTTCCCACGCATAGGTCGACAGGTCGACCCCACGATCCTTCGCTCGATCGCGAGCAGAGACTGCGACGATCTCGATCGAGCGACCGGCGCGGCCTGCAATCAATGCGCCATTCTCGGTCAACAGGCGGATCACACCTGCCCCCACCGTGCCGAGCCCCGCCAAGGCGATGCGCAAACTGTCTGCCATGTTTCCCCGTTTCAATTCAGCTTGGCCGGAGCGTTACGGACCGCGATCTTCGTGCGCAAGCGAGATGGACTTCCCCGCGTTCAAATATATCTTCGCTCAGCTGTAGCGGCGCTCGCAGGGTCCAAGCTCGCGCCGGACAAAGGCGTAGTCTTCCCGCGCACGCTGTTGCGAAGCGCGATCGCTTTGCAGGAAGGCATCGGCGGGGAGTTCTGCCGGAAGCGAGCAGGCAAAGCGGAACCAGGCCAGTGATTCACGCTCCGGCGGACGCGCCGAAGTGTCGACGATCTCACCCAGCGACACGCCCCATTGCGGTTGCATGCCCGGGCGACGAAGCACGGTCAGCGACACCGGTGCGCCGCTTTCGGTTTCGACAAACATCTGCGTTTCCGATTCGCCCGCAAGATTCCCCTCGATCGAAATGACATCGCGTATACCGGTAATCGCGGTGGGAATGTCGGCCGCAGCAAGTTGGCGCAAGACGCGGCGAACCCGTGCCTCGACCACCGGGCCAGCCGGGAACATCGCCCGGGACGAAACGAGCTGCACTTCATTTGGCCGGGTGGCCGACTGATCGGCGAAAATGATGAAGCGGCGATCCTCCCAATCGGGGACATCGCCATCGGGTTCACGATCAGTCTCGGTGACGAAAATGAGTGATTCGCCCACGCCGCGTGGAGAGGCGAGCAAGCTTTGCGTGAGCGATTCAATATATATCCGTACTCTTGCCGGTGGGACGTTGGGTGCCCGTTCGGGAGGAAAGGCAATAGCGTCATCTACAGTCACGATCGCCACCAAGTCGGAAGCCAGCGCGAAAGTCACCAGATCGGCATAGGTGGGTTGTTCCCCCGGCCCGAGTTCTGCCTCCGGGGTGTCCTGCGATTGCGCAGGCATGACGGTGGAGCATGCCATCAGCAAAGAGGCCGCAAAACCCATAAGGGTCGAGCGCCAGAGCGAATGATTCGGTTTGTTGTATGCTTGAAATGTCATGCGAATCTCTCTGCCCTGACAGCGTTTGTAATTGCAATCCCGGATCGGCCACGGGCAAGAATCGCTCGCCGAGCGGCAAAAATGAGACCGAATTACCAGAGGGCAGGGCGAATGAATCGCGACTTAATAGAAAAGAATTTGCCCATACCCTTCCAGCCGGTTAAGACGCGGCCCGAAAGGCCCCCGGGGACAACAAAAATAATCCGGATGTGGCCAATCGGGCACAAATCTTTCTTTGCTTGGTTGGTAGTGCAGGACATCATTTGGGCTGGACAACAATCCGCTGCGACTGGCAGGGTGTTAAGCTTGTTGGTCGAGACTGCCGGGTGTGACCCGGTGCAGATAATGGAGTGAAGGGACTGGATGGCTTACGCTGACCAAGAAATGAGCGGTACTCGCATTTTTGCGATTATTATCGTTGCCCTCATCCACATCGGAATTGGCTATTTGCTGGTTACGGGCCTCGCCTATTCGGCTTTCAAGGAAGCCGTGGAGCGGGTGACCACCGTGGATATCGAGGAACCGCCACCACCTGAGGAAGAACCGCCGCCACCGCCGCCGGAGCAGGAAGTTGCCCCGCCACCGCCGGTCGCGCCGCCGCCGCCAATCAACGTTGCGGTGAACCCGCCGCAGGTGCAAACGCAGCGGAACATCCCGCCGCCGGCACCGCCCGCGCTCATCGTTCCTCCGCCGGCTCCGGTTGCCCCTCCGGCACCTCCGCCTGCGCCCGACATGTCGCGTGGTGTTACACCCGATGGTCAGGCTCGCTGGACGCGCCGCATCATCGAAAACTATCCCTCGCGTGCTTTGCGTCGTGAAATCGAAGGTACGGTTGGAGTTTCCGTCACTGTTAACGGTGAAGGGCGTGTTGCGTCCTGCCGGGTGACCCGCTCTGCCGACCCGATTCTCGATCAGGCTGCGTGTGACGACATTACGCGATATGCCCGGTTCAATCCGGCGTTGGATCGCAACGGCAACCCGACCACGGGCAGCTGGTCGACCAATATCGTTTACCGGATCAACTGATTACTCAATTTCTCTTAGAAGAGGACTACAAGCATGCTTATCGAAATTCTGGCCGCTACGGGCGGTGAAGCCCCGCAGACCAGCTTTGGTTTCTGGGAAGCCATGGAAGAAGGCGGCCCCGTCGCCTGGTCGATTCTGGGCGTCATGATTATCATGTCGGTCGGGTCGTTCTACATCCTGATCACCAAGTATTTTGAACAGAACAAGGTGATGAAGGAATATCGTTCCAATCGTGCCGCATTCTGGCGCGCCGGTTCGCTAAAGGATGGTGCCACCAAGTTCGACAAGAACAGCGCATGGCGCCAGCTTGTCGATGACGGCATCCGTGCCGGTGACGAATCGGCCAAGATGACCGACAGCCTGGAATCGCATGACTGGCTGCACGGCACGCTTGCGCGTTCGGAAGCTTCGATCAATGCGAAGCTTGCTGGTGGCCTGCCGTTCCTTGCGACCGTGGGTGCAACCGCACCGTTCGTCGGTCTGCTCGGCACGGTGATCGGTATCTACCGCGCGCTGATCAAGATCGGTGCGACCGGTTCCGCTTCGATCGATCAGGTTGCTGGTCCGGTGGGTGAGGCTCTGATCATGACCGCTATCGGTCTGCTCGTGGCTGTGCCGGCCGTGTTCGCCTACAACTACCTGCAGTCGCGCAACCGCAAGATCGCCTCGATGCTCTCGGGCTTCTCGACCGATCTGCAGGCCAACATTACTTCGCATGGCCAGGTCAAGCCGACCATGCCGGCCGCGTCGCAGAAGGCAGCTCCCGCAAAGGCCGCTCCGGCTGCCGCGCCGAAGAAGTAAGCAAATTGTATGAATTGGCGGGCGCCTTCGCATGCTGGTGCCCGCCGCTTCCTCACTTAAGTGAAAATAGGAACAGATAGATGGCCATAGCGTTAGGCGGTGAAGAAACGCCAATGTCAGACATCAACACCACGCCACTGGTGGACGTGATGCTGGTCCTGCTGATCATCTTCCTGATTGCCGTTCCGGTGGCCATCCAGACGGTCGAGGAACTGCGTATCCCGATCATCGAGACGCAGGATTCGGAAGACAAGGTCGAGAACCTGCTGATCACCGTGACGACCACAGACGCAGAGGGCCGCACGCCCCGCACTATCCGCAGCGGCTTTACCGGTGCGACGCGTGAAGGGGAATGTCGTGTGTTTCTCAACAACACGACGCTGGTCGATTCGACCGAGTTGTATGACCGCGCTTTTGAGCGGCTCGACAATATCGTGCAGCGTGCTGGTGGCCCGGAAGCGATCATGGCGGATCCCGAGCTGATCCCGCAGGTCCACATTCGTGGTGACGTGAATGCGCCCTGGCGCTGCGTTGCCGGTACGATTTTCAACGTGCAGGCCGCCGGTTATCCGACCGTCGCCTTCATCTCTAACCCGGTCGATCCGGAAGGCTGATAGCCTCCGGACAGTCGGGTTCGTTTGAGTAAATTAGGAGTACGCAATCATGGCAATGTCAGGCGGTAGTGACGATGGCAGCCCGATGATGGAAATGAACATGACGCCGTTGATCGACGTCCTGCTCGTTCTCCTCATCATGTTCATCATTACCATTCCCGTGGCCACCCATGCAGTGAACATCGATCTGCCTTCGCCAACCAATAATCCGGACACCCCGGATGTTGATCCGATCAAGAACAAGATCGTGATCACTCAGAACGATCAGATTTTGTGGAACGCGCAGCCGATCAACGATAATGAACTGGTCGGAAACCTTGCGGAATCGCTCACCTTCGCAGTGGAGCCGGAGCTGCAATTCGAGCCAGAAGCCAATGCAAGCTACGAGCTTTCGGCAGAAGTCCTGGCAATCATCAAAGGTTCGGGCGTCACCAAGTTCGGCTTTGTCGGGAACGAGCGTTATCGACAGTTCGGCAGCGGCGAATAGGTTCATCGCCATATACCGGCATCAAAAGGGCGGCTCCGGTCGCCCTTTTTTGTGCCTGCAGCAGAGCTGGTGCGCGAAGCCGCGATTCGGAAACTGAGCCTGCAAGCCTGATTGCGGCATCGGATCCTTCCAAACGGCTGAATTGACTTTATCTCCTTTTCGTGATGTTATCTTATCACATACTTTCGAGAGGAGAACGATCATGGCTTTGAGGTCACGCATGCTGGAACGTCGTTACGCCACCCACGCCCAGCCGATGAGCGAGCTGAACATCACCCCGCTAATCGATGTGCTGCTGGTTCTCCTCGTCATGATCATCCTGTCGATCCCGATTGCCACCCATTCGGTCGAGGTTGATCTTCCAACTGACCGGTCAACCGGACCTGATAGCGAGCAGATCGCACTGGTCGTGACGGAGGCTGGTGACGTCCTGTGGAACGGCGAACCTGTCGACACCGCGACCCTGCAAGCACGCCTCGCCGTGGCCGCCTCTGCCGAGGATGCCCCGGTTATCCGCTTCGAGCCCGAAGCCAACGCCAGCTATGATGCGTCTGTGCAGGTCATCAACCTGGTCGACGACGCGAACATCTCCAAGTTCGCCTTCGCCGGAGCGCACCAGTACCGCACCTTCGATGCCGATTAGTCCTCCGCGTCGGCGGGGCAAGCGCTGGCTGCACCTGCCTCACGATCATGGCGAGCCGATTTCCCGGCCCCGATATGACGTGGTGGCGGCAGTCGTGATCATCATCGCGAGCATGGTGTGGTGGGTCAATCGGCCATTGCAAACTCATGCAACGGTGTTTGACCTAGCATCTCAAGCGGAACCCAATTCCTGGTTTCAACCTCATGACATCGATGTGCACGTTGTTGGGATGGATGCCAGCGGGAGGCCGACATGGAATGGCAGCGTGGTGAGTGAGCCGAACTCCTTGCGCATCTACAAGTGGCAGCAAAGGACCTCCGCTACCCAAGCCTAGAGTTCACTCCTGAGGACAATGCGCCATACGGTCAAGCAGCTCGGGCACTGGCAATCATCTGGATCAGCGGCTTCAACACGATGCATAACTTCTGTTTTGGCGGCCTTTCCCGGCACAGCACCTTTCCAAGCAACTCTAGCGACGAAATGCCGAAAGCCCCCCGATATCGCCCCGCAATGCCCGAATGCGACCCTCGCCTGATGCCTTGGCCCCAGCACTAAGGCCTCAATCTAAGCCAACTCATCAGGCAGTCCCTCCACCCGCATCGCTGCTCCCGCGAGCGTTTCCGCCTCCAGCAGCAGTTCGTCATCCGCGCCTCCTTGGGGAACCGCCTCGCGCCCGATCATCACCATCACCGGCACGGCGAGGGGGCTGACCCGGTCGAGCACAACGTGTTCGATCCGTTCGGCCGCCGTATCGAGCAGATCGCGCAGCCGCCCGACATCGGTCATCCGTGCGCGGGCATCGGCCCAGGCGGCTTCGATCAGCACGTGGTCGGGTTCGTACTTGCGCAGCACGTCGTAGATCAGGTCGGTGCTGAAGGTGACCTGCCGCCCGCTCTTGCGCTTACCCGGGTGCTGCCGCTCCACCAGCCCGCCGATCACCGCCACTTCGCGGAAGGCGCGGCGTAGGAGGTAGCTGTCCTGAACCCAGTCGATGAACTCCTCGGTCAGGATGTCGGGCGAGAGCAGCGGGCGCGGGTCCTCCACCGGCTTCAGGCTCCACACCGCCAGCGAGTAGTCGTTCGCCACGAAGCCGCCGGGCATCAGCCCCAGCGCTTCCATCCGCGCGGTGATCAGCATGCCCAATGACTGGTTCGCGTTCCACCCGGTGAAGGTGTAGTAGACGGTATAGTGCTTCTGCGCATGCGGGAAGCTCTCGACGAGCAAGTTCTCCGGCCCCGGCATCTGGCTGCGCCAGTCCTGCACTTCCAGCCATTCGCGCACGTCATCGGGGAAGCGCGACCAGCCCGCACGGTCGGTCAGCAGGCCGCGCACACGCTGGGCCAGATGCGTGGTCAACGGCAGGCGAAGACCGCCGTAAGAGGGGATCGTCGCCGCCTTCTTGCTGGCGCGCACCACCAGCTCCATGTCCTTCATCGCCTCGACTTCGACGTTGACGCCGCTGAACTGGAAGGTGTCTCCCGGCCTGAGACCCGCTGCGAACCGCTCCTCCACCTTGCCGAGCGAGCGCCCGTTGCGGAAGCGCACTTCCACCATCTCGGCATCGACGATGATCCCTGCGTTCATGCGGTGCTGATACGCGCGTTCGGGGTGCGAGAGGCGCCACGTGCCGTCCTTCGCGCGCACGATGCGCCTGAACTTGTCGTAAGCCTTCAGCGCATATCCCCCCGTCGCCACGAACGCGAGCACGCGTGTCCACATGGCCTCATCCACCTGCGCATAGGGCAGGCAGCTGCGCACTTCGGCGAGCAGCGAATCCTCGTGGAACGGCCCCGCACAGGCGCAGCCCATCACGTGCTGGGCCAGCACATCGAGCCCGCCGGGGCGGAAGTCCTCGCCGTCGCGCATGCCCTCTTCGACCGCTTGCTGCGCGGCATAGGCCTCGAGGAACTCGAACCGGTTGCCCGGCACCAGCAGTGCGCGGCTCGGCTGGTCGAGCCGGTGATTGGCGCGGCCGATGCGCTGGAGCAGTCGGCTCGAGCCCTTGGGCGCGCCCATCTGCACCACAAGGTCGATATCGCCCCAGTCGATGCCGAGATCGAGCGAGGCCGTGCACACCAGCGCCCGCAGTTCGCCCCGCGCCATTGCCCCTTCCACCTTGCGCCGTGCCTCTTTGGAGAGCGAGCCGTGGTGGATGCCGATGGGCAGGTTGTCCTCGTTGGCGTCCCAAAGGTGCTGGAAGATGTACTCGGCGAGGAAGCGGGTGTTGGTGAAGACAAGCGTGGTCTTGTTGGTGCGAATGCGCTCGTACAGCTGGCCGATCGACCATGTGGCCGCGTGCCCGCCCCACGGAACGCGCTCCTCTTGCGGCAACAGGATCTCGAGCTGCGGTTCGGCGCCTTGCTCGCCCTCGACCAGTTCGACCGCATCCATGTCTCCCCCCAATGAGTCCTCTTGGGGCGCGACCCATGCGGCGAAGCCTTCCGGATCGGCCACCGTGGCGGAGAGCGCGGCGCGCTGCATGTCCGGCGCAATCGCCTGCAAGCGGCTGAGTGCAAGCGCCAGCAAGTCCCCGCGCTTCTGCGTGGCGAAGGCGTGGACCTCGTCCACCACAACGCGTTTCAGTCCCTTGAACAGTTCGAAGCTGTCTTCGTAACTGAGCAGTAGCGAGAGGCTTTCGGGCGTCGTCAACAGCACATGCGGCGGGCGGGCGCGCTGGCGCTTCTTGCGGTCGGACGGAGTATCGCCGCTGCGCGTTTCGATCCGCAGGCCCAGCCCCATCTCCTCATTGGGCGCGACGAGATTGCGCTGCACGTCATGCGCCAGCGCCTTCAATGGCGAGACGTAGAGCGTGTGGAGCCCCACTGGCGGCTTGGCCCCGCCCAGTCGTGACGGCGTGAAGGCAGCCAGCGTCGGCAGGAACCCTGCCAGCGTCTTGCCCGCACCGGTATCCGCCACCAGCATCGCGTGCTTGCCCGCATCGCTTGCCGCCAGCATCTCCGCCTGGTGCCGCCGCACCCGCCAGCCGCGGCTGTCGAACCACGCGGTGATTTCGGGAGGGATGGGCGATTTGGTCATGCCCGAGCCCTTCCGGGCGTGCACTTTTCTGCAACAATGTGGCAGTGCTCTGACGCAAAAGCCCCCACGCCCACTTCACTCGCGCTCAGTCGCAACAACCGGAAAGGAGAAGGGCCTGCCATACCCCACTTTTGCAGAGTAAGGCGCTGCAGGAAATGGGGCACTTGGGGAGCAGTCGCGCGCACCGTTTACAGGCTGCGAAATGCCGCATCGGGCACGTCGTCAGCCCGATCCAGTAGCGCCTCCAGGATGGCGATGCGGGTGTCGCAGCCGCGCGGGTGCGCCGGCATGACCAGGCGTTCTGCAACTTCCTGGATCGGCAAATCCGCCTGTGCCGCCGCAGCGACCAGCCCCCATTCGGGAAGTTCTCGGGTGAGCGATTGTGGCGGCCTGGTGTCGAGTATGCCATCCATCAGAAAAGTCGCGGCAAGGCTGGCTTCATAACGCACCCAATCTTCGCGCATAATCGGCATACCGCCGACAAACGTGCCTTCAATAACGCTTCGGCAGGCATCACCGGCGACCTCCCGAGGGGTAAGCAGCCATGCAAGATGCATCTGCGCGATATTGAGCAGCTCGGTCCGTTCGGCCACATATC
This sequence comes from uncultured Sphingomonadaceae bacterium, assembly GCA_964422435.1. Lineage (GTDB taxonomy): Bacteria > Pseudomonadota > Alphaproteobacteria > Sphingomonadales > Sphingomonadaceae > Alteraurantiacibacter. The sequence continues at coordinate 53,292 of CAYRBB010000005.1, forward strand.
GGGCATCCATGATTGCCATGCGAACCACGCCGCGTCTTTTGGCGCCTTGTGGCTCGATCGGGTTCGGAGGGTGGCTGTGGCACGTGAGGTGGCGAGTCTACAGCCGGCTCACCGCACCGTTCGGCCTGTCGTTGCATTTCAGTGGCCAGAAATGTCGCCTTGCCTTGCCCCGCTGTCAAATCGGCATAGGCAGAGATCAAGGCGTTGTCATCGAGCTTGGCGCGCGCCGCGCCATGCGCCGCGCGGATCGCGTCCTTGACAGCGGCGGGCGCAATTCCCAGCGCGGACCAGAGGAAAGGCTGCGATCCTTCGGTGCTCACCGATTACTTGGCGCCCGGCGTCGGCTTGCCTTCCCCTGCTTCTTCGCCGGCTTCGCCTGCATCTTCGGCAGCGTCCCACATTTCCTCTTCCCAATATTCATCGGTGTATTCGAATTCGGTGCTGATGCCGGCACGCAGCTCCTCATCGGTCAGGCCGGTCAGTTCGAGTACGCGAGAGCGCTCGGCGGACGAAAGCTCCTCATAGGTCCGCGAGGCGGAAACGGCCTCCATTTCGGCTTCCATTTCTTCAATGTTGAACATCTCTTGCCACATGGCCTCATTGCTGAACATGCGCGACATGATCCGCGGATCGCTGGACATCTGCCAAGAACTCCGCGCATAGGCAGCGCCGGTCTCGGTCCGGAAGAAAACCTCGATATCTTCGAGCTGGGCTTGCGTGAAATAGATTGCGTAGAGTTCCGACGTGACTTCGCGCATCATCGGTTCCATCACCTCTGCCATGCGCGTCATCATCTGCCCTATCGCTTCGGCTTCCGCAGCGTTGCGCGATTCCCAATCGGGATCGACGATCGCGAGCGTGGCGATGACATCAGCTTCTTCCATATCGCCTGAACTGACCATATGGCCAAGTGCGGCTTCGAGCGCGCTGCCCGCATTGATTTCGGTTTCGGCAAGCGGCGCAATAATGCCGCCGAACATGCTGTCCATCATCTCGACCATCGCACCTTCGGGCATGAAGTACGAAACGACGCGGCGCGCGGTCGGCAAGCGCGCTTCCTGCTCCGCGGTCAATGGCTCCGCAGGATACAGCTCAGCAAAACCCGCCATGGCATCGGCCATATCGGCCTCGGTCATCGCGCCTTCAGCCTCATCCTGCGCCACTGCAGGCATAGAGACGGACGCCAGCGCAACAGCCGAACCGGCAACAAAAAGCAGCTTCTTCATATTCTTGATCCCTTTTAGTGCCCCACGCTCTCGCCGCGTTCGAGGCCGCTGAGCGCCAGCTGTTCATCGATCTGGCCCATCAGCCGCTCAAGTCCTTCTTCTGTATCACTTTCTGCGCGCGCGACCAGAACATCCTGCGTGTTCGATGCGCGTAGCAGCCACCAGCCGTCAGGCGTGTTGACGCGCACGCCATCGGTTGCGTTCACTTCGATGCCTGCGGGCACATCGTCGCCTGTCATGCGCGCCTTGACTTCATCGATCGCTGCAAACTTGCGGCTTTCGTCGACCTGGAAACGCATTTCCGGCGTATTCAACATGGCGGGCATTTCGCCGCGTAATTGTGTGACGGACCTGCCCAGCCGCGCGCTGGCCGCAAGCAGGCGCACACCGGCATACAGCGCGTCGTCGAACCCGTAATAGGTGTCCGCAAAAAACACGTGGCCACTCATCTCGCCCGCTAGCGGAGACGATGTCTCCTTCATTTTCGATTTGATCAGCGAGTGCCCCGTCTTCCACATCAATGGCCGTCCGCCAAGCTTTTCGACATGGTCGAACAGGGCTCGGCTCGCCTTCACGTCGGCGATAATCGTCGCATCAGGTCGTTTCGTGAGGAGATCTTCTGCGTAAATCATCAATAGCTGATCGCCCCAGATAACACGGCCCTCGCCATCGATGGCGCCGATCCGGTCGCCATCGCCGTCAAAAGCAATGCCGAAGTCGAGGGATTTCTCGGCCACGAGCGCCTTCAGGTCGGCAAGGTTCGCTTCCACGGTGGGGTCAGGGTGATGGTTAGGAAAGTTTCCGTCGACTCCGGTGTAAAGCAGGTGATGCTCGCCGGGCAGCCGGGCCACGAGCCTTTCCAGCGCCGGCCCAGCGGCGCCGTTTCCAGCATCCCAACCGACCTTCACGCCGGACAGCACGCTTTCCTCAATCCCTTCCAGTGCACCGAGCATGTGTTCGACGTACTCATCGAGGATCTCGACTTTCGCGACAGCGCCGGAACCATCGACCCAATCCCCGGCACCGGCCATTTTCCCGAGCCTCTGGATATCACTGCCGAAGAAGGGGCGGCCACGAAATACCATCTTGAAGCCGTTGTAATTCGCGGGATTGTGGCTACCCGTAATCTGGATGCCGCCATCCACCTCCTCGGCCGAGGCTTCCGCGTAATAGAGCATCGGCGTTGGCCCCATGCCGATACAGCGAACATCGCACCCGGAAGATGTCAGCCCTTCGACCAGCGCGTGTTCGAGCATGGGCGAGCTGACGCGGCCATCATAACCCACCGCCACCAGCGGGATGGAATCCTCGCCCAGATCGCGGCGCAGCAGCGTGCCGAAACCGCGCCCGATCGCGCGCGCATCATCGGGGCCGAGCGTCTGGCCGATAATGCCGCGAATATCGTATTCGCGCAGGACAGTCGGGTGGAAGGTATAGCTCATCAAACAGGGTCCTTTTGTTGACCCCGCGCTACCTTACGGAACTTGGTGGGGCAACTCGTCTAACAGCAAATCGCGCGCGGCATTGGCTTCATGTACCTGATCGTTCGAGCCGCCGCGATCAGGGTGGACCATGGCGATAAGCCGCTTATGTGCAGCGATGATGTCATCGCGACTGGCTTGTGCCTCGACGCCCAGCAATCGGCGGGCTCGGAAGATCGCCTGATTGCGGGTCGAGACCCTAGGCTGCCAAGGCCAGCGCCCGGCGATCCAGCGGAAGAGCAGCAGCCCTACACCGATCAGAATGGCGAAACGCAGCATTTCAGGCGGGTTCCTTCGCCGCTTCGGTTGCCAACAATTCGCCGCTAACCTGCGCGGACTTGCCCGGCATGGGCAGTCGCAAGTTCTGCACCAGGTTGCGCAATTCCTGCCGCGCGACGAGGTGGCTCGTGCCGAGCTCCCCCAGATGTCCTTTGTCGAGCAGGGTAAGGCCGCTGGGGAACAGCTCGCGATAGATCACGCGTTCGGACAAGCCCTGGACCGCGCGGAAGCCCACGCGCCTGGAAAGTTCGGTCAGTGCCTGATCGATGCGCCGCTGGTTACGGGCGTCGGTGTAACCCGTGCGATTGCGCACCACGACCCAGTCCATCTCGCGCTTGTTCTCGTCCAGCTGTGCTCGGCTGCGCTTGATTCGTGCTTCCCAGATCAGCTCGGCATAGAAGGAGAGCTTGCGGACTTTGAAGCTTTCGGCATCGACCTGCCCGATGAGGTCGAAATCGACAAAGCTGTCATTCATTGGTGTGACCAGCGTATCGGCACTCGCAGCGACATGGCGCGCGAAGGGATCGTCACGCCCCGGCGTATCGAACAACAGGAAATCCATGCCCTCGCCCAGGCGGGCAGCTTCTTCTTCAAGGCTCTCGATGGTGTCGCCGTGGCAGGTGTCAAAAACGGGGCCGGGCAAGTCGGCCTCGCGGCGCTTCTGCGTTTCGGCGCGGTTCTCGCAATAGCGGAAAAATGTTGCCTGCCGTGTATCCAAGTCGAGTGCAGCCACCTTCGCGCCCTGATAGGCGAGGGCGACGGCCACATGCACAGCCGTCGTCGACTTGCCCGTTCCGCCTTTTTCATTGGCAAAGACAATACGATGCGGCGTTGTCACGTTGGGCTCTTTCTCTTCCGTCCTTGCGCGGCTAGCGTCAGTCGCAAGCAATACAACCAAGGCATGCACCCATGCAAACCGTCTCGACAATTGTTAATCTTCGCAAGGCTGTGGATGAATTGCGTCAGTTGGGCAGCGTCGCCCTCGTCCCGACGATGGGCGCTTTGCATGACGGGCACCTGACATTGGTGCGCGAAGCGGCAAAACATGCCAATCACGTGGTCGCATCGATCTTCGTCAATCCGAGGCAGTTTGGTCCGAACGAGGATCTGGACGCTTATCCGCGCCAACTTGCAGAAGACTCGGCCAAGCTCGAAGGCGAAAGGGTTGCGCTGCTCTGGCATCCGGGCGTGGAGACAATGTACCCGCAAGGCTACTCCACCAATATCAGCGTTTCCGGGGTGTCGGCCGGGCTGTGCGGCGCGGACCGCCCCGGCCATTTCGATGGCGTCGCGACCGTTGTGTGCAAAATCTTCAACCAGGTCCGCCCCGATATGGCGTTTTTCGGCGAGAAAGACTGGCAACAGCTCGCCGTCATCCGCCGCATGGCGCGCGATCTGGACCTCTCATACCCGCATGTCGATGCGATCAATGGCGTGCCCACCGTACGCGAGGCAGACGGTTTGGCAATGAGTAGTCGCAACGCCTATCTCTCGCCAGACGAGCGCGAGGCGGCGAGTAATCTTCCGCGCGTCATGAAGGAGGCGATTGCACGCATTCTGGACGGGCAGGAAGTCGCCCCGACCCTAGCTATGCTGGAGGACGAACTGCTAGGCGCGGGCTTTGCCTCGATCGATTATGCCGAACTGCGCGATGCAGACACGGTCGAGCTGCTCCATGCCAATAACGGCAATGCCCGCCTGTTCGTCGCCGCGCGCATCGGCAAACCGCGGTTGATCGACAATATGGCTGTGGCTTGAAGCATAGTCCCATTTGGCAGCGCCAATCGCTCGTAACGCGAGCGAAAGCAAACGAATGCGAAGCCCGCAGATGCTGTGCAGCCGGAACGCATTGCCGGAGGAGCAAATAGCAGCAAGAGCGAAAGTTCGGATGCGCTTTCGAAACACAAGCACCCAAAAATTGGAAATTTTTGGAGCGGGTAAGGGGAATCGAACCCCTCTAGCCAGCTTGGAAGGCTGGAGCATTACCACTATGCTATACCCGCACTCCGGGTGGAGCGCTTGCCACCGCCATACCTGCCACGTCAAGCACGGATATCACTCTGGCGCGTTTGTGCGGCTCGTAGTACGCATCGTCGTGGGCAGTGGTGGCGCGATACTCAACTCCACGCGCCGGTTCTGGCGCCGACCGGTTTCGTTCGGCGTACCATCCGGACGGGCATTGGGCGCCACCGGATTCTGTTCGCCAAAGGCAATCACTTCGATCCGCTCGTCATCCACGCCATATTCGACCAGCCACGCCGCCACCGCCTCTGCGCGCGCGCGTGAGGATCGCAGATTGGCCTGATCATTACCGGTAGAATCCGTATGGCCACGAAGGATGATAGGCCAGTCTTCATCCATCGCATCGCTGGAGAGCGCGTTGACCAATAGGCGCTCGGCGGCCGTACTCAGTTCCGGCCCGTCGGGGAGAGGAATGGTAATGGCGAATGGCTCGGCGGGTTCATCGACAACGGGTTCGGGAGCAAGGTCTTCGCGAATGATGGAATTGCTCTCACTCGGTGTAGCGGTGGGGGTCGGGTCTGCCGTCGTGGCTGCTGGCGCAGGTCCGGCATCGCGCTCACCATCCGCGTCATCGCGCCGCACTTCACAGGCGGCCAATGCCATCGCCAGCGCCACTAGAGCGAGCGTTCGGGCTGCAGGTTTGACCAAGCGTTCAGCACTATTTATCATTCTATCTTTCCAAATCTTCATGCGGGCTGCGGTTTGGCACTGCCATCCGCATCACCCTTATCATCTTTCGATTCTGCTGCCTTGGCGCTTTGCTTGGCAACTCTTTCCTCGGAAATTTCGCGCGGCGGCGAGAAGGAAATGATCGAATCGCCTGGCTGCGGCTCGGGAGCGCCAGCATGGGTGAAGAACACCAGCTCGCCACCGGGTTTGATCAGCAACAGCATGTTCGCGCTTTCGGGCAGTTTCTCACGAGCATCGTTGAGGTCGAATTGCTCGGAGAGTTTGGTGCGACGGAAGACCCAGCCTTCACGCTGGCGCTGTTGCACGTCGTCCACCCCCCAGCCCGAAGCAAAGAGCGCGCGGCCGCGCAGCGAAGTAGGGATTACGCGCGGATCGTTGTCATCAGCGCCCTCGCCCAGCTGATAGACCTTGTCCGTGCCGATTTCGGGCGCAAACTCAGAGCATACAAGCGCGTTATACGCCTCGTTATCGGTTGCGGCGACCAGCGACTGAAAGGGCGTGAGATCGAGATTGTGCTCGGTCGCCTCGTTGAGGATTTCCCCGTGATAGGTGGGTAGGCCCAAGCCCCGCGCGGGCTTGAGCCGTTGCCAAGAGGAATCAACGATCATGACCGGGGTGTCCAGCTTGTGGAGCCGCTCGGCAAGCGCGATAGTCCACGGCGTCGCCCCAGAGATCAACAGGCCGGGCCGGCTCGCTCCTTTCACGCCAAGCAGCCGCGCCACCAGGTTCACGGTAAACCCATGTGCGACAATCGTGACGACGACGACAGCGAAGCTCAGCCCGATAAGGATCGATCCGTCGCCATATCCGAGTTCATTCATCCGCAGCGCGAACAGGCCACTGATGGCCACCAGCACAATTCCGCGCGGAGCGATCCAGGCGAGGAAGAGGCGCTCGTTCCACGGCACCGAACTGCCCAGCAGCGAGATCAGAATGGTGAACGGCCGGACGAGGAAGAGCAATGCGAGCAGGAACAGGTAGAGGCGCAAACCCGACACTTCGAACGGATTGAGATAGCTCAGCTCGGTCAGATCGAGCGACGCCGCAAGCAGGATGAAAATTCCCGACACCAGCAGCACCGCAATATTCTGTTTGAATGGGTGGATACTGCGCAGGCTGGATACGTGCATATTTGCCAGCGCAATCCCCATGACCGTGACGGCGACGAGACCTGCTTCATGCTCGATCTTGTTGCACAGCACGAAAATGCCGACGACCACAACCAACAGGACCGGCACCTTGAGGAATTCGGGAACAAGCCCACGCGGAAAACTCCACGCGATCAGTTTCGCGGCAGCCCAACCGATTACGGCGGAGATTATTGCGACAAAAGCGATCCAGGGCACCACTTCGAATGCCGTGCCACCATCCGCTGCAGTCGCCCGGAAATACTCGTAAGCAAGCACAGCGCAAAGCGCACCGATGGGATCGTTAACGATGGCTTCCCATTTGAGCAGCGCCGCGGGTCTCTGCTGGACCGAAGATTGCCGCAGCAGCGGGATAACGACCGTGGGGCCGGTCACGATCAGGATGCCGGCAAACAGGATGGCCACTGGCCAGACCAGGCCAGCGACGTAATAGGCGGCGAGCGAACCGAACAGCCAGCCCAGCGGCGCGCCGACGAGGACCAGTCGCCCAACGCCGCCACCGTATTTGCGCAATTCGCGGAAATCGAGGCTAAGCCCGCCTTCGAACAGGATCAGCGCAACACCGATCCCGACCATCGGCTCGAGCAGATCTCCGAAAGCACCGACGGGGTCCAGCAGGCGATATCCGAAATAGGCAAAGACGGGGCCGGCAAGAAAGCCCGCAGCCAGCATGAGCACAATCGCAGGCCAACCGGTGCGCCATGCCAGCCACTGGGCTCCAATGCCGAGCACGCCGACAAGGGCGATGGTAAGCGCCTGTGATTCCATGAAACTCCCCGGGCCCGAACCCGCTAAACGCCTTGATGTGTCAGCAATTCAATGCGCGACGACCAGAATCTTTCCGTAAAATGTCCAATGGCGGCCCTAGTGGCCTTCGAACGGGATAAGTGAGTGCATGGCAAGACTCTCGGCTTCGAGCGCCTGCGCACCACCCAATTCCGGCAAATCGATCACGAAAAGCGCATTTTCAACGACCGCCCCGGACCGTCGCAAAAGCCGCGCGCCTGCAATCGCCGTGCCGCCGGTCGCCAGCAGGTCATCCACCAACAGGACGCGCTGACCTTCGGCAATCAGCGTCGGATCCAGCTCCAGTCGCGCAGTGCCATATTCCAGCGCGTAATCCTCGCCAATGGTGTCGACAGGCAATTTGCCAGCCTTGCGCAAGGGAATAAACCCTGTGCCCAACTCCAGTGCCAGCGCCGTGCCGAAAATGAAGCCGCGCGCCTCGATCCCCGCGACCGCGTCGGCATCGAGACTGCGGGCAATGTCGGCAAGCGCCCGCACGCTTGCCGCCAGCCCGTCACCATGGCCAAGAAGCGTGGTGATATCGCGAAACTGGATCCCGGATTTGGGGAAATCCGGAACCGTGCGGATCAGGGCCTTGAGGCCGTCCTGATCCACGGCGGCAATCAGTCGTCTTCGCGCTTCGGCTTGACGGCGGACCAAACCTGCTTCTTGGCGAACCAGGCAAGGATCGTGGCAAAGAGCGTGAACGCAATCACCCACCAACCGGTTTGTTTGCGCTCAATCATCTTCGGTTCGGCCGTCCACGTCAGAAACGCTGCAACGTCCCGCGCCATCTGTTCAGTGGTCGCTTCCGTACCGTCGGCATAGCTTACCTGACCGTCCATCAGCGGGGCTGGCATAGCAATGCCAAGGCCTTCGAAATACGGATTGAAGTAAAGGCCGGTGCCAAGCTGAAATTCTGGAAAGGCCTCGACCAAGAGCTCGCCATCCTTCTCATAGGTTGCCATGTCGGCGTAGCCGGTCAGCAGCGAGTAAACGTAGTTCGAGCCGTCGGGGCGCGCCTTGGTGATCAGCGAGAGATCTGGCGGGTTGCCAAGTCCGGCATAGGGTACCGGCGGGAAGTGGTCTGTCGGCAGACCAGCTTCGCGCACGACTTCGGCATTGTCTTCGTCATAGCGCGGGATCGTGTAGGTCTCTGCCTCTGCCTTCACCTGCGCATCGGTGTAGCCAAGATCACCCAAATTGCGGAAAGCGACATATCCAAGGCTGTGGCAGGCGGAACAGGCCTGTTTGTAAACCTGATAACCACGCTGGAGCTGGGCCTGGTCCCAACGTCCCAGAGGTCCGTCGAAGGAATAGCCGCCTTCGGGACCCTCTGCCTCTGCATGGAAGGCGTAACCTGCTGTTTCGTCGACGTCTTCGGTCGCGGCGGTGTAGGCACCGACGCCGAATGAGACGAGGACCACCAGCGTGAAGCCGAGACCGATAAGGATACCAACTAGGCGGATCATAATCTTGTCTTTCCTCTAAACCCGGCGCTTCAGACTGCTACTGGCTTAGCATTTTCGCCAAGCACAGCCTTCTTGTCCGCTCCAAGAACCGCTTCGGTAATAGAATAGGGCAGCGGATCAGGCCGCTCGATCGTAGACACGATCGGCAGGATCACCAGGAAGTGCAGGAAGTAATATGCGGTCGCAACCTGGCTCAACATAACCCATGGCTCTTCAGCCGGAGCGCCGCCGCAAATGAACAGCAGAACCATGCAGGGGATCAGGCCAAACCAGAAGAACTTGCGGAACAGCGGGCGATAGTGGCCGCTGCGTACCGGACCCTTGTCCAACCACGGCAGGAAGAACCACACCAGGATGGCTGCGAACATCGCCAGCACACCCCACAGTTTGGCCGGCAGAATGAAGTCGAAGGTGAAGGCGCGCAGAATCGCGTAAAACGGATAGAAGTACCATTCCGGAACGATGTGCGCCGGCGTCGAGAGCGGGTTCGCCTCGATATAGTTGTCCGGGTGGCCCAAAACGTTCGGCAGAAAGAACACGAAGGCAAAGTAGATCAACAGGAAAACGCCGAGACCGAAACCGTCTTTTGCTGTGTAATAGGGGTGGAAAGGCAGCGTATCGCTTTCCTGCTTGATTTCCACGCCGGTCGGGTTGGAAGAACCCGGGATGTGCAGCGCCCAGATGTGCAGGATCACACAGCCCGCGATCACGAATGGCAACAAATAGTGCAGGCTGAAGAAGCGGTTGAGCGCGGCATTATCCGGCGCGTAACCACCCAGGATCCAAACCTGCAGCGATTCACCCACCAGCGGGATGGCGCTGAACAGGCCGGTGATCACTTGCGCGCCCCAGAAGCTCATCTGGCCCCAGGGAAGCACATAGCCCATGAAAGCAGTGGCCATCATCAGCAGAAAGATGGTCACGCCCAGCAGCCAGATCATTTCACGAGGCGGCTTGTACGACGCGTAAAAGAAACCACGGAAGATATGGATGTAGACGACAACAAAGAAGAAGCTGGCGCCGTTCGCGTGTGCATAGCGCATCAGCCAGCCCCAGTTGACGTTGCGCATGATGTGCTCGACTGAAGCGAATGCTACCGTCGTTTCGGCCGCGTAGTGCATGGCCAGCACGATGCCGGTGACGATTTGCAGCACCAGGCAGAAGCCGGCGAGGACACCAAAATTCCAGAAATAGGAAAGGTTGCGTGGAACGGGATATCCCGCACCTACCGCGTTGTAGACGAGGCGCGGAAGGGGCAGGCGCTCGTCGATGAACTTGGTGAAGTCGTTCTTCGGCTCATATTCCTTGGCCCAGGGAAAGCTCATAGTCTGTCTCTTCCTTGCCTTAACCAATCACGATGGTCGTGTCGGATGCGAAAGTGTAGTCAGGTACCAGCAGGTTGGTGGGTGCAGGACCTTTGCGAATGCGGGCAGCAGTGTCGTAATGAGAACCGTGGCAGGGGCAGAAATAGCCATTGAATTCGCCCTTGTTCTCACCCGGTGCCGCACCCAACGGGACGCAGCCAAGATGGGTACAGACACCCATGACCACCAATACGTCCTCATGGCCGGGTTGCGTCCGGTCAGCCAGCGATTGGGGATCGCGCAGCGAGCCTGTCGAAACGGCGTTGGCTTCATCGATCTCGGCCTGGGTCAGGCGACGCACGAACACCGGTTGCTTGCGAAATTCTACCTTGATCGCCTGGCCGACTTCGAGATCACTGATGTCAAGCTCTGTCGTACTGGCGGCAAGGACATCTGCCGAAGGAGCCATCTGGCTGACCAGCGGATAGACCATGGCCAACCCGCCGACGCCTGCGAATGAAACCGCGGCGATTTCGATAAAGTCTCGGCGACGCACACCATCTTCAGTGGTCGCGTCACCCGTTTCAGGATTACCAGTACTGGTTGCCATGTCCTTGCCTTACGTGTCGAACGTGATTGCGGCAAAACCGCCTGTTCGCTAACAAACCCTGTTGCCGCAACTTGCAAAATTTGCATGAGGAACGCGACATCTTGGCGCGGCTGATAGACGAGCAAATCCGCGATGCCAACCCGCCTTTTGGTGGTAATTTCGCAAGAACCGTTGCACAGGGCGCATTCGATCAAGATGGCAATCAGACAGCGAGAGCGACCAGGCTGAACTGCCGGCCTTTCGCTGGCTCCCCGCGATGCGTCGCCCGGCGATAGGAATGGAAGCGCTGCTCATCCGCATAAGTGTCGAGCGCCAGATGGCCGATGCGGCCCAGCTTGAGCGACTCGAGCCGCCAGAAGACATAGGCAGGCAGGTTGAAATGCCATTTACCCGGACGGCCACGACGAAAGAAATCGTCATGCCGGTTTTCGAACTGCTCGCGGAAATCGTACCCCACTTCGTAATTTTCCTCCGCGATGGTCGGGCCGATGGCTGCGGCGATGTTCTGGCGTTTGGCCCCGAGTGCTTCCATCTGCCGCACCGTCGCCTCCAGCACGCCGAAATGCGCCCCGCGCCAGCCGGCATGCGCCGCTCCGACCACGCCAGCTTGCATGTCTGCGAACAGGACCGGTGCGCAATCGGCAGTGACGATGCCCAGCACAAGACCGGGTGTGCGGGTAACGAGCGCGTCCGCTTCGGGCCGTGCATCATCCGCGAAAGGCGCATCAACGGTCAGTGCAGTCGGCGAGTGGACCTGTTTGGCGAGGACCAGCTGCGCGCCGGGCGCGATAATTGCAGGATCCGGCTCGCTTTCATGGCCGATGCCCGTGAGGAAGCCGTGCGGTATGCTCGAAAGCTCTTCGGCTTGGAGGATCTCGCGCGGATCAGCCAAGGCTGCGGCTCACTTGTTCCGACGTGTCGCGAGAGAGGAAGCCGGCCGCCGCGATCCGCTCCAGTTGTTCCTTCATCAGCGCCGAGCGCCTCGGCTCGATCCGCCTCCACCTGCCAAGCGGCGTGACAAAGCGCGCAGCCGTTTGCGGATTGATCGGGTCAAGCTCCAGAATGAGGTCGGCCATCATGCGATAACCCTCGCCGTCGTCAGCGTGGAAAGCCCGCAGATTGACCGCAAAACCCATATAGAGGGCACGGACTCGGTTGGGATTGCGCAGTGTGAACTTGGGGTGTTCGGCCAGCGCCTTCACGTGCTCGAGCGCATCGGGGTGCATCGACATGCTCTGCAGGCTGAACCATTTGTCGATCACCAACGCATTATCCTTGTAGCGGTTGTAGAAATCGAGCAGCGCATTCGTCCGCTCGATCCCGTCCATGCCAGCAAGGACCATCAGCGCGCCCTGCCGATCGGTCATATTGTCAGCACGGGTATACTGCCCCTCCGCCATCACCTTAGCCAGGTCCGGATTGCCGCCGGCGAGATAGATCAGCGCCTGCGTCTTCACCTTGCGGGCACCGCGCGCCTTTGCGGAAAGGTCGTAGGGCAGGGCAGAGGCGCGCTTATGCATCGCGGTGAATTCGCCTTCTAGCGCCGCGCCAATGGCAGCACGCAGCGCGCTGCGTTCGGCATGAATGGCGGCGGGGTCGGCAACCAGCATGCTTTCTGCAAGATATCCCTCGCTCGGGAGCACAAGCAGCTCTCCGCGCATCAAATCGTCAAGGCTGGCATCTGAAAGGACCGAGGCGATAGCACGGGTGATAGCCTCTTCGCCGGCACCCTTTTGCGCATCGGACAGCTCCCCGCAGATGGCGGCCTTTAGGTGGCCCGCCACCAGGTCCTGCAGCGCTTCATAGCGGGCAAAAGGATCGTCATCATGCGCCGCAAGGAAGACAAGGTCCTCCTGCGAAACGTCGCGCTCTATCGTAACGGGCGCGGTGAAACCGCGATTGATCGAAAGTATCGGCGGCCTGGAATATCCAGAAAAGTTCAAGCTTTGTTGAGCTTCGTTTATCGTAACCAGTTGTTCACCATTGTGTTTCCCGGTTTCCGCGTCATACAGCGCAATGCGCAGCGGAATCGGCATCGGCCGCTTGTGCGGCTGGCCTGGGGTCGGCGGAACCTCCTGCGAGAGGTGCAAGGTGGCCGTATCACCCGCGCAATCGAGCTTGACGGTTACTTTTGGCGTGCCTGCCTGGCTGTACCAGAGGCGGAATTGCTCGAGATCGAGCTCTGCGCCGTCTTCGATGGCTTTGACAAAGTCCTCACAGGTCGCCGCTTCGCCATCATGGCGGTCGAAATAGAGGTCGGTGCCTTTGCGGAACCGCTCTTCGCCGCACATACTCCGCATCATACGGATGACTTCGGCACCCTTGTTATAGACTGTGGCAGTGTAGAAGTTCGAAATTTCGCGATAGCTGTCCGGCCGGATCGGATGCGCGAGCGGACCACTATCCTCCGGGAATTGTGCGCCGCGCAGCACACGTACATCCTCAATCCGCTTCACCGGTGCACTGCCCATATCCTGACTGAACAGCTGGTCGCGCAGCACGGTGAATCCTTCCTTGAGACTGAGCTGGAACCAGTCGCGGCAGGTCACGCGGTTGCCCGACCAGTTGTGAAAGTATTCATGCGCGATCACGCCTTCGATCCCGTCGAAATCGCCATCGGTGGCGGTGTCCGGGTCAGCCAGCACATATTTGGTATTGAAGACGTTGAGGCCCTTGTTCTCCATCGCCCCCATGTTGAAATCGCTCACCGCAACGATGTTGAAGAGGTCGAGATCGTATTCGCGCCCGAACACCTCTTCATCCCAAGTCATAGACTTCTTGAGGGATTCCATGGCGTGGCCGGTGCGCGGCAAATCGCCATCGCGGACATAGATATTGAGCATGACCTCGCGCCCCGACATCGTCGTGAATCTGTCCGTATTGGCGACAAGATCGCCCGCGACGAGCGCGAAAAGGTAAGAGGGCTTTGGCCAAGGGTCGTGCCATTCTGCGGAAAATGTACCGTCAGAATTTTCCTTTTGCTCGACGAGGTTGCCGTTAGAAAGGAGCACGGGAAACGCCCCATCCATACGCACCGTGAAAACCGACAACAGGTCAGGCCGGTCGGGGAAAAAAGTGATGCGGCGGAAGCCCTCGGCCTCGCACTGGGTGCAAAGCATCCCCTCGGAAGCGTAAAGGCCCATGAGCTTAGAATTCTTGTCTGGATGAATTCTCGTATGGATTTCGATTTCGTGCCTATCGCGCGAGAGCGGGATGACCAGATCACTTCCATCCATCATCCAGTCTTTGCGTATGTATCCATCTACGGCGACCATGAGAGGCTCGATCTCGTCGCCATTGAGCCGGATTGTTGCAGATCTCTCAGCGTTTGGGTTGCGCCTGACCTTTAGGACAGAAACCACACTGGTGGCCTCGAGGCTGAGGCCGAAATGCAGCCTGACCTCGGGCACCAGCCAGGGAAATGGCGCATAATCCCCGCGCCGGATCTCCGGCGGCTCCTGCGGCATCGGGGCGGCATCGGCCATTTCGGGGTTGCCATCGGGCGTTGCGGGAGTGCGAGCAATATCCATGCTGATGAAACTGGGGCTTTCTCTTTGCGGTGTCGAGTGGCTAAACGCACGACATGCCACATCTGTTCATTTTTGGCCTCGGTTACACTGCAAAGCGGATCAAGGACCGCGCTGAGGAGCTGGGTTGGAGTGTTTCAGCGACGGGGAGCGATGGTGATATAGCGTTTGCAGATGCCGCTTCCATAAAGGCGCAGCTGGAGCGTGCCGATTACATCCTCTCTTCAGTTCCCCCGCGTGAAGACGGCGATCCGGTGCTCGAAGCCTCTGGGGGCGCGCTGGAAGGCCGCAAGCTCGGCTATCTCTCTTCCAGCGGGGTCTACGGTGATACTGGCGGTGCATGGGTGGACGAAGCCTCCCCCACCGGCACCGGTCGCCGCACCGCGCGATCTGACGCCGATTCGAAATGGCTTTCGCTCGGCGCGCATGCCTTCCGCCTGCCCGGCATTTATGGTCCCGGACGCAGCCCGTTCGACCGTATTCGCTCCGGCAAGGCGAACCGGATCAACATGCCCAGACAGGTTTTCAGCCGCGTGCACGTAGATGATATCGCCAGCGGTGTGATCGCCGCGATGACCGGCGCTGCTCCTGCAGGTGCATACAACCTGGGCGACGATCTGCCATGCAGCCAGAACACAGTGATCGAACAGGCGTGCCGATTGCTCGGTGTCGAACCGCCGCCATTGCAGACGATCGAGGAGGCAGGCCTCTCCCCGATGGCGCGCGGATTTTATGCCGAGAACCGCCGCGTCGCGAACGGCAAGGCCAAGCGCGTGCTCGGATGGCAGCCGAAATATCCGACCTTTCGCGAAGGGCTGCGCAGCCTGCTCTAGTGCCGCAAACCGCCCGACTGCTGCACTTGCACCGCCTTCTGCCGCCGTGCGCGCAGGGCGAGCAGCATGCCAACCACCGCAAGGCCCATTCCCAGCGCGGTGAGCGCGGTCCACTGGTAACCCTCCAGCAAGGTCGAAATCAGCATCGCCACCGATATCGTCACGATGGAATTATAGGCTGTACGCCCCGCGCCGATTTCGCGAACGAGATTGTAGTGCAGCGGGAAGGTCACCACCGATCCGATCAGCGCGAGATAGACGATGCCCATCCAGTATTCAGGCTGCGGGGGCAGCGGCGGCGGGCCGGCTGTGGCGAAGGCGAACAACAGGTCGAAAAGAGTGCCGTAAAGCATGGCCCAGGCCAGCAGGCTCACCATCGGCACGCCGCGCCCGGTAGGGTTCGCCTGCACCACATTGGCGAGCGAGGCGGCGAGGATTCCCAATAGAGCGAGGAAAATGCCCAGCCCTACATTGCCACCAATCACGCCTGCATCGGGATTGGCCTGCCATTCGTGGAACAGCAGGAAGGACACACCGACAATCGCCACCACGCTGCCAACAAGAAAACCGCCCTGCACCCGCTCGCCAAGGAAGATCCGCGCGAATAAGGCGTTGGGCACCATCAGCAGGGCAAACATCATCGCAACGATGCCCGAAGTGACGTAAAGTTCTGCATGGTAGACCAGCAGGAAGTTGCCGCTGAACTGGAACACCCCGACCAGCGTGGCAAGCATGTGCTCAGAGCGGGTGAGCTTCAGTCGCCGCTTCATCAGAAACGCCACCAGGAACAGTGCCGGCGCCGCCAGAGCGAAGCGGTAGAACACCGACCACGCGGCGGGAACACCGTCGATCTGCCCGGTGATGACATACCAGGTCGAACCCCAGATCGTGCCAGTGAGAACGAACGGGAGGATGACGCGCCAGCTGAGCATGCTGGTCTCTTGAGTGCTCATAGGTTTGCTATCGCCTTGGCCAGAGCAGCCGCATGATCGGGATCGGTCGCCCAGCTGGTCACAAACCGGACGCAGACCTCGTCCCAGTCGTAGAAAGCAAATCCCCGATCGCGCAGCGCCTTGCGCTCGGCTTGCGACATGCGCACGAACAACTCGTTGACCTCGTGCGGGTGGACCAGCCGCTCGCCTGCGCCCTCGGCAATCACTCCCGCCACGGCATTCGCTCTGCGCGCATTCTCCAGCCACAGGTCATTATCGAGCATGGCAAGTACCTGCGCTGCCATGAAACGGCCCTTGCTTTGCAAATGGCCTGCGCGTTTGCGTCGCCAGCGGACAAGATCGGCCTTTTCGGGATCGAAGAAGACAATGGCTTCGGCGCTCATCCCGCCGTTCTTGACGCAGCCGAAGCTAAGCACCTCTGCCGGGCCAACAGCATCCGCCGGGCCGCGATCAAGGAAGGCCGTGGCATTGGCAAAACGCGCGCCATCCATATGCAGGCCGAGGCCGCGATCCTGCGCCAGCGCACCGAGCGCTGCCAACTCGTCAGGCTGATAAACCAACCCATATTCGCTCGCCTGCGTGATCGTGATCGCATGCGCGGGCACCTGATGCACTCCGCGGGTAATCCCGGCGAGCACACGCTCGACATCGGCGGGCGCCAGTTTGGCACCGTGGCCCTCGGCCAGCAGCAGCTTTGCACCGTGGAGGTAGAAGCCAGCCGCACCGCATTCGTCCATCTCTACGTG
This sequence comes from uncultured Sphingomonadaceae bacterium, assembly GCA_964422435.1. GTDB lineage: Bacteria > Pseudomonadota > Alphaproteobacteria > Sphingomonadales > Sphingomonadaceae > Alteraurantiacibacter. The sequence goes on from CAYRBB010000005.1 coordinate 70,369, forward strand.
TGCCTCCTCGTGGCAGATCACGCCGCCGTGCGGTTCCACCATCGTTGCCAGCGCAAGGCAGTTGGCCGCCGTTCCCGTGGCCACCCACAGGCCCGCACATTCGCGCCCGAAAAGCGCAGAGAAGCGCGCGTCGAGCTCCCGGCTCAGCGCATCGGTATCGTACGGTGTATCGGGTGCGTCCGCGGCCTGCATCGCTTCCCAGACCTTGGGATGAACGGGCGCAGCATTATCTGAAAGGAATTGCATAGAGGAACGCCATGGCGGCAAGGCGCGTTTGGCGCAAGAAGGAGAAGCACATGGCCGACGTTGAAATCACCCGCGTAATCGAAGAGGCCAAGGGCGCCTACTACGCCGACGTCGAGGGTACGGACGTGAAGGCCGAGCTGACCTGGGTCGAACGGGGCGGCGTGCGCAATGCCAACCACACTTTCACCCCGCCCGAGGCGCGCGGCAAGGGGATCGCACTGAAGCTGGTCGAAGCACTGATCGAAGACGCACGTTTGCAAGGCTTCAAGATAAAGCCGACCTGCCCCTATGTCGCAGTGCAGTTCGACAAGCACCCAGATTGGGCAGACTTGCGCGCCTAGGCAGGGCGGCTATCTGGGCAGATTGGCGAAATCGACCGAAGCGATGCTGTCCAGTACGGCAGCCCGCAGCTTGTGGGCGTCCTCAACCCGGATGCCCTCGAATGCGAAGCTGCCGCCTGCCATTCCGAACTTGAGGTCGCCATAACCGCGCCAGCGGGCGATCGGCCCCTGCGAAAATTCTACAGTGTGCAGCTTCACCCGGTTGGCGATCTGTGTGCGCGGTGCGAGCCACCCGCGCCGCGATATGATCTGTGCCGGATCGAGCGCGTGCCGATCATATCGCCATCGGAAAATCTGCTGGGCGGTGAACAGCACCGCCAGGGCCAGCATCAGATAGAAACCGAATGTCAGGCCAATTGATTCGGGCCCAAACGCTATATCGGCGGCGAGAAAGGCAAACGCGCTGACAATGCAAACGCCTGCTATGATAACCGCATTGTCAAACCGGTAGTTGGGGCTTGGCCGCTGCCACTGTTCGCTTCCGTCGGGAAGGGAAAAACCCGCTTCGCGGGCGATCGGGGCGATCTCGTCCATCTTGGCGAATGGCGCGACATCGTGGTTGGCCTTGCCCGAGTCCTGCGCCAGCGAGATGAAGGAAAGGCCGTGCCAGCCGAACCGGCGGCGTAGCCAACCGGTCGAGACGACCAGCGCCTGCACGCGGTGCACCGGCATGACGACATCGGTCTTGGTCAGCAGGCCACGGCGGCGGCGGAAGCCCTTGGCGGTCCGTTCCAGGCGGAACTCCCAATCGCGCACGAAAGTTTTCGCAACACCGCTGGCGAGGCCAACCACGATGATCGTCGTAAGGGCATAGATCACTGCCATTACTTTCGCGGCAATGCTGAGATCGGTGAAGTATCCGGTCGCTTCACGGATCTGGTCATCTTCAACGAAGCGTTCGGCCACATCTTCGATGCCCATTGGAAGGAAGACTTCGAATTGCTGCACCACACCCATGATTACCGCGAAAATGACCAGCGAAAAACTGAACAGGCCGAAGGTGACCAGGCGCTTGGGAGGCATGGCGAACAGCAGGCGGCTGGTTTCGGCCGGCACGGGCGTTGACAGCACAGCGCCGTCCTCGGCCGCCGCTTTGATGGCAGCCGCGCCCGCCACTTCGTCCGCACCCTCAACCAGCGCGCGCACCGTCTCGCGCAGCCGCTCGCCCTCGGCTTCGCTGACATAGGAAAGCTTGAGTTCGTCCTTGCCGCCCGCGCCGGTTTCGAATTTTACCTCGGCGAGGCCCAGAAGGCGCGGGATCAGCTTTTGTTCAAGGCTGACATCCTGAATGCGATCATAGGGGACAGAGCGTGCAGAGCGGCTCAGGATTCCCTGCTCCACCCGCACATCGTTTGCGCCAATGCGATAACGAAGGCGATACCAGGCAAGCCAAGGCGGCACGATATTGATGCCGATAATCAGCAGTAGGATAGGGATCAGATAGGGTGCAATTGCACCAAGCCGCTCGCTTTGGCTTGCCGCGCCAAAAAGAATGAAACCCGCTGGAATGATCGCACTCCCGAGTGCGCGCACGGCCTGCACTGCGATGGACAAGCCAGACACCCGCCGCCATTCGCCAACCTCGATCTCCTCTCCGGCAGAGGCCACAATCACCTCGCTCACATCGATTCCCGTTTCACATGCTGGCGAATATCTTCTCGCATGGCTGTTGCGATTTCATGCCGTAGCCCCGGTAGAGTAACCGAAGCATTATGCGTCCCCGCCGTGTGCAGGATCAGCCGGGCAATACCGAACATGCGTTCCAGCGGACCCTGCTCGACATCGAGATGCTGTACCCGGCTGAACGGCACCACGGTATCGGCATGGAAAAGCACGCCTTTCACCACCCGAAGCCGGTCTACGCTCATATCGTATCCGCGCGCTCGATAGCGTTTGAGCGGCACGATCCCGATCAGCACGATAGCGAGAAGCAGAACCGGAATGCCTGGCACCCATGGCGGCACGACCTCGGCCAGCGAAAGCACTCCCGCACCGATGATGAAAGGCAACGTCGTCAGTAACCCTTCGATACGCATAACAGTGGTGTAAGAAGGGTCGAGCTGTGTGAGTTCCGGATCGTCCATGGGTGCACTATAAGGGCAATACACCGAGAGAAAAGGAAAAATGGTGCCACGAGAGAGAATTGAACTCTCGGCCTCACCCTTACCAAGGGTGCGCTCTACCACTGAGCTACCGCGGCTCCGGTCCTGCGGGTCGGTGACCAGAATCACCTTCGCCCTTGTATACCCGTCAGGCAGGCGCGCGCTATTGTCATGTCGGCTGCGAAAGTCAAGCCAAGCTTGAGGCGCAACGCGCCTTGCGGCAATAACCCATGCCATGAGTAAAGACAAAACCCGCGAAGAACGTCTGGCCGCGAAACTGCGCGAAAACTTGCGCCGCCGCAAAGCGCAATCGAAGAGCAGGGCCATCGAAGGCGCAAACGAAGACCCGCTTTCAAAAAAGCGTGATCAAGGCTAACGCGCACGCTCTTCTTATTGCCGACCCTTCAGGAGCTTCATCCAAGTGCCTAAACTGATCCTCGTCCGCCACGGCCAGAGCGAATGGAACCTTGCCAACCGCTTCACCGGTTGGTGGGATATCGACGTCACTGAAAAGGGCGAGGAAGAGGCCCGTGACGCCGGGCGTCTTATGAAAGAGAAGGGCGTGTTGCCCACACTGGCTTTTACCAGTGTGCAGAAGCGCGCCATCAAAACGCTGCACCTCGCACTGGAAGAGGCGGGCCGCATCTGGATACCCGAGATCAAGAACTGGCATCTCAACGAGCGGCACTATGGCGGCCTTACCGGACTCAACAAGCAGGAAACGCGCGAGAAGCACGGTGACGAGCAGGTGCACATCTGGCGTCGCAGCTTCGATGTGCCGCCCCCGCCGATGGAAAAAGGCGATAAATACGATCCGGGCAACGATCCGCGCTATGACGGGATCGATGTGCCGCAAACCGAGAGCCTGAAGCTGACCATCGAGCGCGTACTTCCCTACTGGGAGAGCGCCATCCTGCCCGAACTCAAGAAGGGCGAGACGGTGATTATCTCCGCCCACGGCAATTCCCTGCGCGCGCTCGTGAAGCATCTCTCGGGCATTTCGGATGACGATATCACTGGGCTCGAGATTCCCACCGGTCAGCCGATCATCTATGACTTCGACGACAACATGCAGCCCGGCGAGCGCTACTACCTGAAGGATTCCTGATCGCATGAGTGCACAAGTCGCAATCGTGATGGGCAGCCAGTCCGACTGGCCAACCATGCAATGCGCCGCGAAGGTGCTGGACGAGCTGTGCGTTACCTATGAAGCGCGCATCGTTTCCGCCCACCGCACGCCTGACCGGCTGCACGCCTTCGGCAAAGGCGCGGCGGATGAAGGTTTCAAGGTGGTTATTGCAGGCGCTGGCGGCGCTGCCCATCTTCCAGGCATGATCGCTGCGCTCACCCATCTGCCGGTGCTTGGCGTGCCTGTGAAGTCAAAAGCGCTAAACGGCCTCGATAGCCTGCTTTCCATCGTACAGATGCCCGCGGGTGTCCCGACAGGCACGCTTGCGATCGGTGAGGCAGGCGCGACCAACGCAGGGATCATGGCCGCGTCGATCCTCGCCCTTGGCGATGAAGGTTTGACTGCACGCCTGCAAGATTATCGCGCAGCGCAGACCGACATGGTGGCGGAGAAACCTTCCGATTAACAGAAACCACTCATGCTGAGCTTGTAGAAGCATCGCTTTTTCTTATAGCGCAGCAAAAGAAGTGGAAGGGCAACCCTTCGACAAGCTCAGGGTGAGCGGGAATTTCTTGTTAGCTCCAGGTTCAACCATCGGCATTCTTGGCGGCGGACAGCTGGGCCGTATGATGGCCATGGCCGCCGCCCAATTGGGCTATAGCTGTCATATTTACGCTCCTGAGAAGGATAGCGTCGCCGCCGAAGTCAGCGCCGCATTCACCTGCGCATCGTGGCATGATCGCGATGCACTCAGCGCCTTCGCCGCCGCTTGCGACGTGGTGACCTATGAATTCGAGAACGTGCCGGTGGAGCCGATTTCGGCCATTCCGGCAGACCTGCTTGCCCCTGGCACCAATGCGCTCGAAATCGCGCAGGACCGTGTGCGGGAAAAGCGCTTTGTCGAGGAAGTCGGCGGCAGACCCGCTCCCTTTGTACCCGTCGATCACGACAGCGAACTGGCAGATGCCGTCGACCGTATCGGTGTGCCCGGCATCCTCAAGACCCGGCGTGACGGCTATGACGGCAAAGGGCAGTGGCGTATCACCCGATCGGACGAGGCACAGGGCATCCGCGTGCCAGAAAGCGGCAGCGTTTACGAAGGCATGGTCCGCTTCGAGTGCGAATTCTCAGTCATTCTGGTGCGCGGCCGCGATGGTGAAGTGCGGTTCTGGGATTCGCCCCACAATACGCACGAAAGCGGCATACTCGCGCATTCCGTCCTTCCGGCTCCGGTCATCGTGGGCGAGCAGGTTAACGAGGCACGTGACCTTGCCAAGAGGGTCGCGGAAGCGCTCGGCTATATCGGGGTGCTGACCTGCGAATTCTTCGCCACGCCCGAAGGCCCGGTGTTCAACGAAATGGCGCCGCGCGTGCACAATTCCGGCCACTGGACCATCGAAGGCGCAGTCACCAGCCAGTTCGAAAACCACGTGCGCGCAATCGCAGGAATGCCCTTGGGCGACACCGCCCGCGTCAGCGAGCGGGTGGTGATGGACAACCTCATCGGCGAGCACGCGCTAGATGTCGCAACGCACCTTTCCGACCCTGCCGTCCACCTCCATCTATACGGCAAGGCCGAAGCGCGCGAAGGGCGCAAGATGGGCCATCTTACGCGGGTGGGTTGACCAAGGTATCCACACATTAGATCGACTGCTACAGAAGGTGTTGCAATCGAGACTCACTTGAAACGTACTCGTAGATAGATTCTAACATAGACATGCCTGCTTCATTTCAGCCTCTCACTGCCATCGTGGCGATAGATCGCAACGGAGCGATTGGATGCCGAAACGCTCTGCCTTGGCGGCTAAAGTCAGATATGAAGTTCTTCCGAGAAACGACCACTGGCGATACGGTGATAATGGGACGAAAAACGTTCGAGTCGATTGGTGGGTGTCTCCCAAATCGAAACAACGTCGTGCTCTCACACAACAATGTGCTTTTCTCGTCCTCGGCGCATTGCAAACTTGTCCTGTCCTTGGGTGAAGCTCTCTTCACGTGTCAGGATTTCGGCACCTCGGATGCGTACGTGATCGGAGGCGCGCTCACCTATCACCAATTTGCTCCATTTGTTGACCGCTACTTGGTCACGATCATAGATCACGAGGTGTTAGACGCAGATGCGTTCCTCAATGACGACATTTTGAGGGACATCGGCAGCTGGGAGCGCAATAGACTTTTCGGGTGCGGTGCGTCGCCTGAAAAAGACGATTATTCTTTCGAGGTTTTCGAGGTCATCGCGCCAAATGTCGAAGCTAGAATGGAGCGCAGGCAGCGTCTCATAGATGAATACGAATCCGCCATTCCCAGAAAGCAGCGACGCCGTTCAATGAAGCGTACTGAGAGTGGCGCAATGCAAGAAGCCTTTGGTTTCTAGTTTTGTTCGTTACCCAGTATTGAGGAAGCCGCAATGAAGCGTGCTGTTCGGATCCTGGGCCTCACTCTGGCCCTCGCGCTGGCGATATTCTTCGTTTTCGGTCCCGGTATCGCCGAGCGCCAGATGAACCGGATCGAAGCCACAGGGCTTCCCGAAGTAAGCGAGGAAGCGCGCGCGCTCCACGCCTCGCTCACCATCGTCGATTTGCATTCGGACACCCTGCTATGGGCGCGCGACCCGCTGCGCCGCGCCGATCGCGGCCACATGGACCTGCCGCGCCTGATTGACGGGAATGTCACGCTGCAGGTCTTTTCCAGCGTGACCAAGTCGCCTGCCGGGCTCAATTTCGACGAGAACTCTGCTGATGCGAGCGACAATATCACGCTGCTCGCCATCGGGCAGTTGCAGCCGTACCCGACATGGGGCTCGCTGTTGGAGCGCTCGCGCTGGCATGCCTCGCGGCTGGAGAGGGCCGCAAACGAAGCGCCCGATGCCCTGCGCGCGATCCGCTCCCCGGAAGATGTCGACGTGCTGCTCGCCGCACGCAACGTCACCGGCAGGCCGATTGGCGGGCTGTTCTCGGTCGAGGGGTTGCACAATCTGGAAGGGCGTGCGGAGAACCTTCAGCGGCTCTACGATGATGGCCTGCGCATGGCGGGCATTACCCACTTCTTCGACAACGAGCTCGCCGGATCGATGCACGGCTTAGAGAAGGGCGGACTGACCGATTTCGGGCGGGACATGGTACGCGAAATGGAGGAGCTCGGTATCATCGTCGACATCGCGCATTGCTCGCATCAATGCGTTTCGGAAGTGTTGGCCATGGCGCAGCGTCCGGTCGTATCCAGCCATGGGGGCGTACAGGCGACTTGCCAGACCAATCGCAACCTGACCGATGAAGAGATTCGCGGCGTCGCGGCGACCGGCGGCGTGATTGGCGTAGGCTATTTCGACGGCGCCGTATGCGGCACTTCTCCCGCAGCCATCGTCGCCGCCATGCGGCATATTGTCGGTCTCGTGGGCGTGGAGCATGTCGCGCTGGGCAGCGACTATGACGGGTCGGTCACGGTCGGTTTCGATACCGCCAATATCGTGCAAGTGACGCAGGCTCTGATGGATGCAGGTTTTTCCGAACAGGATATCCGCGCGATCATGGGGCTGAATGCGCTGCGGGTGATCCGCGCAGGTATTGCGCCCATGGAAGGCACAAACTGATGCGGCTTTCACACCGCGATACGATGCCCGAAAGCTTGCGCGGCGCGGTGATCGCGCTGGGCAATTTTGACGGCTTCCACCTGGGCCACCAGCGTGTGGTTCGGGAAGCGGTCGAGTGGGCGAAGAGCGACGGACGACCCGCCGTGGTCGCCACTTTCGACCCGCATCCAGTACGGCATTTCGCACCTCACGTCCCGCCCTTCCGCCTGACCAGCCTCGATCAGCGCGAGGAGTTTTTCGCCGAAGCCGGAGCCGACGCGATGCTGGTTTTCGAATTCGGAGACGAGCTGGCGGCCATGGAAGCGGAAAGTTTTTTGCGCGACCTGCTCGGCAGCCAATTGGGTGCAAGCGGAGTGGTGACGGGCGAGGACTTCACCTTCGGCAAGGGGCGCGGCGGCAATACGCAGGTGCTGCGCGAGGTTGGGCAGGGCTGCGGCATCGAAGCGCGGGCGATCAGCCCGGCGGGGGCGAGCGGCCAGACCGTTTCATCCAGCCGCATCCGCGATGCTTTGAAAGCGGGCGAATGCGATGTCGCGACAGAATTGCTCACCCGACCGTTCACCGTGCGCGGCACCGTGATCCACGGAGACAAGCGCGGGCGCGAGCTGGGCTATCCCACTGCGAATATCGACATGGAGAGCTATATTCGCCCTCGCTTCGGCATCTATGCGGTGCGTGGCAAGGTGCTCTCTACCGGGCAGGAGCTGAAAGGCGCGGCCAACCTTGGCGTGCGCCCGCAATTCGATCCGCCCAAGGAATTGCTCGAGCCGCATTTCTTCGATTTCGACGGTGATCTCTATGGCGAGGTGATCGACGTGTCGTTCCACCATTTCCTCCGCCCCGAAGCGAAGTTTGACGATCTCGATGCGCTGGTGGCGCAAATGGATCGCGACTGCGCCAAGGCCCGATCCCTGCTCCAATAAGGTCGCTCTTCGCATGACGCTCTCCCCGCGCCGGAAAGTCTGGCTTTATCGCATCGGCATGGTGCTCGCCGTGCTCTTCCTGGTGCTGACCGTGGTCAACGCCAGCTGGCTCGCGCCGACGCCGCAAGGCAGCCCGAAGCTGATTGCCCATCGCGGCGTGGCGCAGGTCTACGATCAGGAAGGCGTGGGGCGCGACACCTGCACCGCTGACCGGATCGAGGAGCCGGTGCACCCCTATATCGAAAATACCGTGCCAAGTATGCGCGAGACCTTCCACAATGTCGGCGCGCAGATGATCGAGATCGATATCGCCCCCACCGCCGATGGCGAGATTGCGGTTTTCCATGATTGGACCCTCGATTGCCGCACAGATGGCACGGGCAATGTCCGCGATGCGACGATGGAAGAGCTGCAGGCGCTCGATGCGGGATACGGCTATACCTCCGATGGCGGGCAGACCTTCCCGCTGCGCGGCAATCCGGCGAACCGCATTCCCACGCTGGAAGAAGCGCTCAATATGATCGGGCGGCGTCCCATCATGTTCAACTTCAAGTCGGGCGATCCCGCGGAGGCGGACCTGCTGGCCGAACACCTCGAGGCCGCGCGGCGAAGGGTGGAGCAAGCGGGTGACGCCTTCTACGGCCATCCCGATGTGATCGCCCGCATCCGGCAGCACTATCCCGAAGCCTGGGCCTTCAGCGCCGAAAGCGCAGAGGCCTGCACGCGCGACTATGTGATGATGGGGTGGACGAGCTACCTGCCCGAAAGCTGCCGTGGCGGGACGCTGATCGTGCCGATCGACAACCAGTGGCCGTTCTGGGGCTGGCCCAACCGCTTGATCGCACGGATGGAAGCGCATGGCGGGCGCGTGCTGGTCGTGGGACCGACCGGTGTTGAGAACCATCCGCGCGGCCTCGCTCTGCCCGAACAGCTGGGGGAGATTCCCGACAGCTACAACGGCTTTGTCTGGGTGGAGGATATCTGGACCATCGGCCCGGCACTGCGACCTTCGCAGGATCGCCGCCGCGCCGAAGATCGCGAGCGGGCTCTCGATGCACTCGATGATCGGCGTGCGCGGCTCGGGCTGGACTGAGCCTGCCCATGCGATGCGGTGTTGCCGTTGCGCGCGTTTGGCCTTAGGTGCCCACTCCCTATGAGCGACACAGAATCCAAGCGCGCCAAAGGACGTGACTATCGGGACACCGTCTTCCTGCCGAAGACCGATTTTCCCATGAAGGCCGGCCTTCCGCAGAAGGAACCGGGCATTCTGGCGCGCTGGGAAGAGGAAGGCTTCTACACAAAGCTGCGCGAGGCGCGCGCGGGGCGCGAGAAATTCGTGCTCCACGATGGCCCGCCCTACGCCAATGGCGATATCCATATCGGCCATGCACTGAACAAGGTGCTGAAGGATGCGGTGGTGCGCACGCAGAGCCTGCTCGGCAAGGATGCGCCCTATGTTCCCGGCTGGGATTGCCACGGCCTGCCGATCGAATGGAAGGTGGAGGAACTCTACCGCAAGAAGAAGCGCAATAAGGACGAAGTTCCGGCCCGCGAATTCCGCGCAGAATGCCGCGAATACGCCGCCAAATGGGTCGATGTGCAGCGCGAACAGTTCAAGCGGCTGGGCGTGACCGGTGAGTGGGACGATCCCTATTTGACGATGGCCCCCGAGGCCGAAGCGGGCATCGTTGCCGAACTGCTGAAATTCGCCGAAAGCGGCCAGCTTTATCGCGGCGCGAAGCCGGTAATGTGGAGCCCGGTCGAGAAGACCGCGCTGGCAGAGGCCGAGGTTGAGTACGATGATATCACCTCGACGCAGATCGATGTGGCGTTTGAGATCGTTGAATCGCCGATTGCAGAACTGGTCGGCGCGCATGCGGTGATCTGGACAACCACGCCGTGGACGATCCCGGTGAACCAGGCTTTGGCGTATGGGCCGGATGTGGACTACGTGGTCGCCGAAGAGCTCGATGCGTCAGCAGAGCGCACGGGCAAACGATATCTGGTCGCTACAGAGTTGTTCGAAAGTTTTCGGGACCGAATGAGAGCGGCGGGCGATCCTAACCAGAATTACGCCACTCTCAACTATCATTTCGGGGAAACGCTAGCCGGCACCATCGCCCGCCACCCGATGCACCATCTTGGGGGGTTCTTTGCCGAACCGCGTCCGTTGCTCCCCGGCGACTTCGTCACCACCGATAGCGGTACCGGCCTCGTCCATATGTCGCCCGACCATGGCGAGGACGATTTCGAGCTGTGCAAGGCACACGGGATCAATCCGAAATTCGTGGTCGATGCCGACGGGCGTTATCGCGAGGACTGGGGCTGGCTGCCGCGCACGGACGAACGCAATGGCAGTGTGATCAATCCCAAGTTCAATGCGCCCGACGGGCCGATCTGTTCGGACCTGCGCGAGGCTGGCGCGCTGCTCTCGGCCTCTGCCGATTACGAGCACAGCTACCCGCATTCGTGGCGCTCGAAGGCCAAGGTTATCTATCGCTGCACGCCGCAGTGGTTCGTGCCGATGGACGACAAATCCGTCACCCCAGCGAAAGCTGGGGTCGCTAACGAAGGCGCGGATACGACAGCGATCCCAGCTTCCGCAGGGATGACGCTTAGAGAAATCGCCATCGCCGAAATCGAACAAACCCGGTTCGTTCCGATGAAGGGCAAGAACCGTATCGGTTCAATGGTCGAGGGCCGCCCCGACTGGGTGCTGTCCCGCCAGCGCGCCTGGGGCGTGCCGATCACGCTGTTCGTCGACCGCAAGACGGGCGAATATCTTGTCGATGCAGCAGTCAACCAGCGCATCATCGATGCGATCAAGGCGGACGGTGTCGATGCCTGGTCGGAAGAGAATGCGCAGGCCCTGCTGGGCGCGGATTACAAGCTCGACGATTACGAGATGATCACCGACATCCTCGATGTCTGGTTCGATTCCGGCTCTACCCACGCCTTCGTGCTCGAATCGGGCAATTGGCCGGACCTGCAATCGCCTGCCGATCTCTACCTTGAGGGCAGTGACCAGCACCGTGGCTGGTTCCAGTCCTCGCTGCTCGAAAGCTGCGCCACCCGCGGCCGCGCTCCTTACAAGGGCGTGCTGACCCACGGCTTCACCATGGCGGCAGACGGTCGCAAGATGTCGAAGAGCCTCGGCAACACCGTCGATCCGCTGAAGGTGATGGAGGAATACGGCGCCGACATCATCCGCTTGTGGGCGCTCAGCGTCGATTACACCGAAGACCACCGCATCGGGCCGGAAATCCTGAAGGGCGTGGCTGACCAGTACCGCAAGCTGCGCAACACCTTCCGCTACATGCTCGGCGCGCTGGACGGCTTCAGCGATGCGGAGAAGGTGGACGTGGCCGAGATGCCCGAGCTGGAGCGCTACATGCTCACCCAGCTCGGCCAGCTCGACGCCAGGCTGCGCCAGCACATCCACGACTACGATTTCCCCGCCTACACGCGCGCGCTGGTGGATTTCATGAACGAGGACCTCTCGGCCTTCTTCTTCGACATCCGCAAGGACCGGCTCTATTGCGACGCGCCAGACGGGGTGGAGCGCCGCGCCTACCGCACCGTGCTCGATGTGCTGTTCCACGCGCTGATCCGCTACGCCGCACCGGTGCTGGTGTTCACCAGCGAGGAAGTATGGGGCACGCGCTATCCTAACGGTGGCAGCGTGCATATGCTCGAGCTGGAGCCAGTGCCCGAAGCCAAGGCCGACACCGCGCGTTGGGAAGCACTGCGCGCCCTTCGCGAACGCGTGACCGAAGCCATCGAGCCGCTGCGGCGTGAGAAGACGATCCGTTCCGGCCTCGAAGCCGAGGTCACAGTGCCTGCCGGTGCCGTGCCCGAAGGCTTCTCACCCACTGACCTTGCCGAGCTGTTCATCACCGGCACAGTCACTGTGGGTCAGGGAGACAGCGTGAGCGTCACCAAGTCCACCGATGCAAAATGCGGCCGCTGCTGGCGCCTTCTCCCCGAAGTTTCGGAAGACGGCGACCTGTGCAACCGCTGCGACAGCGTCGTTTCCGCGATGGATTCCGCAGCATGAGCCAACTCAACAAGTTCCGCCTCTATGGCCTGATGCTCGCCACGTTCACCTTCTTCATCGACCAGTGGGTGAAAGTGTTCGTGGTGGACAAGCTGGGTCTCGACCAGATCGGCGAGAACTATCCGCTGCTGCCGTTCTTCGATTTCACCCGCACCAACAATTACGGCATCTCGCTCGGCATGTTCGAGGCGACGAGTGTCGAAATGCGCTGGATCCTCGTCGGCGTCACTGCGGTGATCGCGCTGGTCGTGCTCGTTTGGATGATGCGCGAGAAATTGATGGGCGACATCTTCGCGCTCGCCCTGATCCTAGGCGGCGCGTTCGGCAACATCCGCGATCGCTACCTCTATGGCTATGTCATCGACTATGCCGATTTCCACATCGGGGAGTTTCGCCCCTTCCTGATTTTCAATATTGCCGACGCCGCAATCACCATTGGCGTGGTGATTATCCTTGCGCGCGCCCTGTTCATGCGCGAGAAACCCGCAGACGAGCAGGACGCCGCCACAGACGCTTCGGCTGAATAGCGCGCCACATTCGATTAGAGAGTACGTACCCATGGCAAAATTCACCCGCATCATCATCCTGGCAGCCGCCACATCCGGCCTGTCGGCCTGCGGAGGTGTCGATATCGGCAATCGCGAACGTCCCGATGAATTTGCCGTGCAGCGGCAGGCGCCGCTGGTGGTGCCGCCCGATTTTCACCTTGTTCCGCCCGCACCCGGCGCACCGCGCCCGACTGAAGGCACTGCATCGGAACAAGCCCTTGAAGCCCTATTTGGCGGCCCCGCGGCGCGTAGTGCCGTGGAAACAAGCGCACTCGATGCTGCTGGTGAAGCAGAGCCCGGCATTCGCAGCGTAGTCGGTGATGCCGAGACCTTCACGGTCGACAAGGGCACCGATGTGCGCACCATTCTCGCCGCGCCCGAAGGTAACGGCCAATCGGCGCAGTCGGTGATTCCCGGCTAACGCATCGGGCGGTGCATTGCCGCTTGAGGCCGCGCGCACAACGCGCCATGACACGCTGTCATGAGCACGTTCGACTTACCTGGCTTCGACCTCGACCGCTTTGTAACGGAAACCCTTGCCGAGGACCTGGGTGAAGGCCTGCCCGGCGGCGGGCGCGACGTTACTGCGGAAAGCGTGATCCCCGCCGATGCGCGCTTTTCCGGCGTGATGGACAGCCGCGAGGCGATCGTGGTCGCCGGATTACCCGTGGCCGCCGCATTCTTTCGTACGCTTGATCCCCACATGGACATCGAAGTGCTGGTAAAGGAAGGCGCTCGCGTTGAGCCCGGCTCCGACCTCATGCGCTTGTCGGGCAATGCCCGCGCTATGCTGACGGCGGAGCGCAGCGCCTTGAATACCGTGCAGCACCTTTCCGGCATAGCGACCATGGCGAGAGCCTATGTCGACGCGATGGACAATCAGGACTGCATCCTGCTCGACACCCGCAAGACCATCCCCGGGCTGCGCCATCTCGAGAAATACGCCACCCGCCAGGGCGGCGCGAGCAACCACCGGATGGGCTTGTGGGATGCCGCGATGATCAAGGATAACCACATCCTTGTCGCCGGAAATGTCGGCGAGGCGGTGCGCCGCGCGCGCGATGCCGGTGTTGAGCACATCATCTGCGAAGTCGACCGGATCGACCAGATCGAACCGGCGCTGGCGGCAGGGGCCGATCACTTGCTGCTTGACAATATGGAGCCCGGTTCGCTGCGCGAGGCTGTCGCGCTGGTGGCGGGCCGGGTGCCCACGGAGGCATCAGGCGGCATCGATCTCGACACGATCAAGGCCAAGGCTGCAACAGGCGTGAATTTCGTCTCGGTCGGTCGCCTTACCCAAAGCGCACCTGCTGCCGATATCGGTCTCGACTTTACCCCACTCTGAGCTTCTGGCATTCCTGCCTGCAAGCACAATGTAGGAGAGCTCGCGTGCGTCCTGAATCCATAAGAAAATTCGATATCTTCTTCCTCGCCAGCGTGGCAATGGGCGCGGCCAGCAGCCTGCTAAACTATGAAGCGCAAGTCGTTGCGCTGACGGCGCAATGGGGGCCGCTGGGAATGGGCGATTCATCTTCTGCCTTTATTCTGGCCTCAAGTGTGGCCGGCGTCCTTGTCAACTTGCTGCTCTGGTATCTCGCCTCACGGATGCGGCAAGGCTGGGTAAAGTGGATACTGGTCGTATTCGTCATCCTGATCCTGGGCGGCACCGTCTCGGCAATCGGCAGCGGTCTTGGCTCTGTCAGCATCACCGGCCTCATTACCCTGCTGCTGCGCGCAATCGCGGTCTATTTCCTGTTCCAGCCCGACGCGAAGGAATGGTTCGCCCACACCGGCGGATGATACGGCCCATCGTCCTTGCAATAGTGGCGCTATTACTGCCGGCGCAAACGGCTGCACAGGCCTATCAATGCCGGATACCGACCGGCCGCGTAACACTGCCCGATATGGAGCGCGTCGGGCCCGTGCGCCAAACACGCGTTACGGGATATACCCTGGCGCTCAGCTGGAGCCCCGAGTTCTGCCGCCTGCGCGAGGTTTCGGCGCAACACGCGCGCCAATGTTCGGGCCGCGATGGGCGCTTCGCCTTTATCGTTCACGGGCTTTGGCCGGAGGGGCCGAATGGCAACTGGCCGCAATGGTGCCCGACGCGGGATCAGCCATCTAGCCAAGAGGTTGCCGCCTCGCTCTGTATGCAACCCGATACGGGATTGATTGCCCGGCAATGGGCCAAGCACGGCAGCTGCATGACGCGCGATGCCGATGCCTATCTGCGCGTCACCCGGATTCTCTGGAATAGCCTGCGCTGGCCCGATTTCGACCGGATTTCGCGCCAACGCGATCTCACCGCCGGAACCATCCGCACCCGCCTGGCCGATGCAAATCCGGGGCTGGAAGCGGATGCGATCGGCCTTGATGTAAATGAGCGCGGCTGGCTAGAGGAAATGCGCATCTGCTACGGGACAGATTTTATGCCGATCACTTGCGACCAGCGTCGTTTCGGGCCCGATGATGATGACACAGTTCGGATCTGGCGAGGGATGTAGCATCTCCATGTCAAAACGGCGCAACAAAGAGGCTGCAATCCACCGGTTCAGTCCGCAAGCGGAGAGCGATACATGAGCCAGAAAATGCAACTTCACCGCCTCGCACTTTCGCGCCGCAGGCTCCTGCAAGGTTTCGGCGCGAGTGCTGTTTCACTGTTCGGTCTCTCGCTTTCGAGCCCCGTACTCGCCGATCCGGTTTTCTCCGACTATCCGTTCCAGCTGGGCGTCGCTTCGGGTGAGGCTGTGCCGGACGGATTCGTTATCTGGACACGGCTCGCCCCCGATCCGCTCGCCTACGGATACGGCATGCCCACCGCAGCGGTGGAGGTTCGCTGGGAAATCGCCACCGATGGTGCCATGCGTGAAATCGTGCACTCGGGCATAGCCACAGCGCACCCGGAACTTGGCCATAGCGTCCATGCAGAAGTCGCCGGGCTCGAGCCTGGCCGGCCCTATTGGTATCGCTTCATCGCCGGGCGAGAGCGCAGCATGCATGGTCGCGCCGTCACCGCGCCCGCCTTGGGCACGCCGGTGCAGCAACTGCGCTTCGGAATTGCCGGATGCCAGAACTATGAGCAAGGCTACTACACTGCGCACCGCTACCTCGCCGAAGAGGAGCCCGATTTCGTCTTTTGCTATGGCGATTACATCTATGAAGGGCGCGGCAGGCGCGTCTGGAATTCGCGCAATGGCCCGTTCGAGAACCCCCGTCAGCATGCGGGCGACGAGATCTATTCGATAGACGATTACCGCCGCCGTTATGCGCAGTACAAAATGGATGCGGACTTGCAGGCTGCGCACGCCGCTGCACCGTGGTTTGTCACGTGGGACGATCACGAAATCGACAATAACTGGGTGGCCGACACCGACCAGGACGAGGTGCCGCCGCCCATTTTCCGGCTGCGCCAGCAAATGGCCATGCAAGCCTACTACGAGAACATGCCGCTGCGTGCTTCGTCCATTCCGACCGGCCCGCGCATGCAGCTTTACCGGCAGGCGCGCTATGGCAATCTGCTCGATCTCAACCTGCTAGACACACGGCAATATCGCACCGATCAAGCCTGCGGTGATAGCTGGGAGCCCAATTGCAACGATTTGAACCGCGAAGCGGAAGTGCTGGGTGCAGCGCAAAGCCGCTGGCTCGAAGGCAAGTTGCGCGAAAGCCAGTCGACATGGCAGGTACTCGCGCAGCAGGTCATGATGATGGACCTGGACCGGCTTCCCGGGAACGGAAATATCGTCAATCCCGATAGTTGGGGCGGCTATCGCACACCGCGCGCAAGGACGCTGGAAATGCTGCGCGATCACGCTGGCAATCCCATCGTGCTGACGGGGGACGAGCACCAGAACTATGCGGGCGAGCTGCATCTGGATGGCCAAAACCCGGGGCCGGAGCCGATTGCTGCAGAATTCGTCACCACCTCGATCACGTCGAACGGCGACGGTGAAGTCCAGCGCGGCGATACCATCGCGATTGCCGCCGAGAACCCGCAGCTCAAATGGCACAACGCCCAGCGCGGCTATGTGCTGTGCGAAGTCACCCCGCAAAGCTGGACGAGCGATTTCAAGGTAGTCGACAAGGTTTCCGAACGTGGCGGCACTCTGAGCAGTGTTGCGCGCATGGTGGTGGAAGCCGGCAGCTCGCGCGTCCAGCGCGATGGCTAGCGCTCATAACAGGTTCATCTGGGTTCCGCGATGCAGACTTCGATGATCTACTCGCTATTGCTGCTATTGATGAGTCCAGAGTTACCGGTGCAAGCACAAGGCCGTGAATGCGCCTATGATCTTGATGCCATGTTGGCGCTCGACCTCAACGCGTTCGACCAGGACATAAATGGTGGTTGGCGACCGCTTTCCACCCGCGGCTGCTACGCCGAAGCTGCAGAGCTGATCCGCGAATGGCGCTACGAAAAGCGCTCGCACGATTCGATTTTGTACTGGCATGAAGGGCAGATGCGGGCCTTTGCAGATCAGCCAGATCAGGCGATTGCGCTATTCGAACTAACCTACAAGCCTGCCGACCTTGATGCCGATTTCGGATGGAATCATTATGTCGACGGAACGCTGGCCTTTCTCCGGAGGGATCGGGAGCGGTTACATTTGGCAATGGCGCGGCTGGCAGAAGTGCCGGCACCTTCCGACCTGACTGTAACTATGCCGGACGGGAGTGTGGTAACGATGGCATGGCCGCCTAACCTGAATGTGCTTCAGGCTTTAGATACGTGCTGGGAAAGGTCATATGAAGAGGCCTATGGTCAGGCGGATTGTCGCAATACCGAGCCCGACGAAGAATAAATTCGCCTAGCGTCGCCCCCTGAAAAATTCGCGCAGCAACTCCGCTGCTTCGGTTTCGCAGATGCCCGAATACACCTCAGGCTTATGGAGGCATTGCTTGTGTTCGAACACCCGCGGGCCATGGTCTACCGCGCCGCCTTTAGGGTCGCTCGCGCCGTAATAGAGACGGGCAATCCGCGCGTGGCTGATTGCGCCGGCGCACATGGCGCAGGGCTCCAGCGTGACATAGAGGTCGCAATCGGTCAGGCGATCCTTGCCGAGCGCCTTTGCTGCAGCGCGAAGCGCGACGATTTCGGCATGGCCGCTCGGGTCCGTGTCGATGCGCGTGCGATTATGGCCCTCGCCGACAATTTCCCCGCCGTAAATGACAACCGCGCCCACAGGCACCTCTCCCACGAGCGCGGCTTGCCGGGCAAGTTCGATCGCCCGTGTCATCGGTTGGGGTGTGGGCCAGCGCGTCATTCTTTACGTGGACCACTCCCCAAGATGTGACGCTTATTCGTCGCCGGTTACCGGCTCGCCCTCTGCATCATCGGGACCATCGACGTCCACGTCAACGGTCGGGACTTCAACAGTCTCCGTGCCGGTTTCGACATCGACTTCGGGGCCTTCGACGTCATATTCAGGCATATTGCCGCCTTCCACGTCGACTTCGGGCATTTCGCCTTCTTCGGTCTGGTCGACATCACAGGCAGCAAGGCCCAGCGCCATCGTGGATGCAGCAGCGGCAAGTACAAACTTTTTCATTACTGGTTCTCCATCATGTTGCCCACCCCGCAAATAATGCGAGTTAGTCGGCAAGCAAACGAGCCAAAACGGGTGCGGTTCCGCGCTCCGATGGGTGCAGGGATTCCTTGACGGGTGCCCGCCTCACCGCTATGCGCGCGCCTTTCCCAGCGAAAAGCTGTATCCGAATCACAAATTAGCGAGAGATTTCGCCATGTCGCGCATCTGCGAACTTACCGGCAAGGGCCGTCAGGTCGGCAACAATGTCAGCCACGCCAACAACAAGACGAAACGGGTATTCCTGCCCAACCTGCAGAACGTAACGCTGTTGAGCGAGAAGCTCGATCGCGCGTTCAAGTTCCGCGTATCCACGCAGGGCCTGCGCAGTGTCGAGCACAATGGTGGCCTCGACAACTGGCTACTCAAGACCCGTGACGAGAAGCTTTCCAGCCGCGCGCAGAAAGTGAAGCGCGAGCTGAAGAAGGCCATGGGCGACTCTGGCGCGACCGCAGCCTGAGCCATTCACAGCTGCAATTCGAAACAGCGCGCGATGGGCAACCTTCGCGCGTTTTTCGTGCGCGCTACTTTTCCTGTACGTAGATCATCCGCACGAGCAGCGTACGTTGGAAAGCCGAGAAATTATCATCGGAGATGAGCCATAGCTCGCTGCTGCCATCCGTGCGGGGACGAATAGCCAGGCCTTCATAGTTCTCGGGCGGAAGCAGCTGGCCGAGGCGCGCGAACACTTCGGGTTGCCACACCACCTCTGGCTGCGGAATATCGCCGGACACCAGAAGGCTTTCAAAAGTCGGTAGTGGTGTCATCGAGAACCGGCGAAGCAGCACCAGCACGCGGCCATCGGGCAATTGTGCGGCGTCTGTGGGGCGAAAGTCCGCCTCCGGCCAATCTACCTGAAAGGGCTCGATGCCTGCCCCATCAGTCGGATCGCCGGCAAATACGAGCCCGACAGTACCAGCTTCGGGAAAAACGACGAAACGCCCGTTAGCCAATCGCACCATCGCCTCGATCCCGCTATTAGCGGGCCAATCCATGTCTTCCGAAAGATCGCGCACCAATTCGGGCGTATTGTCCGCCGCAAAGCGATGCACTGCATGCGTCGCCTCGTAACTGAGCCAATAGGCATCGCCGCCGGGCGCGGGCGTGGCCGATTCAATATCAAACAGGCGCGAACTGTATCCCTTTGCCGGAACAACTTGGCCAGTGACGAAATCGGTCGGCCCCTTGCTCGACATCGCGAACGTAAAACGCCAGCCGCGGTCTGAGAAACTGCGCAGCTGATCCCCCGGCATGGCGAGCAACGCCGAAAAGCCGCCGAATCCGGCTCCGGAACCGTCGATATCCCAGATACCGGTGACGCGGAGAAGTGAGCTTGCTTCCGGCTCTGGAATGGCTACCGGGGTAACGGAAAAATCCGCCGACGGGCGATAGGAGACCGGGCTCCGCCACCAGCTGAGCGCAAGGAGCGACGTCGCGACCAGCGCCGCAAGTAGCGTCCGCTTGTCCTGTATGACCGCAGAGAGCACGCTGGTGCGCGCTATGGCATGGGGCCGAGGAACAGGAGCGGATCGAGGCGCGCAAGGTGCCATTTGATGCTCCAGTGCAGGTGCGGTCCAGTGGCACGACCCGTCGCGCCCACCAGTCCCAGCCGGTCGCCCTGCTGCACGCGCTGCCCTTCGGTCACAAAGATTTGCGAGGCATGAAGGAAGGCGCTGTTCAATCCTGCCCCGTGATCGATGATGATCAGATGCCCTTCAAGGCTGAACGGATCGTAGGCTGCAAGGGTCACCACACCATCTGCCGGAGCGACAAAGGGTGCGCCTGCACCCGGGGCGATGTCGAGACCGGAGTGATAGCTTCCCGGCTCGCCGCGATAGACGCGCTGCGAACCGAAGCGGCCCGAAATACGCCCCGTCACCGGCCAGATAAAGTCCTGTGTCCACCCGTCACTGTCGGACTTGGCAGTGCGCGCATCCCAGATCGCATCGAGTTCAGGCTGCCGGCGGCGCATAAAAGATTCGCTCGCGCCGCCGGGACGGCGGGCAACATTGACGTTTTCGATATTCCATGCGCGCGGGGTAACGGTTATCGGACTTCGCACCTCGCGACCATTGCCAAGCCGCGCGACAAGTTCTGCGCTATTGCCGGCGTCGCGGTCGAAAGCAGCAAAGAAACGGCCTTCACCGTCCAACTCCAGTTCCTGATCGCCAAGGCTCGCCGAGACGGTCCCGGCCGGAGCCTGTCCGCGGATCCACCCTCCTTGCGTCAGCTCTCCATCGAACAGGAAATTCGAAGGCGCGGCAACAATCGGCGCGGGAGCAGAAGTCGGTGCCGGAGCGGGTGCCGGGGTTGCAACCGGTTGCACGACCTCCGCTCGTTCCGGCGTATTTTCCGCCTGCGGCAATGCCGCACAACCCGCCATCAGAGCCGCGGCCATAGTGGCTGCCAGCGTATGCGTGCGGATCATTCGCCTTCGATCGCGCGCTTGGTGGAAAGTTCGGCGGTGGCATAGGCCTCCTGCCGGTCCACGCTCCAATAGCGCAGCTCTTCCAGCGGAACGGGCACACCGCTTGCCGCGCAAAGCACGAAATGCCCGGGCTTGATCACGCGAAAGCCGTTGGGTCCGTAAAGCAGCGTGGCTGCATTTTCTGACGAGTTCATAAGCATGCCGCCTATTTAGGGGTTTGCCTGCGTCAAAGCAATTTCGGTTGTCCTGCTTCGGCTGACCTATCGTTCCGTTTCGGGATCTTGCGCTTCGATATTGGCGTATCGCCGGGAACCGCCTTTACCTCGCCATCGGCGAATTTGATCTCCAGCAGGCTTTCGCGACCTGCAGCAGCGGCCGAGGTGACGGCCTTGCCATCGCCCCCCATCACCATCGCATAGCCACGCGAAAGCGGCTTTTCGGGGTGCAATTGTTCGGCAAGCCGCGCGAGTGCATCGAGCTGCTGGCGTCGCTCTGTGATTGGGCGGGTGACAAGCGCCGGCACGAGCCGCGCCGAACCAAGGCGCTGCGATGCATCGCGCCACGCTCCGCGCAAAATTCCGGGGGAAAGCCGCGCTTCGGCAAGACGCTCACGCCCCTTGCTTGCCCGGTCCACCAGTCCACGCCGCAAACGTTCGGCAAGATCGTCAAGCTTTTGCGCCTGCGGTTGCAGCAACTGGTCCGCACCCGGTAGCCTTTGTACGCGCGCCGCCAGCCGCTCGCGACCCAGTTCGATAGGGCGCGCGACGACCTTGCGCTGCCGCAACGCCAGGTCATCGAGCGTTGCCTCCAACTCGCGCTTGACCGGAACCGCCATTTCCGCAGCGGCCGATGGTGTCGGCGCGCGCTTATCCGCCGCGAAATCGCAAAGTGTCGTATCGGTCTCGTGCCCGACCGCGCTAATCACAGGAATTGGCGACTCGGCCACCGCGCGCACGACCGCCTCCTCGTTGAAAGCCCAAAGGTCCTCGATCGAACCCCCACCGCGTGCAACGATCAGCAAATCGGGCCGTGGCACTGTTTCGCCCGGTTCCAACGCGCCAAAACCGCGCACGGCATTGGCCACTTGTTCTGCCGCGCCCTTGCCTTGCACCAGCACCGGCCAGACCACGACATGAGTGGGAAAGCGATCCTCCAGCCGGTGCAGGATATCGCGAATCACTGCGCCCGTGGGCGACGTCACAACGCCAATGACCTTCGGCGCAAACGGCAGGCGGCGAACATTGCCGAACAATCCTTCCGCCTCGAACTTCTTGCGGTTCTTCTCGAGCAAGGCGAGCAAGGCGCCCTCGCCTGCGATCTCCATCTGCTCGACCACGATCTGGTATTTGCTCCGCCCTGGATAGGTCGTCAGCTTGCCACTCGCGACTACCTCTATCCCGTCCTCCGGCTGGAACGGCAAGCGCCCCACTTGTCCTCGCCACATGACGGCGTCGAGCACACTCTTCTCGTCCTTCAGGCTCATATAGAGGTGGCCTGAGGCTGCGCGCTTCACGCCCGAGAGTTCGCCACGCAACCGTACGAAACCAAAGCGGTCCTCCACCGTCCGCTTCAGCGCTTGCGATAATTCGGTAATCGAGAGCGGCGCAGCATTGTCGCCTTCGCGCCGCTTCGCTACCAATCCGCCATCACCGGAATCGTCGTCATCGTTTGGAGTATCGTCAGCCATGAATATCCTTGTCCTGGGTTCGGGCGGACGCGAACATGCCCTGTGCTGGAAGCTGGCGCAATCCGCCGCAATCAGCGAGCAGGGGGGAACGCTCTTCGCCGCTCCCGGCAATCCGGGCATTGCCGAATGCGCCGAACTCGTGGCGCTGGATGCGGGCGATCACGGTGAAGTCGTGGCCTTCTGTAAGGAACACAGCATCGGATTAGTGGTGATTGGCCCCGAGGCGCCGCTGGTCGATGGTCTTGCCGATACGCTCTCCACCGCCCGCATTCCAACCTTCGGGCCAGGCAAAGACGCCGCCCGGCTTGAAGGGTCCAAAGCCTTTACCAAGGAAATGTGCGACCGTGCCGGAGTCCCGACCGCCGCCTATGTCCGCTGCGCCTCGATCGAGCAGGCACGCCAAGCGCTCAGCACTTTCGCGCCGCCTTTCGTGCTCAAGGCCGATGGCCTGGCGGCGGGCAAGGGCGTGGTGATCGCCGAAAGCGAGACAGAAGCCCTCGAAGCTCTCGAAGACATGTTTGGCGGCAAGTTTGGGGAAGCCGGGGCCGAAGTTGTGATCGAGGAATTCATGGTGGGTGAGGAAGCGAGTTTTTTCGCACTGACCGACGGCGAAACGGTCGTTCCCTTTGGCTCCGCGCAAGACCACAAGCGCGTGGGCGATGCCGACACCGGCCCCAATACCGGCGGCATGGGTGCCTATTCTCCCGCACCGGTGCTCGACAAGGCACTTGTGGCCGAAACGCTCGAACGGATTGTATTCCCAACCGTGCGGCAGATGCGCAAGGATGGGTGCCCCTACCAGGGCGTACTCTATGCCGGGTTGATGCTGACCGACGAGGGCGTGAAACTCGTCGAATACAATGCCCGGTTCGGTGATCCCGAATGCCAGGTACTGATGATGCGCCTTAAAAGCGACCTTGCCGAATATATGCTGGCCTGTGCCAATGGTTCGCTCGCCGACATGCCCGAACCCGAATTTGCCGACGATACGGCCCTGACAGTGGTGATGGCCGCGAAGGGCTATCCCGGCATGCCCGAGAAGGGCGGTGAGATCCGTCTCGGCCATGCCGAAGCGAGCGGTGGCAAGGTTTTCCACGCCGGTACAAAACGGCAGGGCGACAAGCTGGTCGCAAGTGGGGGCCGCGTTCTCAATGTCACTGCAATGGGCCGCGACACAAAGGCCGCCCGCGACGCTGCTTACGCCGCGGTATCAGCCGTCGAATTCCCCAGCGGTTTCTACCGCACCGATATCGGCTGGCGGGAGCTGGAGCGGGGTTAGGAAACTTGCGGTCGGCTTGCGTCTGAGGCGGTTATCTCCCATGTTAGCTCTCGGTTTCGAGGGGGAAGACCATGAACAAGACAGCATTTTTCATTGCAGCACCCATCCTGATTGCCGGGTGCGGAGCGCAACCCGATACAACCGAGCAGGAAAACGCAACCGAAGATCTGGTGGCCACCGAATATCCGGAAGCGGAGGCTGAAGTGCAGGCGGTGCTAGACGATATTCAGGCCGCCATTCGAGACAACGACATGGATCGCCTTATCGCGCATCATGCGTATGGTCCGAAGTTCAGCGATTTTCAGAATGCAGGTTGGCGCACGGGTTCAGAAGAAAACGAAGCCAACGAACGCGGGTTTTTTGGCAATGCGACAGCAATCAATCGCTTCGAATATGTCGATCCGCAGGTATCTGTTTATGGCGACGTAGCCGTGGCTTCGGTGCATGCGGACGTTGATCTGGAACTGGGAGGCGAACAGATCATCACCCAACGCCAGTTAACGCTTGTCTTCGTCCGCACGGAGGATGGCTGGAAAATCGTACATGAGCACAATTCACCACTGGAAGAGCAAAGTCCGCTCCAAACCGGAAGCTGAAGGCGCTTACCCCAGCTTCTCCGCCATCAGCGCTTTCATGTCGGTTTCGGGGCGCGGGCCGTAGTGGCTGATCACCTCGGCGGCCGCCACGGCGCCGCGCTTCAGGCATTGGTCGATCGGCGCGCCCCTGGCGTGACCTGACAGGAAACCTGCCGCGAACTGGTCGCCCGCGCCGGTGGTGTCCACGACCTTGTCGATAGGCTCAGCCGCCACTTCGTAGCGCTCGCCATCGACAACGCACACCGCACCTTTTGCGCTGCGTGTGGCGACGAGGACCGGGACCTTGCTCTGGATCGCAGCGAGGCCGGTGTCGAAATCGCTTTCACCGGTCAGGCTTGCCAGCTCGTGCTCGTTGACGAACAGGATATCGATCACGCCATCGTCGATCATCGCGCGGAAATCGTCACCGTGGCGATCGATCACGAAGCTTTCGCTGGCGGTGAAAGCGACCTTGCGACCGGCTGCCTTGGCCACATCAATCGCGCGGCGCATGGCTTTTCGGGGCTCCTCCGGATCCCACAGATAGCCTTCGAGATAGAGGATCGCGCCGTTCGCGATCAGTTCTTCATCAAGCGCTTCGGCGGGCAGCGACTGCCCCGCACCGAGGAAGGTGTTCATCGTGCGCTCGCCATCGGGGGTCACGAAGATCAGGCAGCGCCCGGTCGGTGCCGAACCCTTGGGCAGCGGCGGCGTGTCGAAATCAATGCCGGTCGCACGCATATCGTGGGTGAAGACTTCGCCAAGCTGATCGTCACAAACCTGCCCCACGAAAGCGCATTGCAGTCCGAGCATGCTGGCACCCACCAGGGTGTTCGCCGCCGATCCGCCCGAAACTTCGCGCGCCTGCCCCATTGCTGCATAAAGCGTTGTTGCGCCGTCTGCATCGATCAGGGTCATCCCGCCGCGATTGAGCTGCAACTCCTCGATCAGTTCGTCGCTACACGATGCGATAACGTCTACCACAGCATTGCCGATGGCGATGACGTCATAACGGGGGTCGGTCATGAAAACTCCTGAATGGGCAATAATCGAATATTCGGCGCCTTTCGCCGTGTGGGCGTTGACTTGGCGGAAGGGCCACGCAATCGCAAGCGGTGATGACCGCGATCGGCAAATCTCTTGTGCTGGGCTTCGGCCAGCTATTTGATGGAGCTGTGCTGCGCATCCTGCTGAAAAGCCTGGGAGTGACGGTTATCGTCTTCGTCATAATGGCCGCAGGCGGCTGGCACCTGCTCGACTGGGCCCTGCTCAGTGGCGGGATGGAGGACGAGGCTTTCGCCGGCGCCGGGGGTGTGCGCGAAGCGCTCTCACTCATCTTGGCACTTATCGGCTTGTGGTTGGTGTGGCGCGTGGTCGCGATGACGGTGATGCAATTCTTCGCTGACGAGGTGGTAATTGCAGTCGAGCGCAAACACTATCCGCAGGAAGCCAGCATGGCGCGCGAATTGCGCTTTGCCGAGCAGGCCCGCAATGCCGTGCGCGCCGCAGGTCGGACCGTGCTGCTCAACCTGCTCGCCGCACCAATCGCGATCATCCTGCTGTTCACCGGAGTCGGCACATTTGCCGTCTTCTGGTTCGTTAATGCCCTCCTGATCGGGCGCGAATTGCAGGATATGGTCTGGCTGCCACACCAACAGGCCCAGAACGATGGTCCACCCCTGGGCGGGGGCGACCGATTCATACTGGGCGGCACAATTGCTGCGATGCTCGCGATGCCCTTTGCCAATCTCCTCGCACCTGTTCTGGGGGCAGCAAGCGCCACTCATCTTGTCCATCGATCCAAGAACGCGCAAAGGGCAATCTGATATGCGGTTGACCGTTTCCTTTCTGGGCCTCGGGCTGCTTTCCGCCTGCGTAAGCGGCCCGCGTTTCCCGCCGCAAGAGGTGCCGCCTCCGCCGCGCCCGGTGGAGCAAACGACACAGGTACCACCCTCGCGCCCGCCCACACCACGCCCGATTGCTGGCGTCCCCGCTCCGCAAATCATGGAGGGTCCAGGTTTCGGCGGGATCATTCGCGAACCTGCTGCAGTCCTCACGCGTCGCTTTGGCGCCCCGCGCCTCGATGTGCGGGAAGGTGACATGCGCAAGCTGCAATTTGCCGGGCAGGCCTGCGTCCTGGACGTGTTTCTGTATCCGCTCGCCCCGGGGGCCGAACCGGTTGCTACATGGTTGGAGGCAAGGCGCAGCTCCGACGGAGCAAATGTCGATCGTCTCGCCTGTATCCAAGCGCTTTCAACCCGCGGCTGACCTGCCGGATCAGCGTTGGTAACCCGAATTTAAGCCTGTTCTGCCAAAGCGGTCTCCACACAAGGGGATCATTGCAGAACTATGAGCATGCACTTCGCCAATATCGCACAGCAGGCCGCCGCCGACGGCGGCATCTCGGCCGAGGAAATTCTCGAGATGCGTCGTGCCGGATGGGCTGACGGAAAAATGACGCGTGAAGAGGCCGAAGCGGTCTTCGCCGCGCAGCACGCTACCACCAATCCGAGCAACGAATGGAGCGATTTCTTCGTCGAAGCGATCCAGCAGCACGTGCTCGAAGGTAGTGAACCGCGCGGCTACGCTAGTGAAGAGGAAGCCGCTTGGTTGATCGCGCAGGTGAAGGCGGACGGCAAAGTCTGCTCGAAGACCGAGCTCGAAGTGCTCACCCGCATTATCGAGAAGGGCAAGAATGTACCCGACTCACTCAAGGCTTTCGTGCTCGAGTTACTTGAAAGTGAAGTGATGACCGGCACCGGCCCGACCCGGGATGGCGGCGAACTGTCCGATACGCATGTGTCCGAAGCCGAATGCAAGCTGATCCGCCGTGTGATCTTCGGCCAAGCGGGCGACCGCCCTGCCGCAGTCAGCCGCAGCGAGGCAGAAATGCTCTTCCGCATCAAGGATGCGACCGAGCACGCCGCCAATGCGCCCGAATTCAAGCGCCTGTTCGTTCAGGGCGTGGGCAACTACCTGATGGGCTTCTCCGCCGCATCGGGCCAGATTACCCGCGAACACCAGATGGAACTCGATGCCTTCGTCGCCGACAACAAGGCCAGCGTCGGCCGCTTCATGGGCGAGATGGCCGTTGCCGCGCCCAACGTGTTTGGCGTCATTTTCGGCAAGCGCGATTCCGGCCCCAGCCGCGAAGATCGCGTTGCCGATGATGCTGCGGTGACCGGTTCGGAAAAGAGCTGGCTCGACGAGCAGATTTCGCTGAACGGCAAGGTCGATGCCTACGACAAGGCACTGCTCGACTTTATCGCCGAGGAAGTGGCTGAGGGCTAAACGCGGCTGTCGTCGAAATCCAGCGGCGCTTCGGCGCCGCCCTGCTTGGGCAGCGGCCCCTTGGGCGGCTCGACCGGCATTGCAATTCCCGCTTCGGGCGGCTTGCGGTTGAACTTGCGGTAGAGGCCAACCTTGCTGGCCTCCATCTTCGCAAGCAAGGCTTGAAGCCTGATTCGATGGGCTGAACGCTTCGCCTCGCGAACCTCTGCCTTTATCCGCTCGATTTCAGTATTCACGGCAGACAGGAAATCGCGAAAGATAGACTCACCTATCTTGTGATGATCTTCCTCGTAACGCCGCTTTACAGCCTCTACTTGTCGGCGAAAATGATCACTGGGTCGCTTCATGCAAAGCCTTATACCATAAAGCTTTCGCCGCAGCCACAGGCGCCCTTGGCATTGGGATTTTCGAACACGAAGCCGGCGGTGAAATCGTCTTCCACCCAGTCCATCACACTGCCGACGAGGTAAAGGACAGAGGCGCCGTCGATATAGAATACACCGCCCGGGGTTTCGATCTTCTCGTCGAACTTCGCTTCCTCGGTGACATAGTCGACCGAGTAGGCGAGTCCCGAGCACCCGCGGCGCGGGGTCGAGAGCTTGACGCCAATCGCATCCTCTGGAGCTTTCGCCATCAGATCGGCGACGCGCTGTTCAGCAGCGGGCGTCAACTTGACGGCAGCGGGGATTTCGCGGGTTTTGGTGTCAGCCATTATAGCATCCCCAGTTCGAGCCGTGCTTCATCGCTCATCTTGGATGGATCCCACGGCGGATCCCATGTTACCACAACCTCGGCATCGCGCACGCCGGGCAAGCCCATCACGCGCATCTCGATTTCCTGCGGCATGGTTTCGGCCACAGGGCAATGCGGTGTGGTGAGCGTCATGGTGACGACCACGTCTGCATCCTCGGCCACCTCGACATTGTAGATGAGGCCGAGGTCGTAAATGTTCACCGGGATTTCCGGGTCGTAAATATCCTTGAGCGCATCGATCACCGACTGGTGTAATTCGCCTCCCGGCTCGCCGGGACCCACACCTTCGGGCTTCTTCGCGAGGAAACCCTCGAGGTAATCGCGCTTGCGCTCCAGCTTTGCGCCGGCTGTCTCTTTCACGGCTTCCTCCGAAATGTGATCCGGAAGCGGCGCGTCCTCGACGCGGGCGCGGGGCGGTTTCTCCACTACGGTTTCCGTCGGCGAAGGCGCCGCGACGTAGTCTTTTTCGTCTTTCTGCTGTTCCATCAGCCGAAAATCCTCTTGGTGCGTTCAATGCCGCGGATCAACGCGGCTACATCGTCTTCATCCGAATAAATGCCGAAGCTGGCGCGCGCCGTAGCGGGAATGCCCAGCTTTTCCATCAGCGGCTGCGCGCAGTGATGTCCGGCGCGGATCGCCACATTCTCTTCATCCAATATGGTGCCGAGATCGTGCGGGTGAATACCATCAATCAAGAAACTGACGATTCCGGCACTATCATCTGGCCCATAGAGTGTCACATCGTTCATCGCGCCGAGTGCATCACGGGTCTGTGCGACCAATCGTGCTTCGTGTGCGTGGATCGTGTCGAGTCCGATGCCGGACACGTAATCGCACGCCGCGCCAAAGCCGATGGCTTCGACAATCGCGGGCGTTCCTGCCTCGAAGCGCTGCGGAGCGGGGGCATAAGTCGTGCTTTCAAATGCAACCTTGTCGATCATTGCGCCCCCACCCTGCCAGGGCGGCATCGCATCGAGCAGTTCCGCTCGCCCCCACAATGCGCCAATGCCCGTCGGGCCGTAGAGCTTGTGGGCGCTGAAAGCGTAGAAATCGCAACCGAGCGCAGCGACGTCGACCGGCATACGCGGCACGGCCTGACACCCGTCGAGCAGGAGCTTCGCCCCCACGGCATGGGCGAGGTCTGCAGCACGCTTCGCATCGAGCACCGAACCCAGCACATTGGAAACATGCGCAAAGCTCACCATCGTATGTTCGGGCGTCAGCATAGCCTCAGCGGCATCGAGATCGATGCGGCCATCCTCGGTCAACGAGCAGACATCGACCTCCCATCCGGCCAATTGCCACGGTACGATATTCGAATGATGTTCCAACGCGGATAACAGGACCCTGCCCTTATCCGGATAGGAATAGGCGACCAGATTGATCGCTTCGGTCGCACCGCGCGCGAACACGATTTCGCTATCTTGCCCACCAATCAGCTTGGCGACCTTGCGCCGCGCCTCTTCATAAGCAAGCGTCATCTCCGCTGAGCGCGAGTACACGCCGCGATGGACTGTCGCGTAGTCCACCCCAACCGCCTTTGTCAGCGCGTCGATCACACTGTGCGGCTTTTGCGCGGTGGCCGCACTATCCAGATAGTGCCACGGCGCGCCATCAGCCGTCACGAGGCCGGGGAATTCCGCCTTACGGGAAAGGGTTTGGGTTATGTTCAAAGCGTTGCCTCTTCCAGCTTTTCGAGCGCTTGTTCCATCAGCCGCTCGCGCACATCATCGTCACCACATTCGACAAAGGCATCGCCAATAAAGGCCTGCACCAGCAGCTTGCGCGCTACAGCCGGCGGCAGCCCGCGGCTTGCCATGTAATAGGCCGCCTGTTCGTCGAGCTGGCCGATTGCCGCGCCGTGGGCGCAAAGCACATCGTCGGCGAAGATTTCCAGCTCCGGCTTCGTGTTTGCACTGGCGCCCTTTTCGAGCAGCATGGCGCGGAAATTCTGCGCCGCATCGGTCTTCTGCGCATCGCGCACGACTTCGATCCGGCCGAGGAAGTTACCGGTGGACTTGCCCCATTGCACCGCTCGCACCGTCTGGTTGGAAGTGGCGTTGGGCTCGGCATGGATTACCTTCGTGACAAATTCCTGCGTCGCATGGCCGCCGCCGATTGTAACACCGCCAAACTCGAAATGCGCGCCGTCTTCCAGCGTAACCTCGAGTTCGATCCGGTCGTAACCGTGGCCCGACAGGAGCTGGAAGCTTTCGAAACGCCCGCCCTTGCCGACATGGACGCGCAAGCGATCAACCGAGCCGTTTGCTTCCGAGCCGGAATTGTGCGCCATGTATTCAGCGCGCGTTTCACCAGCGGGCACTTCCAGCGTGCGCCAGTGGTGAAGTGACACTGGATCGGCCTCGGCCAAGAATGCGCTATCCGAATAGCGCCAGTCCTCGTCGCGATTGGTAGGGCGGGGGAGAGTTGCCGTATCGGTCATGCCGTCTCCATCACCGCGTCATAGCCCTCTTCCTCGAGCCTGTGCGCGAGATCGGGTCCACCCGTCTGCACGATGCGGCCTTTGGACAGGATTGAGACCTTGTCGGGCTGCACCACGTCGAGCAGGCGCTGGTAGTGGGTGATCAGCAGCACGCCCTTGGCAGGGTCGCGCATGATCGCATTGATGCCTTCGCCCACAACGCGCAGCGCGTCGATATCGAGGCCCGAGTCCGTTTCGTCGAGCACGGCGAATTGCGGATCGAGAATGCCCATCTGGACCATCTCGTTGCGCTTCTTCTCGCCGCCCGAAAAGCCGACATTCACGTTGCGTTTGAGCATATCCATGTCGAGCTTGAGCAGCCCGGCCTTTTCCTTTGCCAGCTTGAGGAAATCACCGCCCGAAAGCGGCTCTTCGTCGCGCGCCTTGCGCTGGGCGTTCAGGGCTTCACGCAGGAATTGCACGTTGGACACGCCGGGAATCTCGACCGGATACTGGAAGCCGAGGAACATGCCGGCGGCGGCACGCTCATGCGGGTCCATATCGAGCAGGTTGTCGCCCTTGAACGTCACCGAACCGCCGGTGACTTCATAGCCCGGGCGGCCGCCCAGCACATAAGCGAGCGTCGACTTGCCCGCGCCGTTGGGGCCCATGATCGCGTGCACTTCACCGGCGGCGACTTCGAGCGTCAGGCCGTTGAGGATCTGCTTGCCGTCTATTTCGGCGGAGAGGTTTTCAATTTTCAGCATCTTTTGTTCCTGTCGAAGGAGATGGCGGTCTTGGCCGCCCCATCGATAAAGCCCGCATCGCCGCGAAATTGCGGGCTGGGCATTTGTTCGTAATAGTCGACCGCCGGGTCGGCGGTGCCTGCCAGGCGTACGTCGTCTGGCATCGGCTCCTCGAACCACCAGACGTCCGCTTCGGACCATATGGTGAGTTCGCCCTTGAAGCCGTGCTTCTCAGCCAGCGCGACAAGCTTGTTGATCGACGCGCTCATTCGCTCCGCCCCTTGGCGGCACGCGCTTCACGCTCCGCCTGCTTGTGTTCGGCATAACGGGTTTTCTTGTCGCCAATACGCAACCGCATTCCGGCAGTAATCCGCTGGAGCACATCGTCCATGTTCTCGAGGATATCCTCCGCCTTCAGATGCATCACCTTGATGCCGACGCTTTCGAGGCTCTTGTCACGGCGGCGATTGAGCTTTTCGTCATCGCCGAGTTCGTCGATCACGATCGCCATGCCGAGATTGTGGCAATTGAAATCGACAATTGCGCTGCCGACCACGGCGAAGCGCTTGAAGGTGTATTTGCCCAGATCAGCCTTGGCGAAACGCTCGGCGAGCGCCTTGTGCGCAGGCGAAGCAAACCGCTTCATCTCGCGCGCACGATCATGCAGCGCATCGAGCCGCTTCTCGGAGATTTCCCAGCCACGCCCCTTTTTCTTGAGCTCGGGCGCTCCGGCGTCGGAGGTGTCACGGACCTTGAGGGTTTTGCGGTCGGTCATGTCTATTTCTGAGCCAAAAGATAGAAGGTCAAAGCAAGGCTGATCGCGCTTACGGAGACAAAAGCTGTTGCCGGCATCTTCCACCAGCCATCCGAGCGATTGTGACGATATGAAATGACTGCCGCCACGGTTGCCACAAATAGCGCTGGCGCCAATACAATCGTTAACCCCGGATTCCATAGGACGGCCGCGACAGCAAAGGCAGCAATCAGCGCCAAAAGTCGAAGCAACCCGTGATCAAGGCGAGCGGGCAGGATCACCCCACACTCCCCTCAAGCGAGATCGCCAGCAGCTTCTGCGCTTCGACGGCAAACTCCATCGGCAGCTCTTTGAGCACTTCCTTCGCGAAGCCGTTAACGATCAGCGCCACTGCCTCTTCCTCGTCCAGTCCGCGCTGCATGGCGTAGAACAGCTGGTCATCGCTGATCTTGCTGGTGGTAGCCTCGTGCTCGATCTGGGCGGAGGGGTTTTTCACCTCGATATAGGGCACGGTATGCGCGCCGCATTCGGAGCCGAGCAGCAGGCTGTCGCACTGGGTGAAATTGCGCACGCCATCGGCATTCGCCGCCACGCGCACCAGCCCGCGATAGGTGTTGTTGGAAACCCCCGCCGAAATCCCCTTGGAGATGATGGTTGAACGACTTCCACGCCCGTTGTGAACCATTTTGGTTCCCGTATCGGCCTGCTGGTGGTTATTTGTAACCGCGACCGAATAGAACTCGCCGACGCTATCTTCGCCATTGAGCACGCAGGACGGATATTTCCACGTCACCGCAGAGCCGGTTTCGACCTGCCGACCGCCAGCGCGGCAACCACCGGCATGATGCCGCTGGCGGTCG
>CAYRBB010000005.1:103690-104025 GCA_964422435.1 uncultured Sphingomonadaceae bacterium
CTTCCATCGCAACCAGTTCGACCACGGCGGCGTGGAGCTGGTTCTCGTCACGCATCGGCGCGGTGCAGCCTTCGAGATAGGAGACGTAAGACCCCTTCTCGGCCACGATCAGCGTGCGTTCGAATTGCCCCGTATTCTCCGCATTGATGCGGAAATAGGTGGAAAGCTCCATCGGGCAGCGCACGCCTTCGGGGATGTAGACAAAAGTGCCATCCGAGAAGACCGCGCAATTCAGCGTCGCGAAGAAGTTGTCCTTCTGCGGCACGACCTTGCCCAGCCACTTCTTCACCAGCTCCGGATATTCGCGGATCGCTTCCGAAATCGAGAGGAAGATG
>CAYRBB010000006.1:0-98938 GCA_964422435.1 uncultured Sphingomonadaceae bacterium
CACCTCGGTGCAGGCCATTTACGTTCCCGCAGACGACTTGACCGACCCGGCGCCGGCAACCTCGTTCGCCCACTTGGACGCAACGACCACGCTGAACCGCGCGATTTCCGAACTCGGCATCTATCCGGCGGTTGACCCGCTGGACTCGACCAGCCGCGTCCTTGAGCCGCGCGTCGTCGGTCAGGAGCACTACGAAACCGCACGTAAGGTCCAGGAAACGCTGCAGAAGTACAAGAGCCTGCAGGACATCATCGCCATTCTCGGGATGGATGAACTGTCCGAAGAGGACAAGCTTACCGTCGCCCGTGCGCGCAAGATCCAGAAGTTCCTCAGCCAGCCGTTCCACGTGGCCGAGGTGTTCACCAACATTCCGGGCTGCTTCGTGCAGCTGGAAGACACGGTGAAGAGCTTCAAGGCGGTTGTTGACGGTGAATACGACCACCTTCCGGAAGCCGCTTTCTACATGGTCGGCGGCATCGAAGATGTGGTCGAAAAGGCCAAGAAGCTGGCCGAGGAAGCCTAAGCCAATGGCACTCCACTTCGAACTGGTCACGCCCAGCAATCTTGTCCGCTCAGAGGAGGTCCACATGGTGGTCGTACCCGGCAGCGAAGGCGAGTTCGGCGTGCTGGAGGGACACGCGCCCTTTATGTCGACCATCCGTGATGGCGCAGTGCAGGTTTACAAGACCGAAGGCGGTGAGCCGGAAAGCATCATCGTCAAAGGCGGCTTTGCCGAAGTGGGCGACAAGGGCCTGACGGTCCTTGCGGAACACGTCGAAAGCTGATCGCTGCGCGATAAACAGGAACAGGGCGCCCATTGCGGCGCCCTTTTTTGTTTTTGATGTCGCCAAAGCCCTTGCTAACTGCCGCGCGCACTGGAAAACTGTTACCAGAAGTTTGATTTCGGAGAGTTTTCCTATGAAGAGCGTTTCAACCCGGGCCATTGCCCTTTCTCTTGCCCTCGCCGTCACCGCAACAGGTGCCGGGCAAGCAGCTGCACAGGATGCCGACACCGTGGCCAATACCGAATTCGAGGCCGAGAACGATCCGTTTATCTGGCTGGAAGAAACGCGCAGCGACCGCGCTCTGGAATGGGTCGAAAACGAAAACGAACTTACCATAGCCGCACTGCAGACCGATCCCCGCTTTGACGAGCTGCGACAGGAAGCACTTGATATCTACAATGCACAAGACCGCATTCCGGGCATCAGCTTCACCCATTACGGGCTGGTCAATTTCTGGCAGGATGCCGATAATCCCAAGGGCATCGTTCGCCGCACCACGCTGGAAAGCTGGCGCACCGATAGTCCGGAATGGGAAACCATCCTAGATGTCGATGCGCTGGCAGAGGCGGAAGGGCGCGACTGGGTCTACCAGGGCATGAATTGCCTGCCGCCCGATGGCACACGCTGCATGGTCTCGCTGTCCGACGGCGGGCAGGATGCCAGCGTCATGCGCGAATTTGACCTTGAGACGCTGAGCTTTGTCGAAGGCGGCTTCGAGCTCCCCGAGAGCCAGGGCGGCGCCAGCTGGATCGATGAAGACACGCTGATGGTCGGGCGCGATTTCGGCGAAGGGACGCTGACTGAAAGCTTCTATCCCTACACTTCGCGTGTCTGGCGGCGCGGAACCGCGATCGAGGATGCCGAAGAAATATTCCGGGGCGAACCCAGCGATGTTTCCGCAGGCGCATATCTGCTGCGCGATGCTTCGGGCACGGTGCACGGCCGTATGGCCTATCGCGGCATCTCCTTCCATGAGCGCGCTTATTACTTCGAAGTGGATGGCGAATGGGTTCCGCTGGAAATCCCGGCGAAGGCCAATCCTTATGGCATCGTAGATGGCCACCTGTTGTTCTCTACCGATGTCGAGTGGAACGATGGTGATCAGGTTTTCCCGGCAGACGCGATCGTCGCGGTCGACCTGGAGGCATTCAAGGCCGATCCCAACGATCTGGAACGGACCCTCGTCTGGGCGCCGGAGGATCGGCAGACCAAACGCGGCGCCTCGACCACGGCCAACAGCCTCTATGTCACCCTGCTCGACAATGTGCGTGGGCAAGTGCTCAAATTCGACCATGTCGACGGCGAATGGGTTTCCGAGCGGATCGACCTGCCCGAAAACGCCAGTGTCGGCGTCTCGACCGCATCGAACGAAACGGACGAGATCATGTTCTACTCGACCGATTTCCTCACGCCGGGGACCTATTACTACGCCGCTGACGGGGTGAATCCGGAGCCGGTGAAGGAATCGCCCGCCCGTTTCGATCCTGCCGGTATGGAAATCGAGCAGTATGAGGCGACCAGTGCCGATGGCACGCAGATCCCTTATTTCATAGTCCGCCCTGCGGGGATGGAAGACGATGGCAATACGCCGACCTTGCTTTACGGCTATGGCGGTTTCCAGGTCTCGCAAGTCCCCAGCTATCTCGGTACGACTGGCCGCATGTGGGTGGAGCGCGGCGGCGCCTATGTCCTTGCGAACCTGCGGGGTGGCGGCGAATTCGGGCCGGAATGGCACCAGACTGCCATTCGCGAGAACAAGCAGCGCACCTGGGATGATTTCATCGCCGTGGCAGAGGACCTTGTCGAGCGCGGCTTCACCAGCCCCGATCACCTGGGCATCCAGGGTGGCAGCCAGGGCGGCCTTTTGGTCGGCACGGCCTTCACCCAGCGGCCGGACCTGTTCGATGCAGCCATCGTGCAAATCCCGCTTTTCGACATGCTGCGCTATCAATACATTGGCCGCGGAGCTTCGTGGATCGGCGAATATGGCGATCCACGCATCCCCGAACAGCGCGAATGGATCGAGGGCTACTCCCCGTATCAAGCGCTGAATTCAGGCGAGGACTTTCCTCGCGTTTTCTACGTCACATCGACCGCCGATGACCGCACGCACCCCAGCCACGGCCGCAAGGCTGCCGCGCGCATGGCGGCCAACGGCGATGATTACCTCTATTATGAGGACATGACAGGCGGCCATTCGGGCGGTGTCGATAACGAACAGCGCGCGCGCTTGCGGGCCATGCAGATCGTCTACCTGATGCAGCAGCTGATGGACGAGTAACCCCGGCAACGCCGCTAGCTGCTCAATCAAAAGGGCCGTGATGCATGCAGCATCGCGGCCCTTTCCCGATAATGGATGCGAGAAGTTGACCACATCCGATTGAATCGGAACATCTATTTTACCTGAAGTCAGCTCCGCTTCCGGCGCGTGGGCGCGTAGAAATCGGGCGGTTTTTCAGCGATCCAGATCCAGCGCAGGAACTTTGCGATATCTTCGTTCTCGAGGAGCGGCTCACGCGCACCGTCCATTCTGACCAGTTCGGCATTGGTAAAATGGGCATGGATTGTCCGGTGGCAGATGGGATGGACCGGCACGGTGCCCCGCCCCTTCTTCGCCTTGGGAATGGCATGATGTTGCTGTACCCGGCGCCCCAGCGGACGCTCGCATAGCCAGCATCGCCGAACTTCGTTCTCGCCGATCATAAGTCTTCCTTAACCATGATTGGCCAATGCAGTAGCGCATGAAGGACCTTTCACGATGACAGCGGTGGCAGCCAGTACATCTGCAGGCAAGTCCGGTCGCGTCGCAGCGCTCTTGCGCGGCGACGCGCTTCCGCTCGCGTTGCTTGCCGTCCTTGTGTTGCTAACGCGCGGCATCTGGTTTGGTGATCCCGTCGCCGATTTCGACGAACAGCTCTACAGCTTCATTGGCTGGCGAATGAGCGAAGGCGAGCTGCCTTTCGTTGACTGGTGGGATCGCAAACCCTTCGGTCTTTTCGCGATTTTCGCAGGGGCTCATGCAGTATTCGGGCCGGCCCCCCTCGCCTACCAGCTGGTTGCAGCCGGGTTTGCCTTTGCAGGCGCTGCAATGGTCTATGCCCTGTCTCGCCGACTTGTCGGGCGGCTCTCGTCATGGATGGCCGCGGCAATCTCGACCATGCTGCTGTGCGCTTATGCCAGTTATTCAGGCCAGAGCGAGGTCTTCTTCCTACCTCTGATGCTGGGAATGGCGATGCTGCTGGTCGACCCCGACCACCCGCGTTTCACCCAGCGTGCGATGTGGGCGATGTTGCTGGGCGGCCTTGCCCTGCAGGTCAAATACACGGTGCTTCCGCAGTGCCTTTTCTTCGGGCTTTACGCGCTTTGGATCGAACAAAAGCGCGGATCGGCTATTGATCGAACGGTGCGCCTGGGCGCGATCTTTGCGCTTCTCGGGCTCACACCCACGCTGTTTGTCGCCGCGCTTTATGCGTTGCTGGGCGAACTCGACGCATTCCTGTTTGCCAACTTCCTATCGTTCTTCGATCGCATGCCTGCCCCGCAGGGCCGTTGGGCAAACGAGCACCTGCTGGGCGTCGCCCCGCTTGCTTTGCTTGTTATCGGCGGGACCTATGCCGCTTTCCGCATGCGCCGACCGGAGCCGTTTCGCGTTTGGCTATTCTTCATCGGGTGGGCGGCATCGACGCTTGCCAGCGTTCTGCTGCCGGGCACCGTATATCTCTATTACTACGCTGCCCTCGCCGCCCCTGCTGCACTGGTAGCGCTGCCTCTGCTTGATGATCGCAGCCCTGCAAAAAGCATCCCCGGCCTCGTGATTGTCGCCGCCTTCTTCACCCTGCTTTCCATACCGGACAGGCGCGAAGTGTCGCTCGAGGAGCGTGCTGCCGCCCTCGCTCTAACAGACGCCATCGCGCCGCATGTCGATGCAGAGAGCAACTGCCTGTGGCTGTGGGACGGCCCGACTGCGCTCTACCGCATGACCGGCAGCTGCGTGCCGACCCGCTATGTCTACCCCGACCATCTCAACAATGCTCTGGAAACCAGCGCACTCGAAGTCGAACAGGTTGAAGAAGTCGCGCGCATCCTGGCCGACCGTCCCGGTGCCATCGTAACCGCAAGCCGCCCGATGACGCTACAAAACGAGGAAGCCACCGCACTTGTCGAAGCGACATTGGCACAGAATTACGAGGAGCACCTTTCGGTCGAGATGCACGATCGCACGCTCACCGCATGGATTCGCCGCGATTAGGCACCGCCTGCAGGTCGCGCTTCCGCCCGGTCTGCCAAAGCCACAGACCCGCTGCGATAATTAGTGCCGCCCCGCCCATCGCAATTGCATCTGGCGTTTCGTCGAAGAATATCCACGCCAGCGATGCCGCCACTAGGATTTGGACATAGGTCATCGGGGCGACCGTCGCCGCGCCAGCGCGCTGCGTACCCTTGAAAATAAGCCAATGCGCTGTGGTTGCCGTGGTGGCAACTACCGCCGTGCGCGCCAGCACGTGCCATTCGGGCCAGTACCATTCGATACCCGCAATTCCGCTAGCATCGCCGATGACGGCTCCTGTCACAAGAATCACCGACGCCCCGACA
Source organism: uncultured Sphingomonadaceae bacterium (assembly GCA_964422435.1). Lineage (GTDB taxonomy): Bacteria > Pseudomonadota > Alphaproteobacteria > Sphingomonadales > Sphingomonadaceae > Alteraurantiacibacter. The sequence goes on from CAYRBB010000006.1 coordinate 5,379, forward strand.
GCAACATAGGCCTGTGCCGCCAACGCACTCCCTGCTCCTCGAGCGGCCCGGTTTGCCGTCATCAAAGTCGCCATCCCGAAGGCGCAGACGACCGGCAGAAGGGCCGCCCAACCAATTTCCGCAAAATTGGGCCGCAAAATGATCAAGACGCCGAAAAATGCAACTATCGTCGCGACGATTGTCGAAGGCCGCAGCCTCTCGCCCAGAAAAACCGACGCGAGGATCGCTGTGATCATGGGTTGCGTGAAAGTGATCGCCACAGCATCCGCGAGAGGCATCAGCCACACGCTGCCGAAGAAGGCGAGAGTCGCCACACCTACGCCCAAACCGCGCATCGCCTGCACCGCCGGACGGGGAATGGTCCGGAATGGAGCGCTGCCTTCTTGCACCAGCAACATCGCGGAAAGCACACTGGCGCCCAGGCAGTAACGAAATGCAGCCAGTGCAGTCGGTGTCCATTCATCGGACATGCCCTTCACAATGACATCACCAATCGACAGCAGCACAAACCCCGCAAGCGCGAAGAGCAACCCTGCCCGATCCGATTGTTGCATGCGTGAAAGCCCCAGCCTCGTGTTCGAAGGTCGCTTAGGGGCACGAAGGCTGCGCTGCAATCGCTTTGATGCTACCGTAAAGGCCGCTCCGAAGTTTACGAAGCCTTAAACGCTCATGCTTAACAGAAGCCTATGCTCAGGCTCTCAACGGCCGATTTGCGCGGAGACCTTCGTGGTTAAACTGATCATCCAGATCCCTTGCCTGAACGAGGCGGAGACCTTGCCCGACACGTTGGCCGGCTTGCCACGCCGGATCGCGGGAGTAGACGTGATCGAATTCCTTGTAATCGACGATGGTAGCAGCGATGGCACCGCCCATGTCGCTCGTCTCCATGGCGCGCACCACATCGTCTCACATCGCCGGAATCGTGGTCTTGCTGCCGCTTTCCGCTCGGGCGTGGACAAGGCACTGGCAGAAGGTGCTGATATCATCGTAAACACTGATGGTGACGGACAATATGAAGGCTCAGACATCGCCGCACTCGTCACGCCGATTGTCGAAGGCCGAGCGGATATCGTGATCGGTGATCGCGGCGTAGCAGACAACGCGCATTTTTCCGCGCCCAAACGGCTGATGCAGCGCTTGGGATCGAGCGTGGTCCAATCGCTAGCCGGAACCAAGGTCACTGATGCAGTCAGCGGATTTCGGGCGATAAGCCGGGATGCAGCGCAGTGGATCAACGTGACCACGGAATTTTCCTACACGACCGATATGCTGATCCAGGCCGGCCGCAAACGGATGGCTATCTTGACCGTACCAGTTCGCACCCATGCCGCCGCAAGACCAAGCCGCCTGTTCAAATCGATTCCCCGCTTCATTACACAGACGGGCATCACGATGATCCGCGCGTTCACTGCACATAAACCCTTGCGCGCTTTTGTCGGCACCGGTTCGCTTATTGCCTTTATCGGCTTGCTGCCGATCCTGCGTTTCCTCTGGTTCTATGCACAAGGTGATGGTTCAGGCCACGTCCAATCGCTTGTTATTGGCGGCGCGCTGCTCGTGCTCGGGACTTTGGTGGCAATCATGGGGATGGTGGCGGACCTTGTCGCGGCAAACCGCAAGCTCATTGAGGAAAACCTCCGCCGCACCCGCGCGCTCGAAGATCGCATAGCAGAACTGCAACGATCACGGGAAACCGAACCTCCATCGGCAAAGCGCCGGGACGCGGCGTGACCAGCTCCGCCATCGCTGCGCCTACCCGCGCCGCGCCGCGTACCCTTTCCAGCGTAACGCCGGATACATGGGTTATTTTTGCCATTGCCGCAGTGGCGACGTTGCAATTCGCGCAGATCTTCGTCCGCTCAATCAATTGGGACGAGTTCGGGCATTATAATCATATCGTCCAATTGCATGCGGGGCAGCTTGGGCAAGTCCTCCAGCGCTTCCATGCTTTCGCCTATAGCTGGGTGACAGCACTACCGGGCGGCCCAATCGATCATATCATCGTGATCCGGCTCTTTATGTTCGCTTGCGAGATGGTGGTGCTGCTGGCAATCGTCGGCATCGCGAATCGTTTCGTCGAACGCGTGCCGGCGATACTTTGCGGACTCGCCTACATCTCTTTCAGCTATGTGTTTCAGCACGGCGCGTCGTTCCGTTACGATCCGCCTCTGGCAGCTGTTCTGATGGGCCTGATCTGGCTGCTGTTGCGGACAAAGCTGGACTGGAAAACAATTATTGGCGCGGGGCTCCTGGTAGCCCTTTTGCCGCTCATCTCCATGAAGGCCGTGATTTACTTTCCAGCTGTGGCGGGAGTAGTTTGGCTCCGCTGGGCAGAACACGGCTTCTCTCCACGCTTTGTCGCACGCATGGTATTCTTGGCATCCACTGCTGGCGTATGGTTCGCAGGCCTTTTCCTGCTCTTCACACAATGGACCGCAGCACTTAGCGGGATGCATGATACGCTGTCCGCCGAGCAGGCTGCTGGGGCCGTATTTGCCCTTTTCGACAACCCCAATACGAGCCGCCTTGTCCGGGCCGGGCTCACCAATCCGCTGACCACGCTGGTTGTAATTGCTTTCCCGGTGGTGCTGGCCCGTATCGAGCATACCGTGCCAGAGAAGATCGCACTCATCGGGCTCTTCTCCATCCTGCTCAGTCCGCTCATCTATATCAACACCGCTCCCTATTACTTCGTCTTCATGCTTGCCCCCGTATTGGCAGCTTGCGGCCCGGTCTTCGCGGCAGCGATGGCTCGTTTGCCTACGCCAGCCGTCGCGCTGCTCCTGTGCGCCAGCACGGCCATGATCGTCTTCACCGAACAACCCAGCGTGCTCGAAAGGCAAAGAAACCTGCACGCCGCCGCCATTTCGACATTCGGCGAAGACGTGCGGTATTTCGACTTTCCCGGTTTTCTAGGCACGCCCGGGAAGAGCAACGCGTTCCTTTCTCCGCTAGTTGTGTCGATTCATAACCGCGAAGGCGAGCTAATGCTGCGACCGGCGATGGAAGAGCACGCCGTGCCATTGCTGCTCGCGAACAACTTCATACTCGAAAACGCGCTGGACACTTCGGCTGTGCAGCAACTCCAGCCGGAGGACAGCGCTGCCTTGCGCGATAACTACGTGACGTTCTGGGGACCCTTGTGGATTGCCGGACGCGACATTCCCGCGGAAAGCGACATGGTCTATCGCAACCTCGTCCCCGGGACTTTTACCGTGCGCGAAAACCCGGTCGAAATCGACGGGCAATTGATTGCAGCTGGCGAAACCGTGCAGCTCGATCGCAAGACCTATCGATTGACTGCACCGGATGGCGCGGCAAGATTGCTTTGGGGAGAACACCTCGTGCCTCCGACAGCGCCTCCGCCCGAGCCACCCTACTGGGAGTTGTTCTAGTCGCTTTTTTGCCGCGCCCGGCGAAGCGCGCCCATGCCATAGGCAAGGTCTGCCGCGATGGATGACAATCGCAGGACTAGCAGCGCAGCCAGCACCTCCTCCGAGGGCAGGCTGGCAGAAGTCAGCGCCAGCAAGGCCGCTTCACGCACGCCAAGCCCACCCGGAGCCACCGGCACGAGGAAGCCGATCAGCCACGCGAGAAGGAACAGTGCGGCGAAAACCATCAGGTTCGCTCCTTCAGGCAATACGACCCAACCAATCGAATACGCTGCCAGGGCGAAAGCCCCAAAAGCGAGGAGCTGAAACAGCAGCGCTTTGGCAAGTGGCTTGCCAATGGCGACACACGCCATCACAACCACTCCAGTAGCAATCGCTGCCATGACAGGTTCCTTGTCGAATGCGAGACAAGCCGCCGCCGCCGCGAGACTCGCCACAAGATGCAGTGCAATTTCCGAGCCATGGGATCGGGCCAGGGCTGAATGCCCCAGCCCCAGCTGCGTGGCCTGCGCATGGCGCCCAAGATAGTGGAACACCGAGCCGGGCAAGTATTTAAGCCATACGCTGGAGGCGTAGATTTGCACCAGCCGCGCCGGGGCGACCTGCTCCTCGGGGTCCGCCAATCGCACCCATGCGCGGGCCAGCAGGACATTCGCGCTATAGAAGAGTGCGCAAGCCAAAGCTGCGCCTCCCGCCAGCTGGTATGACAGCTGCGTGTCGAGGCTCGACCATTCGAGTCTCCATGCCTCCCGGAGAAGAAACAACAGGCTGCCCGCAAACAGCAGTGCCCCGGCCCAGCGGACTATTTGCTGCAAAAGGGTTGGCCCCGCCGTGGCCGCTTCCTCAGCCAAGGAGTATGGTACTGCTATCGGGGTACGGCACGCAGTAGGACAAGCCGAAGTGGCGCCGAGCCTTCAGGCCGCAATGCTCGATCCCCGCGCGATATCGCTGGCGGCCGGTGTCGTCAAACAGCACAATCCCGCCAGGCTTCAGGTGCGACAGCGCGCTTTGCAAGCAATCCGTGCGCTTGCGCCCGTCGATCACTACAAGATCGAACAAACCACCTATCTCGGCAATTGCACCGGTATAAGCCGTGCCATCAAGATCGCGCTGCAACACCTTGGCGTGGCCATGACGTGCTGCGATAGGCTCGATCACCTCGAACCAGTCACGATCGTGTTCGACCGAGACGACCTCCTCCGCACGGCGTGATAGCCAGACGGTGCTTGCTCCCGAACCGTATTCGAACACCCGCGCACCCTCGGTTTCGGCAAGGAATTCCTCCACTTCCTGCGTTGCCGCAACATTCCACCACGGCACGTCCAGTGCTATCATGCGCTCCACATCGTGGATTGCCAAAAGGGAGGCGCCCCAACGCCGCAATCCATAAGCATCGGCGGCATGGCCGGCAGCAAAGGCACCGTCAACCAGCCCGCTGCGGACGACACTCCTGACCAGTCTTGAATATGCCCGCTTTATCGGACGCATCGGTGCTCCTTTTGCCCAGACGGCTATCAACATCGCCGAAAAATTTCCAGCGCAAGTGCGCGCTTATCACGATAAGCTAACGGCGCCGGTAAATTCTTCCGTGAATGCAGAAAAACTATCAATTCTTTGTCCATGGAGAGCCTTACCCTTAGCAATTAATTTACCAAACTCCGCCATGTATTTCCTTGCTTGATGGGTGACCCGTTTGGGAGGCACCTTTGTGGGATGAATTGAGAGGCATGGAATGAGCGCTTTCGGACGCAAGAACGGAGCCGGTGGAATGAGCAAGGGTGCACGCCCAAGCTTTGGTGTTGCCAAGCCTATGCGCGGCGGCGCGGGCACGGCGCCGAGCAAGGAAAAAGATTCCGATGCTGGTGGCGAGCAATTCCCGCCTGTTCCCAATGAGGGCGCTCCTGTGGAAGGCAATGGCAAAGACCGGAATGCCGACGCCCTTAGTCGCCTCCAGCAGCGCTCCGACGCCGTCCATGAACAGGCCGAAATTGGCGGATTCGAAGCCAGTGTTCACAAGATCAAGGAACAGGTGCTACCGCGCCTGCTCGAACGCGTCGATCCGGAAGCCGCCGCTACGCTCTCCAAGGAAGAGTTGAGCGAGGAATTCCGCCCGATCATTATGGAAGTGCTGGCGGAGCTCAAGGTCACGCTCAACCGGCGCGAACAATTTGCGCTGGAAAAGGTGCTGATCGACGAGCTGCTTGGCTTCGGTCCGCTCGAAGAGTTGCTGAACGACCCCGACGTATCTGATATCATGGTGAACGGTCCGGATCAGACCTACATCGAAAAGGGCGGCAAGCTCGTCGTCGCACCGATCAAGTTCCGCGACGAAGGCCACCTCTTCCAGATCGCCCAGCGCATCGTGAATCAGGTCGGTCGCCGTGTTGACCAGACCACGCCGCTCGCCGACGCCCGTTTGAAAGACGGGTCGCGTGTGAACGTTATAGTTCCGCCGCTTTCGCTGCGCGGAACTGCGATCTCCATTCGTAAGTTCTCCGAGAAGCCTATCACGCTCGATAATCTGCGTGATTGGGGGTCGATGAGCGACAAAATGTGCACCGCGCTAAAAATTGCAGGTGCCTGCCGCATGAACGTGGTTATTTCGGGGGGTACCGGCTCGGGCAAGACGACAATGCTCAATTCACTGTCAAAGATGATCGATCCGGGCGAGCGCGTGCTGACCATCGAAGACGCGGCCGAACTCCGTTTGCAGCAGCCGCACTGGCTGCCACTGGAAACGCGGCCGCCGAACCTTGAAGGCCAGGGCGCCATCACCATCGGCGATCTTGTGAAGAACGCCCTGCGTATGCGCCCTGACCGCATCATCCTGGGCGAGATTCGTGGCGCGGAGTGTTTCGACCTCCTCGCCGCCATGAACACCGGCCATGATGGTTCGATGTGTACGCTCCACGCCAACTCGCCGCGAGAGTGCTTGGGCCGTATGGAAAACATGATCATGATGGGTGACATCAAGATTCCGAAGGAAGCCATTAGTCGCCAGATCGCAGAATCGGTCGACCTGATCGTGCAGGTGAAGCGTCTTCGCGACGGTTCGCGTCGCACAACCAACGTGACCGAGGTCATCGGCATGGAAGGCGATGTGATCGTGACGCAGGAATTGTTCTCGTTCGAGTATCTCGACGAGGGCGACGACGGCAAGATCATCGGCGAGCATCGCTCTTCCGGCCTGCGCCCGTATACGCTCGAAAAAGCAAGGCAATTCGGCTTCGACCAGGCCTACCTGGAGGCCTGCCTCTAAGCGCCTAGCCAACCAACGGCGGCATACGCTAGCAGAGCCAGTCCCGCGAAAGAGCTTAGCGCGGCGATGTCTCGCCATGGCATAATGCCCACCGCATCGGGATGCTTGCGTTTGGCCCGTCTTGCGTCGCCAATAACGGCGATAAGTGAGATCATAAGCAATGCGCCACCTGCTATCCCGTATCGTGTCGCGTCGCTCGCAAACAGGATGAAGTCAGGCCAGTGCATGGCCCGCGATATGGTGCGCTGCCGAATGATCAACAACAGTTGATCTGCGTCCGCGCAGCATTATGGCGAACTGTGTGAGCGAAAGTACAACCGACAAGCCTTTGCTGGCCCTTGGCATCCGGCTGTTGGGCATTGCGGGCTTCGCACTGATGGCCGCACTGATCAAGCTGGCCTCGGAAAGCGGCGTCCACGTGCTTGAGATAGTATTCTGGCGCCAAGCCGTATCGCTGCCTCTCCTGCTGGGTCTTGCATTCCTGACTGGGGGCTTCGGACAGCTTGGCACACAACGGCCCAAAGCCCACGCGGTGCGGGCGTTGTATGGCATTATCGGAATGATCCTCAACTTCGGCGCGGTCATACTCCTGCCCTTGGCAGAAGCCACCACGATCGGATTTTCCGCACCGATATTCGCGGTCATCCTGTCCGCCATCCTGCTCAAGGAAAGCGTTGGAATCTGGCGTTGGTCAGCGGTATTTGCCGGTTTTGCGGGGATTGTGATCATCGCAGAACCCAGCGGCGGTGCAATATCTCTAAATGGCGCGCTGGTGGCGCTCGGTGCGGCCTTCATGATTGCGCTGATTTCTATACAAATCCGTGATCTTGGACGGACAGACAAGCCTGTTGTAATCGTGTTCTGGTTCAGCCTCGCAACTGTCATCACCATTCTGCCGGCGATGCTGTTTGTGCATGAACCGCTGTCTTCACGGCAGGTTTTGCTACTCATCGGTGTGGGGCTGACAGGTACATGGGGTCAGTTTTTTATCACTATGGCATTGCGCTTCGGCAAGGTCTCCAGCGTGATCGTCATGGATTATTCCAGCCTGGTCTGGGCGACGCTTTACGGATGGCTGTTTTTTGCTGTTTTGCCGACGGCAAACCTGTGGCTGGGTGCCCCGCTGATTATAACGGCAGGAGTGCTCATTGCCTGGCGGGAAAATGTCCTGCGGAAAGAACGCTTCGCCGCAGAGCATCCGGTTGCCGGAACCTGATCTCTCGCTGGCGGTTCTTTAGGCAATTGCCTGCCCCTCCAACCCGCAGGCGTCAACAAAAAGGAGCCATATCGTGGCACGTAAAATTATTCTCGCAATAGCGGCCGGCACACTGGCCCTCTCGGCATCAGCCTGCAACACTGTTAAAGGCCTTGGTGAAGACGTAGAATCCGTGGGTGAAGCTGGCGATCGCGCCATCTAACCTGCTTTATCGGAGGTTGTTGTAATGAGAGCTATCATCGCTGCACTGCTTGGGCTTAGTTTGATCGGCCTAACCGCATGCAATACCGTCAAGGGACTTGGCCGGGACATCGAATCCGTCGGCGAAGCTGGTGATCGGGCCATCTAGAAGCCTCCAGCCGCAAATATGCTAAGCGCCCACCAGTCTCGATAGAAACTGGTGGGCGTTTTCACATTAATATCGGCGATAAACCAGCATCAGATTATTGGCAGGCATAGCAATCCGTCGTGTCCTTTTCAGGCAGCTGCCTTTGGCCAAGCTGTCTATCCAGCTGACTTTCCGCAGCCCCCAGCGGGCGTCGCGCGCTTTCAGGCTTTGGTCGAAGTCCAGATTGGACGCGGCAGTTGGAACTTCCTCCTCGAGATAAGGGCCGTAGAGGATAAGCGGACCTCCCTCGCGAAGCACGCGCCCTGCCCCTGCGATCAGTCCCTCGGTGGCTTCCGGGAGGCTGATATGGGCCATATTGGCGCAGAAGATCGCCTCTACATCCCCCACCGGCCAGCACTTTGCCGCCGCATCAATGTTCAGAGGCCGCAAGAGATTTGCGCCCCCTTCTTCTTCACGCCATGCGGCAATCGAGTCGACCGCCTCATCATCGGGATCGCTCGGCTGCCATAGCAGGCCCGAGAACAGGCGCGCGAAGAATACGGCATGCTCGCCCGATCCGCTGGCTATTTCCAGGACTGAGCCATTTTCAGGAAGCTCCTCACGCAAGACTTGGGCAATCGGATCACGATTACGCAGCGTTGCTGGCGCGTAGCGCTTCAATTGACTATTCGCGGTCCCGCGGCCGCGCGTGCCCGGCGCTCGCGAATCAGGAACCACAGAAGCAAACCGGCGGGTCCGGCGATGAACGTCAGGAGCAGTACAGGTGCTTGAATGAAGCGGGAAAAACGCTTGTTGTCCGCATCCTTTGCGATCCAGAATCCGGCAAAAAGGTCCAGCGCAAGGTAGTGGATCCAGCCAATCACAATACCCCCGTCAGACACGAAGAGTACGCGGACACCAACAATCGACATAAATGAGCCCGGCTGGCCGGGACCATCGACAGGCACCGGGTTAACGGCTCCACCCAGAACCAGCCCCATCGTCAAGATATAGGCCAAGCACAGCAAGCCGACCCCAGCATAAAACACCGTAGCCTGAAGAAAAGCACCACGCGGAAGGACAATAAGCACGATCCACATCAACAATGCCCAACCATTCGCCAGCTGAAAGGCTGTATCCCAAGTCATTACGTTCTCTCCTCCCGCGCAGCCTGTGCATTTTCGAACTTCGCGATCAGGCGCTTCAAGCCATCATGCTCATGCACGAACTGTCCATCGGCCTTTTCCCAGACGCATTGTATTGCGGCGTTGGCGACATCGCTCGCGCGGATTGATCGGTATTTGGTCCACCCGCCATGCAGGAACAGGTCCGCCACCGGCGCAAGGATCTGGCTGAGCCCCTCAATGAGTCGTACGTCCCCTTCCCGCTTGCCGCGAAGAAGGCCGGGGCGGAAGATGTCGAGCCGCTTGAAATGCAGAGCCCGGAGGTCGCGTTCCACTTCACCTTTTGTGCGCAGATAGAAATTCCGTGTGCCTGTCTCTGCACCGACGGAGGAGATTTGCACAAAACCGCGAGTGCCTGCTTCCTTGGCGGCACGCGCCACTTGCATCACCAAATCGTGATCGACAGCGCGAAATGCCTCCTGGCTTCCCGCCTTCCTGATGGTCGTACCCAGCGCGCAGATGACAGTCTTAGGCTTGATCATCTTCACGACCTCTCCCCAGTCCTCGCTATCGGCAAGCACCAGCTCAATCCGCGCCCCATCGGGAAACTGCATTTCCCGCCGCGCCACGCCCTGCAAGGCGAGCTGCGGGAGATCGGCAGTGCGTGCAATAACACTGCGCCCGACCAGGCCTGTAGCACCAACGAGAAGGGCGCGGCGGCGTGGTTCGGAAGTTTCAGACATTTGACAGCCCCTCGGGCACCAATCCGAAGATTTTCTTGTATTGGCGAATTGCATACCGATCCGTCATTCCGGCGATGAAATCGGCGACATGGCGACCCCGCGCAGGCTCGCTTTCCGGCAAACGTTGCACCCATTGCTGTGGCATTAGCTCGGGCTTCTGCTCAAACGCAGCAAAGAGCTGCGCGATCACGTCCTTGGCAAGCCCTGCGGTACGCATTTGCTCGTCATGGTGATAGAGCCGGTCATACATAAAGGCTTTCAATCGCCTCTCCCTCTGCGCCATTTCGGGCGAGAAACTTGCTATTGCGGTTGGGGCACCGCGCACCTGGTCCGCGCTTTCGATGCCGCGCAAGTTCGCTGTTGTCGTTTCGAGCAGGTCGTTGACCATGACGCCAATTTGGGTACGGGTAAATTCGCGCAGCATCTCTTCCTGAGTAGCATGCGGGAAACGCCTTTCAACTTCGCGCCAGAGATCACCGAGGAAATCGAGCGAAAGCAGGTCGTCAATGTCGAGGAAGTCGGCACGCAGGCCATCGTCGATGTCGTGATTATCGTAGGCGATGTCGTCCGCCAGCGCAGCGACCTGCGCTTCCAGCGAGGGCCATCGATCAAGATCGAGAGGAAATGACTTGTCGAGCTCCGCCATCGCCCATTTCGGCTGCTCCACCGGCCCATTGTGCTTGGCCAGCCCCTCAAGCACTTCCCAACTGAGATTGAGTCCGGTCATATCGCAATAGGGGCTGTCGAGCCGCATGATCGTGCGCAGCGTGTGCCCGTTGTGATCGAAACCACCACGCGGTTCGAGCGCCGCATCGAGCGCATCCTCGCCGGAGTGACCGAATGGCGGATGGCCCAGATCATGCGCAAGGCATAGCGCCTCGGTCAGATCCTCGTCCAGACCCAGCGCGCGGGCGATGACCCGGCCAATCTGCGCGACTTCGAGGCTGTGTGTCAGCCGGACCCGATAATGATCACCATCCGGTGCGATAAAGACCTGTGTCTTGCCCGCAAGACGACGGAACGCGATCGAATGGATGATACGATCACGGTCTCGCTGGAAGGCGCTGCGCGGGCCGCGCGCGGTATGCCCGGGTTGATCGAATTCGCGCCCACGGCTGTTGGCGGGATCGGCTGCATAGGGCGCGCGGGTCATGGCCATGCTGGCTATGGCAGAGACACGGCTGTGACAACGGGAACAGGGAGGGAACGGTGCGAAATTGGGCCGCAAAAATGTATCAATCACCCGATGGGACGTACCTAGCCTTCGATAATCCACTTTGCTGCCGCATCGGCGTGTATGCGCATGCAGTCATAAATCGGCAGGACATTCGCGTTCACGTCAACGATCAACTCGAGCTCAGTATTGGCCAGCACCACTGCTTTCGCGCCGTCATTGCCGAACCGGGTAAGCATTGTCTTCAACGCGCGCTCGGCGTCTTTGCGCACTCTCCCGACCATCAGCTCTTCATAGATGATGCGGTTGAGTTCATCGACATCGTCCATTTCCGGCGGCATCAGATGCACCCCGTGCGATATCAGACGGCGGCGATAGAACCCTTCTGTCATGACATTGCGCGAACCAATCAGCGCAGCCTGCGCTATCCCGTCCGAGTTCATACGTTCGCCAACGCATTCGGCAATGTGGAGGATCGGCACTTCAACCTGCGCCTGAACTTCGCGGTAGACCTTGTGCATCGAGTTCGCGCAAATGATCAGCTGCTCTGCTCCAGCGTCAGCCAGACGATTGGCAGACGCGGATAGTACGCCAATTGCGCGTTCCCAATCCTCTTCCGTTTCAAGGCAGTAGATCTGCGCGAAATCGAGGCTTTCGATCAGCAGCGGCGCAGATGAACGCGGATTGGTTGCTTTCTGCACCTGACGGTTGATACGCTCGTAATAACGGTGGGTTGAGACCCAGCTCATCCCGCCGATCATGCCCAGCTTGCGCAAGGTAGTGCCCCTTCGAATCCAGTCAGTCGAGCGCTTTAGTCCAGAGCTTTCACGATTTCCTCGACCATCTTCTTGGCGTCAGACAGCAGCATCATTGTCTGGTCCATATAGAACACGTCGTTGTCCACACCGGCATAGCCGACACCACCCATGCTGCGCTTGATAAAGAAAACCTGTTTGGCCTTGTCCACATCGAATACGGGCATGCCGTAAATGGGCGAACTCTTGTCGGTCTTTGCGGCCGGGTTCACAACATCATTCGCACCGATAATGAACGCTACATCCGCCTGCGAGAACTCGCTGTTGATGTCCTCCAGCTCGAACACCTTGTCGTAATCGACACTCGCTTCTGCAAGCAGGACATTCATGTGACCCGGCATACGGCCTGCGACGGGGTGGATAGCGAATTTCACCTCCACGCCCCGTTCTTCCAGCAATTCGGTCATTTCGCGCAGAGCATGTTGCGCCTGTGCCACGGCCATGCCGTAACCCGGGATAACGATAACCTTCTCGGCCTGTTCAAGCATGAAGGCTGCGTCCGCCGCGCTTCCCTGCTTGTATGGGCGCTGCTCTCGCGGTTCACCCCCTGCACCACCGCTATCATCCGCGCCAAAGCCGCCCGCAATCACACTGATGAAGCTGCGGTTCATCGCCTTGCACATGATGTAGCTGAGGATCGCGCCCGAGGAACCGACCAGTGCCCCTGTAATGATCATCGCGGTATTGCCGAGCGTGAAGCCCATCGCCGCTGCTGCCCAACCCGAATAGGAATTGAGCATCGACACGACGACCGGCATATCCGCACCGCCAATCGGAATGATCAGCAAAAAGCCGATGGCGAAGGCCAGCACCGTGAGCGCGATGATGTACGGCAGATTGGCGTCCGTCCCAGGAGTGTGAGCGAACATTGCGGTCAGGATCAGGATTGCAGCCAGTGTGCCCAAATTGATCACATGGCGTGCGGGCAGCAGGATCGGTGACCCGCTCATCTTCCCAGAAAGCTTGGCAAAGGCGATGATCGAACCGGAGAATGTTATTGCGCCGATGGCGATGCCGAGGCCCATCTCCACTTTGCTTACGGGCGATATTGCATCGCCAACCAAAAGCCCGAAGGCATCGGGATTGAGATACGCTGCCCACCCCACCAGCACCGCAGCAAGGCCAACCAGCGAATGGAAGCCCGCCACCAGCTCCGGCATGGACGTCATCGCGATCTTGCGCGCAACGGTGACACCGACAATCCCACCAAGGAAGATGGCAATGCCGATCTCGACGATATTGGCGATGTCGTGAGTTACCAGCGTGGTGACGACAGCAATCAACATGCCGATCATGCCGAAACGGTTGCCCGTGCGGCTAGTCGACGGACTGGATAGGCCACGCAGCGCGAGAATGAAGAAGACGCCCGCCACCAAGTAGGCGAGAGCCACCCATGGCGATGCGGCAACACCGTCTGCCGCGGCTGCAAGGAAGGACAAGCTCACTTACTTCTCCTTCTTCTTGTACATGGCGAGCATGCGCTCGGTCACGGCAAAGCCACCGAAGATATTGACACTGGCGAGCACTACCGCGCCCAGCCCCAACCATTTGGCAACATCGCTTTCCGCTTCAGCCGCGGCGACAAGTCCGCCGACGATTATCACAGATGAAATCGCATTGGTTACCGCCATTAGCGGCGTGTGCAGCGCGGGAGTGACCGACCACACCACGTAATAGCCGACGAAACACGCCAGCACGAAGATCGAGAGGATTGATATGAAGTCCATGGCTTATCCCTTCAGCCTCTCATTCACAATCGCCCCGCCCTTGGTCAGGCGAATGGCATTGCCGATCTCTTCATCGAGTTCTGGCGCCTTCTTATTTTCATCCCAGAAGGCATTGAGAAAATTGAACAAGTTCCGTGCAAACAGGGCACTGGCATCGGCAGCAAGATGAGCGGGCGTATTCGAATAGCCCATGATCTTTACGCCGTGTTTTTCGACGATCTGGTCTGCCACGCTGCCTTCCACATTGCCGCCTTGCGCCACGGCGAGGTCGAAGATCACGCTGCCCTCGCGCATCGTCGCGATCTGTGCGTCGGAGATCAGGCGAGGTGCAGCGCGGCCCGGTATCAGCGCGGTGGTGATGACAATATCCTGCTTGGCGATGTGGCTGGACACTAGCTCGGCTTGCGCCTTCTGGTACTCATCGCTCATTTCGGTCGCATAGCCACCGCTGCCCTCGCCTTCGATGCCTTCTACATCCTCGACGAAGATTGGCTTTGCGCCAAGCGATTGTATCTGTTCCTTAGTCGCCGAGCGGACATCCGTCGCGCTCACCTGCGCACCAAGGCGCTTGGCCGTTGCAATCGCCTGAAGACCGGCAACACCCACGCCCATGATGAAGACCTTAGCTGCACTGATCGTGCCGGCAGCGGTCATCATCATCGGGAAAGCGCGGCCATAGACGTCACCCGCCGAAATCACCGCCTTGTAACCGGAAAGGTTCGACTGGCTGGAGAGCACATCCATGCTCTGCGCACGGGTGATGCGCGGCATGAATTCCATAGCCAACGCTTCGTATCCTGCTTCAGCAAAAGCTTTGACACGGTCGGGCTGGCCAAACGGGTCGAATACGGCGGCGACCCATGCTCCCTTCTTCGCACCAGAAAGCGTCGCAACTTCGGGCGCCTGAACACCCATCACAATGTCTGCATCTTTCACGACAGCAGAGGCGGAGCCAATTTCCGCTCCAGCATCGCGAAAAGCATCATCGGTAATTGCGGCGCTTGCTCCAGCACCTTCTTCTACAGCCAGGGTCGCGCCAAGGGCGCTGAGCTTCTTGACCGTTTCGGGAGTGGCGGCAACGCGGGTTTCGCCCGTTGCCTGCTCTTTGAGTACCGCGATCCGCATTCGTTCGAGGCTAAGCGATCAATGCGACTACGATAGCCACAATCACGAGGATCAGCGGGATCGACCACTTCAATGTGCCGATAAAGCCTTCATACATGCCGTTGGCGGCTTTCATATCGTGCGGATTGCCCATTGGTCTGAATTGCCCTTCTCTTTTGGCGGAACCTGTTGCGAATGTCTCTATCGACCGATGCGCGCTCGCTCAAGCCCCCGCACACGCTTTCCAAACGCGCTTAATCGCCTCTTTACCCCTACCTGCTAACGCATTGTCCTCCCGCCCGCGCAATGCGGGTCGCATAGGTGAAAGTGCATGGCCGAGGCTGAACAGCGCCTGCTGATGCTGATTGACGACGAACCGGCGCAAAGCCGGCTCATTTCTGCGCTCGCCGGACGTGAGGGGTGGCGCACGCTTGTTGTCGGTGATTCGGAGACCGCAATTGCGACGCTGGGTACGCGGCAGGGCATGCAGCTGTCTGCCATTATCCTCGACCAGTGGGTCCCGGGAGACCGCGCCTGCGAACTCATTGCCGAGCTCAAGGAGCGCCGCCCTGCGCTGCCGATCCTGATGCTCACGACCAGCACCAGCCCGCAGCTCGCCGTGGAGGCAATGCGCGCCGGTGCCACCGATTATCTCGTCAAACCCATCGCCCTTAATCGCCTGATGCAGGCCTTGCGCAATGCAACAACGCGGGAAACGCCGCAAGACGAGCTTACCCCGCTTGCCGAGAAGTTCGACACCAATCTGGATTTCGACGCGATGGTCGGCACTTCCACCCCGTTCCGCGATGCGCTTGCCAAGGCAGCCAAGGCAGCGCGTGGTCACGGCCACGTCCTGATCGAAGGCGAAAGCGGGACCGGCAAGGAGATGCTGGTGCGGGCCATGCACAGCGCCTCCCCGCGCGCCAAGACCACCTTCCGCATGCTCAACATCGCCGGCGTACCCGCTAGCAGTCTCGAGAGCGTGCTCTTCGGACACGAGAAGGGCGCATTCCCGGGCGCCTTCGAGCAGCAGGTCGGCGCAATCCAGCATTGTGATGGCGGGACACTCATCCTCGACGAGATTGATCGCCTCTCCATGGACCTTCAGGATCGCCTCGCCGAGGTAATTGAGACCGGACAAGTCAAGCCATTGGGAGCGCAATACGCCTTCAAAGTCGATGTCCGTATTATCTCCGCCTCAAACTTGCCGCTTGCCGACCTTGTCGCCACCGGCCATTTCCGCGAAGGCCTCCTCTCCGCGCTTGCACGGACCAGCATCCTGCTTCCTCCACTACGCCTGCGGAGTGAGGACGTGCCGGCCCTGACCCGCCACTTCCTCCACCGCATTGGCGAGCAGCCGGGCCTGCGCCCGCTGGGCATCACGGATGATGCGCTACGCCTGCTTTCCGCCTTCGACTGGCCGGGCAATGTCCGCCAGTTGCAGGCTGTGCTGTTCCGCGCAGCCGTTTTCTGTGACGGAGACGCGCTAACGACCGAAGACTTCCCGCAACTCCGCGAGATCGTTGGCGAGTGTGAGGCATCCACCACGCCGTTTCGGGAGAGCGCTGGCGTGCAGCTCTACACCGAAGACGGCAACCTTCGTCCGCTTGAAGACATCGAAGCCGACGTCATCCGCCTCGCCATAGGCCACTATCGCGGCCGTATGACCGAAGTCGCTCGCCGCCTGGGCATTGGCCGTTCGACGCTCTATCGCAAACTCAGCGACCTCGGCATCGACAACGCCGCGTAGGTCGCGTCGACGGCTATAGGAAAGCCCTAACCCTCCAACCCGCTGAAGTCGGTAAGCGCGGCATCCCTCAGGCCGCGCCATACGTTCCTCGCCTGTACCGTCTCGCACACGTCGTGCACGCGCAGCAGTTGCACACCTGCATCCATGCCGAGCTGCGCCAGTGTGAGCGATCCGCCGACCCTCTCATGCGCCGCCACTTCGTTGCTCAGCGCGCCGATCATGCGTTTGCGGCTCGCGCCCAGAAGCAGCGGTTGCCCAAGCGCGTGGTACATGGGCAGCGCATTGAGCACAGCGAGGTTGTCCGCCAATGTCTTGCCAAAGCCGATACCCGGATCGAGCACGATCCGCTCGGCCGCCACGCCCGCGCCGATCGCCCGGTCGCGCGCGGCTTTGAGCATGTCGAACACGTCGAATGCCACCGCCGTGTAGTCGGGATCGGCGTGCAGGTCCTCGCCCGAGCCCGGCGCATGCATCAGCACCACCGGTTTGCCGCACGCAGCCGCAAACTCGAGGCTGCGCGGATCATAGCGCAGCGCCGATACGTCGTTGATCACGTGCGCGCCCGCTTCGAGCGCCGCTTCCATGACAGCAGGGCGCCGCGTGTCCACACTCACCGCCGCACCCATCGCCACGCAATGCTCGATAGCGGGGACGACGCGCTTGATCTCCTCGCCTTCCCAAACCGCCTTTGCGCCGGGCCGGGTGCTCTCGCCGCCGATGTCGATGATGGCCGCACCCGCTTCGTGCATCGTCGCGGCATGGGCCTTCATGGTCTCGGGATCGTCCATGAACTCGCCGCCATCGCTGAAGCTGTCGGGCGTGACGTTGAGAATGCCCATGACCTGCGGCTGGTCGAGCCGGACGGTACGCCCACCCAACTCAAGCGGCCGGTGCACCTTCTGCAAGGCTGCCCACTGCGCCTCTGCTTCGGCTGCGCATTCGCCCAGCCCGCCGATCACTTGCGCGATGGTAGACTTGGTAGCCACCTGCCGCGACACCACTGCGCCACCTTCGCGCAAGATCACTGCGAGCTCGCGGGCATAGACCATGCCCCCCGCCAACCGAATTGCATCGCCCTCCACCGCCTGTGGCCCCGTGACTGTCGTGATCGGCTGGATGTAGACGGATTGGGTCATGCGTTCAGCTTTCTGCGGTGTTTCCTGCAAAGGTGTTACAGGTGTGACAGTGTTCTGGAGAAGAATTTCTTCGGCAGAAATGCGGCGCAGTGAAAGCGCGCAAACGGGCTGTGATCAAGGGGTTCTGCAAGGTCATACACCGAAAGGAGCATGCGGGGGCGAATGTAGGAAAGTCCCAACGAGGCCGCGTCGCGCCAGCGGAGTGTTAGCCTACGCAAGACAGGAAATGCTCTGCCGGAATTTGACAAGTCTAGCCTGATTGGCGCCAATGTCTTCTCGGGGCGCGGGATCGGGGGGGCGAGAAATGAGCGAAGTAATCACGGACGGACAAGGTCCGGAACCCAAAATGGCGAGGACAGCGCGTGTCGAATTCGTCGATGCGCTGCGCGGCTTTGCCCTCTTTGGCCTGCTCATGGTGCATTGTATCGAAGGTTTTGGCGCAGGGACCGCGCGGCAGATCCAAACACCTGTAGGTGATGCCGTATTCTTCCTCTTTGCCGGCAAAGCCTTCGCCATCTTTGCCCTGCTCTTCGGCTTCGGGTTTGCGACGATCATGGCAAACCAGCGCTCCCGTGGCGTCGATTTCACGAAGCGTTTCGCGTGGCGGCTGGTGTTGCTGTTCATCGTCGGCACGCTGCACAGCCTCTATTACTTCGGAGATATCCTGCAGGTTCTCGCCCTGATGGGGCTGCTGCTGATCCCGCTCGATCGGGTGCGCAGCAATAAGACCTTGCTGATTGCTGCCGCGGTATGTTTCGCGCAGATTCCTCTCTTCGCCACGTGGCTGCTCGCCAATTCGGGCAATGCGCTTGCCGCGTCCTGGCCCTATTTCACCCAGAACTTCCCGCTCGAAACATTCCGGAACGGCAGCTTTCTCGATGTGCTGGCGGCCAATGCGACAAGCGGCTTCGGTTTCAAATGGTCATTCAACTGGTCATTCGGCAGAATCAGCGAAATCGCCGGTCTCTTTGCGCTGGGAATGTTTTTCCAGCGAACGGGTTTCTTCTCGAAAATGGCCGAGAGCGGCAAGTTGTCAGCACTGATCGTCCTGCTCGGCGGAGCGGTTCTTGCGATCATGATTTTCGTGCTTGGGCCGCTGGTTCCCGCATTTCCGGAGGGTACCGAGTTTCCGATCGGCAGTTTCACCATTTCCGTGATGCACATGAAAGGAACTTCGCTGGCCATGATCGCTGTCCAGCTCGGGCTGCTGGCCCTGCTGTGGAATTCACCCGCGAGACGCCTGGTAGAGCTGTTCAAGCTTCCCGGACGCATGACCCTTACCCTGTATGTCCTGCACTCTGTAATCGCGGTGCCGATCTTCTATGGTTATGGCCTTGGCATGTGGGATGGCTGGTCTACTCCGGAGAAAGTCATCGCCGGCCTCGTCTTCTTCGCGGCGCAGATCCTCTTCGCCCGCTGGTGGTACAGCCGCTATCGCTACGGTCCGCTGGAATGGACCTGGCGCGCAGCCACATTGACCGATTGGAAGGTGCCGATGCGGATTAAAGCTCGCGCAGCGTGAGGCGGTCTCACGCCTGACTGGCGATCCTCAATCCTCACTCGCCAGCAGGTACAGCCCGCGCGCCGCGTCGATCGGCTTCACTTCGCCGCCAGCTTCGTAGTGCCAGAAGGTCCAGCCGTTGCAGCTTGGCGCGTCCTGCAGCGTCTTGCCGACGTGGTGGATGCTGCCGACTTCCTTACCGCATTCGATAGAGCCATCCGCGCGCACGGTCGCTTTCCAGCGGCGTTTCTTGTCGAACACTTCGGTGCCCGGCTTGAGCAGTCCTGCTTCCACTACCGCGCCGAAGGCGACGCGCGGCTGGGTCTTGCGGCTTTGCATCGTGGTGAGCGCGCTTTCGTCCAGCGGCAGTTCCTTTTCGATGCGGGCGGTGGCGACCTTGCGGTAGGTTTCCTCGCGTTCGCAGCCGATCCATTCGCGGCCCAGACGCTTCGCAATCGCGCCGGTCGTGCCCGTGCCGAAGAACGGGTCGAGCACGACGTCGCCCTTCTCGGTCGTGGCCAGCAGCACACGGTAGAGCAGCGCTTCGGGCTTTTGTGTCGGGTGCGCCTTGTTGCCAAGGTCATCCTTCAGGCGTTCCCCGCCCGAGCAGATCGGGAAGGTCCAGTCGCTGCGCATTTGCAGCTCGTCATTGAGCGTTTTCATTGCGCGGTAGTTGAAGTGGTACTTCGATTTTTCGCCCTGCGAGCACCACAGCAGCGTTTCGTGCGCATTGGTGAAGCGGGTGCCGCGGAAGTTGGGCATCGGGTTGGTCTTGCGCCACACGATATCGTTGAGGATCCAGAAGCCCAGGTCCTGCAGGATCGCACCGACGCGGTAGATATTGTGATAAGAACCGATCACCCACAGCGCGCCATCGGGCTTCAGAATGCGTTTGCACTCCGTCAGCCAATCCCTTGTGAAATTGTCATAAATCGTGAAGCTATCGAACTGGTCCCAGTGATCGGTCACGGCATCGACATGGCTACCGTCAGGGCGATTGAGATCGCCGCCCAGCTGGAGGTTATACGGCGGGTCCGCAAAGACGAGATCGACGCTTGCATCGGGCAACTTGCGCATTTCTTCGACGCAGTCGCCAGACAGGATCTGCCCCAGTGGCAGGTCCGCCTTATCGACCTTTGGAGTGCGCGTTTTCGCCTTAGGCGCGCGGATTTTCGTAAGATTGCCCACAGGGTTCCCCTTAAGTTATCCACAGGGGGTAGAGTCCGCGGGACTCCGCGGTCAAGCGGCAATTTAGCCCCTTACCGCAACAGCTTGAGGGGAACAAAACGAGTCTGACACAAGATATTGAGTCTCACCGCAGCGGAAAAACTCTCTATCGTGTGGTGTGGCGCGAAGGACTCGCCTTACATTTTTGCGGCGATCTCAGGCGAAAAGCAGGACTGTATTGCCCGCAAATGCCGCCAGCAGCAACGCGCCAACCCAGCGGTTGATGCGGCTGAAGAACCAGCAAAAGCCAAGGATCAACACCGCAGAGGCGGCGAGCACGGGCAATTCGATATCCAGCATTTCGGATGAAATTGGCAGCGGTGCGATGCTCATCGTTGCGCCGCCGATCAAGAGGATATTGTAGATGTTGGAACCGACCACGTTGCCGACTGCCATCTCCGCCCTGCCCTTCAGCGCCGCGGCGAGCGATGCTGCCAGTTCGGGCAGCGAGGTGCCCACCGCAACGATGGTCAACCCGATAACTGCATCGGACACACCCGCCAACTGGGCAAGCTCGATCGATCCGGCAACCAGCAGCTGGCCGCCCACGATCAGGATTCCCACACCGCCCGCGAACAGCGCAATGGCAAGCGGCAAGCGAAGCGCCGGGGCTTCGTCTTCATCATCACCGCGGTCTTCGGGCGGATGCTTCACCCGCCAAATGATGTACGTCACCAGCAGAGCCAGCAGCGCAGCCCCGATCCACGGCGAGGCGCCTTGCGAGGCGGCAATGACCCACAGCAGGAAGGTCACGCCCAGCGCCACCACGGCATCACGCCTGCCAACGCCATGCAAGGCAATCGGCGCGACCAGCGCAGTCGCGCCAAGGATCAGCAGCGAGTTCGCAAGGTTTGAACCGATGACATTGCCCCAGGCGATGCCGGGCGATCCCAGCATGGCTGCCTCTACGCTCGCGACCATCTCCGGCATGGATGTGGCCGCGCCGACAATGACGATACCCGTCACGAGGTGCGACATGCCGAGCCGCTCTGCGATGGACACGGCGCCGCGCACCAGCAGCTCTCCGCCGATAAACAGTGCGACAAGGCCGCCAATGATGCTTGCGATCAGAGTAAACATGGCAATTGCCTACAGGCTAAGCTCCATTTGCGCGACGGGGGCGAAAGACCGTCTGTGTAGCGGGGTTGGACCGTGGACGCGCAGCGCTTCCAAATGTTCGCGCGAACCATAACCCTTGTTGCGTTCCCAGCCGTAGTTGGGATGGAGCTCGGCCGCTTCAACCATCAGCCGGTCACGATATTCCTTGGCGAGGATGGAGGCAGCGCCAATGCAGGCTTCCTTGCCATCGCCGCCGACGATGGGAGTTGCCGGCCACTGCCAGCGGTCGCACCGCCCTTGCGGGGTCAGATTGCCGTCAATCAGAGTGGCGAGATTGCTTTCGCCCAATGCTTCACACAGACGCTCCATCGCGATGGTCATCGCCAGCATGGTCGCCTGGAAGATATTGAGCCGGTCGATCTCCTCCACATCGACAACTCCGATCCCGAAGGCACAGGTCTCGCGGATCACCGGTTCAAGATCGGCGCGCGCCTTGGCGGAAAGTTTCTTGGAATCGTTTACGCCCTTTGGTGCAGGCTTGCACAGCAGCACCGCAGCCGCCACTACCGGACCAGCCAACGGGCCGCGCCCCGCCTCGTCCACCCCGGCGATCAGCGGTGCGTCACCCAATCGGGCACAAAATTCAGCAGAAGGCGTTCCTGACAGCATGAAAAACATTGTCCTCGCATCCGCCCTATCCTCCGCCGCCATGATGGTCGCAAGCTGCAGCTTCGCGCAATCGGGGGAAACTCCGCCACTTGTGGTCACGGCCGGTGAACCGGTCGAGCTTGAAGCAGGCTCACCCTTCGCGGCAGAAGCCCATGCCAATTTCGCCGAGCCGTGGGCGCTGAAATTCCACCCCGAAACGGGATTCGCCTTCGTCACCGAGAAGGCCGGGACGATGAAGTTCTACGATCCTGCAACGGGCCGTATCGGCAATGTCACCGGCCTTCCCGAAGTCGCCTATGCCGGGCAAGGCGGCCTGGGTGACCTGGCCTTTGCGCCGGACTTTGCCGAAAGCCGCGCGATCTATCTCAGCTGGGCGCAGAGCGACGGCGGCGATGGCACCTTTGCGACGGTTAGCCGCGGAACGCTGGTGTGCGAGGATGGCGGCGATTGCGCTATCGATGGGCTCACCGAAGTCTGGCGCCAGAGCGTAGCTGGCGGGCGCCGCGGCCACTACTCGCACCGCATCGTGTTCTCGCCCGATGGCCAATACATGTTCGTATCGAGCGGGGACCGGCAGGAGCAGACGCCTGCGCAGGACCTGAGCAACAATCTGGGCGGCATCGTGCGCCTCAACCTTGATGGAACGCCCGCTGCGGGAAACCCCTTCGCCGATCAGGGCTCTCCTACCGATCAGATCTGGTCATACGGGCAGCGCAACCTCCTCGGCCTTGCCATGCGAGAGGATGGCGAACTGTGGGAGCTGGAGCATGGCCCGCGCGGGGGTGACGAACTGAACTTCGTCGTCGCCGGAGCCAACTACGGCTGGCCCACCCGCTCCAACGGCGACAACTACAGCGGCGTCGACATTCCCGATCACACCGAGGATGACGGCTTCACCAAGCCTGCCATCCACTGGACCCCGGTGATCGGCCCGGGCGGCATGGACTTCTATTCAGGTGACATGTTTGCCGATTGGCAAGGCCAGCTGCTGGTGGCCAACCTGACGACCGAGTCGATCGTTCGTCTGTCGACCGATTCAGCAAACAATTTTGCCGAAGAATTGGGCCGCTACTCCTTCCCGATGCGCCTGCGCGATATCGAGATCGCACCCGATGGGGCGATATGGGTGATCGAGAACGGCGAAGACGGACGGCTGATGCGGCTGACGCCCGGAGGTTAACCCCGTCATTGCGAGGAGCCGCAGGCGACGCGGCAATCCAGTCACGACGGGACTGGATTGCTTCGCCATCGGCTCGCAATGACGAATTCGCCAGAAACATTTGCACAGAGCGCTGCCCCGCCCTATCGGCGCGCGCACGATGACTGATGCTGCCAAACTGATCCCGCTTGAAGCGGTTGAGCCAACGATGATCGAGGCGCTGCTCGACCGTGCCTTTGGCGATGATCGACACGGCAGGACAGCGTACAAGGTGCGCGAAGGCGTGGAATGGCTGCCCGCCCTGAGTTTCGCCGCGCTCGATGCGGACGAGATGCTGGTGGGCACCATTCAGGTCTGGCCGCTCGCACTCACCGATCCGCAAGGCCGTCGCCACCCGATGCTGATGGTCGGTCCGGTAGCTGTGGTGCCCGAACGTCAGGGTGAAGGTTTCGGCCACACACTGATGGCGGCGATGACATCGGCGCTCGATCCGGCGGCGGCGCTGCCGCAAGTCCTGATTGGCGATCCCGAATATTACGAGCGTTTCGGCTTCTTTGCCGCGCCGACGCAAGGATGGTCGCTTCCCGGCCCTTTCGAGAAGCATCGCCTGATGGTGCGCGCACCCAATGTGGCCGTGCTCCCCGATGACGGACTGCTTGGCCCTTGGATTGGCTGACAGGCTCTGGCATCGGTGAATTTCAGATGCCTTACACTCCTCCCCCTGATCTCGCTTCTCTATCACTGGCTGAAATTGCCGAGCTTAGTCTCGCCCGCAAATTGCCACCTATCGGGGATTGGAGCCCGCCCGAGCGGGATCACAGCAAAATGCGGATCGCCGCAAATGGGACTTGGTTTCACAACGGTGGCAAGATCACGCGCCCGGCCATGATGCGCGCCTTTGCCAGCCTGCTGCGGCGCGAGGAGGACGGCAGGTACTTCCTTGTGACGCCGCACTATAAGCAGGAAGTTGAAGTTGAAGACGCGGCCTTTATAGTGGTCGATTGCCGACAGATTGAAGGACAAGTCTTGGCTTTCCGCCTGAACGTGGACGAGACGGTGTTGGCCGGGCCGGACAACCCGCTGCGTGCCGAAGGTGATCCAAATGCCCCCGCAATATATATCGCATTCCGCAATGGTTGCGAGGCTCGGCTGGACCGTTCGACCTGGCTACAACTGGCGGATATTGCCCTGGCCGGGGGCGATAACCTGACCGTGTCGAGCCAAGGCGCCACATTCTCCTTAATCCCGCGATGAGCAACCTGTTTGATCGCCTTTCCACGATCTTCGAAGCGACCAGCGAAGTCGGCATCGAAGGCATGCGGGATGACCGCGAATGGGCGCGCCAGCCTTTGCGCGATGCAGCCGTTCTGATGGCGGTAACAGATCGTGAGGAGCCCGGCATCCTGCTGACCCATCGCCCCCAGACGATGGCCAACCATCCTGGCCAGGTTTCTTTCCCCGGAGGCAAGCTCGAACCCGGTGAAAGCGTGGTTGCCGCCGCACTTCGCGAGGCCGAGGAAGAGCTCGCTATTCCGCCATCCGCAGTGCAGATTGTCGGCGAGGCGCATGCCTTTGCTACCGGCACTGGCTTCAACCTGACACCTGTTCTTGGCCTGGTGCCGCACGATATTCCGATCACTCCCGATCCGCGCGAAGTGGATGGCTGGTTCGAAGCACCGCTGCGCTTCGTGCTCGACCGGCGCAATCATACGCGCAAGATGGGCATGTTCGGCACACTGCAATTGCCCTACACCGAGATTGTGTGGGAAGGGCACCGCATCTGGGGCATCACCGCCGGGATTATCGCCAATCTGTCGCACAGGCTGGTGTGGGAGGAATTGCTGGGTGGCTAAGTTACCAAAAGCGGAATGGACGCAGCGCGAAGACCTCGCGCAGCTTGTTTCCGTGCTTGGGGCGGAACAAGTCCGCTGGGTTGGCGGCGCTGCGCGGGATACCTTACTGGGCGCCGAGGTACACGATGTCGATGCGGCTACGACATTGCTCCCGGAAACAGTCATGGCCAAGCTCGAGGAAGCAGGCATCAAGGCCATACCGACCGGCATCGACCACGGCACCGTGACGGCTGTGCTGCAAGACAGCAATGTAGAGATCACGACGCTGCGCAAGGATGTGGCCACCGATGGCCGCCGCGCGACTGTAGCTTTTGCCAGTGAGTGGCAAGAAGATGCCGCACGCCGCGACTTCACCATCAATGCCCTGTTCGTGCATCCTGAAACGCTGGAGATTTCGGATTACTTCGGAGGCCTCACCGATCTGGAGGCGCGCCGTGTGCGCTTTATCGGCGATGCCCGCGAGCGTATCCGCGAAGATCACCTGCGGATCCTGCGTTATTACCGATTCCAGGCGCGCTTTGGGGCAGCGCTCGATGAAGAAGCCGAGGAAGCCTGCGCCGAACTCGCATCGACCCTGAAAGGGCTGAGCCGCGAGCGCGTGGCAATGGAGCTGCTGGCGATTCTCTCACTTCGGAACCCTTTTCCGACGATCGCCCGAATGTTCGATCGCGGTGTGCTGCCGATCGTTCTACCGGAAACTGGCCAAGGCGAGATCGACCGTTCGAGATCGCTAATTGAGACAGAGGCAACGCATGGCGAAGCGCCTTCTGCTATACGTCGATTGGCCGCACTTCTACCGCAGGAGCGACGGGTAGCCGAACAGGTCGCCGCACGCCTGCGTCTGTCCACCGCAAATCGTAAAACCCTTGCCAGGCTTGCAGAAGGGCTTCGCAAGTCCGTTGAAAGTGATGCCGACAAGCGCGCGCTCGTCTACCGGGAAGGTACGCAAACGGCAGTCGACCTGCTGCTGCTTGCAGGGGCAGATGCTGGGGTCATCCAAAACTGGGAAGCCCCTGAATTCCCTCTAAAAGGCGGGGAGATTGTGGCACGCGGTATCGCTGCCGGACCGGAAGTTGCGCGCATCTTGCAGGCGGTGGAAAAGCAATGGATCGCAGAGGGTTTTCCTGACGCCGAAAAGGTGGCCCAGTTACTGGATAAGGCGCTGGAGAGCTGAAAACGACCTGTTCGCAGTTGCGGCATACCTCTTGAACAGTGCTGCAAAATCGGTGCAGGGAACATTCAGAAGGTCTCATGTATTACCTTCGATAACGGGTGCCCGCTTTCTTGCGTGCTGTGTGTCTGCCCCATCGGGGGTGTGCCGCCCGCCGAACAATCCGGCCCATATCGGAGTTTTCCGGTCGGACGAATTTGAACCACCGGGTGGCGCTTGCCCGTCGCCCGAATGAAGGGAAGTTTTATATTATGCGTATTGCTTATGCTGCCGCTGCCGCAGCCATCGCCTTTTCCGCTCCTGCCATGGCGCAGGACGTTGGCACCGAAATCGTTGGCAATGACGATGTCGTGATCGGCACAATTGATTCCAACGATGGCACCAACGCCGTACTGAACACCGGCACTTACGAAATTCCTCTTCCTGTGCAGAGCTTCGCCGAACGTGAAGGCGTGTGGACCATGAATATGACCAAGACCGATCTTGAAGCGGCTTGGGCCAATGTATTGGCAGAAGCCGAAGCCGAAGCCGCCGCCGCTCTGGCAGCCGCCTTGGTTGAAGGCGCCGAAGTCACCTCGGCAGATGCCATGGCGCTTGGCACCGTTGCCGAAGTCAGCGAAGCCGAGGTTGTGATCGCCAGTGATGACGACGCAATGATTGCTCTGCCCAAGGATCTTTTCGCGCTGGACGCTGAAGGCATGCTGGTCGTCATGGCCAACCACGCCGATATCATGGCTGCCGTGAACGCCGCACAGGCTGGCTAAGCTTCTAGCTTATCAAAATTGAAAAGGCCCGGTGGAGTGATCTTCCGGGCCTTTTTTGTCTTGCTTTTCCCTTGACGGGAGAAGGATACGTAATCTTGCGAGCCTATCTCGCTAGGCAGAGTTGGATGAGGGTGATGGGCGTTGCGCAAAACACCCACACCCAAGGTACGATAGCCAGCAAGCTGGCAACCTGCGCTACTCCTCTCCCGTCAAAGGAAAGGCGTTACCCAGCGAACCTATTGTCCTTGGGAAATCCTTGCGGCGGCAATCTGCCCGCTGCTCCGCGGGCAACCTTCCACATACCGATTTCGTTCTCGGTTCGCGTACGGTCGCCCTTGCCGCCCATTGCCCAGCTGAGGCCTTCTGCCAGCTTGAACGTGGTCGCATCACTGAGCCCGCCATCGCGGTAACGTTGCAGCGTAACGCCCTGCCCACGCGTCATCACCGGCATTTCCTCCAGCGCGAAAACGACGAGCTTGCGGTTCTCACCCACCACGGCGACATGATCGTGCTCGGGTTCGATTGCGCGCGCAACGGTCAGCCTCGCATCGCCCTTGAGGTTCACTACCTGCCGACCCTTGCGTGTTTCGGCAAGCAGTTCATCGGTCACCGCGACAAAGCCCTTTCCGATGGTGCTGGCGAGCAGGATCTGCTTGTCCTTTTCATGCACCACCACCGCGATGATCTGCGCCGAGGCGTCGATATCAAGCGTGTTGCGCACCGGCTCGCCAAAGCCGCGCGCGCCGGGCAACTTGTCCGCCCCCAGCGTGAAGAAGCGCCCGTCATCGCAGGCGAGCAGCACGCGGTCGGTCGTCTGGCAATACACAGCAAAGGCGGGGCCATCGCCCTCCTTGTACTTGAAATCGCCCGCGCCATCCTTGCCCAGATCGACATGCCCCTTGGCCCCGCGCACCCAGCCTTTCTGGCTGAGCACAACGGTGACGGGCTCTTTCTCGATCATGGCATTGGGGTCAAATTCCACGGCAGGCGCGGCATCGGTAATGGTAGTGCGGCGGGCGCCGAGCGCGGTATCCTCGCCATATTCCTTACGCAGCGCGGCCATGTCTTTCTTGAGCCGCGTCTTCTGCCGCGCCGGACTGTCGAGCAGCTTTTGCAGCTCCTCCTGTTCTTTCAGCAGCTCGTCCTTCTCGGTGCGCAGCGCCATTTCCTCAAGCTTGCGCAAAGACCGCAGCCGCATGTTAAGGATCGCTTCGGCCTGCCGGTCGGTCAGGCCGAATTCCTTCATCAATTCGGCCTTGGGATCATCCTCGTAGCGGATGATCTCGATCACGCGGTCGAGGTTGAGGAAGGCGATGATATAGCCTTCGAGCAGTTCCAGCCGGCCCGCGATCTTGGCCAAGCGATGCTGCGTGCGTTTCTGCAGGATTTCGATCTGGTGGACGATCCAGTTCGAAAGGAACTCCTTCAGCCCCATCACCATAGGCGTGCGCGTATGATCGAGCATGTTCATGTTGAGCCCGAACCGTGTCTCCAGATCGGTAAGCTTGTAAACGCTCTCCTTGAGCAGTTCCGGATCGACGTTGCGGCTGCGCGGAACCAGCACGATACGGATATTCTCGTCAGATTCGTCGCGCACGTCATCGAGGATCGGTAGCTTCTTGTCGGCAATTGCCTGTGCAATCTGCTCGATCAGCTTGCCCTTGGGCACCTGATAGGGAATTTCCGAAATAACGAGCTGATACCCGCCCCCCTTCTGGCGTTCGATCCCCGCGTCGCGATCTTCGGCGCTGTCCGCTTCCTCGGCATAGAACCGGCCGCGCACACGGAAGCTTCCGCGTCCGGTTTCATAGGCTTTGAAAATCGCCTCCGGCCCGTCAACAATCAGCCCACCCGTCGCGAAGTCGGGGCCGTGGAAGACGTCCATCAGCTCTTCGTGCGTCACATCCTTGTTGAACAGCACCAGTTCTGCCGCATCGAGGACTTCGGCAACGTTGTGGCTGGGGATGGAGGTCGCCATGCCCACCGCAATCCCGCTCGCGCCGTTGGCCAGCAGGTTGGGGAACAGACCGGGCATCAGCTCGGGTTCTTCCTCTTCGCCATTGTATGTCGGGATGAATTCAACGGTGCCTTCGTCCAGCCCCGACATCAGCTGCATAGCCGTTTTGGTCAGCCGTGCTTCGGTGTAGCGATAGGCAGCCGCGTTATCACCATCGATATTGCCGAAGTTCCCTTGCCCTTCGACCAACGGATACCGCAGCGTAAACGGCTGAGCGAGGCGGACCATCGCATCGTAAACCGCCGTGTCTCCGTGCGGGTGGTATTTGCCAATCACATCGCCCACGACGCGCGCCGATTTCTTGAAGGCACTGTCTGGCGAAAGGCGCAACTGGCGCATGGTCCACAGCAGGCGGCGATGAACCGGCTTCAGCCCATCGCGCAGATCGGGCAGCGAGCGCGCCGTAATCGTCGACAGCGCATAGACCAGATAACGCTCCGACAGCGCACTATCGAAGGGCTGACGGGTAATGCCGTTTTCAGAATCAGGAGTATCTTCAGGGGTGGACATGTCATTCGCCCTATCACTGCCACGGGCCAGCGGACAGCACGGAACGAGCCCGTTTCCCCAACCGTTATCGAAGCGAACACGCAGACGCGAAAGGAGTTCATTTCATGACCCAACGCATTATGATTCTCGCAACCAATGGCTTTGAGCAATCCGAACTGGAAGAGCCCAAGTCCCGGCTCGAAAAGGCCGGATACCAGACCGTGGTGGTCAGTCCCGAAGACGGTCAGATCCGCGGCTTTTCAAGCGGCGAATGGGGCGATTCGGTGAATGTCGACCTGACGGTGGACGAGGCCGAAGCCGACATGTTCGACGCGATCGTATTGCCGGGGGGCCAGATCAACCCCGACATTCTGCGCATGGACCAGAAGGCCGTGTCGCTTGTCCGCGACTTTAACGATGCGGGCAAACCGATTGCCGCCATTTGCCACGCGCCGTGGATGCTCGCCGAAGCCGGCATTATCGAAGACCGCAAGGTAACGAGCTGGCCATCGGTACGCACCGACCTGAGCAACGCAGGCGGCAATGTCGTCGATGAAGAAGCGGTAGTAGATGGCAACATCATCACCAGCCGCAATCCGGACGACATTCCGGCCTTCACCGCGGCGCTGATCGAGCAGTTGGAAGATCAATTGGCAGCCGAAGAGCGAACGCTCGAAAACGCCTGATTTCAGATACAATTCAATGGTTTGACTGGCCCCGTCGCTCCCGCAGCGGCGGGGCTTGTTGCACTGCAGCTTGCCTTTTGGAAAGCCTTGCCGCAATTATGGCGAAATTATGGCACAAAGGAGGGCAAAATGCGGCAGAGAGTTGACCAAAGTAATCGACCACCACCCGCGGACGCGGTGCCTCTATGCCGAAATCATCGAGCGCATAGGCGACATTGAGCGCGGTCATCGCTCCGGCGGATGAGCCCCACAAGCCCATGCGCCCGGCATCGAGGCAGTAATCCTCGCCCGCTTCCTCAACCCATCGCATTGCGGCGACGCTATCTTCTGCTGCCGCAGCTGCGGCAGCAGAAGCGATTGTCCTCGCGCGAGGCAATCGTCTCCGCAAACACCGCATAGCCACCTGTCACCTCCGGATCGTCGCGAGGCAGGCGATAGTTTATCGAAAGCGTGGCAATTGGCAATACCATGGCCTACAAGCGCCTCTGCAATCACCGGTACGGAGGAAAGCGTCTTGTCTCCTTTCATGAAACCGCCGCCATGGATGAAGATGAGTACGGGCCGTGGCTGCGTGCAAGCGGCATTGCGCCGTTCCGCGTTGCTCCGGTGCTATAAGCGATATTGGCGACACGATGCATGCCAGTATGGGAAACGGCCACCGGCTCGGTCAGGACCGCCATATGGCTGCAGGCGGCAAGTGCGATTGTGATGGCGCCGATACTGCACATGCGAAACCGTTCAGCCATCATACCCTACGCCCTTTTCCGGTTTCAGAACCCCTGCGCGTCCTTGCTGTCTTCGGGGATCTGCACGATCAGTCCGTCCAGTTCCACTGTCAGGTCAATCTGGCAAGAGAGGCGGCTGGTTGCCTGCACGTCCGCGGCGAGATCGAGCATGTCCTCTTCCTCTTCCGCAGCTTCCGGCAGTTTGCCGAACCATTCGCGCGCCACGATCACATGGCAGGTGGAACAGGCCATCTGCCCCTCACACGTGCCCTCCAACGGCATACCAGCCGCCTGCCCGACTTCGAGCAGGCGATCACCGGCAGAGGCCTCTGCCTCGACTTTGTCGCCATCGCGGGTGATGAAAGTGACTTTGATGAGAATTACTCTTGTTGCGCTGCAGCATTGATAAGGTTTTGCGCGGCCTCTTCAAGTTCTTCCATCGTGGTGTAACGCCCGAAGCCGAGGCGGATCGAGCTTTTCGCTTCTGCATCGGAAAGGCTGATAGCTTTGAGTACGTGGCTGGTGCGACCCGATCCGCTGGCGCATGCAGATCCCGCAGAGAACATCACACCGCGGCAATCGCTCATCAGGCGGGCAACGTCGAGGCCTTCCTTGCGCAAGTTGAGGTTGCCCTTGTAGCGCGCCTCAACACTGCCGTTCAGCTCCCAGCCGTCGAACATATCCATCGCGCGGTTCCACAGCGCGAGGACATGCGCGGCATCCTCCTCCATCCGCTCCTTCGCCACGGCGGCGGCTGCACCCATACCAGCGATCAAGGCGGGGCTGAGCGTGCCGGAGCGCAAGCCTGCCTCCTGCCCGCCGCCGGTCTGTGTAGCGGCCAGCTCCACCCCGTCACGCACCCACAGCGCGCCAACGCCTTTGGGGCCGTGAAACTTGTGGGCCGAAATCGCGATCATGTCCGCGCTTGCCACCGGCATCTTGCCATAGGCCTGCACCGCATCGACAAGGTAGAGCGCACCCGCTTCTTTCGCCTTGCGCTGGAATTCGACCGTGGGTTGAACCACGCCGATCTCGTTGTTCACCTGCATCACCGCGACAAGGCGGGTATTTGCCGGAATGTCCTGTTTGGCGTTGCACTGCCCGTCCGCCGCGACATTGAGCTCGTGGCACTGGCCAATTGCCCTCGCGGTATCGAGCACGGCAGCATGTTCGATGGCAGAGACACTGATCGCCCCCTCGCCCGGGCAGCCTCTCATGGCGAGATTGATCGCCTCGGTCGCGCCACTGGTGAAGATCACCCGTCCGCCCGGAGGAAACAGCGCAGCAACCTGATCGCGCGCAAGGTCAATCGCCGCCGCCGCCTGCCGCCCCATGCGGTGAGGCGAATGCGGATTGCCGAAGCCGTTGCCATCGGGCCCGTCGAGCCATTGCAGCATCGCATCGCGAGCTTCGGGCGCGAGCGGAGTGGTGGCCTGATAGTCGAGGTAGATCATTTCACCACACCCTCTACCCGCTCATGCTGAGCCTGTCGAAGCATCGTCCTTCCTTTCTGCACCGTCGCTAGGAGAAAAAGCGATCCTTCGACAAGCTCAGGATGGACGGGATATAGAGAAAGCACCCCCCAATCACTCGTCATCCCGGACTTGATCCGGGATCAGGCTTTTCTTTTGCCATCTCAGGAAGGAAGCCCAACCCCGGATCAAGGCCGGGATGACGGATTAGGTGAGCGAAGCCCAAGCATCTGCGAAGGCGTCGAGCTCTTCAGGTGTTGTGCTCCAGCCCATCGAAACGCGGATCGTGCGGTTGGCGGTGTCATCATCGACACCAAAGGCATCAAGGACGCGGCTTTTCTTGAGCGTACCTGAAGAACACGCACTGCCTGCAGAAACAGCAAAGCCCATCGCATCGAGACGAATGAGGAGCGCCTGGGCGGACAATGAAAGGTGCGTCAGTGCCAACACGTAGTCGCATTGGACTTGCCCCGTTACCAGACGGTTCGCGGACAGGCTGTCTGCAAAGGCTGCACGCTGCTCGGCGCTCGTTGCCCAGCTCTCCTGCCCGCCACATTCCAGCGCAGCCGCAAACCCCATCGCTCCAGGAAGGTTCTCGGTGCCTTGGCGATACCCGCGCTCATGGCCCCCGCTTGGTTCAAGCAAGGCATAGTCGCGCACTAGCACCATCCCGACACCAATCGGCCCCCCCAACTTGTGCGCGCTCACCACTGCCATGTCGCATTGAGGCAGCAGCAGCTTGCCCGCACCCTGCGAGCAATCGACAAGCAGCAACCCGCCACGATCCTGCACCGTGCCGCCGATCTCACCGATTTCCAGCATCATGGCCCCGGTTTCTGAATTCACCTGCTGAATTGCGATGATCGCGCCAGATGCATCCTCCGGCAAAGCGGCCATCCGGTTTGTAATCGGCATCACAGCAGCCTCCGGAGCAGCGCGAAACACCGCGTCATGCTCCACCGCGCTGACAATTCGTCGATCGACTTTCGCGCGCTGTAAACCAATCGCCAGCGCCTCGCTCGCCCCGCTCGTAAAGATCAGCTCGCCATCCCAGTCGAGAGCGCGTTTGCACCGTTCGCGCGCATCCTCCAGCGCGGCCTTGGCCTTGCGACCTTCTGCGTGCGGAGAGCTCGGATTGGCCCAGATGGCAAAGCCCTCTTCCATCGCCGCGCGCGCTTCGGGGCGCAGCGGAGAAGTGGCGGCGTGATCGAGATAGATACGGCTCATGCCGGGACTTTGCCGAGAATAATTGCGAAATTGCGCATAATGCCTATATAGCCGCGCACTTGCGCAGCGCCAGTGGCGCGCGTTCCAACCATTCTGCCAAGGCCACAACCGCCCATGCCGCACGTCATTTTCCCCGGCCCCGAAGGCCGTCTTGAAGGTCGTTTCTCTCCCGGACCGCGTCCGCGCGCACCCGTCGCCATGATCCTGCACCCGCATTCGCAAGGCGGCGGCACGATGAACGACCGGATCGTCCAGCAGCTTTACAAGACCTTTGTGAACCGTGGTTTCGCCACGCTGCGCTTCAACTTCCGCGGTGTCGGCAAGAGCCAGGGCAGCTTCGATAACGGCATTGGCGAGCTGTCGGACGCCGCATCCGCGCTCGACTGGGTGCAGCAGATCCATCCCGAAGCGCAGGTAACCTGGGTTGCCGGTGTCAGCTTCGGTGCGCTCATCGGCATGCAGTTGCTGATGCGCCGCCCCGAAGTGCGCGGCTTCATCAGCATCGCGCCGCCGGCAAACATGTACGACTTCAGCTTCCTTGCCCCCTGTCCCGCCTCCGGGATCTTCATCCAGGGAACGGCAGACACCGTGGTGCAACCGCAGGCCGTGCAAAAGCTGGTCGACAAGCTGCGCACGCAAAAGCACATTACGATCCACCACGACGAGATTCCGCGCGCCAACCACTTCTTCGAGAACGAGCAGGAAGAACTGATGAAGTCGGTCGACAACTACCTCGATTTCCGCCTCGACCCGAGCTGCCCGATTACGTGATTGGATAGATTTCGCATTCAAAGGGCGTCCGCACATAGGTTCGGGCGCCCTTCTTGTCTGGCCCTCAATGGCCGGGCGGAGGCCATCCGGCCTCCTTGGCTTTCGGCCTACCGGCCGACCTGCAGTCGCAGGCTGTCGGGCGCTTGGTGCGGTCTTTTGTTTGGCCCTCAAACGCCGGGCGGAGGCAATCCGGCCTCCTTGGCTTTCGGCCTACCGGCCGACCTGCAGTCGCAGGCTGTCGGGCGCTTGGTGCGCCCGATTCAGGCCCTGCTCCATAGGACTCATGAGAGCCTCTCCCCCGCAAGGTTAACCCAACCTCTTGCCAAGCCTCCCTTTCTATGTATGTTATAGCATAACATGACTCGCTTGGGAGTATGGAAGGAGAGCTTCATGTCATATGCCAACGCTACAGTTACCTCCGCAGAACGGGCCAAGGCCGCCGCTTCGGTCATCGGACTGCATGCATTAATCGGCTTCGGGCTGGTCGCCGGCCTTGCGGTGACAACCGATCTCATGGCGGATGACGAGATAATCACGGCTTTCGAGGTGAAGGATGATCTGCCGCCCCCGCCGCCGCCTGAACCGGTGGACGTGCCGCCCGATGCGGTCGTGCCTTACACGCCGCCGGCGGCACCCATTCCGCCGGTCCCCATCCCGCGCAACAACCCGATCGACGTGATCAATGTCACAGATGACCTTCCGCCGATCACGCGCACCATTCCCACCGTTATTCCCGATACCGGACCGATTGCAGTCGAGCCTCCGCCCGCGCCGCTCTTCACCCCGGCCCCGCCGCGCCCGCGCAATGCGATGAACCGCTGGATCACGACCGGTGACTACTCGCGTAGCGATCTGACACGCGGGAACGAAGGCACGGCGAGCTACCGCCTGGTTGTCGGCAGTGACGGCCGCGTCGATGCCTGCGAAGTGACCCGTTCGACGGGACACTCCACGCTCGACAGCGCGACCTGCCGCCTGATTTCGGAACGCGCGCGGTTCAATCCCGCGACCAACAACCGCGGTGAAGAGGTCGTGGGCACGTTCACCGGAACAGTTAGATGGCAGATTCCCGAGTAGACCAACATCGGAAGCTGTCAGCAGGGGGATAGGGCTTTGCGGTCCCTTCCCCCTTTTCTATTCCGCCTCCGCCGCCACGTCAGCCAGCGACTCGCCTGTCTTCGTGGGCACCAGCCAGATTGCGACATTCGCCACCATCACGCCTGCCAACAGCCACATCAGCAGCCCCTGCTTCCGGTTGCCGTTGCGCAGCAGCACAAAACCCCCGGCGGCAAGCGCGATCGCGGCGAGAATAACGAGCGATACGATAAGATCGAACATGCCATCGCTCTAGCGCGCCTCCACGCTTGACGGAAGCGCCGCTGTGAGCGACCACTCACGCCATGGATAACAAGCAAACCGCATCGCTTTCCCGCCGCCAGTTTGTCGGCGCGCTCGGGGCCACTTCCGCACTCACAATTCTGCCGGGTTGCGCGCAATCGCAAGTCACTACCGTTGAACCGTTTACGAGCACGATGACCCCGCCGGCAGGCCAGGCAGCGGGAGAAGCCCTGCTTGATGACTTTGCGTGGAACATGCTGCGGCACGAACCGCTGCGCGCCAGCAGCCTTGGCGTGGATACCGGCGTGCATGCGGCAATGCGTTCGCGGCTGCACGATGCCTCGCAGGCCGGGCAAGATGCCTACGCGGCAACCCTGTCCGCTGATCTGGAACGCGCCCGGCAGTTTCCCAAGGCAGGCCTGGACGCGGCAACGCGAACCAGCTTTGCAGTTGTCGAAAGCGCCTATGAAACCGCCATCGCAGGCTTTGCCCTGCCCTATGGTGACATTCCCGTCGGCAGCTGGCGCACCGCGCCCTATCCCGTAATCCAGAATGTCGGCGCCTATATCGATCTGCCGCGCGCGCTCGATAGCGATCACCCGATCCGCGATGAAGCCGATGCTGAGGCCTACCTCTCGCGGCTGGAGGACTACCCCGGAGTGCTTGCCGGAGAGCTCGACCGGATGCAGTCGGGTCGCGCGATGGGTGTTGTCCCGCCCGATTTCCTGCTCGACCGCGCCATGAACCAGATGGAACGCCAGCTGGTTGACGCGATGGAAGGCGGATCGCTGGTCGAATCGCTTGTCCGGCGGACGGGAGAGGAAGGCATTGGCGGCGACTGGGACGCACGTGCACGCGCTATCGTGACCGGACAGATCGCTCCTGCGCTTGAAGCCCAGCTTGCCGAACTGCGGGTGCAACGCGGACTTGCTGGCAGTGCGCCCGGAATGGATGCCCAGCCGGAAGGTGACGAGTGGTACCGCTGGAGCCTCAAGAGCTCGACCACGACCAATATGACGCCTGCCGAAATCCACCAGCTTGGCCTTGATACGCTGGCCCAGATCCATAGCGAGATGGACCCGATCCTGCGCAGCCTGGGCTATACCCAAGGCAATCCCGGCCAGCGCATGATCGAGCTTTCGCAGGATGACCGCTTCAAATTTGCCGAGGGCGATGAAGGCCGCGCGCAGATCATGTCATTCCTCGAAGAACGCATCGAGTGGATTCGCGGAGAGATGCCGCGCGCTTTCCGCCGCGTGGTCGATCCGGCAGTGCAGGTGAAGCGCATTCCGCCCAATGAAGAGCTTGGCGCGCCCACTGCCTATGGCGGCGCGCCCGCTGTCGACGGTTCACGGCCCGGCACCTTCTGGATCAACCTGCGCGATACCGATCTGCACCGGACCTATGACCTTGTTACCCTGACTCATCACGAAGCCATTCCCGGCCACGTGTGGGAAGGTGAATATTCCAACCAGTTGCCGCTGATCCGCGCGATCCTTGCCTTCAATGCTTTCAGCGAAGGCTGGGCGCTCTATTCGGAGCAGCTGGCAGACGAGCTTGGCGCTTACGACGACAATCCGGCATGGCGGCTCGGCTATTATCAGGCAGCCGCATATCGCGCGGTCCGTCTGGTGGTGGACACAGGCCTCCACGCACAAGGCTGGGGTCGCCAGCAGGCGATCGACTTCTTCCACACCAACAGCGGAGTGGGCGTTGCTGAAACGACCAACGAGATCGACCGCTATTGCAGCTGGCCGGGTCAGGCATGCGGTTACATGGTCGGCAAGCTGGAAATCCTGCGGCAGCGTGAACTTGCGCGGCAGGCACTCGGCTCTCGCTACGACCTGCGCGATTTCAACATGGCGGTGGTGGAAGGCGGCAATGCGCCGCTTGATGTGCTGGCAAGCAATGTAGCCCGCTACATGGCGAACCCTCCGGATTAGAGATTTAGTCCGCCATGGCTACCGCTGGACCGACAGTCTCCAGCGGCTGCTGTGGTACAAGGCGGATTTCAAACAAGCTCGGCCAAAGTTTGCCGGTAACGAAGATCCGGTCATTCTCCGCATCGTAAGCAATGCCATTGAGTACGGCCCCGTCTTCAATATCGACCATGCTCATGCGGTCGGTGACATCGGCGAGGTTGATGATCTTGGTCACGACACCCGTTGCGGGGTCAATCACTACGATCAGTCGCGTAAACCAGACATTTGCCCAAACCTCGCCTTTGATCATTTCCAGCTCGTTGATATCGTCGAGCTCCTGTCCGTCGAACATCACGGTGACTTCGCGCTCGATATCGAACGTTTCCGGATTGAGGAAGCGCAGTGTGGAGGAGCCGTCTGAAAATACCAGCTGTTCGTCTAGCGTTGTTAGGCCCCAGCCGTCGAACGGAAAGCCCTCATGGCTGTCGATCAGCGCGAGATCATCCGCGCTCCAGCGGTGGATGATGCCGTGGGTCCAAGTCAGGCTGAGGAACTGACCGTTCCAAAGCGCTAGACCCTCACCGAACTGATCTGCCGGGATATTTCTACTGACCAGCACTTCTCCTGTATCCAGATCGACCTGACGCACTGTCGAGGTGCCGAGCCGCCCTGTACTTTCATACAGATGCCCACCATGCCACAGCAGGCCTTGTGTGAAGGCCGCAGCGTCATGTGGATACTCGGCCACAATCTCCGCATCGAAAATCTCGATGGGCAGGAGTTCAGCCTGAATTTGTGGTTCTAAGTCAATGTCTTGGGCAGCACTCGGCGCGCAGCCGCCGATGGCGAAGGCAGCGACAACCAATCCGGATATACCAAGCAGAGAGCAAGAGCGCGTCATGACTCGCCTGTTGGCATCATCAACCTGTCTGACAGGTGAAGCCACACCGCACGTCGTTTCACGCCCGGACCAATAATGACACCGCTCGGCATGGGGCCGATTTGCTGCAGGATCTGCGCGAGCCGGCCGGATCAGTTCTTACCGAACAGCTTACCCGCCATGCCGGCGATATCGTCTAGCGGATTGCCATCGCCATCTTTGTCCAGCAGGCCCATAAGGCTAGAGGGGTCATTCTTGATCGCATTGGCGAATTCAGTCAGCGATCCTTCGCCACCGATCTGCTCAACGATCTGCGCGATAATGCCGCTATCCACTCCGGTCTTCTGCGCGGCAAGCTCTACCGTATTGCCTTCCATCTGGTGTGTCTGGCCCAGAGTCGCGACGACCTTCTCGGCGATCGCCGGATCGATGCCAACCTTCTCAGCCAGATTGGCCACGTCATCAGGTGCGCCGCCAATGTTCTTCAGGATACCGTCCAGAATGCTCATGACTGTCTCTCCTCACAGGGTTACCGTTGGAAGAAGCCTAGGCTGTGCGTGTGGCACAATAAAGACCCCGCTCCGGTAAAAAACACCGGACGGGGCCCCTCTCTCCATCTATAAAGCTGCTAATTGTGGTTCGTCATGCCGCGTGTGGGGCCGCCTGCCGCACACCCTCATCAACATGGCCTGCAAAGGGTTCGAAATTATCGACGAAAAGCTGCACCAGCTTTTCTGCCGTGCGGTCATACTCTTCCTTATCTGCCCAGGTACTGCGCGGATTGAGGATCGACCGATCGATTCCAGCTTCTTCCAGCGCAGGGACGCCGACAGGAACTTCGAAGCCGAAATTAGCGTCCTTGCGGTATTCGACAGTGTCCATCTTGCCGTCCAGCGCAGCGTTAAGCAGCGCGCGGGTAGCCTTGATTGGCATGCGGTTGCCAACGCCATATTTGCCACCGGTCCATCCGGTGTTGAGCAGCCAGCACTGTACGCCGCCCCTGGCGATGCGGTCTTTCAAGAGGTTGCCGTACACGCTGGGGTGGCGCGGCATGAATGGCGCGCCGAAACAGGTGCTGAAGGTCGCTTCTGGTTCGGTCACACCGATTTCAGTGCCCGCCACCTTAGCAGTGTAACCCGAAAGGAAGTGATACATCGCTTGGTCAGGCGTAAGCCGAGCGATTGGAGGCAGAACACCGAACGCGTCCGCAGTCAGCATCACGACATTGCTCGGCACCGGACCGAGGTTTTTCTTGCTGGTATTCGGGATGAATTCGATGGGGTAGGCGCCTCGGCTATTCTCGGCGAGCGAGTTGTCGTCGAAATCGAGTTCGCGGGTATCAGGGTCCATCACCACGTTTTCGAGCACTGTGCCAAACATGCGGGTAGTCGCATAAATTTCCGGTTCGGCCGCTTCGGACAGGCGGATCATCTTGGCATAGCACCCGCCTTCGAAATTAAAGACAGCCTGGTCCGACCAGCCATGCTCGTCATCGCCGATAAGCGTGCGGCTGGCGTCGGCACTTAGCGTCGTTTTGCCGGTACCGGAAAGGCCAAAAAATATCGCAGTTTTGCCATCCGGGCCGGTGTTGGCGCTGCAGTGCATCGGCATCACGCTTCTGGTGGGCAGCAGGTAGTTGAGAATACCGAAGACGCTCTTCTTCATCTCGCCTGCATATTGCGTCCCGCCGATCAGGATCAGCTTTTCAGACAAATTCACCGCGACGACCGTTTCGCTGCGGGTGCCGTGGCGATCAGGGTCCGCCTTGAAGCTCGGCAAATCGATTACCGTGTATTCGGGTGCGAATCCCTCCAGTTCAGCCACCGTAGGACGACATAACATCGTGCGGATAAACATGTTGTGCCAAGCGAATTCGTTGATCACCCGCACATTCACGCGGTGCTCTGCCTGCGAGCCGCCGAACAGGTCTGCGACATAGAGCGCATCCCTTCTACCGAGCGCAGCCATGAAGTCCGTTTTCAGCGCGGCGAAGTGATCTGGGGACATGCTTGCATTGTTATCCCACCACACGGTGTCTTCAGTCTCAGCGTCGCGGACGATGAACTTGTCTTTCGCACTGCGCCCAGTGTGTTTTCCCGTTTCTACGACCAGCGGACCATGCTTGGCCAGGCGCCCTTCTCCATTGGCAATAGCGTGTTCCACCAATGCCGACGAACCGAGATTGGTGTACAGCATTGCCGAGGTGGAAATGCCCTGCGCCGAGAGCGGTACGGAAAGCGAAACAGACAAGACTTTGCTCCTCAGAATGGCCGAATCCGGCTTGAGCTGCGCATTCGTATGCGCTGAAACAGCCGCTCGCATAATGGTCTCACCCGACGGCGTCAATTTGTGTCCATCGTGATCATACAAAGAGTCCGCAATGTTATCGTTCACATGTGAAACTGAGGGGTTTTCCTGTGCGCTGGCGCGCAGCGATGTTGTGTATTCAGACACGAAAAGTTAGTCCGGTCGCAGGAGAGGCACGCAATGACGCAAACCGACCAGAAAGACAGTGCGGAGCACGTGGATGGTACTGCTGAAAGTCAGCGCGTCATTGCCTTGGTCGACGATGACCGCAACATTCTGACGACCCTTTCCATCGCTCTTCAGGCAGAAGGATACGCTACTCGCGTCTATTCCGATGGAGAGGCTGCGCTAGCCGCTTTACAAAGCAACCCGCCAGATCTTGCCGTGTTCGATATAAAGATGCCGCGCATGGACGGAATGGAACTGCTGCAAAAGCTGCGCGCTACATCGGACCTCCCGGTTATTTTCCTGACCAGCAAGGATCAGGAGGAAGACGAAGAAGCCGGGCTTGCGATGGGGGCGGATGATTATATCGCCAAGCCCTTTAGCCAACGCCTGCTGCTTGCCCGCATCCGTGCAATTCTGCGCCGTGCAGCACCTCTGGAGCCGTCCGCCGACGGGACTCTCGCCCCAGCAACCGGTGATACCGGAATGATTGTTCGCGGACGCCTGAGCATGGATCCGGCGCGGCACCAGGTCACCTGGGCAGGTGATCCCGTTAGCCTGACCGTCACCGAATTCCTGATCCTGGAGGCACTCGCGCAGCGTCCCGGTGTGATCAAGAGCCGTAACCAGCTGATGGATGCCGCTTATCCTGATGACGTATTTGTCGACGATCGGACGGTGGATTCGCATATCAAACGTCTGCGTCGGAAATTCCGGGCGGTAGACGGCGAGTTCGGGGCGATCGAAACACTCTATGGCGCGGGTTACAGCTTTTCCGATGGGTAAGGATGCCGACACGGTTTCGCGGCTCGAGCGCCTGCCCTTCCCGCTCGGCACCACGCTCACCACTCGCATTTTGACCGTAAATCTCATTCCGCTACTGGTGTTGGCGGGGAGCCTCTTCTTCCTCGATTCCTATCGCCGGCAGTTACTCGATGAGCGTTTCAAACTCGCGCGGATCGAGGCACAAATCACCGCAGAGGCACTCGCCGGGGCAACTGTTGAACGACAGGAAGCACTGCTAAGCCAAATCGGCCGCGAACAGCGCATGCGACTGCGCATGTACGATGCTGAAGGCAATCTGATCGCTGACAGTTTCATGCTCGATGAACCAAGCTTCACTTTTGATGACCCGGTGGCCGAACCGTTTTTCGAAGATTTGGCAAGATGGACAGACAGTGCCGTGAACGTCGTCGTGGGCGCCCCGAGCCCGCCGGATTATACCGAACCCGCCAATACCCAAGCAGATAGCTGGGCAGAGCTTGCACGTGTACGGCAGCAGGGGTTGTCGCAGATCGAACTGCGCCGCGCACCGGATGGAACGCCGGTCATCAACGCCGCAGCACCCGTCGGGGTAAACGGAGCGAGCCTGCTCACGACCCGCAACGCCGTA
Organism: uncultured Sphingomonadaceae bacterium; assembly: GCA_964422435.1. GTDB lineage: Bacteria > Pseudomonadota > Alphaproteobacteria > Sphingomonadales > Sphingomonadaceae > Alteraurantiacibacter. The sequence goes on from CAYRBB010000006.1 coordinate 47,942, forward strand.
GATATTACGCAGGCTGTGCGCTCCGCGCGCACCAGCCTAATGACGATTATTCTGCTGGCGCTATTCGTGTCTATCATCCTCTCGCTCTATCTCGCCAACACCATCATCCAACCGCTGCGCCGCCTGGTCACTGCTACCCAGCGCGTCCGGCTGGGGCGCGAACGCGATATTGAAGTGCCCCGCATGCAGGAGCGTGGCGACGAGATTGGCCTGCTTGCACGTGGCGTGTCCGATATGACCACAACCTTGCGACAACGGATCGATGCGGTGGAGACTTTCGCCGCCGACGTCGCGCATGAAATCAAGAACCCGCTCGCATCCTTGCGCAGTGCTACTGAGTCCCTGCCCAAGGTGGAAGACCCGCACTTGCGTGCACAATTGGTGGATGTGGCCGCGCATGATGTGCGTCGGATCGACCGCCTCGTCAGCGAAATTTCCGAAGCAAGCCGCATTGATGCAGAGCTAAGCCGCGCCACGTTTGAACCCGTCGATCTTTGCGACCTTTTCGCCAATGTCGTGACCCGCAAGCAGGATCGGGGAGAGGCAAACAGTAGCGTGATTGAGGTGCGGTGCCCCTCACAGCCCGGGCGCGTTATGGGCGTGCCCATCCGGCTAGAGCGCGTAGCGGAAAACCTGCTCGACAATGCCATTTCCTTTTCTCCGGATGGCGGCAAGATCATTGTCGAGATCGCCCATGTCGATGGCCGGGTGGAAGCGCGCGTTTCCGATGAAGGCCCCGGTATTCCCGAAAGCGAACGCGAGAAGGTGTTCCGGCGCTTCCATTCGCACAGGCCAGATGCCGAAAGCTTCGGCGATCATTCCGGGCTTGGCCTTGCCATCGGCCGCACCATCGCCGAAGCGCACGACGGATCTCTAAGCGTTGATGACAGCAGCGAACTTGGCGGTGCCTGTCTTGTTCTGGAACTGCCGGCCGCGTGATACGTCTGGAGACACCGTTGAATGAGTGAATTTCTTACCAATGTCAGCTGCGTCTCTATGCGCGGACGCGGCATCCTGATTATGGGAGAACCCGGTAGCGGCAAGTCCAGCCTGGCGCTCGCCCTACTTGATCGCGGAGCAGAACTCGTCGGCGATGATGGGGTCACTCTGGCGGAAGAAGAAGGACAGATCATCGCCTCGCCCCCGCCCAACATTGCCGGGCTTATAGAAATCCGCAATGTCGGACTGCTCGAAGTTCCAACCGGCAGCGCCCCCATCGCTATCGTTATCAATCTTTCGCACGATGCCGAACGCCTGCCACTTGGTGCGGGGGAAGCGCTGCTGCTCGGGCGCCCGCTACCGCAAGTCGATCTCTATCCGGATACCCCCGCACTCCCGCTGCGGGCTGAGGCCGCGCTCGAAATTCACGGGCAGAATTTCGAAGGCAAGTGAAGATACCGGACAAGGTTTGTCTTCCCTTTTGATCTTCGAAGGCGCACATCGCCTTTGATGGTTGAAGCTAAGGCCAACAAAGCACAGCGTATCGTGCTGGTGACGGGGATGCTCGGCGCCGGAAAATCGACCGCTTTGCGCGAGCTGGAAGACCTTGGCTGGGAGTCGATCGACAACTTCCCAATCCGCCTGCTTGACAGGCTGGTTGGCAGGGAAAACGAAGCGTTTTCTCTCGCTATTGGTTTCGATTGCCGCACACGCGGTTTTGTGCCGGACGATATCATCGATCAGGTTAAAAGTTGGGTGGAAGATGATGGCATTCCCATCACGACACTTTTCCTCGATTGCGCCGGACATGAGCTGGAGCGTCGATTCAACGAAACACGCCGCCGCCACTATCTCGCACAGGACTTGCCCGTATCATCGGGAATCGCCGCAGAACGCGAACTCCTGGCGCCTTTGCGCCGCTGGGCAGATGTGCTGATCGATACCAGCGATTTTTCCGTCAACGACCTCAAACAGACGATACGCGAACAATTCGCGCAAACCGCGCCGCAGGAAATGACGGTAACCGTTTCCAGCTTCGGCTTTTCACGCGGCAAGCCTCCAACCGCGGATCTGGTGTTCGACATGCGCTATCTCGACAACCCGCATTGGCAGCCAGGATTGAAAGAGCAGACCGGGCTTGATCCTGCCGTAGGCGAATTCATAGAGCGAAGCGCAGTCTTTGCATCGACTTTCGAAAAAATCAGTGCGCTGCTTCTGGAACTCCTGCCCTGCTATGCCGAGCAGGGCAAAGCCTATGTGAACATTGCCTTCGGTTGTACCGGAGGGAGACACCGTAGTGTCTACAGCGCAGAGAAGATGGCACAGGCCTTGCGCGATGGCGGCTTTTCGCCCACGGTTCTGCACCGCAATTTGGGGTCGCGCGCGGCGGAACTGGTGGAAGGAACTCAGCACCCGTGACGAATGTCCGTGTCTTGAAAAACGTCTGGTCGCACAGCAAGAGCTACACGCAATTCCGATGATTGGCATTATCCTCGTCACCCACGGCCATCTGGCCGATGAATTCGTTGCCGCGATGGAACATGTCGTAGGTCAGCAGGATCAGGTCGCCACGATCTGCATCGGCCCGAATGATGATATGGAAGAGCGTCGAGGCGATATCGCAAAGGCCATTGCCGGAGTCGACACCGGTCACGGGACCATCTTGCTGACAGACCTGTTCGGTGGAACACCATCCAACCTTGCCATTTCCCTGCTGGAAGAAGGCCGGACCGAAGTGATTGCCGGTATCAATCTGCCGATGCTGATCCGCCTGGCGGGAGCGCGCAAGGAGATGCGCTTGGGTGACGCGGCAGAAGCAGCGCGCGATGCCGGGCGCAACTACATCACCGTCGCATCGGAATTTCTGGGACAGCACGCCTGAGAGGACACGGGCATGAGTGACAACAGCAAGGAAGTCTTGATTGTCAACAAACGCGGCCTGCACGCGCGGGCAAGCGCCAAATTTGTAGCCGCTGCCAGCGAAATGGATGGCAGCACGGTCAAAGTGATCAAGGACGGGAATGATGCTCTCGGCACTTCTATCCTTGGCCTCATGATGTTGGGCGCGGCCAAAGGGGACACAGTCACTTTGACGGTCGAAGGCGAAGACGCCGAGACGCGGCTCGCCGAGCTGGTGCAGCTGGTCGAAACAGGCTTTGGCGAGGAATAGGGGCACAGACCCATGCGCCGCGAAATCACCGGATTTTCCAACCCGACTGTAAAATATTTGCGGTCCCTACGCGAGAAGAAACACCGAAAGCGCGAGGGAAAGTTCCTTGCCGAAGGTTTGCGCCTGCTGACAGACGCGCGCGAGTGTGGTCGTCTGCCGGAAATGCTGGTCCGGGCGCAGGCCCGCGATCCGCATCCGTTGCTGGCGGATCTTGAAACAGCTGTCGAAGCTGCTGGCTGCGAAATTATTGAAACAACGCCGGACATTCTCAGCAAAATCACCGGCAAGGATAATCCGCAGGGCGTTGTCGGCGTGTTCAACGAGTTCGACACCTCGTTCGAAGCGCTAGATCGTAGCTCCGCGGGAATCTGGCTGGTAGCACAGGCGCTGCGCGATCCGGGCAATCTCGGCACCATGCTGCGTACCGGGGACGCCATCGGAGCTGGTGGCCTGATCCTCATTGACGACTGCGCTGACCCGTTCAGCGTCGAAGCCGTACGCGCGAGCATGGGCGCGGTGTTTACACAAGCCATCGTTCGAGCCCCCTGGGATGAGTTCCTGCGCTGGTTGCGCGAGGGCGAAGGCCAGCTGGTAGGTGCGAGCCTGCGCCAAGCCGTGCCCTATCGCGGAGCACCCTATGCGTCACCGTGTTTCGTGATGGTCGGCAACGAATCGCGCGGCCTGCCCGAGGAATACGAGATGGCCTGCGATCTTCGCGTCACCATGCCTATGATCGGTCGCGCAGACTCGCTTAATGCAGCTGTAGCAGCAGCGGTACTGGGCTATGAGGTGCTGGCTTGCCTTGAAGGCTAATTAATCGCCCGCGATAAAGTTCTGGATGCGCCAGCGGCCATCTCCTCTCACCACGCCGATGCGATAATCGATGAGCGATCGAAGCCGATCACTTGCCACATAACCACGTGTACCGTTTTCGAGCTGGATGAGCCGTCGCGGTGCGTCTTGAGGCTCATCGGAAATTTCGAGAAAGGCCACCAGGCTGACCATGTCCCAGTCGAGCGTGGTCAGCACGTCCTGCCGATCCGCGCTGGCATAAAGCGGAACGTCATTTCCGGTGACGACATAGCTGCCATAGGCATCGTGAACGGGGCTAATTTCCTGATCAAAGTACCACGGCAAGACGAGTCTTTGGCCATCGCTGGCACAGCCGAGGGTCATGAGCTCATCAAGCGCACTCCACAAATCATAGTCCTCGTCCGCTAGCCTCTCGCGCAGCAGTTCCTTGCCGCTACCACCGCCGAAATCGAGAAAGACGTCCTCCTTGGCCAACGCCAATAGTCCGTCGGCATCGCGCGCCGCCACGGCGCGTTCGAGACCGTTAAGGAACTCACTCGCGCCGGGTTGGTCACGGCACTCATCGCGCGGAGCGTATTGGCCTACCGGATGCGCAGGAAGCGTTTCGCTTGTCTGCTCGCCGGTATCTTCGGCTTCGCGTTCGATGTTCGAAGCAGCTTCCTGCCCTTCACCACAACCCGCAAGTGCAAAGCAAGCAGCAGCGGCAAACCCCAAGTGGCCGGAGGTCATTCAGCTACTTCCTCGTTCTGATCGATCAGCAGGTCTTCGGGCATATCGGAAGCATCGGCTCCGGTATAGCGCGGCGCGCCTTCCACGAGCGGAACATCCTCGATTTCCTTGCTGATCTCCAGCCCCTTCTCGGCCATCCGCTTGCCGGAGGTGAGCACATTGCGTTCAAAGCTGCCGACAAATTTGTTGTAATTGGCCACCGCCGTCTCGAGGCCGCCGCCTACGCGTTTCATGTGCTCGGCAGCGACGCGCAGGCGGTCATACAACTCTGCCCCCATCTTGCCGATTTCCTGCGCCTCAGCCGCCATCTGGTCCTGCCGCCAGACCTGTGCCACCGTGCGAGCGATGGCGACGAGATTGGTTGGCGTTGCCAGCAAGACGCCGTTCTTGAAGGCGAAATCCCACAGCTCCGGATCGGCTTCCAGCGCGGCGGCGACGAAGTGCTCGCCCGGCACGAACATCACGACATAATCAGGCGCATCGTCGAATTGGCTCTGATAACTCTTGGCCCCCAGCGTTTGCACATGGTTGCGCATGCTCTTGGCATGCAACGCCATCTGCGCGGCACGCTCAGACTCATCCTCCGCCTCGAATGCGGCCTGGTAAGCGTTGAGAGAGACCTTGGCGTCAATCACCAGCTTCTTTCTGCCGGGGATATGTACGATCGCATCCGGCCTAAGCCGCCCAGCCTCGCTTTCGAGCGAATGTTCTAGCAAAAAATCTGTGTGTTCCGAAAGGCCACATTGCTCAAGCACATTCTGCAACGCCCTCTCACCCCAGCGCCCACGTGCCTTGGGCGCATTGGTGAGTGAATTGCCAAGGCGTTGCGCCTCCCGCCGTACCTCTTCTTGTCCGCGCCTCATATTTTCGATCAGGCCCGTGAGCTGGCCGAACGCGTCGACGCGCTTCGCCTCAAGTTCTTCGACCTGAGTTTCGTATTTCTTCAGCCGCTCATCAACCGGTCGGAGGAGCGTTGCAAGTTTCTCGGCGCTAGCCTTTTCCGAATGTTCAAATCGTTCGTTAGCGCGTACAAGGAAGGCTTCCTGCGCCCTGCTCAAAACTGCGGCACCGGTATTTTCAAATTCTTTGAGTAGCTTCTCGCGGCTCTCTTCGAGCAGCCGCTTCTGTTCAGCAAATCCAGCTGCTTGGGCTTTCAGCCCCGTCAGTTCCTCACGGGCCTCGTCCAGCCGCTTTTCCAAAGAGTCCGCTCGCTCTGCGCGAACAGTCGCGTTTTCTAGTTCAACAATTGCCCTTCGGAACTTCTCTTCTAGTTCACGAGCTTCGGCATCACGTTGTACATGACGCTCGCGCCAATCAGCAGCTGATCGACGCCCAAGCAAAAATCCCGCAACCGCGAATAGTACGCAAGCTACGAAAGAAATCAGCAGGACGACAGCAATCTGATCCATTTTTCCCCTTTCTCCGGCTGCGGGGGACGGCAGTGCGCCCGCCCCCCATCCGGATTAATTCGTGGCGAAATGCCAAATCAAATCGGCCTTCGCTTCCTCCTCGGTAAGAAAACCTACCGAGGACTGAAGCACAATGTCCCAACTGTTTTTCGACAGGAGAACCCAGTAGCAAAGACCATCAATCCAGCGCAGCACATGGGGAGGCGTATACATGCCCCGACTCCTTGGCTGACAATTTCTGAAGTATTTGGACGCTTGACCAGAGAGGTTACCAGAGCGATCACGGTTCTATTGCCTCTGTTGAACAGGGCTCACACGGAATGTCGGTCTCTGGAGATTTTTGAAGTCAACTGTGCCCAATCGATTCTCGCCTCGACGGCGTTACTTTAGACCAACGGCACCTCCTCTTTCTTTGATTGATCACGATAAGACGGGGAGCGGGATATACGCAACCCCCTGATGGAACCAATCCCCGGCGCCGTTCGCTGGATAGTCAGAGGAGAGAAAAGCCATGTCTATCAAGGAAATGATTTCGGAACACCCGCAAGTCGGCAGCGACTATAACGAGCAATTGGGCGAGGCCATCAAGCACGCTATGTATTGCGCGGCGATCTGCAATTCCTGCGCCGACGCCTGCAATGCCGAACCGGGCGATATGTCCGAGTGCATTCGAAAATGCTCGGATTGCTCGGATGTCTGCCAGGCCGTCAGCACTGTCGCGGCGCGGCGTACCCACGGCAATACCGTCGTCATAAAGTCGCTGCTCGAAGCCTGCATCATAGCGTGCAAGGTCTGCGCCGAGGAATGCGCCAAGCATGACAACGATCACTGCCGCCGCTGCGAGCGCATGTGCCGCGAATGCATGGAAGACTGCGTGAAGGCGCTAAATGGCATGGTCGAGACCGCTACGGCTTAGTTCGCCAGCCTTCCCGCGCGCCACAATCCAATCGTGGTTAATTCCTTTTTAACGCGCGCCCTGTAGCCCGCTACCAAACGGGATACAGGAACAACTTTCATGAACAGCACGACCAACGATGCCGGCGCGCTCGGTGCACTTGAGCAGGGCGAAGCGCTTGGCATCGGGGAAACACATGGCGAGACGACCGAAAGCGAGCGTTCAGTGGCAACGCGCCTCGTCCTTTCCGCTGCCCTGATGCTGTTTGTGGAGCTGGCACTGATCCGTTGGCTTGGTTCCAACGTTATTCACCTCTCCTATTTCTCCAATTTCGTTCTGCTTGGAAGCTTTCTCGGGATCGGTGCAGGCTTCCTGATCAGCCGGAAGGAATGGTCGATCTGGCCGTGGTCCCTGCCGCTGCTTACGCTGCTGACAATTGGCGTGATTTCCTTCCCGATGAGCATCCAGCGGGAAGGCTCCGACATCATCTATTTCACTTCGCTCCAGCTTGCCGGTCCACCGGCTTGGCTGGCCCTGCCCGTCATCTTCTGTCTTGTCGCAACAATTCTGGCTGGCCCTGCCGAACTTGTCGGGCGTTGTTTTGCCAAGCTGCCTGCACTTAAGGCCTATCGCTGGGATCTGATCGGCTCGCTTTCCGGCATCGTTGCTTTCTCTGCGCTCGCGTTCCTGCACGCACCGTCCATCGTCTGGGGCGCGATTGCGGGCGTCCTTTACGTCATGCTGTCGGCAAAGGGTCGCAAACTTCTTGCGCTGGGCTGGCTTGCACCGCTGCTTGTCGTGCTTGCGAATGAAAGCTTCAACGCCAGCATCAGCTGGTCTCCCTATTACAAGATCCAGACGCTGGAAATGAACCCGCCGACCGACGGTGTGTTGCAAATCCGCGCCAATGGTGTGCCGCACCAGGTGATGGTGCCGCGGCAGGTGCGCGAGGACCTGAACTACCACATCTATTTCACGCCGTATGAACGCCGCGCAGGCGGCGCGCTGGGTGATGTGCTGATCATCGGTGCGGGTTCCGGCTCCGACGTCTCGATCGCGCTTGGCAACGGTGCCAGCAGCGTGGATGCCGTGGATATCGATCCGCGCATCATGCAAATCGGGATCGAGAACAATATCGACCGGCCCTATCAAGACCCGCGCGTTACCCACCATATCAATGATGGGCGCGCGTTCCTGGAAGGGACGGATAAGACATACGACTTCATCCTGTTCGCACTGCCTGACTCACTGACGCTTGTGAACGGGGCATCGCAAATCCGTCTGGAAAGCTTCCTGTTCACCGAAGAAGCGCTGGCCTCCGTACGCGAGCGTCTCAACCCGGGCGGCACGTTCGCGATGTACAACTACTACCGTGAAGACTGGCTCATCGACCGTCTGGCAAACACCGCCGCAACAACGTTTGGCCACGCGCCCTGCCTGGACACGTTTGACGGTGCACAGGCAGTCATTACCGTAGGCCTGACACCTGCCGACCAGTCCTGTGCGCAAACGTGGGAGTCGGTGAGCCAGCCGAGCGACATCGTGCCTGCTATCGACAACGCGCCATTCGTCTACTTCAAGGGCGACAATTTCCCACCGCTCTACATTGTAACGCTCGCGCTGATCATCGCTGCTTCGCTCGTGACCGTGCGCACACTCGGCGGTCCGCTGAAAGAAATGCGTCCCTATGCCGACCTGTTCTTCATGGGTGCCGCCTTCCTTCTGCTGCAAACCAAGAATATCGCGACTTTCGCGCTCCTGTTCGGCACGACCTGGTTCGTCAACGCGCTTGTATTTGGCGGCGTGCTGCTATGCGTGCTCGCTGCGGTGGAAACGACCGCGCGCTTCAAAACCCCGCCGCTCAAGCTGCTTTATGTCGCGATTGCCGTCTGCCTCGCCATCGCCTGGGCAGTTCCCGAAGAATGGCTGCTGGGCCTCCCCTATGTTCCGCGCGTCATCGCCGCGACGCTGATCGCTTTCGTGCCGATCTACATCGCCAATGTCGCCTTCTCGAAGCGCTTTCGCGAGAGCGGAGATACGCGCAGTGCCTTTGCCATCAATCTCCTTGGCACGATTCTGGGCGGATGCCTGGAATATGCAGCACTGTTCACCGGCTACAACAATCTGCTGATCCTCGTGGGTGTCCTGTATTTGGCGGCGTTCGTGGCAGTACCAAAGGTACGCGGACAAGTAGCTGCGACCTGAAACCTCGACACCGCTCGCACAAAACTCGCCGCTCCGCTGGGGGCGGTCCTTTTTGGTTAGTCCAGCGCCAATTTAAGCGGCTTCGCGCATCTTCTTCAGCTTCTTTAGCACCATACTGCGCTTCAGGCGGCTGAGATGGTCGATAAAGAGGATGCCATTCAGGTGATCCATTTCGTGCTGGATGCACACCGCCAGCATGCCGGTCATATCTTCCTCGTGGCTATTGCCTTCGAGGTCCTGATAACGGACGCGGCAGCGCGCCGGACGCTCGACATCGGCAAAGATGTCGGGGACCGACAGGCAGCCTTCCTGATAGGTGCCCAGTTCCTCGCTCGGATCCAGGATTTCCGGATTCACGAAAACGCGAGGGTCCTTGATGATCGGTTGGTGCGTATGATTGTGACCATCATGATTGCACTCGATCGGCTCGCCGTCCGGATCTTCTTCTTGCAGGTCGATCACCAGCAGCCGGATGGGTTCGCCGACCTGGATGGCGGCAAGCCCGATACCGTGCGCGGCATACATGGTCTCGAACATGTCATCGACAAGCGTCTTGAGCTCGTCGTCGAAAGTTTCCACGGGCTTGGATACGGTTTTGAGCCGGGGATCCGGCGCTTCAAGGATTTCACGAATGGCCATACATCTGATTTAGTGCAGGTGAGCCCGGGTTTCAATCAGGATAGTGGCCGACGCGCGCGCAACGCCTGCGCCAGCGTGCCTTCATCAAGGTAATCGAGCTCGCCACCCACGGGCAACCCATGGGCAAGCTGGGTAATGCGTACAGGGCGATCTTCCAGCTTTTCGGCAATGTAGTGTGCGGTGGTCTGCCCCTCGAGCGTGGCATTCATGGCAAGGACGATTTCATCCACCGCACCTTCCGCCACCCGGCCGAGAAGCTGGTCAATCGTCAAATCTTCCGGTCGAACGCCGTCGAGTGCGGAGAGCCTTCCGCCGAGTACGTGATACTTGCCGGTAAACAGCCGCGCGCGGTCGAGCGCCCACAAATCCGCTACGTCCTCTACCACGCAAATGCTTTTGGTATCCCGGCGCGGGTCGGCGCAGATAGTACACGGGTTCTGCGTATCGACATTGCCGCAAGTATTGCATTCGACGAGCTTGTCCTGAACGGCTTCCAAAGCAGCCAGAACCTGCCTGAGCGCGGATTCCCGGTGCTTGACCAGCCACAAGACCGCACGCCGCGCCGACCGCGGGCCAAGGCCGGGCAGCTTCGCCAAAGCCGATGCCAGATTTTCAATCTCTTGCGATGCCATTCCCTCGCAGATAGGGCCACGCGCAGCAGATAGGAAGGTGCAGATTGCGCATTGTCTTCATGGGAACGCCCGATTTCGCGGTGCCAACGCTGAATGCCCTGGTCGAAGCCGGGCATGATGTAGTGGCGGCCTATTCGCAGCCACCCAGCTGTTCGGGCCGCGGCAAGCAGGAGCGCCCCTCGCCGGTCCATACGCGTGCCGAGGAGTTGGATATAGAAATACGCTATCCTACGAGCCTGAAAAGTGCTGAAGAACAGGAAGCTTTTGCCGCACTGGACGCCGATGTCGCGGTGGTCGCCGCTTACGGCTTGCTGCTTCCGCAAGCCATTCTCGATACGCCAAAAGATGGTTGCCTGAATGTCCACGGCTCGCTTCTGCCGCGCTGGCGCGGCGCGGCGCCGATACATCGTGCGGTGCAAGCAGGGGACGAAGAAACCGGCATCACGATTATGCAAATGGAAGCGGGACTCGATACCGGGCCGATGCTGCTGAAGGGAGCGACGCTCATCGGGCGCAAGACCACGGGCGAATTGCACGATGAACTGGCCGTGATGGGTGCGCAGTTGATGGTCGAAGTGTTGGCACGACTCGATACGATGGTGCCGGAATTGCAGGATAATGCGCTCGCCACTTACGCGCCCAAGATCGACAAGGCTGAGGCACGGATCAACTTCGCCAGGCCTGCAGCAGAACTCGAGCGCGAAGTTCGAGCCTTTGCGCCCTTCCCTGGCAGCTGGTTTGAAATTGAAGGGGAGCGGCTGAAATTGCTGCTGGCCGACGTGGAGCATTGCGCCGGCGAACCCGGAACGGTGCTCGACGAACACTTCGCGATCGCATGTGGCGAAAACGCCCTAAGACCGGTGCGGCTTCAGAAAGCCGGCAAGCCGGCGATGGGGCGTGCCGATTTTCTGCGTGGCAATCCTGTGTATCCGGGAGCCAAGCTTTCGTGACCCGTTTCGCCCTTACCGTGGAATTCGACGGCGGCCCTTTCTGCGGACTCCAGCGGCAAGACCATTCGGCATCGGTGCAGCAAGCGATCGAAGAGGCGGCACACGCCGTGACGGGCGAGGATGTCACGCTGCACAGTGCCGGACGCACCGATAGCGGAGTCCACGCACTGGCCATGCGCAGTCACCTCGATATCGCGAAGGACATCGCGCCATTTCGCCTGATGGAAGCACTCAACGCTCATCTTCGCCCGGATCCGGTCGCAATCCTTGCTTGCGAGGTAAAGCCCGACAACTGGCATGCGCGCTTTTCCTGCACCGGTCGCAGCTACGAATATCGTATACGCAATCGCCGAGCTCCTCTGACAGTTGAGAAAGGTCGGGCCTGGCATATCGCCCGCAATCTCGACAGCGATGCAATGCATGAGGCCGCACAATCGCTTGTCGGTCAGCACGATTTCACCACCTTCCGCAGCGCGCATTGCCAGGCGAAGGATCCTGTGAAGACGCTCGACCGACTCGATGTATCGCGAGAAGGTGATGCCGTGATCGTCCGCGCTGCAGCGCGCAGTTTCTTGCACCACCAGGTGCGATCCATGGTTGGCACGCTGGCACTTGTCGGCCAAGGTCAGTGGGAGATCACGCAGGTTGCTGAAGCGCTGGAGGCAAAAGACCGCGCCGAGCTCGGCCTGAATGCCCCACCCGAAGGCCTCTATTTCGTGGCCGCGCACTATGAAGATGATGATTGAGGAGAGAAGACCATGACCACCGGACGCCAGCTGATGTCGACGCTCACCGCAGATGGGACTTTAACCTTGGCGCTGGAGGAAAGAGAATTTCCGGAACCCACGGGCAATCAGGTACTAGTGAAGATGGAGGCAGCGCCCATCAATCCCTCAGACCTGTTCCTGATGACCACCGGTGCCGATCTCGAGCACGCCGATTATACCGCGGGCAGGATCGTTGCAAAGCTGCAACCGCAGGTTGCTGCCGGACAGGCCTCGCGTCATGGCAAGCCTCAGCCCGTGGGGAATGAAGGGGCAGGCACGGTCGTTGCAGCCGGTGAAGGAGAAATAGCGCAGACGCTGATGGGCCAGCGCGTGTCTTGTGTGCCGGGCAACGCGTTTAGCGAATATGCACTTGCAGATGCAATGATGTGCCTTCCGCTCGGCGATCATAGCGCAGAAGAGGGTGCAAGTTCCTTCGTCAACCCGCTGACTGCGCTTGGTTTTGTCGAGACCGCGAAGCGCGAAGGACATGATGCAATCATCCATGCCGCTGCGGCCTCTAATCTTGGGCAGATGCTCAATCGAATCTGCCAGGAAGACGGAATGGCGTTGGTGAACATTGTCCGCAAGGATGCTCAGGCCATGTTGTTGAAAGACGAGGGCGCGAGCCACGTAGTCAATTCATCCGACGAAAATTTCGAGAAACAGCTCGCCGGTGCAATCTCGGACACCGGTGCCTATCTTGGTTACGACCCCATCGGCGGGGGCACCACGACCGACACCTGCTTGCGCTCTATGGAACGGGTAGCTGCATCAAAAATGACAGAATATAGCCGCTACGGATCCAATCAGGCGAAGAAGATGTACATCTACGGTCGCCTCGACCTTTCGCCGACGATCCTGACGCCGAGCTACGGCTTCGGCTGGACAGTATCGGGATGGCTGCTCATGCCCTTCCTGCAAAGCTGCGACATGCAAACCATGATGGGCCTGCGCAAGCGCGTCGCGAGCGGGCTGAAAACGACCTTCGCCAGTTCCTACAAGACGCGCGTGGGGCTGGAAGAAATGCTCACCAAGGATGCGATCATGGACTATTCCAAAATGGCTACCGGGGAGAAGTACCTGGTAACACCACAATCATGACCACCAATTCCACCACGAAGAAGCCGCACAGATCGCAACGCCACCAAAATTGCAGGTGCGTTCGCAGTTTAGCTCGAATTAGGGTGCGGGCTGTTCCTGCCTCCGCATCTCCTCCTCGATCCTTTGTTGCACCGCCTCTTCATCCACATCCATTGACAGCTCACCATCCCGCACACCGAACTCGACGGGCACACCATCGATATCCGTGCTGAACACCGCTTCGCCATTGCGGATGGTCAAACGGCGGCCATCACCGAGCGGGATATCCTCTAGGTCCTGCACGTCCATTGGCTCTACAGGGCCGCTCGGGTCGGGTGACGGAGTTGGGCGCGGCGGCGTTGCTTCGGCACCGAGCGAACCGCGCATGAAATCGCGCCAGATACGGGCGGGTAGTCCGCCACCGGTCACGCTATCGAGCGGCGAATTGTCATCGTTACCAACCCATACGCCAACCACGAGATCCCCCGCATAGCCGACGAACAGCGCGTCGCGATAATCCTGCGTCGTACCGGTTTTGCCGTAATTGGCGATGGAAAGCGTTGCCGCGCGGCCAGTGCCGTTGTTGATGGCGGCGCGGAGCATCTCCTCGATATCTGCATGATCGCTGGCATTAAGGCTGCCCTGCCCATTCCAGATCCAGTCGAACCAGCCGGGCTCTTCTTGAGGAAACGCATGCGGGCGAACCGGGAAGGAATTACCGGCGACGCCGGCATAAGCGGCAGTCAACTCCAGCAGGCTCATGGTCGATGTACCGAGTGCGAGCGACGGATCGCCATCCGGCAAGGGCGTGGTAATACCCAGCTCGCGCGCAGTCTCGATCACTGCTTTACTACCCACCTGATTGAACAGTCGCACCGCCGCGACGTTGGAGCTTTGCGCAAAGGCATCACGCAGCGCGATCTCCTCTGAATAGCTGTCGTTGTAGTTGCCGGGGCGATAACTGCCGTCGGTAAATTCCGAATTGGCAATGGTATCGCCCGGTGACCAGCCGGCGCGGAGCGCGGCGAGATAGACGAAGAGCTTAAAGGTCGATCCCGGCTGGCGTCGCGCCTGCGTCGCGCGATTGAAGGCGCTGGCCGAGTAATCCTTGCCACCTATCATGGCGACAACTTCACCATTTGTGCGCATAGCGACCAGTGCAACTTGCGCTTCGCCCAGCGGCGCGCGCTCGACCACACGGCGGGCGATGTTCTGCAAGCGGGAATCGAGCGTCGTCGTGATCGTCTGGCGCGAATAGGAGATATCGGACAGTAGCCGCGCTTCGGGCAGCGCCCAGTCGGCGAAATAGGTGCCGGTGGGCAGGTCATTGCTGGTGCGTACATCAAGCTCTGGCACGCGCATAGCATCAGCCTCTTCCTGCGTGATGTAGCCGGCAGCGACCATCGCTCCCTTCACAAGGTTATAGCGGGCAGCGGCCAGATCGGGATTGCGGGTAGGCGCCAGACGGCTAGGCGCCTGCAGCAATCCTGCCAGCATGGCCGCCTGTTCGGGCCGCAAATTCTCCGGTTGGCGGTAGAAATAGTGGAGGCTTGCTGCGCGGATCCCGTACATATTGTCGCCAAAATAGGCGTTGGAGAGGTAGCGTTCGAGGATCTCATCCTTGGTCAGCCATGCTTCGAGCCAGAAGGCGATCAGCGCCTCTCGCGCTTTGCGGGTGAGCGTCTGCTCGGGCGTCAGGAAGGTGAACTTGGCCAGCTGCTGGGTAATCGTGGAACCACCGCCCACGCCCGTGAATACCGCCCGAGCAACGCCACGCGGATCGACACCCCAATGCGAGTAAAACCGGCGATCCTCGATGGCCAGAAACGGCTCGATCACATGGTCTGGCAATTCGCTGACCAGCACCGGCTCGTCCACCACCGCCCCGTTTCGGGCAATCGGCGTACCATCGGCGGCCAGAAGAGTGATTTGCGGTGGCGCAATCGGTTCAAGGCTCTTGGAAAGCGGCGCGGTGAAGGCGAGCCACGCCACCAGCAGGATAAACACCATGATGATTGCGGCCAACCAGCGGCTGATCCACCACAGCCACGATTTTTCCCGGAACCGCTCCGGCATGAAGCGGCGCCAACCTTTGCGATACTTCGCCGGCAGGGGATAGTGCGAGGGCGTTTGCCAACCGCGATCCTGCCAATTCCGACGTTCGCGCCACTCATCGAAGTCCTCGTCATCGTCGAGACCGTGCAGCGGAGTCCACGGCGCATTCTCCAGCACAATGTCACGCTCTGACCAGCTGGTTTCAGGCTTGCGACGGGAAAACGGATTGCGCCACATGAACTTCATTCCGCTGTGTTAGCATCATAATACAGCAAAGGCGAGAGGCATTGATACATTCATCGCGATGGCACCGGAAGATGATTCGACATTGCAATTGAGCCAGCTTCGCTGAACACGCAATTATCACGCGCGCTCGCAACAAAAACGGGGCAGATGCCATGTGCATCCGCCCCGCCCTTCTTTCGCTGATTTCGGTTCAATCAGGCCATGTTGAAATCATCGACCACCTGACGGTAGTTCGGGTTCAGATCATAACCCAAATCGCCAAAGGATGCCGCGCTGAAATAGCTGAGATAGTTCGGGTCGGAGATGAATCCGGTGAACAGCTCATTGGTGTAGGTCGCATCGTCCCAATGACCGAATGCCGTTCCCTGACCGCCATCGGTTTCGATCTGGATGTTGGGGTCGCCATTGAACTGGAGGGCATGCTCTGCCGATGCCAGTTCACCACCGAATGTGTTGTCGGCATTCAGCAGTCCAAGCCGGTCCCACAGCGTTCCAAGGCCGAGAACGTGTGCCATTTCATGCACAACGATATCGTCGAACAGGCCGGCTGCATTGAATGAGTCAGCATCCGCGATATCGAATTCCATGATACCCTGAACACTCAACTGGCTGTCAGTACGGATAGACGTTGGACCCGCACGACCGAGAACGCCGCCGGCACCATCGATATTGATCAGCGAGGCAGTGATAACCAGGTCATCGATCGTTTCTGTCGTACGGTTGCGGCCACGACCGCTGGTGACGGTTACGTCCGTCAAATCTCCGACGATCAGTTGGGAATAGAAGTCCGCAGCAGCGACGAAAATATCGTAGAGCGCCTGCGACCACGTGCCCTCGAATACGATGGTGATGTTGAATGCGCCCTCTGCGCCGCTGGTGTAAGGATCGAAGGTCGTTCCGCCTCCGCCACCACCACCGCCGCCGCCATTGCCGCCGCCATTTCCATTTCCCGCTCCATCTGGCCTCGCATTCGCAAGGTCCACCCCGAAGTGATCGACGTCGACTTCGCGCACGAGATCGACGCTGTAGGCGCCATCGTAGACAGTGAAGTTGCCCTGATTGCCGCCGCGGCGCGGTGCATCGAAAGCAATCGAGTCGAATTGATCGTATCTTGCACTAAATGGTGCGTACATAAGCGTCCCCAATCTTCCCTACATGTCTGCAATCACGTATGTGTTGCTGACAAAGATGTTACCGGAAACGCTTTCGGTAACAAGAACGAGTGAGGGTAATCCCCTGTTTACCCAACCCGTAATTGGCTCGGCTCATCGGAAAATCGCGGGAAACTGGCGAGATCACTCGGGTTCGGCGATATGTCCACCGAACGCGCGGCCGAAATATTCTTCCGGCAACCAGCCCGGGCGATCATCCATATTCGCGATGTTGCGAGCAACCAGATATGCGATGTCCGCGAAGCGACCAAGCTGTTCGTAGGCAACCAGATCTGCTTCGTCCGAGACCTCGTGATAATGGGCACTCAGAAAGCTTGTTTGTGCATCTTGACCGCCATTGCCGAAGCCCAGTTCCACATAAACCGCCGGGATGCCTTGCTCGACATAGGAATACTGGTCTGAACGGAAGAAAAAGGCCTCACCCGGATTGGGGTCGGGCACCAGTTCAAGCCCATATTCGCTTACGGCAGCAGCCGTCGGCTCGAGCAGATTGGACCGGTCAGAACCGAACGCAACGATGTCCGAGAACGGCCATGTCAGCACAGGCATATCCACGTTCACATTGGCAACGATTTCGCCCTGCTCCAATCCCGGATTTGCGGCGTGATAGGATGACCCGATCAGGCCCAGTTCTTCGGCCCCAAGGGCCGCAAACAGCACCGGGCGGCGGGGTGGATCGGCCAGCAGCAGGCGTGCCATTTCCATCATCGCGGAAACGCCCGTCGCATTGTCCATCGCGCCATTATAGATGCGGTCGCCGTCTTCATTGGGCGTCTCCGCTATACCCACATGATCGAGATGCGCGGTAATCACCACATACTGATCCGCAAGCGCAGGATCGGTGCCGGGCAGCATGCCGATAACGTTCATCGTATCGAGAACCGGATCGACTGTCGTCTCGTAAGAAATGTTAGCGGTCACGCCGGTAGCGAAAGATGGCATCGGCGTCATGTTGTTGCTTTGCGAGGCTTCGATATCGGCCATGGTCACTTGCTGACCATCGAGCAGGCGGCTGGAAAATTCCGGGGAAGCCACCATGGAGACGGCAAGCCCCGCTGCGGTATCGCCCGGCACCCCGTCCGGCCCGAGCCAGGTCAGCGTGCCTCTTCCGCCGAAGAAGTTCCTGCCCCTTTCCCAAGGAATGCGCGCGGCTATATCGGGCGTCCACAACAGGATCGCCCCCACCGCGCCATGGGCGGCGAACCGCTCGTTAGAACGCTGCATAAGGATGCGCTCTTCCAGCGGATCGAGGCCATCGGGCGTATCGAACACCCAGACCGCGATCTTGCCGTCCAGATCGACCGTGGCGAGATCGTCATACCCAAGGTCGGGCCGGTCATAGCCGTATCCGACAAAAACCAGTTCCGCTTCGAGCGATCCGCTTCCCGCAGCCGGACGCCCGGAACCAACGATATCTGTGCCATATTCGAGCTTAAGGCATTCCCCGTCAGCGTCATTGATCGCAATGCTCGTTTCGCCAGCAGGGGAAGCGCGGACGAGGCTGAAGCTCTGGTACCAGCTGCCATCATCGCCGCCCGGCTCAAGGCCGATTTGGCCAAAGCGCTCTGCGACATAGGCTGCGGCGCGTTCATAGCCATCGGTGCCGGCCTCGCGCCCTTCCATCGCATCATCGGCAAGGATGCGCACGTCGTTTTCCAGCGTGGCGCGATCGGTGATCGCCTCCTGCGCTGTTGCCGGCACAGCCAGCATGGTGGCGGCGAGAGCAGCCAGAACGGTCAGTTTTTTCATCGGAATCGCGAACCCCATCTACACGGAACAGTAAAGTCCGGCAGACTGCTACACGTCACTGCTCGCTGCGCAAGAGCAACGCTATCAAGAGCTTGCGGTGGGAACAGCCTAAGCCTTGGCAACAACGCTTTCGGGAAGTTCCTTGCCAAAGACACGCTGGTAATACTCGGCCACCAACACCCGCTCCGCCTCATCACACTTGTTGAGGAAGCTGAGGCGGAAGGCAAAGCCCGGATCGCCGAAGATTTCCGAGTTTTGCGCCCAGGTGATGACCGTGCGCGGGCTCATCACCGTGGAGATATCGCCATTCATGAAGCCCTGACGAGACAGATCGGCCACGCGGATCATGTCCGCCACCAGATCATCGCCCAGTTCGGTCTTTGCGCCGACAATCTGACGTTCCGTCTCGGCGGGCAGGTAGTTCAACCCGACCACGATGTTCCAGCGGTCCATCTGGCCCTGGTTGATTGCCTGCGTGCCGTGATAGAGCCCGCTTGTATCACCAAGGCCGACCGTGTTGGCGGTGGCAAACAGGCGGAAATGCGGATCGGGACGGATGACGCGATTCTGGTCTAGCAGGGTCAGTTTGCCTGCCTGTTCCAGCACGCGCTGGATCACGAACATAACGTCCGGGCGGCCTGCGTCGTATTCGTCGAACACCAGCGCCACCGGGTGCTGCAGCGCCCAGGGCAGCAGGCCTTCCCGGAACTCGGTCACCTGCAAGCCGTCGCGCAGCACGATGGCATCGCGGCCGATCAGGTCGATACGGCTGATATGCGCATCCAGGTTGATGCGGATGGTCGGCCAGTTCAGGCGCGCGGCCACCTGCTCGATATGCGTTGATTTACCCGTCCCGTGATAGCCCTGGATCATCACCCGGCGATTATGCGCAAAGCCAGCAAGGATCGCGAGCGTCGTATCCGCGTCGAATACATAACTCTCGTCCAGATCCGGAACCCGTTCATCCGCCTTGGAGAAGGCGGGCACTTTCATATCGACATCAATGCCAAAGGCTTCGCGCACATCCACTTCGGTATCGGGTGCAGCCATGATGGTGGTTCCGGATTCGGTCTTGCTGGTCATGTCATTCATCTCGCGCCGGTGCGTAGACGCGTGACCGCACCGCTGCAACACAGTATTGTGGCGTAAGGAGAGGAGAGGAGAGGAGAGGAGAGAAGCGATGTATGTTCAAGGATTCCTGGTTCCCGTTCCCGAAGGCAATAAGGACGCCTATCGTGACATGGCCGAAAGGGCAGCGGAGAAATTCCACGAATATGGCGTGACCGAAATCGTCGAGGCGTGGGAAGAGGACGTGAGTGACGGCAAGGTGACCGATTTCCGCCAGGCAGTTAAAGCCGAACCGGGTGAGAAGATCGTCTTCAGCTGGATGATCTGGCCGGACAAATCGACGTGTGAAGCAGCATCGGCGCGGATGCAGGACGACCCTTTCTGGCAGAACGAAGACTTCAAGATGGTGTTCGACGGTATGCGCATGATGTGGGGCGGTTTCTCGCCCATTCTTGTCAGCGGACGCGATTGACCGGCAATCTATGTTCGCATAATGTTCTAATGGGACTCGGGCGTTCGCGCCCTCGGGTGGAGGAAGTTATGGCAAATCAACACGGCGATTTCGTCTGGTACGAATTGATGACGAGCGATTCGGATGCAGCGCAGGAATTCTACTCCGGCCTGCTGGGATGGAACTACGTCGATTCCGGGCAGGATCAGGTCGACTACCGCGTGTTCTCGTCGAAAGAGGCGCAGATCGGCGGCCAGTTGCAGTTGACCCCGCCAATGGTCGAACACGGCGCCCGCCCTGCCTGGGTTGGCTATATCCGCGTTGATAATGTTCCGGCCGCGCTGGAGAAGGCGCGCGCAGCGGGAGCGACGGTTCTTGTGGAAGGACAGGAAGTTCCCGGTGTCGGCCCGTTTGCGATGCTGCACGATCCCGAAGGCGCGTTCTATTACATTATCGACGACCAGTCTGGTGAAGAGAGCCACGCTTTTTCCTCCCATGAACCCAAGGTCGGTCACTGCGCGTGGAACGAGTTGATGGCGGGCGACACGGAAGCGGCCAGATCGTATTACGGCGACCAGTTCGGCTGGGTTGTTGCCGATACGATGGATATGGGGCCGCTGGGTCTCTACCAGATGTTCAAGAATGGTGCCGATCGCGACTTCATGTTCGGCGCAGTTATGGGTCGGCCACCGGAGATGCCGGTTTCCATGTGGACCTTCTATTTCCGCGTGCCGGAAATCGGCGCGGCCGAAGACTATGTGAAGGGCAAAGGCGGACAGATCATCAACGGCCCGATGGAAATTCCCGGCGGCGAGTTCGTGTTCAACGGTATCGACCCGCAAGGCGCGATGTTCTCCGTGATCGGTCCGAAGGAGAACTGACATGGCGGAAAAGCTCGGCATCTGCCTTTGGTTCTCCGGTGAAGCGGAGCAGGCTGCGCGTTTCTACTGCGACCTTTTCCCCGACAGCAAGCTGGGCGGCGTCGCTCGCGCACCATCGGATTATCCCGGTGGCCAGGCCGGGGATCCGCTGACGGTGGACTTCACCCTGCTGGGCCAGAAAATGCTCGGCCTGAACGGCGCGGCGGAAAACAGTTTCAGCGATGCCGTGTCCTTCCAGGTCTTTACCGATACGCAGGAAGAAACCGACAGATACTGGAATGCGATCCTGTCCGATGGCGGCGAGGAGATGGCGTGCAGCTGGATCAAGGACCGCTACGGCGTGCGCTTCCAGATCGTGCCACGCATCCTGATGGACGGCCTCGGCCATGAAGACGAAGCTGTGCGTGGTCGGGTCTTCAACGCGATGCAGCAGATGATAAAAATTGACCATGCTGCGATAGAGGCAGCGATTGCCGGAGAGTGAGATGCAAGAGTTGAGTATTGAAGCCTTTATCGACGCACCTCCGGCAAAAGTATGGGATGTCATGGTCAATAGGCAGGAAGAGTGGTTCTGCCCTGCTCCTTGGCGGTGTGAAATCATCGAGCAAGATCGCCGCGCTGGCGGTATCAACAAGGCGGTGTTCCGCGGACCGGACGGTGAGGAGATGCCGCAGGAAGGTATTTATCTCGCTTGGGACGAAGGCCGCCGCTTTGCCAGCACCGATGCCATTAAAGGCGACCTTGAACCGGCCGGACCGTTCATGATTGGCATCTGGCAAATCGAGCCCGAGGGCGACGGAACCCGCTACACCGCCCGCGCCCGTCACTGGCGTGAAGAAGACCGCCAAGCGCATGAGAAAATGGGCTTTGTTCAAGGCTGGGAAGCCTGCGCCGGACAACTGAAGGATATTTGCGAGAGGGAAGCGGAATGAACAGTTACACGCTTTTCTTCAACCCGATGAGTCGGGCGATGATCGCCAAATGGGCCTTTGCGGAAGTGGGTGTCGAGCCCGAGATCATTCTCGTCGATTGGGACAACAAGCCACCAGCCCTGCTGGACGCCAACCCGATGGGCAAGCTCCCCACGATCATCCATCATTTGCCCGATGGCGATAAGGTGGTCAGTGAAGGTGCGGCTGTGTGCCACTATTTGGCAGAATCGCAGGGCAGCGAATTGCTGCCTCGCCCCAATGAAGCGGCAGATTATTTCCGCTGGCTGTTTTTTGCCGCAGGTCCGATCGAAACAGCCGTCACCAACAGGGCCATGGGATGGGAACCGCAAAATGCCAAGCAGGAGATGACCGTCGGTTTTGGAAGCTATGATCGCGTTGTCGATACGCTCGATAACTGGTTCCAGTCCCATGATTATGTCTGCGGTGAACGGTTCACGATGGCGGACGTCTATGTCGGATCCCAGGTCGACTGGGGCCTGAACTTCGGTACGCTGACAGTGCGCGACAGCTTCAAGCGCTACCAGGAGCGTTTGCGATCCCGTGAAACCTATGCTGCGGCGATGAATCCGCCCGACCAAGAGTAGGGGAGAAAAGCCATGGCTTTTGAAACCAGCTGTCATTGCGGCGCGCTGAAAGCCACCGTTGAAGGGGATATGCCGAGCGAAGGCATGACCTGCAATTGCTCGATCTGCCGCAGAAAGGGCCATATCCTGCATTTCACGGCCAAAGAGGAGGTGCGGTTCGAGGCGGATGACGCAGCCATCGGCGATTACACTTTCAACAAGCACATGATCCATCACCAGTTCTGCGCGAAATGCGGATGTTCGCCTTTCGGTCATGGCTCGGATGGCCAAGGCAACGAGATGGTCGCGATCAATCTGCGTTGCGTGACCGATTGCGATCTGGATGCGTTGAAAATCAGTGAAGTGGACGGAGCATCGATGTGAGCCCGGTTCGAGACTAGGCTCTCGCAATTTCGGGCGCCCTGCCCCACATTGGCGGAATGGCGCGTCCGTTCGATCCTGTTGAGTTTGCCCGGCTGAAACTGGTCGAGCGTGTCCGCGCGGCATTCAACGATGCGAGCAAGGGCGAAGCGCCGGTCCCGCCATCGGACCAAGCCTTCTTCGCGCCGGATACGCCCATCCGCATGGTCCATGCCGATCTGGTCAGCATGATGGTGGGCGGCATGTCGGCTTTGCTGCTGCAAATGCTCCACCCGCATGCGCTGCAGGGTGTGCTCGATTTCTCCAACTTCCGTGACGATATGCATGGTCGCCTGCGCCGTACGGCGCGCTTCATTGCGGTAACGACTTATGGGCACCGGGACGATGCCGAAGAAGCGATAGAGCGGGTCAATCGCATCCATTCCAAAGTGCGCGGCACCCTGCCCGATGGCACAGCCTATGCCGCCACCGATCCGCGCACGCTCGCCTGGGTGCAAGTGACTGAGTCGCTGATGTTTCTCGAAGCGTGGCTGGTGCATGTTCGCCCTGACATGCCGATGGCCGAGCAGGACGAATACTTCCGCCAGTTCGCGCTTATCGCCCGCAAGCTCGGTGCCGATCCGGTGCCAGAGACCAAGGCAGAAGCGCGGGAAATATTCCGCACCATCCGCACCGATCTGCGCGCTTCGCCACAAGCGCGCGAAGTGGCCAGTCTTATCATCGAACAACGCCCTCCCGGACCGGTGGGCGCGGTGCAGCCCTTCATGGCCAATGCCGCGATTTCGCTGCTGCCGCCATTTGCGCGAACGATGCTGGATCTGGATGCACCGGGGCTGGGTGCAATGCCATCCAAACTGGTGACCGGCGCCCTCGGCAGCACGATGCGCTGGGCGTTCAAGCAGTCTCCCAGACCCCGTTCGTCCTAGGCAAACGCCGCTGCCCGCCGCAAAAGCTGGTAAGCCTCGACCACGCGCTGCAACCGCGCCTCATGCGAGCGGTCCCCGCCATTGCGATCCGGATGGTACCGCCGGACCAGCGCCGAATAGCGCTTGCGCAGCTCCGCCCGGTCCGCTTTCGGCCCGAGTCCCATCGCTTGCAGAGCTTCTCGCTCTCTCGGCGTGAACCGGCTGAAATTCTCGTGCTTGCGCCCTGCCGCTGCTTTCCTGATGTCGCCCGCCCGCGCTCCGATGGCATCCAGCGGATCGGCAAAGTCCGCCCATCTCGGCATGCCATCCACGCCTGCTGTGGGTTTGAATGCCGGTATTTCGGTCTGCCAGCCAGAGCCGGGCGCCTGTGCGGCATAAATCTCGTCCGCACTCATCCCTTCAAACCAGTCATAGCCCGCGTTGAATTCGCGAATATGCTCAAGGCAGAACCAGCGATATTCGCCGGGCCCGTCAAACGAATTGCCATAGCCTCCGGGTGCGCGAAACTCGCCGGGTTCGTTGCAGGTCGGGTGCTCGCACTCCCTCCCCTCGCTTTCATAGCGCCCGTGGAACTTCTCGTTTCGCATGAAGTGGTAAGGATGGGGATTGCGCCGCGAGTTGGAAACCCCCAAATCGCTTTACATGACCGGACCCGTAGCAAACGAAATCACCCAGCTCCTCACCCATGCGCTCAAGCCCACGCGGCTCGAAGTCATCAATGACAGCGCGCAGCATGCCGGCCATTCGGGCGATGATGGCAGCGGGGAAAGCCACTTTACCGTGGTGATCGAAAGCCCGGAATTCGAAGGCAAGAACCGCCTTGCCCGCCAACGCATGGTGCTCGCCGCCCTCGGCGATATTCCGGGCGAACGCGTCCACGCCTTCGCCATGAAGTGCTACGCTCCCGGAGAGGCCCAGTGAGCATAGAGCTATGGTACTGGCCCGATATTCCGGGCCGCGGCGAATTCATCCGCCTGTTTTGCGAGGCGTTCGAGATCGACTATGCCGATATGGCGCGCGAGCAGAGCGCCGATGCGTTGGTCGAGAATATGCATGCGCTGGAAGGGGTGCGGCCGTTCGCCCCGCCCTATATTGTCGATGGCGAAGTCGTGATCGGCCAGACCGCGCTGATCCTGCAATATCTTTCCGATAAGGAAGGGCATGGCTCTGGCGAGATGGAAAGCGACCTCAAGCTGCTCCAGCTGCAAATGGACATCGCCGATTTCGTGGAAGAGGTCCATTCCGTCCACCATCCCATCGCCAGCGAGCTCTATTATGCCGACCAGATGGACGCAGCGTTTGAGAAAGCCGGCTATTTCCGTGCCCAGCGCATCCCCAAATACCTCATCCATTTCGACAATGCGATTGCCGCCAATGGAGGGCCATTCAGCCTTGCCCAGCAGCCGACCCATGTCGATACGAGCCTGTTCCAGGTGATGGAGGGGCTCGACCATATGTTCCCGAACTACATGAAGGAAATGCAGGGTTCGTGGCCACATCTGGAGGGCCTGCAGGGCGCCGTGCCGGAGCTGGAAAGCCTCGCCGAATATCTCGCCAGCGAGCGCCGGATTGATTTCAACGAGGACGGGATATTTCGCCACTACGAAGAGTTGGACGACATATGAGCATCCTCAAGACCGTCACACCCGTTTCCCACGATCTTGGCGATTTTACCGTCCGCCGCGCGGTTCCGTCGAAAGAATGCCGGATGGTCGGGCCATTCGTGTTCGTGGACCAGTTCGGTCCCGCGCAGCTCGACCTCGGCAAAGGCATGGATGTGCGGCCACACCCGCATATCAACTTGTCGACCGTTACCTGGCTGTTCGACGGGGCGATCGATCACCGCGACAGTCTCGGCACCTTTTCTACGATCCGTCCGGGAACGGTGAACCTGATGACCGCGGGCAGCGGCATCGTTCACTCGGAGCGCAGCCCGCAGGCAGAACGCGAGAAAGGTCCGGCACTCTACGGCATGCAGACCTGGCTTGCCCTTCCCGATGGCAAGGAAGAGATCGATCCCGCTTTCGAAGCGGTGAGCGACCTGCCGTGGATCGATGGTGATGGTGCGCGCGCGCAAATCATCATGGGCGAGCTGTGGGGCGAGCGCGCCGGGACGACTTGCCACGCCGAAACGATTTACGCCGAGATCATTCTCCAACCGGATGGTTCGATTCCGATCGAAGCAGACGCGGATGAACGCGCGGTGATGCTGGTGGGTGGCGAGGCGAGCCTCGATGGCGAACCCATCGCGCTTTACGATCTTGTCGTGCTGAAACCGGGCGCGGCCATGACGCTCTTCAGCCGCGAGGGAGCACGCGTCATGCTGCTGGGCGGAGAGGCCTTTGCAGCACAACGACATGTTTGGTGGAATTTCGTTAGCAGCGACCGTGAACGGATCAACCAGGCCAAGGAAGACTGGCGCGCCGGGCGTTTCGCCAAGGTGCCGGGCGACGAGGCGGAGTTCATCCCCCTGCCCGATGGCCAGCCTAAAACTGTGAGCTATCCTTAGGGACTTTCGCAGGCATGATGAATGTGGCTATGGGGTTGGTATGAAAACCGCATTCCTCCCCCTTGCCGCTCTTCTCCTGTCCATTCCAGCTGCCGCGCAGGACACGCCTGCCCAGCCCGAACCCGGCGCTCCGGGCACCATCGAATGGCACAATGCCCAGCAGCAGGCGCTGCACGGCCTGAGCGCCGACGATGGCTGGTATCGGCTGGATGGTGGCGTCATGTTCCGCCGGATCGAGGGCGACGGGACCGGCCCTGCCCCGACCGTAGAAGACGAGATTACCATTCACTATACCGGCACTTTCCCCAATGGAGAGGTGTTCGACAGCTCGGTCGGGCGCGGCGAGCCGGCAACCTTCCCGCTGTCCCGTCTGATCACCGGCTGGCAGATCGCTATCCCGTACATGGGCGTTGGTGACACAGCGGAGATCGTGATACCGGCGACAAGCGCCTATGGCCTCGAGGGTCGCGGACCGATCCCGGGCGGCGCAACATTGCTCTTCACCATCGAGATGATCGCCATCCCCAGCCAGGGTGTTTGATCGTGAGTGAGCTCGACCGTGTCACCCTGCCCAATGGCATAGCGCTGGACGTATGGGATAGCGGACCGAAGGACGCGCCTGCGCTCATTTTCCTGCACGGTTTTCCCGAGAACCACCGCACCTGGCGACACCAGATCGCGCATTTGAATGACCGTTTTCGCTGCATCGCCCCCGATCAGCGCGGCTATGGCAATTCGTCCAAGCCCGAAGGTGTGGAGCATTACGATGTGCAGTCGCTGATCGGCGACATTTTCGCGTTGGCCAGGACACTGGAGATCGAACGTTTTACCATTGCCGGTCACGATTGGGGTGGCGCGATTGCATGGGGCATTGCCGCCTTCGGTCAGGCGACCGGCGTTGTTGAACGGGCAATCATCGCCAACGCACCGCATCCCGCAATCTTCCAGCGCCTGCTGTTCGAGGATAAGGGCCAGCGCGCGGCCAGCCAGTATATGCGCACGTTCCGCGATTCTTCGCACGATGCGATAATTGCCGAACACGGACTGGCAGGCCTTATCAAGACCGCGCTCAGCTGGGAAAGGAGCCCTGATTACGATACAGAGGAGCTCGCCTTGCTCGGCAAGCAATGGAGCCATCCGGCAACGTCAATGGCAATGCTGAACTGGTACCGTGCAAGCCGCATTGCGGTACCGCCGATGGACCAGGCGTTTGGCTTGCCGCAAGGCTATACTGATCCCGCTGTCCCCGTGCTTTCGATACCGACGCTGGTCGTGTGGGGAACGGGCGACGAAGCCTTGCTTCCAGCGAATCTCGATGGGCTGGAGGAATGGATAGAAGACCTGACCATAGAGCGGGTCCACGATGCAGGCCACTTCATCCCGTGGGAAGCACCCGGCGCGGTGAATGCGGCAATAGAAAGTTTCCTCGCCGACTAGGCCTGCCAGTCGATCCAGGCGCCATGCGGATGGGCCTCGGCGAGTTTCACCTCTTCCTCTCCGCCCGGCCAATATCGCACGCAGCATTCATGCCGGAAAGTTACGCGGTTCGTTTCGAGACTGATCCACGCTATCGGCTTTTCCGGCGTGGCTGCATCTCCCGCTTCGACCATTGCTGCTGCGATGGCTTCTCGCTTCTTCGTCGGTAGATATTGCCACATGATGGTGTGGAACAGGACGCGGGTAACGCCATCCTCCTGCGGCTGGCCGAGCATCTCGGTGACAAAATCCTCGGCGTCCTGCTGTACCAGATCGGGCGGCATGCGATCTGCCATCGCGATTGCCGCATCCATGCGCACCATGCGTTCCTTCGTCTCGGGCCAGATATAGGATTTAAGCCGCATGGCCTGGCGCTCATCGGTCAGGTCGACGGGTTTGATGTCGCAACCCCTGATACCGGTAATCTCCACCGGGTTGGCAGGTGGCGGATTACCCCGCCATTGGGGTTTGATCTGGAGAGAGGAAAGGCTTTTTCCGGCTACCACGCCGCCAAGGTCGAAACCGAAGCGCGGCATCATTGTGTTCACCCCGGCACTCGCGCCGATCTCGTTGAGCTCGAACTTCGGGCCGAGCTTGCCCGAAAGCCACATTAGCGCCGCCATGATGCTGGCAGACCGCCCCGCCTCATTGGTTTGCGGCGGCGTGTCGAACCACGGTAAAAGCAGATGATCGAAAGTGATCGCCGCTTCCACTACCAAAGCGTCCACCAGCGATTGATCGGTCATCAGCCCTTGATAGACTTCGCCGAGGCGCGGCTCCTCCCCGGTCAGGAACAGCCAGTGAAAGCCACCCGCGATACGCAGCGGCATGGCATCTTCGAGCGACAATCCCTGCCAGCTGTTCATCCGCCGGGCGATGGTCGTCTCGGTCTTGAGCACCGCCAGCAGTGCACGCACCATCCGCGCGGTGCAGGGCGCGCCAGCCTCGTCCGCATGATCGGCCTGCCATGCAATCGCCTCTTCAACACTGGCTATTCCCATCACATTGCCATCATCGCTGCGGCTACTGCCCATATACATTGCCCTTTTGCCTGCTTGTCCCTACATCGCGGCCTCGATGACACACACCGCCGCCAAGACCGATTTCGGACCGCTGATTTTCGCCGTTCCCAAGGGCCGCATCCTGGAAGAAGCGGTGCCGCTGATGGAACGCGCGGGCGTTGTGCCCGAAGCGGCCTTTCACGACAAGGCGGACCGGTCGCTGAGCTTCGCCGACACCAGCGGTGACATGCGCATCTTCCGCGTACGCGCCTTTGATGTTGCGACATTCGTGGCCTTTGGCGCGGCGCAAGCGGGCATTGTCGGCTCTGACGTGATTGAGGAATTCAACTATTCCGAGCTCTATGCTCCGGTAGATCTTGGAATCGGTGCGTGCCGCCTTTCGGTGGCGGAGCCGACGGATCCTGTGGAATACAAATATGGCAATGCCAGCCATCTGCGCGTCGCCACCAAATATCCCAACATTACCAGCCGTCACTTCGAACGTCAGGGTATCCAGGCCGAGTGCATCAAGCTGAACGGCGCGATGGAGCTTGCGCCTTACAGCGGGCTGGCCGGGCGGATAGTCGATCTCGTTTCGACCGGGCAGACGCTCAAATCCAACGGCCTTGTCGAGAAAGACCGGATCATGCAGGTGACCAGTCGCCTCATCGTCAACCGGGCCGCATTGAAGACCGATCCGCGCGTTGCCGCGCTGGTCGAGCGGTTCCGCCTCACCATGAGCAGGGAAGCCGCCTGATGCAGCGCCTCGATGCAACCGCAGAAGATTTTGAGGCGAAGTTCACGCGGATCGTGAATGACCGCCGCGAAAGCGATGAAAACGTCGCGCGCGACGTCTCCGAAATCCTGGCAGAAGTGAAGCGCAAAGGCGATACCGCGCTCCAGAACTACACGATGAGGTTCGATAAACATGCACTGACTGCGGAAGTTACCAGCTGGCAAATTACCGCAGAGCAGTGCAAGGCCGCCTACGATTTCCTCTCCGACGATGCCAAGAGCGCGCTGAACCTCGCCGCCGACCGCATCCGTGCCTATCACGAGGCACAGTTGCCACAGGATCGCGATTATCGCGACGATGCCGATGTGCGGCTCGGCGCAAGGTGGCTGCCGGTCGAAGCAGCAGGCCTATACGTCCCCGGTGGCCGCGCAGCTTACCCTTCCAGCCTCCTCATGAACGCAATTCCCGCCAAGGTTGCCGGTGTAGAGCGTTTGGTCGTCGCAACCCCGACACCCAGGGGCGAACTTAATGAACTTGTGCTGGCGGCAGCGCATGTTGCGGGCGTAAACGAGATGTGGCGGATCGGCGGTGCGCAGGCCATCGGTGCTCTCGCCTACGGCACCAAGCGTATTCGCCCGGTCGATGTCATCACCGGCCCGGGCAACGCCTGGGTCGCGGAAGCGAAGCGCCAACTCTACGGCGTTGTCGGGATAGACATGGTAGCGGGGCCGAGTGAAATCCTCGTCATATCGGATAATCAGTCCGATCCCGACTGGATCGCTGCCGATCTCCTCAGTCAGGCCGAGCACGATCCGACCTCGCAAAGCGTCCTAATCACCGATGATGCTGAGTTTGCGACTGTGGTGGAAGATGCGGTCGATCTGCTGTCCGCGCAACTCGCCACACGGGAAACTGCGCGCAAGAGCTGGGAAGACTATGGAGTGGTGATAGTGGTCGAAGACCTGATGCGTGATGCGCCAGCGCTCGCCAATCGTCTGGCGGCCGAGCATGTCGAGCTGGCATTTGACGAGCCTGAAGCAATGTTTGCGCAGATCAGGCACGCAGGCAGCGTGTTTCTCGGTCGCCATACGCCCGAAGCGGTAGGCGATTATGTCGCTGGCCCGAACCACGTGTTGCCCACCGGCCGCCGTGCGCGCTTCGCCAGCGGTCTGTCGGTGCTGGATTTCATGAAGCGAACGAGCTTCATTTCGCTTGACGAAAGGTCGCTGGCAGCAATCGGCCCAGCCGCAATGGCGCTCGCCGAGATCGAAGGATTACCCGCCCATGCCGCCAGTGTGAAAGTACGCTTGAAATGAATACTCCTGCTCGATCCCGCCAGCGTTCCGCGGCCCGTCTGGCCGCCGTGCAGGCGCTTTACCAGCACCATATGGAAAAGACCGCGCTCACCAAGCTGCTCGATGAATTCCACCAGCACCGGCTGGGGAAGGAGATTGAGGAGGATCAGTATGAAGAGGCGGAGGTAGACTTCTTCGATGACGTGGTATCTGGTGTTGTCGCACGACAAGTGGAGATCGACACCAAGCTCGGAGAGAAACTCGCTGAAGGCTGGACACTCGTCCGGCTCGACAAGACGATGTTGCAAATCCTGCGCTGCGGTGCCTACGAACTGATCACCCGCGCCGATGTGCCCAAGGCCACAGCCATCAGCGAATATGTCGATGTCGCCCACGCCTTTTTCGATGAGCGCGAAGCGAAATTTGTGAATGGCATCCTTGATGCCGTGGCGAAGGACGTGCGGGATTGAACGAAGTGGCTTTCATAGAGGCCTTGCGCAAATTGCCCTTGCACGCGGCCTCCAAGGGACTTGAAGACGACGCTGCCATTCTTGAAGTGGGCAGTGAGACACTCATTATCACGCACGAGATGCTGGTAGAAGGAAGGCACTTCCTTCCAAGCCAGGACATGGCCGATGTCGCGTGGAAGCTGGTCGCCACCAACATTTCCGATCTCGCCGCAAAGGGCGCGCAGCCGCTGGGTGTACTGCTCGGACATATGCTCGGAGCGGATGATGATCGATTCCTCGAAGGGTTGGACGATGTCCTCTCGCATTATGGTGTGCCATTGCTGGGTGGAGACACGGTATCGGGCGACGCACCGCGTGCGTTCGGCCTCACCGCAATCGGCAAAGCCACCTACAAACCCGTTCCAACACGCAGCGGTGCGCGTAATGGCGATGCCATCTTCGTAACGGGAGAGCTGGGCGCGGCCATGCTCGGTTTCGAGGCTCTCCGCAACGAGACCAATGCGGACGCAACTTCCTACGCCACACCACTGGCGCGCCTTGCCGAAGGGATCGACCTCGCGCCGCTCGTCACCGCCATGATGGACATATCGGATGGGTTGCTGATCGATGCCTTTCGTATGGCGCGGGCTAGCGAGGCGTCCTTCTCCATCGAAAGCGACAAAGTTCCGGTATCTTCACCCGAGCGGCGCGAGGAATGCCTGCGCTGGGGCGATGATTACGAACTGCTCTTCACCATGCCAGATGGTACATTCCCGCCTGTTCCGGCGACACGTATCGGCACGGTCGAACCAGCCGGATTCGCTCCACTGTTCCTCGATGGAGAGGCATTGGTGAACACAGATGGCCTCGGATATGTCCACGAATAAGCGATAATCGCATTACAAGGGGCAAAACCCGCGCTTTACGCTTGTAGTCGCGCTCTACATTCCCTAGCGAAACGCGCACGCGAACCCGGCACAACCGGGTCGTTTTCATTTTAGAGAGGGGACAAACGGGGTCATGGAACTCGTTCTCATTAGTATTGCGCTGGGTGCGCTGGCCGTAGTTTACGGCTTCATCACCAGCCGACAGGTGCTTGGCGCATCTGCCGGTAACGAAAAAATGCAGGAAATCGCCGGAGCCATTCAGGAAGGCGCACAGGCCTATCTGAACCGCCAGTACACAACGATTGGTATCGTAGGTGTAGTGGTCGCAGTACTCGTGGGCGTGTTCCTGGGTGCCATACCCGCCGTGGGCTTCCTGATCGGCGCCATCCTTTCCGGTGTAGCCGGGTATATCGGCATGAACATCTCGGTACGCTCCAACGTGCGCACCGCTGCAGCAGCTGAAAAGGGTCTGCAAGAAGGCCTGACCATTGCTTTCCGCGCGGGTGCCATCACCGGCATGCTGGTGGCCGGTCTTGCACTGCTCGCGATTGCCGTGTTTTTCTACGTGCTGGTCGGGACAATGGGCCTGGAAGCCGGCAGCCGCGAAGTGATTGACGGCCTTGTCGGCCTCGCCTTCGGTGCATCGCTGATTTCGATCTTTGCGCGTCTGGGCGGTGGTATCTTCACCAAGGCCGCAGACGTCGGGGCCGACCTTGTCGGCAAGGTCGAGGCCGGTATCCCGGAAGATGATCCTCGCAACCCTGCGACCATCGCGGACAATGTGGGCGACAATGTCGGTGACTGCGCCGGCATGGCTGCAGACCTGTTCGAAACCTATGTCGTGACCGTTGGCGCGACCATGGTTCTCACCGCGCTCCTGTTTGGCGAGCAATTGGCCGCTTCCGGCCTGCTGCTGCCGCTCATGTCGCTACCGCTTCTGATCGGCGGCGCATGCATCGTGACCTCCATCATCGGAACTTACTTTGTCCGTCTGGGCAATGGCACCAATGTGATGGGGGCCATGTACAAGGGCTTCATCGTCACTGCGGTACTGGCCATTCCGCTGATTTATCTCGTCAGCCAGTATGCGCTCGGCGACATGAATGCGGTACTGGGCAGTGGTCCGAGCGGAATCGAATTCAGCGGCATGGACCTATTCTTCTGCTCGCTGATCGGCCTTGCTCTGACCGGCATCATCATCTGGATCACCGAATACTACACCGGCACGAACTACCGGCCGGTGAAGTCCATCGCCAAGGCATCGGAAACGGGCCACGGCACCAATGTGATCCAGGGTCTCGCCATCAGTCTTGAATCGACCGCATTGCCAACCATCGTCATCATTGCGGCGATTATCGGTGCGTATCAGCTGGCTGGCCTGCTTGGCCTTGCATTCGGCGCGACCGCCATGCTGGCGTTGGCCGGTATGGTTGTGGCGCTCGACGCATATGGTCCGGTGACCGACAATGCCGGTGGTATCGCCGAAATGGCCGGGCTGGATGATAGCGTTCGGGAAAAGACCGACCTGCTCGATGCCGTCGGCAACACCACCAAGGCTGTGACCAAGGGCTATGCCATCGGTTCGGCCGGTCTGGCAGCACTGGTGCTGTTCGCCGCCTATACCGCTGATCTTCGCGCCTTCTTCCCGGATGCGGATGTCAATTTCAGCCTCGAAAACCCGTACGTCATCGTCGGCCTGTTGCTCGGCGCACTGCTTCCGTACCTGTTCGGTGCGATGGGCATGACCGCCGTGGGCCGCGCTGCGGGTGACGTGGTTGTCGACGTGCGAGACCAGTTCGCCAAGGATCCCGGCATCATGGAAGGCACCAGCCGTCCGAACTATGCCCGGACGGTGGACCTCGTGACCAAGGCCGCGATCAAGGAAATGATCATTCCGTCACTGCTGCCGGTGCTCGCACCGATCGTGACATATTATGTGATCTATTTCCTTGCTGGCCAGAACGAGGCGTTCGCTGCCGTGGGCGCACTGCTGCTCGGCGTGATCGTAGGCGGTTTGTTCGTCGCGCTTTCCATGACCGCAGGTGGCGGCGCATGGGACAATGCGAAAAAGTATATCGAGGACGGCAATCACGGCGGAAAGGGCTCCGAAGCCCATAAGGCTGCCGTGACCGGTGACACCGTTGGCGATCCTTACAAGGACACCGCCGGCCCTGCTGTGAACCCGATGATCAAGATTACCAATATCGTCGCGCTGCTTCTGCTTGCCGCGCTGGCCGGTCACTAGATCACGGGCTTTCAGTCGAAAGATCGTTAAGACGGCCCTGCCAGGTTCGCGCCTGGCAGGGCTTTTTTTACCCTATCGCTTAGCCAATCCTTGCTCTCTCTTCGCCTATGCAAGCTGCAACATTCGTACGTCAAAGCCAGCACAGGTTAACAAAACGCCTTGGGTCAGTATCTCCCCATTTCTGCGGTAAATCTGCCTCTCCATAGAGGCACGGAAAGCGCGCGCTCAGCGCCTGGGAAGGTGGCTTTCCCGAAAATGCGGGCGCGTGTTTACGGCTGGCGCGATTTTTGTCGAGACAAGCACGTCACTGCATGGGACCAACTTGCGCAATTGGCCAGCGAACCCAATCCGTTTTACGAAAGCTGGTTACTGCTGCCTGCGCTGGAGCAGTTCGACCCGGATCAAAACGTGCAGTTCTTCGTGCTCGAAGCGGAAGAACAGTTGATCGGCCTCCTGCCCTTGCAAAGGGAGCTGACCTATTATGGATATCCGCTGCCCCATTTGCGCAATTGGACCCATACCAATTGCTTCCTTGGGGCGCCGCTCGTGATGAAGGGATGCGAGCCACTTTTCTGGGTCGAGCTTTTTCGTTGGGCCGACGCAAATGTACGGCTCGCACTGTTCCTGCATCTTACACACACGCCGTCCAACGGCACGCTAAACGCCGCCTTGCAGGAATTGATGCACCGACAGAACCGACCGGCAGCAAACGTGATGCAAGAAGAGCGCGCTATGCTGCAAAGCAAACTCTCGCCGGACGCCTATTTCGAGCAATCGCTTTCGACCAAGAAACGCAAGGAACTGCGCCGCCAGGAACGCCGTCTTGCTGAACTTGGTAGGCTGGAATTCGAACAGCAGACCGATTGTGAAGAGATTGGGGAATGGTCGCACCAATTCCTCGCGCTTGAAGCCCGGGGCTGGAAAGGCCGGAGCGGATCGGCGCTGGCAAGCGACAGCCGCACAAGTCGCCTCTTCGACCACGCGCTTGCGGGTGCTGCGCGTCGCGGCCGGTTGGCGCGACTAACAATGCGGCTAGATGGCCGGCCCATTGCCATGCTGGCCAATTTCCTTACGCCGCCAGGCGCATTCTCGTTCAAGACCGCGTTCGACGAGGACTACGCGCGGTTCTCGCCGGGTGTTCTGTTACAGCATAAGAATTTGCAAATTCTGCATGATCCTGGTGTCGACTGGATTGACAGCTGTGCAGCCAGCGATCACCCGATGATCGATCATATCTGGCGGGAAAGACGAACGATTTCTCGTTATTCCATTGGAATTGGTGGAGCGATCCGCCGTTCCCTTTTCAAGACAACAGTCCGGTTTGAAACCGGCGCCGCATCCGGGGGGATATAATGCCGCGCCAACAACGAAGTCTTCACACTAGAACGCTCGGCGGCCAGCGGATTTTTCCGTCGGCAACGCAATGCTTTTTTAGCGCATCCTATCCGGAGGGTGCGTTGAAGCTGGAGCACAACCTGACCAATCACCCGCTGCTTGAGATCGACAAGCTGGCGATGATGGCTGACTCGCTCCCCTCGGCCTCGGTCGAGTATAATCGGGGCGATATTCCGGTTGCGGTGAACGGCAAGCCTGAAGGCAACGGCCTGACCATAGGCGAAACCATCCGCAACATCGAAACCACCAATAGCTGGGCCGTGCTCAAGAATGTCGAGCAGAAGAAACCCTTTGCAACGCTACTGCAAGAACTGCTGGAAGAGCTACGACCGGTAATAGAAGAGCGGACCGGACCGTTACTCACCCCGCAAGCCTATATCTTCATCTCCAGCCCGAATGCCGTCACCCCGCTGCACTTCGATCCGGAGCACAATATCCTGATGCAGTTGCACGGATCCAAGACGATGACCGTGTACCGGGCGGGTGAGCCCCGCTTTGCATCGGATCAACGCCACGAGGCCTATCATAAGGGCGGCCCGCGCGAACTGCCGTGGAACAAGCATCTGGCCAAAGGTGGCCTTTCCTATGGACTTGGCACAGGAGAAGCGTTGTACGTCCCTGTGATGGCTCCACACTTTGTACGCAACGGCCGGGAATATTCGGTCTCGCTGTCGATCACCTGGCGCAGCGA
The DNA here is from genome assembly GCA_964422435.1 of uncultured Sphingomonadaceae bacterium. Lineage (GTDB taxonomy): Bacteria > Pseudomonadota > Alphaproteobacteria > Sphingomonadales > Sphingomonadaceae > Alteraurantiacibacter. The sequence continues at coordinate 84,299 of CAYRBB010000006.1, forward strand.
ATGGAGTTATGCTGAAGCGGATGCGCGGATGCTCAATAGCCTGCTTCGCAAGATTGGGATCACGCCAAAGCCGCCGGCCCGCTGGCCGGCAACCAATGCCGGTAAGGCCAAGGCGATGCGGCTTGCCCGCCGCCTTCCGGGCATTGCTTGACGCAGCGCATACCCGCGCGCATGGCTAATGGTGATGAACAAAGTGCCGCAATCACCGCCCACGCCCGAACATATAGTTGCCGAACTCGTCTTCTTGCTCGAGCTTGAGCCGAAAGGCGCTGACATGTTTATCGGGCGTCGAAGGCCCGACGGAACCGGCCGCGTATTCGGCGGTCAAGCCATTGCGCAGGCACTGGAAGCAGCCAGCCGCACTGTCGATCCAGGACGCGTTGTTCATTCGCTTCATGCCTATTTCCTGCGTCCCGGCAGCGATGACCTGCCGATCGAATACCGCGTCAAACGCGACCTTGACGGGCGCAGCTTTTCCAATCGCCGCGTTGTAGCAAGCCAGAATGGTAAACCGATACTCAACTTCGTCGCTTCCTACCAGGAGCCCGTTGAGGGACCGGGTCATCAACATCCAGCCATGCCGGACGTGCCGCCACCTGAAGATCTCACACCGGACTTCAAAATTCGGCAAAAGGTAGCGCAATTCGTACCGGAAGGCTCCTTGAAAAGCCTGCTTCTGCGGCCCTTCCCGGTCGATTTTCGCTCGGTTGAACCGCGTGACTGGCTGCAGCCGGAAAAGCGCGTCCCAATCAGCAATATCTGGTTCAAGACGATTGCGCCGCTGCCGACCGAACCATCCTTGCATCGATCCGTGCTCGCATACATTTCCGATTTTCAAATTCTCGCGACGGCCCTGCAACCCCACGGCAAGAGCATCCATCGCGGTGAGGTGAAGGCTGCAAGCCTGGATCATGCGATCTGGTTCCACGAGCCGTTTGCCGTGGATGACTGGCTGCTATTTGCAACAGAAGCACCGTGGAGCGGTGGTGGACGAGGCTATTCGCGCGGGCAGATCTTTACTCGCGATGGAAGGCTTGTGGCGAGTGTCTCGCAGGAAGGGATGTTGCGGCACGTCAAGTGAAGTCCATACGATGGGAATTCGATCAATGACCGGTTTCAAGACTTTTGCAGCCACGGCAAGCATGCTCGCATTGACTTCGGCATGCGCCCATATGCCCGCATCGGAAAGCACGCCCGGCCCGAGTGTGATGCAGGAAAGTGCCACGCCGCAGCCCGATTATGCTGACGCACTCCAGCGTACGATGGCGGCGTATGACTCGACGGGCATGGTGGCTGGCGTGCAAATCGACGGCGAACTCGTCTATCTTGGGGCGAGAGGTCTGGCCGAGGAAGGCACGACCAGGCCGGTAACGGAAGACATGCTCTTCCCTATCGCCTCCATTTCGAAGGCGTTCACCACCACCGCGCTGGCTATCCTTGTCGATCGCGGTGAAGTGGAGTGGGACGCGCCGATACGGACCTACATCCCGGAATTCGCCATGTGGGACCCGTGGGTGAGCGAGAACTTCACCGTGCGCGATGCCCTCACCCACCGTTCTGGCCTGCCGCTAGGCGCGGGTGACCTGCTGATCTGGCCAGATGGTAATGCCGAGCCGGATGACGTGATTGCGGCGCTGGCGCATTTGCGCCCGTCCGACGGTTTCCGCTCACAGTATAATTACGACAACCTGCTCTACATCGTCGCCGGCGAGATCGTGGAGCGAGTTTCCGGCCGGAGTTGGACCGACTTTGTGACGCAGGAAATCCTGCTGCCAGTCGGCATGGACAAGTGCGCAGCGGACAAACCGCTCATCCCGGACGGGGCTCCCATCGTTACCGGACATGAACGCGCCGCCGGTGCGCAAGATGGCGTCCCCACCGATCCGCGCATCGATTTCTCCACCACTTGGGCGGCGGCTGGCGGCCTGTGGTGCCCGGCAGGCGAAATGATGGAATGGGGGCAGTTCTGGCTCGACGGCGGCGTTACAGCCAGCGGGCAACGCCTGATCAGCCAGGAACAGGCACGCGAGCTGTGGCGCGGTATCACTCCGCAAAGCCCGCGCGGCGGATTACGCGCGGCGAGATCTTCGAACCTTGCCATGTATGCGCTGGGCTGGGGCGTGCACGATTTCGAGGGAACGCTGGCCGTGGGCCACGGTGGCGGCGCACCGGGCGTGGTCAGCCATCTCCTGATCCTGCCCGAATATGACGCGGTCATCTTCTCGGCGACCAATGACTATCGCGGCGCGGCATCCACCTTCAACTATCATGTCGCCAGCGCGCTGGTCGGCGCGCCGGAGAATGACTTTATCGGCGAATGGGGCGCAGCTTTTGCGGATGCTGAGGCGCGCGGTGCTGCCTTGATTGCCGAGACTGGAGCCGTTGCACCGAATGACGCCGCGCAACCCAGCCTACCGCTATCCGCCTACACCGGTACTTATCGTGATCCATGGTATGGCGATGTGGTCATTTCCTTGGATGAGAGCGGCGATCTGTTCATCGATATGGGCCGCAGCGAAGTGCTCGACGGCGTGCTCACCCACTATGATGCAGACCAGTTCGCGGCCTTTTGGCCAGATAGCTCGCTAAAAGCCGATGCCTTCGTCAAATTCACGGTCGAAAATGGCGAGGTAACTCTGGTGACGATGGAAGCCATCTCCGACCTCACGGATTTCAGCTACGACTTCCACGATTTGCGGCTGGAGCCGGTCGCGGAATAACGTTCCGCTGCTAGTTTATCGCATACACGATGTTGGTTGACCACGACCCTTCAACCGCTTCGCCTGCATCGTTGAGTGCTGGCGTAAAACGCGCATACCTCACGATAGCCTGACAGGCTCCCACATCCAGTGTGCCATGACCGCTACTACGTGAGACGCGACAGTTCCGGACTCGTCCGTCCGTCCCGATCGTTAGTCTGACCCCGACGGTTCCCTCCATTTGATACGCGAGCGCCGCCGTCGGATAACTCTCGATGATCTGGCGTGCCCATTGGGCTTGATCTATCGGCATCGCCGGGCGTGACTGATCCTGCGCAAGCGGCTTTTCCGCATCAATATTCTGAGCGTATGCGAAAGAACTGGCCAGCGAAAAAACCAAGGCTACCAACGTGATTGTCTTCGCGCTCATCGTATTTCCTCAACTACCCGGCAGCATGGTAGAAATCATAGACTGTCTGCGCAACACTCGCACTCACACCCGGCACCCGCTTCAGGTCATCGAGCGCCGCCGCTCTTACCTTGCTCGCTGTGCCGAAATGCAGCAGCAAAGCGCGCTTTCTGGAAGGGCCAATCCCGGGGATTTCGTCGAGCGGTGATGCTGTGATCGATTTGCTGCGCTTCGCCCTGTGCGCACCGATCACAAAGCGGTGCACCTCGTCGCGCAGGCGCTGGAGGTAGAACAGCACGGGTGAATTTGTTGGCAGCGTCTTCTCGCGGCCATCGGGGAAGTGGAACACTTCCCGACCCTCCCGGCCATGATGCGGTCCCTTGGCAATGGCGATCAGCGGCACGTCCTCTATCCCGAGCTCGGCGAGCGTATCGCGCACGGACGACATCTGCCCCTTGCCGCCATCGATCAGCACGAGATCGGGCCACACGCCCACCTTCTCACGGTCAGGGTCTTCCTTCATCGCCCGGCTGAAGCGGCGCTCCAGCACTTCGCGCATCATCCCGAAATCGTCATTGGTCTGTGCCGACTTGATATTGAACTTGCGATACTGGTTCTTGATGAAGCCCTCCGGCCCGGCAACCACCATCGCACCCACCGCCTTCGCGCCTTGGATATGCGAGTTGTCATACACCTCGATCCGCGCAGGCACCTCTGGAAGCTCGAGGAATTCCGCCATTTCACGCATGATCTTGGCCTGTGTCCCGCTTTCGGCGAGGCGACGGTCGAGCGCCTCCACGGCGTTACGTTTCGCCTGTTCCATCAGCTTGCGCCGCTCGCCGCGCTGGGGGATGGAAATACCAACCTTGCGGCCTGCCAGTTCGGCAAAGGCCTCTTCCAGCAATTCGCCTTCAGGCAATTCGCGGTCGACAAGGATGTTGGGCGGCGGCGGCACCTCCTCGTAGAACTGCGCGAGGACGCGGGCGAGAACCTCGCCCTCGTCCACACCCTTCACATGGCTGGGGAAGAAGGCGCGGTGGCCCCAGTTCTGCCCACCGCGGACGAAGAAGCCCTGGATGCCGATCTGGCCGCCCTTTGCATGGAGCGCAAAGACATCGGCATCGCCCACGCCCTGCGCGTTCACGGCTTGCGAGCCCTGGATGAAGGTTGCCGCGCGCAAACGGTCCCTCAGCAAAGCTGCCGTTTCAAAATCCAATGCCTCCGCCGCCTCGGCCATCTGCTTCTCGATCTTGGCTTGCACCGCGCCCGACTTGCCGCCGAGGAAGTCTTTCGCCTGCCGAAGCAATTCCTCGTAACCAGCCTTGTCGATCCGGCCGACGCAGGGCGCGGAACAGCGCTTGATCTGGTAGAGCAGGCAAGGCCGGTCGCGCCGCTCGAAAAAGCTGTCCGTGCAACTGCGCAGCAAGAAGAGCTTCTGCAGCGCATTGATCGTCGTGTTCACGGAACCAGCGCTGGCGAAAGGGCCGTAATAGCTGCCCTTGGCCCGCCGCGCGCCGCGGTGTTTCATGATACGCGGGTAATCATGCCCGTCGCGCAATAGAATGAAAGGAAAGCTCTTATCATCACGCAATAAGACGTTGTACGGTGGACGAAAACGCTTGATAAACTGCGCTTCCAGCAGCAACGCCTCTGCCTCCGAATTGGTGGTGACGATCTCCATCGCACGGGTCTGGGACACCATGCGCTGCAGGCGGTTCGTCAGTCCCTTGATCTGAGTGTAATTCGCCACTCTCGCCTTTAGGCTGCGCGCCTTGCCAACATAGAGAACGTCCCCCCGCGCATCGAGCATACGGTACACGCCGGGCTTGGGTTTCAGCGTGGCGACAACCTCCTTGATCGCACCCACGCCGGCTTCCAGATCGGGCTGGGCACCCGCCTTGGCGCTGCCCTTCACGGTATAGGCGGCGCGCTCCTCGTGGAAGCGCTCTGCACCATGCGGGTTGGGTGGGGATCCGGCGTCGCTGTGGCTCATGGGGCAGAGATAGGCGGGGGACGCGTAAAGCTCAATCGCTTGCACATCCGCTGCTTTACGGGCACCTCCTGCGGCCATGGCAGGCATCAAACCGAACACCACCACCGCACCGCCGCGCACGGTCGGCTTCTGGGGCACATCGCTGTTCCAGCTTAACGGCATGATCGGCAGCGGCATCTTTGCCCTTCCCGCGGTGCTGGTTGCAGCCGTGGGCAGCTTCGCGCCGTGGCTGATGATCATCGGGGGCATCATCTTTCTGCCACTCGTACTCGTCTTCGCGTGGCTCGCCGCCCGCTTCGACCAGACTGGTGGCCCGATCCTTTACGGCAAGACCGCGTTCGGCAGCTTTGCAGGCTTTCAAGCGGGTTGGGGACGATTTGCATCCGGTCTGGTGGCGCTCGCAGCCAATACGCATGTCATGGTCGCATATTTCGCGGCGATTTTCCCTGCGCTTGAGAACGAGACGCTGGCCACTGCTACCGTCGTGGCGACAATCCTCGGATTTACTGCGATCAACCTGTTTTCAATGCGCGGTTCGGTCAACATGCTTGGCGGGCTCACGGTACTGAAACTGGGGCCATTGGCACTGTTGATCGGCGTAGCTGCCTTCGGAAGCTTTACTTCCCCCGGCATCGTCCTTCCGCAATTCAGCCAGGTTGAATCGGTCGTGCTGTTGCTGTTCTACGCCTTTATCGGCTTCGAAGCGGTCACTGTCCCCGCAGGCGAAGTTCGCGATCCGAAGCGCGACATTCCGCGCGTGCTGATAACCGTGCTGGCCGGGGTTACCTTGCTCTATGCATTGGTAATCTGGGCCTATCTCACCATCGGTCCCGAAGCAGGAGCGAATGAGAATGCCCTCGCCGGTGCTGCGGAAGTCGCGATTGGCCAGTGGGGCGCCTTCATCCTTGTTCTGGGTGCCGGCTTCTCCATCGCGGCCAACAACTTCGCCAGCCTGATCGTGGTTCCGCGCATGGCCTATGGCATGGCAGAACAGGGGATGCTGCCCGCCTGGTTCGAAAAGGTCAGCCCCCGCTTCCTGACTCCCGCGAATTCGATAGCATTCTACGGCGCATTCGCCGCGCTGTTCGCGATCTGGGGAGGATTTATTGCCCTAGCCGCCGCCAGCACGCTTGCCCGTATGTTGACCTATTGCATCACTGCCGCAGCCCTGCCGGTGATCGAGAAACGAGAAGGCGCACTCAATCCGGTGCACACCGTGATCGCGGTGATCGCCTTCGTCGCATCGGTCTGGATTGCGAGCCATGCCGATCAGCAGGCATGGACGATGTTCGGAGTCTTGCTTGCAGCCGGTACCCTGCTCTATTTCGTCGCCCGTCGGCGAGCCGATGAAGCAGGCACCGAAATTGCCTGACATGCACCACCGCAAACCGACCGCAGATTAAGGCCGGTCACGGGCTTGCGAGCCAGTGCGCCCCAAAAACGCGCCGAGATACGGTTAACGGCGTGTCTCCTTTGTCCAATACACCATAGTCTTTGCCACGCTAGGACCTAGCCAAAAGAAAACAGACGGGCCGCGTTTCCCAACCCTACAGGAGGAACGCATGGCTGATCACGAACACCATGGAATGAAACCACTCGAAGGCCTGTCGGCATATTGCCGTCGGGGCCATTATAACGCCAAGCAGCGCGACGACCGCTTTGGTCGCATGTTTGGAATGCTCAATCCGGCCTACACGCCCAAATCTATTCTTGAGGCGATCGGCAAGGATGGCGGTCCGATGGACGGCGGCAACAAGAATGATCGCACCGACACCGTGCCCGTTGGCATGATCTTCTTCGGCCAGTTCATTGACCACGACATAACGCTGGATGCTTCCACCACCTTCGACAGCGTGGTGGATAATCCTGGCGAAGTCGCCAATGTCCGCACGCCTACTCTCGATCTCGACTGCATCTATGGCCTCGGCCCCGAAGCACAGCCCTATCTTTATGTCCAGGGAGGGGCGTTCGGAGGCGTGAAATTGCTGACCGGGGCTGACAATCCGGGCCAAGCGGGTCTGAACGATAGCGACTTGCTGCGCAGCCCAAATGGTCGCGCGATGATCGGCGACCCGCGTAACGACGAGAACCGCGTCATCAGTCAGATCCAGCTCGCCATCATCCGCTTCCACAACCATGTGGCGCAGACGATCCATGACGAGACCGGTCTGGAAGGGCACAGTCTCTATGAGGCATCGCGCCGACAGACGACGTGGCATTACCAGTGGGCTGTGGTGAACAATTTCCTTACCGATATCTGCGGCAAGCCTGTGGTCGAACGCATACTTGGCTGCGGGCGCGAGCATTATTGCGGCGGGGTGCCCTTCATTCCGATCGAGTTCTCGGTCGCCGCCTATCGTTTCGGCCACTCGATGATCCCGATGAAGGTTCAGGTCCAAACCGGCGATAGTCCGCTGGAGCTCTTCGGCACGATCCTTGGAGGGGGCTTCGATGCGCTGACCGATCCGCGCGGCGTAGTCGACTGGCACGAACTGCTGTTCACGCCGGAGAACCGCACAGTCGAACGGGCGCAGAAGCTTGACCTCCAAATGGCGGGCGATCTGCTTGCCCTGCCCTTCATTACCGAAGGCGAAAACTCGCTGGCGACGCGCAATCTGCTGCGCGGCAATACCTTTCTGCTGCCCGGTGGGGAGAAGGTGGCCGACGCCATCAATTGCGACCCCAAGGTGATCGAAAAGGTGGTGAAGCGCATTGGCAAACTGAACGACGATCTGCCCGCTCATGGCATCCCGCTATGGCTGTACCTGCTGGCAGAGGCCGAGGTAATCGGCCGCGCAGAAACCAACGGAAGCACCAAGGAAGGCGAAGGCCTGGGCCCGGTGGGTGCAACCATCGTTGCCGAAACGATCATCGGCCTGCTGGAGCTGGACGACCATTCCTATCTCGGCGCAAACCGCAATTGGTCTCCCAGACCCGAATGGGACACGCTGGGCAAATTGATAACGGTGGCTCAGCCCTGACCGCGTGAACCTTGCGGCCGGGGCCTTTCGCTTGGTCCCGGCCGCAATCCCGCCTAACGCGCGGGTATGGCAGAATCATACGATGCGATCATTCTGGGCGGCGGGGCTGCCGGGCTATTCTGTGCCGCCATCGCCGGACAGCGCGGCCGCAACGTGCTCGTACTGGAAAAGGCCGAAAAGGTCGGGAAGAAAATCCTCATTTCAGGCGGGGGGCGCTGCAATTTTACGAATATCGGCGCGAGCCCTGCGAATTACCTGGGCGCCAACCGGCATTTTGCCAAGAGCGCGCTCAGCCGCTACAGCCCCCGCGATTTCATTGATCTGGTCGATAAGCACGCGATCGACTGGCACGAAAAGACGCTGGGTCAGTTGTTTTGCGACGGCTCGTCCCGCCAGATCGTCGATATGCTGCTGGCGGAGTGTGCGTCAGGTCCGGGCAAGGTTACCATCCGCTGCAATGAAGACGTGTCGGAAGTCGCACGCGAAGGCGAGAGCTTCGTCGTCACCACGCAAAACGACTCATTCAACGCGCCCAAGCTTGTGATCGCGACGGGTGGGCCAAGCATTCCCAAGATGGGCGCCAGCGATTTTGCCTATGGCCTTGCCCGTAAGTTCGGCTTGAAGATTGTCGAGCCGCGCCCTGCTCTGGTCCCGCTGACGCTGGGGGGAGAGGAAGTGCTGTTTCGCGAACTATCGGGCGTTTCTGCGGAGGTTGAGGCAACTGCAAACAACGCAACCTTCCGTGAGGCGGCACTGTTTACCCACCGCGGGCTGTCCGGCCCCTCTATCCTCCAAGTCTCCAGTTACTGGAAACCGGGCGATCTGGTGGCGATCCACTTCTTGCCGGACAAACCTGCCGATTGGTTGGTCGAGACGAAACGCTCGACCCCGTCTGCGCGTTTTCGTGCGATTTTGCGCGACGAGCTGCCCGACCGGCTGGCCGATGTACTCGCCGACCAGCTAGGCATCGACGGCGATTTGGGGAATATCCCGGACAAGATCCTTCGGTCGGCTCAGGATCGCCTCGCTCGCTGGACGTTCACCCCCAATGGGAGCGAGGGATTTGCCAAGGCTGAGGTAACAGTCGGCGGCATTTCCACTGCTGAATTATCCTCCAAAACGATGGAAGCGAGGAAGGTGCGCGGTCTCTACGCTATCGGAGAGGCAGTGGACGTTACCGGCTGGCTGGGCGGATACAACTTCCAATGGGCCTGGGCGAGCGCCAAGGCAGCGGCGGAGGCGTTTTAACGGGCCACCGGGCCGCAAGGCCGACCGCAGTGGGCGCAGCCAGCCTGCGCGTTGAGCGAGGACGACGTTACGGCGACAGCTTCGAAAAACAAACCCGATCAGAACATCTTCCGGAATTCGATCTCGAAGCTTCTGCCCACAGGATCGATCCGGAACGGCTGGTACTGCAACGGCACATCGCCGTTACTGTCCGTTACCCGCTGCCGGGCATCGAAGACATTTTCGACATCGAAGCTGATCCGCGCGTTTTGGAAGAACGGGACGGCTTCGACCAAGCCATCACGTTCCCCCAGATCGACGAAGGTACGAATATCGATGGTCAGCAGATCATCGAAGAACAGGTCCGTGCCGCCCGCGAGGTCCGAGCCCTCGATCCGCGAGCTGCCGACATAGCGGGCGAAGGGCAGGATACCCATGCCATCATAGAACAGCCCACTGAACCAGCGTAGCGTGTGGCGCGGCTGTCCGCCCCCCGAAAGCGCGTCGCCTTCCAGCAGGTCAAGCCGGGGAATCCCATCTGCGATCAGAACCGTGTTTTCGAACTCATAGGCGTAGTTGAGACCGGCAAACCAGTTCCATTGCGGAGGACCGTCATCGCCACCGCCGCCGAAGCGCCCGAAGCCGCGACGACCACCACCCCCGCCACGACGACCGCCACCTTGCTGTCCGCTTGCCTGCTGACTGCTGCCGTTGCAGAAGCGCTCTCGCAGCGCGTTGAGACGTTCCGGATCGATTTGCCCGTCTTCTCCTGTGAGGCGCTGGAGAATCTGCGCCGGGATGACGATCGGCTCGCCATTCTCATCGAGCGGCGGTTCTTCACCATTGGCCGCAGCCCGCGCGGCTGCATTGAAGCGTTCGAGCAATACATCAGGCTCGGCATTGCAAAATTGCTCACGCAAAGCCGCAAACTGTTCGGCATTGGGTCGCCCTCCGCCAGTGCCGCCCTGACCACCTTGGACCCCACCGGGCCGACCGCCACGCGCTCCAGCTGGCGAGCCGCCGCTACCGCCGCCCGCGCCCTCTTCAGCGCCGCCAAAGCTGCCGCGGAAGTTGAGCTGGACAGCAAGACGTCGCACATCCTGTTCGGCAAAGGTTACGAAGCGATCATCCAGCTCGATCAGGGTACCAGCCGCATCACGCGTCACCCGGTCGGGGAAAGCCGCCTCGATAGCGGGGGTGAGCAACGGAAAGCCGTTGGTCGTGTCTTCCGAATGATTGTCGAAATACTCGATCTGGATCCGCGCATTGTCGACAAATGAGGCGAATTCGGGAACCTCCCAGTTTACCCCGAACTTCCAGTCGCTCTGCTGCTGGGCGGGAAGCAAGGGATTACCGCCCGAAACCACCGTCGCAAAAACCGTTTCGTTATTGGCGATATCGAACACCGCGACATTGGGCGTCGAGATTGTCGGTGAACCAAGCTGCGTGAGTGACGGCGAACTTTCCGCGACGAAATAGGTTGCGGTGAGCGAAAGCCGCTCAGTCAGGCCCCAGACAAGGCCGGTGTTCCAAGTGACGAGCGTACCGAAATCGCTTTGTTCGAAAACCGATGCGCTCGCATTGAGGCTGATATCACCGATCGTCCCGCCGAACTCCTCCCGCCTGCTGGTGATCGGCACACTCGTCGTCGCGCCGAGCTGGAAGCGGCTGCGATCGAGCTTCAAATTACTCCCCGGATTCCGCGTATCGCTGCTTTCGATCCCGTTGCCGACATAACCCGCGATAAGGGTCAACGAGACATCGCCGCCGGGCAAGTACAACGGATTTGTCCGCGCCGTAAGGAGCCCGGTGATCCGGTACGTATCATTGATTGATTCATCAAACCCGGCATCGGGAAAGGAGCCAAGTTCTGCATCGAGAGCGAGATCACCAGCCGCTGCTGCCGTGACAAGGTCGCTCGTGTCGATACGTTGCCGGATACGGCTGACCGAATTCGTCAGCGTCGCATCTGCGGTGGCAGTCAGTTCCCAATCACCGGCATTCGTGTTCAGCGTCGCACCAGCGGAGTAACTGTTTGAGTCCCGATCCACCAAGAGTGGATCGAGTGCATTGAAGCTGCGCAAGGCGGTATCACCATCGGGATCGGTCAGCAGGACCGTGTCGAGACCTTGCAGGCTGGAACTATCGCTGCGCTCATAGGTCGCATTTAGGCTCAGAGATGTGCCGGCTTCACCAATTGCCGTGGTCCAGTTGGCGGTAGCCTCCAGTCCGGTGGATTCACCGCGCAGGCTACGGAATGCTGAAGGATCGGGATCGAAGCCAAATGTCGGAATTGCCGCGTCCGGCTGCACTATGCCACGCTCCGCTTCGGTGAGCAGTGTCGAATTGTTGACCTCGACATTGAGGTTGAGCCGGTTGGGATCGCTCAACCGAAGATATGTGCCGTCCACTTCCTGATTGGAAAAGCCGCCAATCCAGGGCTGGGAATATTCGAGTTCCACCGTCTGGCTGGAATAATTATCCTTGAGGATGATGTTCACGACACGCTGATCCGCCGAGTAGCCGAATTCGAGCGCCGTTTCCTCGTTAAGGACCTCGAACCTCTCGATCGCCTCGCTAGGATAGCTTCGCAATTCGCGGAAAGAAGAGATGCGCCGCCCGTTGACGAGAAACACCTGACCACCGCCACCGCGCCCCCGACTGCTGGAAACCTGCGGCCCCAGCACCTCAATCAAATCCTGGATGGTTGATGCGCCATAAGCGGCAATCGCCTCCTCATCCAGCGCAAGGATAGTCGGCTGTTCGGTGTTGACGCGCCCGACCAGTCGCGCGCCGAGGACGAGGATCGTATTGATGTCTTCATCCTCGCCGACACCATCGGAGTCCGGAGTGGACTCGGGCTGGTCACCCTGGTCGACCGGCTGAGCGTCTTGCGCAAGTATCGGGCCGGCCGGCTGCAAAATCAACGCAGCGGCAATCGCCAAAGAACTGGTAGAAACGGTGGAATGCACAGAACTTCCTTCAATCCGTAAAGATCGGCCCCCGCCGCCAAAGCGATATGGTTGGCGGCGCAATATCTGACAAGCTGGGCTTAAGTATTAAATTGTCGCACATGAACGAAGGGTTGTAGTCGAGAATTGTTCCACCACATGCGCGCTCTTCCCTTTTGTGAGCGGGGCGGCTATGCGCGCCCGACACAAATTCTATACCTCACGCAAGGACACAAAACTGGATGGCAAAAGAAGAACTCCTCGAAATGCGCGGCAAGGTAGTAGAGCTTCTGCCCAACGCGATGTTCCGGGTGGAGCTCGAAAACGGCCACGAAGTGCTTGGGCACACTGCCGGGCGTATGCGCAAGAATCGCATCCGCGTGCTGGTGGGTGACGAAGTTCTTTGCGAGTTGACGCCTTACGATCTTACCAAGGCACGCATCACCTATCGCTTCATGCCGGGCCGCAGCGGCCCTCCGGGTTACAACCCTTCCTAAGCATCCGGGCATGACTACGCCCACGCCATCGCTTATCCTCGCATCGGCCAGCCCGCGGCGACGCGAACTTCTGGCACGCCTTGGGGTAGATCCCGACAGCGTTGCCCCCGCCGATATCGACGAGACGCCGCGCAAGGCGGAACTTCCGCGCGACTATGCCATGCGCATGGCGCGGGAAAAGGCTGCTGCGGTTGATGGTGGCACGTCGCATGTGTTGGCGGGAGACACCGTGGTGGCCTGCGGTCGTCGCATCCTGCCCAAGGCAGAAGATGAAGCCACAGCGCGCCGGTGCCTCGAACTGCTGTCCGGTCGCCGCCACCGCGTTCTGTCCGCTATCGCGCTCGCCGCACCCGACGGCAGCGTTCGCGAACGGCTGAGCGAGACGCAGTTGAAGTTCAAACGCCTCTCGACTGAAGAGATCGACGCATACATCGCCAGCGGTGAATGGCACGGCAAGGCGGGCGGATATGCCATTCAGGGCGCGGCTGAGGCGCTGATTCCGTGGATTCAGGGCAGCCATTCCGGCGTTGTCGGCCTTCCGCTGTTCGAAACGCGGGCATTGCTCAAGGCAGCGGGTTTCAACTTTGGCTGAGTGGCTGGTTGAAGAGGGCATCGGGGAGGAGCGCGCGGTTCTACTTGAACAGGGCGAAATCGTCGCTGCACGTTTGTACTGGCCGGGCGGCCTCACAGTCGGGCAGGTAGAAGATGCCCAGGTCGTCGAAATCAAGCCGCACGGCGTCTGGCGTCGTTACGGCATTGTGCGCTTCGAAAATGGAGAGGAAGCCTACACCAGCCGGATGCCGCACGAAACCACGCAGGGCATGCGCGTAAGGCAAGAGGTCACTCGGGAGGCGATTAGCGAACGCGGGCGGATGAAACGGGCGCAGTCCAGACATACGGACAAGGAACCGGCACCTGCCCCCACGTTGGCGTACCAGATCGCCAATGACGGTGAGAATGCCACTCTAGTGCGCGCTTTCCCGCCCGAAGCCGACTGGGAGGAGTTGTTTCTCGAAGCCTGGAGCGGCGATGTGGAGTTTAGCGGCGGCGCGCTGATCATCTGCGATACACCCGCGATGACACTCATCGACGTTGACCTTCGCGATTATCCCGAAGCACTATTCCACAATGGCATTCCCGTGATTGCCCGCTGCCTGAAGCGACTGCAGATCACCGGCAATATCGGCATCGACTTTCCCACTCTCGACAAGCAGGACCGCAAGGCGATTGATGCTGGGCTGGACAAGCATCTTGCGGGTTGGCCGCATGAACGCACCGCCATGAACGGCTTTGGTTTCGTGCAGATCGTTGCCGCGCAAGGACAGCCAAGCATTTTGCAGCGCATCGGGCGTGATCGGTCGGGAGCGGCTGCGCGCCTGCTTTTGCGCCGGGCCGAAAGGCTGCAGGGAGCGGGACGGATCGAACTGACCGCTCACCCGGCGGTTCTTGCGAAGCTGACTAAGGAATGGCTGGCGGAACTCAAGCGCCGCACCGGGCGAGAGGTGTCGACAAGGCCCGATCCCGCCCTTGCGCTGGAGGCACCGCACGCCCAACTGGTCATGTCATGAGCACCAAGGCCTGCCCTATTTGCAAGAAACCGCGTGTGGAGGAATTCACACCGTTTTGTTCCAGCCGCTGCCGCGACAAGGACCTCGCCGCATGGTTCACCGATGGCTATGCATTGGCAGGTGACCCCGCTTCTCCCGAAGACATCGCAAAAGAGGACTGATTACCCCTTGCCAAGCGCGCCGGGCTTCGCCATAGGCGCGCTTCACTTGCTCGCCAGGCACTTCGAAGATACCTGTCGCGACCAAGATGCCTGGGTAGCTCAGTGGTAGAGCAGACGATTGAAAATCGTCGTGTCGGTGGTTCGACTCCGCCCC
>CAYRBB010000007.1:0-94034 GCA_964422435.1 uncultured Sphingomonadaceae bacterium
ACGGTGTTCGCGAACTGCAAAACCGCCGTGTGGAAATCACTTACGGTCCGGGCTCCGGCATGTAAGCTACGCCAAACAGGCAAACAGAATGGGCCGGGAGAGCAATCTCCCGGCCCTTCTTTTATGGTCCTGCCAACCGGAAAGTTAGGTTGTGGCCGATAGCGCTTTATCCTAGCGGATAAAATATCCGGCAACCTGCCAGCCATCATTCGCTTCTAGCATGATCACCGTCTCTACCGACCGCTCATCACGACCCGCAAAATTGGTAGCGAACTGGACGACTTCGTACTCGCCTTCCGGCACACCCGGCAATGAATTGGCGCGTTGTACCGTCAAAACTTCGCGCGAAACGACTGCACCAAGCGGAGCGCGAACTGGCTCGATGATTGATGCCCATTCGCCTGCACTGGTCTGGTCTTGAAATAAGCGCCTGCGACCTCCCAACTGCCGTTCCAATCACCGCCATCGACCGAAGCAATAAATGCTTCGATGACTTCCAAGGAAGCAGCTTCTGTCGAAGCAGCCTGAGTGCTTGCTTCGGAAGTGTAATCGTCTCCAGAAACAGTTTCACTCTGCGGGTCTTGCGGAACGAGAGCGACAGCCGCGATTGCGATAACAAGTGACATAGTAAGCATTCCTCCTGCTAGCCAGACGGCTTTTGATGGACCGCTCCTGGCTGTTTCATTGAGGTCTGCAGAATCGCCCGGCGGGTGATTATCCGCCATCCCGATTGTGTTGTGCGCAAGGCTTTGGGGTGTCGCTCTCTCGGCATCCCCCAAGATTCTTGCGGCCTCACGGCTGCTTGACACACCCATTTTGCGGCGTGCATTGCGCAGCCGATCATTGACAGTGTGGACTGAAATGTCGAGTGCATGCGCGCTTGACTTGGCGTCGTGTCCGGTCAGCAGCAGGCGAAGTGCCTGCTTCTCCTTATCTGTCAGATCATCTGTCGCCTCAGCCATGCTGGTGTCCTAGGCAACCAGCCTGAGATGTCCAACGCCGCGAATGGGGCAGAGCGTTATATTGGTAAGACCGGGTATTCCCTGAAGCTTATCGAGAATATCGCTTCCTAAGGCAAAATCACGGCCGAGCAACAATTGCGGGTGGGTATCTTCGTCCAGTTCCAGCGTGACGAGAACTTCTCCATGCCCTGCCTTACCAAGATCCAACATCTCCCGGAGTGCGGTCAGCGCTGCAATGCTCTCAATTTCAGCCGTAAGTTGCATCCGTTGAGTGCTGGTGACCTCAGCCAGAGGCCGCGCACCGCGCACCGTAACGCGTGGCGGATCATCAGGATTGGGCGAGTCGAGCTCCACATTCAGCAATACGCAAGTGCCGTCCTCCGCCCATTTCTGGAAGCTTTCGACCAGACTCTCTTCAAAACACGCCGCGCTGAACTGACCCGAACTGTCCGAGAAGTCGGCCCGGATGAACTCGGCTCCGCGCTTCGTACGACCCTTGTTCACTGTTTCAACCATCGCGGCCATCACGGCCGGCTGGCGACCGCCTTCAACACCGCTTTCCATTAGCGCCGCGTAACTCCGCGCGCCATTTGCGGACGCCACCATCTGGAATTCCGCCACCGGATGCGCGGCAAAATAGAAACCGAAATTTTCTCGTTCGACCGCCATCTGTTCGCCGCGCGTCCATGACTTGCTATCGCCGAGTTTGAGCGACGGCTCAGCGTGATCTTCTCCCCCGAAAAGGCCGGCTTGCCCGCTGGCCTTTTCGCGATGCGCGGCATCGGCAACCGCCAGCAACATATCGGCATTGGCTAGCACCTTAGCGCGGTTTGGCTCAAGACTGTCGAACGCGCCAGCGCCGGCCAGACCTTCAAACTGCTTGCGGTTCATAGAGCCAGCAGGCAGGCGGCGGAACACATCTTCGAGAGTCTCGAAGGGGCCACGTGCCACGCGTTCGGCCACGATTTGCTCCATCGCTTTTTCACCAACATTACGGATACCGGCGAGCGCGTAGCGTACCGCCCAGCCCTCATCGGTCTCCTCGACCATGAATTCAGCTTCTGAAGAGTTAAGATCAGGCCCCAGCAGCTCGATCCCATTGCGGCGGGCATCATCAACAAACACGGCCAGCTTCTCCGATTGATGCATGTCGAAGCACATGGAGGCAGCGTAGAACTCTTCCGGGTAGTGCGTCTTGAGCCAGGCGGTCTGGTAACTGAGCAGAGCATAGGCTGCAGCGTGCGACTTGTTGAAACCGTACCCGGCAAACTTGTCAATCAAGTCAAACAGCCGGTTGGCCTCATCCTTTTCGATGCCCGACACTTCCTTGCAGCCATCGCAAAAGCGCCCGCGTTGTTTGTCCATTTCCGCCTGGACCTTCTTGCCCATCGCGCGGCGGAGCAAATCTGCATCACCCAGCGAGTATCCCGCCAGGATCTGCGCAGCCTGCATAACCTGCTCCTGGTAGACAAAGATGCCGTAGGTCTCTTCGAGGATACCTCTCAGCTTTGGATGCGGATATTCGATCGGCGCTTCGCCAGCCTTGCGCTTTCCGAACAGCGGAATGTTGTCCATAGGCCCTGGGCGGTAAAGTGAGACGAGCGCGATGATGTCTTCAAACTTGCTCGGTTTGACCGCTGTCAGCGTACGCCGCATGCCTTCAGATTCAAGCTGGAATACACCAACCGTATCGCCGCGCTTGAGGAGCTCAAACACGCCCGGATCATCCCATGCAAGTTTGTCGAGATCGGCCGTAATTCCCCGTCGTTTGAGGAGGTCCACTGCCTTGCGCAGTACCGAAAGCGTCTTCAGACCCAGAAAGTCGAACTTTACGAGACCCGAATCCTCGACATGTTTCATGTCGAATTGCGTTACTGGCATGTCGGACCGCGGATCGCGATAAAGCGGGACGAGCTGGCTGAGTGGCCGGTCCCCAATCACCACACCGGCCGCGTGTGTGGAGGAATTGCGCGGGAAGCCTTCCAATTGCATCGCCAGATCGACGAGGCGTTTCACCTCATTGTCGTTGTCATATTCGCGCCTGAAATCCGCCGCTCCGTTAAGCGTACGCGGCAAAGTCCATGGGTCGGTTGGATGGTTCGGTACCATCTTGGTTAATCTATCGACTTGGCCGTACGGCATTTGCAAAATACGCCCGGTATCGCGCAGCACGGCACGCGCTTTCATCTTGCCGAAGGTAATGATCTGCGCGACCTTATCCTTGCCATACCGCTCCTGCACGTACCGAATTACTTCCCCGCGCCGCGTTTCACAGAAATCGATGTCAAAGTCAGGCATTGATACACGTTCGGGATTGAGGAACCGCTCGAACAGCAAGCCCAAGCGGATTGGGTCGAGATCGGTAATCGTCAGCGCCCAGGCGACGAGCGAGCCAGCGCCCGATCCACGACCTGGCCCTACTGGAATACCCTGAGCCTTGGCCCATTTGATGAAGTCGGCAACGATCAGAAAATAGCCCGGAAAACCCATATTGCGGATGATGCCGACTTCATAATCGAGGCGGTCGACATAAACTCTCAACTCCTCATCGGACAGCTCGTCATATAGCTCCAGCCGCGCAGCGAGGCCGCGCTTTGCATCCTGTTCCAACATGCGCGCCTCACCTTCCATATCGCCTGCAAGGCTTGGCAGGATCGGCGAGCGACGTGGTGGCGCGAAGGCGCAGCGCTGGGCGATGACGAGCGAATTGGCTGTCGCTTCAGGCAGGTCCGCAAACAGCTCTTCCATCATGCTCGCCGATTTTACATAAGCTTCGGGATTGGAAGTCGGTCTGTCGGCGCTGTCGATCTGCGAGGAATTGGCGATACACAGCATGGCGTCATGCGCGCTGTGTTGGTGTGGTTCGGCGAAATTGGCAGGGTTGGTAGCGACAAGCGGCAAATCCTGCGCATAGGCCAGATCCAGCAACCCCCCTTCCGCTGCGTCTTCCACGGGATTTCCTCGCCGCGAAAGTTCAATATAGAACCTGCCTGGAAACAAGGACGAGAACTTCTCAGCCAACTCGTGTGCGCGCCGCTCCTTGCCATCTGCGAGTAATCGCGTGATCGACCCTGCGCTCGCACCAGTGAGAGCAATCAGCCCATTTGTATGACCTTCAAAATCATCAATCGTTACATGCGGTTCCAGCTCAAGGGGCCGGTCCAGATGTGCACGACTGACCAGATGGCAGAGATTGTTCCACCCGTCTTCATCCTGCGCGTAAAGCGGCAGATAATCGACCGGTTCGCCTTCCCCCCGCAGAACGCCGAGCAAGGTTCCAACGATAGGCTGGATGCCCTCGGCAATGCATGCCCCGGCGAACATCGTTGACGCATAGAGCCCGTTCCGGTCGCAAATTGCGATAGCCGGGTAGCCACGCTCCTTCGCCAACTTCGGAATAGCCTTCGGGTCAATTGCGCCTTCGAGCATCGAGTAACTCGAAATTACACGAAGCGGGACGAAGGGTGCGTAGGCCATCCACTCACTATGGTGATAGAAGCCGGATTGGCAAATCCGCGCTGGGAAAAGCCCGTGGGTTATTCAGTCTCCATTTCCCTTTTCGCCGCGACGATTTTCTTCCTTGTCTGGCGGACTTGAGAAATCGCTCCATAAACAATCAGCGCCGCAAGGAATATCCACACCCAGATGGGGATGTTCCGGCCCACAATAGCAAGGTAAATATAGGCCGAAACAAAGAAGAAACCCGCGAGCATTGTCGGAAGCACCGTGGATCGACCCCCGCGCGCGTTCTTTACGATCCAACCAACGCTGGCAATGAAGAACGGGATCGCGCCAACATAGATCGCGCCAAAAATCCATGGATTTACGCCATATGTTGCACCCAGAGAGAGGAACCAGTCTGAAATTGTCTCGATCATCGAGTTTCTCCTTTTGACCAGCCTCTTCGCTCAGGGAAGCGTGGTGGTTACTGCGCGCGCGGACGATAGGTCAGGTCGAAACTGTCGCTCCAGGTGAGGCCGTGGTCCGTGCTTGTTTGACCATACTGGCGCACCGAGCCGTCGTCGCGCAGCGTGTATGTCATCCGCACCAGATTGGGTTGGCCCGAGCTAGCCCTACCCCAATAACCGGTCAAAACCATCGCCCCGTCCACGATACCGCCATAGAAATCCACTTCTCCCGGTTGTGCGCCTATCCAGGTCTGGTGCCAGATACCGGTGACAGTGTCGTACGCAGTCGTACTGGTCCCGCCACCTCCGCGAAAAGGCATCCAAGTTTCGCGTATGGCGCAACCGTGAGCGACACTCTCTATGCGGCTGTGAGCCAACGGTTCTTCAGCCCCATTGGATGTCACAGTCCACTCACCGATCCAAAAGTCGAAGGCGCGGAAGTCACGCGTTGCGCATGGCGGAACAGGAGCGGTCGCTGGGGTTTCCTGTACGGCTTCACCTCCGCTTTCGGCTTGAGAGGGCGCGTCCTGAACCAGCAGCATCGCAGCGAGCGCGGTGGTGACCATCGCCATCGGCAATTCCCTTATTCGATCCGTCCCTCATGCAACCTTACCACACGGTCCATCCGGGCGGCCAGTCGTTCGTTGTGGGTTGCCACCAAGGCAGCGCTACCCTGCCCGCGCACCAGCTCGAGGAACTCGCCAAGCACGCGTTCGCTCGTCTTCTCGTCCAGATTACCTGTCGGTTCGTCTGCCAGCACAAGCTGCGGCTTGTTGGCGAGCGCGCGGGCGACGGCCACACGCTGTTGCTCACCGCCGGAGAGCTTGCTCGGGCGATGGCTGAGGCGGTGCGAGAGACCTAGCGCTTCCAACAGTTGTTTTGCCCGCTCCTCTGCATCGGCACGCTTCACGTCGAGCAACAGTTGCGGAAGGACCACGTTCTCCAGCGCGGTGAAGTCCGGCAACAGGTGGTGGAACTGGTAGACGAAGCCGAGGTGGTCGCGGCGCAGCGTTGTGCGCTCGGCCGAGTTCAGCGAACTCGCGTCCTGCCCGGCGATCTCGATGGTCCCGGAGAAGCCGCCTTCAAGCAGACCTACGGCCTGGAGCATGGTCGACTTGCCTGAGCCCGACGGGCCCAGAAGTGCAACAATCTCGCCCGGTGCAACCTCCAGATCGACACCATTGAGGACATCGATGGTAACACCGCCTTGCACGAAACTACGGGCGAGACCAGCGAGGCGGACGACCGGACTACTCATAGCGCAACACCTCCACCGGATCGGTATTCGAAGCGCGATAGGCTGGGTAGAGCGTCGCCAGAAAACTGAGCCCCATTGCCATACCGGCGATCATCAAAACCTCCAGCGGATCAGTACGCGAAGGCATTTCGGTCAGGAAGCGCACCTGCGGATCCCACAACTCGACGCCGAACAACCAGCTGATCCCGGTCACGATGCCGTTGCGGAAGAACAGCACAATGAAGCCGAGGGCGAGGCCTACGCCGGTGCCCATCACGCCGATGACGCTGCCCGTTGTGACGAAGATCTTCATCAAGCTCCGGCGTGTCGCGCCCATGGTTCTAACGATGGCTATGTCGCGCGTCTTGCTACGCACCAGCATGACCAGCGAGGAGAGGATGTTGAATGCCGCGACCAGCACGATGATAGAAAGTGCGAAGAACATCGCGACGCGTTCTACCTGCAAGGCTTCGAACAGCGATGCATTCATCGTCTGCCAGCTGGAGACAACCGCCCGACCTTCCAGCTTGGCGACGACCGGCTCGAGTATCTCGACAACACGTTCAGGGTCTTCGACCTCCACTTCTATCATACTTATGGAATCGCCGGTCATGGTGAGTGTCTGAGCGTCAGCAATCGGCATCACCACGAAGCGCTCGTCGAAGTCGATCAGGCCGACCGAGAACACTGCCGTCACCGTGTAACCGATCTGCCGCGGGACCGTGCCGAATGGCGTGGTGCGGCCCTGTGGATTGATGATCGTGATTGTGTCGCCAAGACGCAACCCGAGGTTCCGTTGCAGCTCCGAACCGATGGCGACATTGCCGGAGTCAACCTGAATGCTGGCAAGATCGCCCGCTACCATTTTGTCCTGCAAAGCCTCGATATCCGGCATGGTGTTTCCGCGTACGAAGACAGCCTCAGCACGGCCATTGTACGTTGCCAGAAGCGGCTGTTCGATCAGCGGGGACGCGCCGACCACGCCGGGCGTTTCGTCGATATCGGCAAGCACGCTTTCCCAATCATCAAGCCGCCCACCATATGCCTGCACGATCGCGTGGCCGTTCAGGTTCGTGATGCGGTCAATCAGTTCGCCGCGGAACCCGTTCATCACGCTCATCACGATCACCAGCATGGCGACCGACAGCGCGACCACCGTAATAGAGATGCCGGCCACCAGCGCGATCACAGCTTCGCTGCGCCCGGGCAGCATGTAGCGTTTGGCGATGGACCATTCGAATGGAGAGAGGATCACGTGGGCTGGTTTCCCGATTGCACGATGCCGGAACTAGATGCGCTTCCCTTTCGCCGCGATGAAGCACAACCGCAAGCCCCGATCGGCGTTTCTGCCCCGTGAAACGACGGGGGTGTGACAGGTGTGACAGTGTTCTGAGGCAAAGCATTTCGTGCCTTGGGCTCAGGCCCAAACATCTGGCGAACAGAGATTTCCTGGCAATTTGCGTCATGCCGACACTGCTTCATGAAGCCGGCTTTGTAAGAAAGCCTATTCCTCCAATTGAGTGGCAATCCACCGGTCCACATGCTCCTCCAGCACATCCAGCGGCACCGCGCCGTTCTCCAGCACGGTATCGTGGAAGGCGCGAAGGTCGAACTCAGAGCCCAGAGCTTCTTCGGCCCGTCCGCGCAACTCGCGGATCTTCAGCTCGCCGATCTTGTAGGCTACCGCTTGACCCGGCCAGGTGATGTAGCGGTTGACCTCCGCATTGATATTGCCTTCGGAAAGCGCCGTATTATCGAGCATGTAATCGACCGCCTGCTGGCGCGTCCAACCCATCGAGTGGATGCCGGTATCGACCACAAGCCGCGTCGCGCGCCACATTTCGTAGCTGAGACGCCCCATCTCCTTTGCTGGCGTATCGTAAAGGCCCATCTCGATGCCCAGACGTTCCGAATAAAGGCCCCAACCTTCCACGAAAGCCGTGAAAAAGCTGCCGTTGGCCCGCAGCGGGTGCATGTCGAGTTCCTGCTGGAGCGCGATCTGGTGGTGGTGGCCGGGCACTGCTTCATGGACACCGAGTGCCGGAAGTTCCCACAGCGGACGCTGGTCGAGCTCTGTCAGGTTGAGACGGTAGATGCCCGGTTGGCCGGTCGCGATGGAGCCGCGCTCATAATAGGCGGTGGTGTTGCCTGGCGCGACCGCTGCCGGGATCGGCTCGACCGAATAGGGCAGCCGCGGCAAGCGACCGAACAGGCGAGGCATCCAGCCATCGATTTCCTTGGCAAGCGCGCGGGTGTGCTCGAGATAGCTTTCTTCGTCAGTCGGGTAATATTGGGGATCGGTACGCAGGTGTTCGATAAAGGCCTCGCGGCTATCAAACCCCGCCTCTGCGGCAACTTCCTCCATCTCGGCCCGGATACGCGCAACTTCGGACAGACCCAATTCGTACACTTCCCTCGGCGTCATGTCGGTGGTGGTGAAACTGCGCACGCGATAGGCGTAGTAAGCCTCGCCGCCGGGGGTTCCGCCGATGCCGGGTGAAGCATCATCGCGGCACGCTGGTGCGAAGTCCTGCACGTAATAGTCGCGGAAAGCCTCCAGGCCCACAAAGGCGCCTTCGGTAATCGCGGTTCGACCGCGCTCGACAATCGTATTCCATTCGGCCTGGGAAATGGTTGCCGGTCGTTCGTCGAAAGCCTGCCACCAGACTGACTCTTCGGGCGCATCGGCGATAAAGCCGCTGATGGAATTCTCATAGCCTTCCATCGGCTCACAAGGCTGAGTCAGGCCTCGTTCGATCCCACCTTCACTTCGACTGATAAAACTATGGATATACTCGGGAAATGACTCGAGGCGCGTCAGATAGCTGTCATAGTCCGCCACCGTGAAGAGCGGGCTTGAATAGGGCAGGCTGGCGATAGCACCCTGAGGCCCGCCCCGATTGGTGAAGGTCTGGTAGCGTGAATGGTCGTGTTCAGCCGCCTCCAGGCTGTCACGGAAACTCCGCTCGAGCAACGCATGGTCGATCCGCAGGCTTTCCGGCAAATCATCGACATCGATAGCCTGCAGTCGCTCCTGGAATGCGCGCGATTGGGCAATTTCAGCATCATAGGCTTCCATGGAAGGATCGCCCAATGAACCATCGTTGCGGCGGTCCCCCACCCCTTCGGAAAGCCACGGAGACTGATCGAGCGCATATTGCCAAACGTCCTCGCGCAGTTCGACAAACTCCGCCTCTGCGTCCTGCGCGTCGGCAGGCATGGCAATGGACAGCGAAAGCGCTGATGCGGCGAGGAACAGGCGGGTCATATGGTCTCTCCCTGAAGTGTTTGCGCGGGAAACTAGGCGCTCGGCATTTCCTGTCCAGTAACAACTGGAGGTTTGCGTGTCTTTCCGGCAACCCCGCGACGATAGCGCCATTGAAAATATGCGAGCAGCATCAGCCCCAATACGAACGGACCAATGACCAGTACCGGATCGGGCAGATGATAATATCCGCCGGTCTCGAATTCCACGAGCGGTGCACGCAGCGTGACGACAAAGCACCAAACCATGCGCGCCAAGTGCCGCCTGATGCGAAGCTTGGCCCGGTCGCGGGGCCGCATCAGCCAGTTCACATCTCCTGCCAATAGTGCGACCGGAATAGCCACGAGAACGAAGATGATGAAGGGTGGAACGACACCGGCAAGTGCGTTCGGCAACGCAATCGAGAGGAACATTCCCAGCACAGCCAATTCGGCTATGAACAGGCCGATCTCGAACGCGCGCACCCGCGCCGAGGGCTTCTTGAGCGCAAGCCATCCCGTTGCAGCAGCGTAAACCGCCGTGACGGCTGCCAACATCAGCGGTGGAATGAAAACTACCAGCAGCATCGCGACAGCCGAAACGGCCACCAGCACAACGGAAATCAGGCTCACACGCCCGGCCCAGATGTGTCCGATGCCACCTTTGCGCAGAAGGAATGCCAGCACCCCGGCGATAAACCACAAACCACCCACAATCATGTGGCTCTGAAATTCGAGGGCGCCGTATGGCAGCGGCTCGAAGAAGCTGAATGGGTCATCGACGAAAAGGCGCTGGTTCATGATATCCCCCCTCATGATAGCTGCGGCCATTTATCATGGATCAAGCTGTCAGCCTAGCCACCGCGCAACGTCTGCACACCCCAATCTCGCTCAAGCAAATACAGGACGAGTCGCGCCGCTTCTCCGCGCGACGAACCTTCCAGCCCGCCCTCGCTTTCCACCAGCAGCTTTGCGTCGTCATGCGCGATGGGCAGCAGGCGGGTGATCTGTTCAAGGCTGGCGATGTTGAACGCCTCGTCCCCGCTTTGCCTCGTGCCGAGCAATTCGCCGCCGCCACGCAGACGTAAATCTTCTTCGGCGAGGTAGAAGCCATCCTGGCTTTCGCGCATCAAGGCGAGGCGTTGCTTGCCGGTTTCGCTCAGTTCATTGCCGCGCAGCAGCAGGCAGGTCGATTTCTCGCTCCCCCGCCCCACGCGGCCGCGCAGCTGGTGGAGTTGGGCCAAGCCGAAGCGTTCTGCCTGTTCGATCACCATTAGCGTCGCATTGGGGACATCCACGCCGACTTCAATGACCGTAGTCGCGACGAGCAGCTTGGCATCTCCGCTCGCAAAACGCCCCATGCCGGCATCTTTCAATTCGGACGCAAGCTGTCCGTGGACGAGCACGACATCATCGCCAAACCGCTCTTTCAACGCGGCATAGCGCGCTTCGGCGGCGGCGATATCGTCGGTCTGGTTCTCACTGTCACGCACCATCGGGCAGACCCAATAGGCTTGCTGTCCGCTCTCCACATGGCGACCGACAGCGGACACGATCTCGTCGAGCCGTTCGAGCGGGAGGACACGCGTGTCTATCGGCTGGCGGCCGGGTGGCATTTCGTCGAGGCGGCTGACTTCCATTTCGCCATATTGCGCCAGTGTAAGCGTGCGCGGGATCGGCGTGGCGGTCATCGCCAGAGTGTGCGGGGTCACTTTGCCCTTTTGCGCCAACATCAGTCGCTGCGAGACGCCGAAGCGGTGCTGCTCGTCGATCACTACGAGGCCGAGATTCTTGTAGCTCACCGCGTCCTGGAAAATGGCGTGTGTGCCGACGACGATATGGATACTTCCATCGAGAAGTCCCATCAGAATGCTCTCGCGAGCTTTGCCTTTATCGCGGCCGGTAAGGATTGTGATTTCGACACCGGTGGGCTTGGCCATGCTGCGCAATGTCTCGAAATGCTGACGAGCGAGGAGTTCGGTTGGAGCGAGCAGCGCCGCCTGTGCCCCGGCCTCTACTGCGGCGAGCATGGCCTCCAGAGCCACCACGGTTTTTCCGGCACCGACATCGCCTTGCAGCAGCCGCAGCATCGGGCTCGCTAGCGCCATATCCCCGGTAATCTCTTCGATTGATCGCTGCTGCGCGCCGGTGAGCGGGAAAGGGAGTTCCAGCTTGTCTCGCAGCGATCCGTTGCCTTGCAACGCCTGCCCCTTGCGCGCACGGTTCCTCTGGCGGACAAGCATTAGGGCAAGCGCATTGGCGAACAGCTCGTCATAGGCGAGCCTGTCTCGAGCTTTGCCATTTTCACCCTTGTGCGCCAGCGCAACCGCATCGCGCCAACCTGGCCAGCCTTCGCGGTCGAAAGTTGTCGGCTCAATCCACTCGGTCAACTCGGGTGCCTTGGCGATGGCCTGTTCAGCGAAATTGGCGATGCGGGGCTGGGTCAGCCCCTCGGCAAGCCGGTAAATGGGCTCCACCATCCTTCCCATGGCGTCAGCGCTTTTTTCCGCCACATGGTCGGGATGGACGATCTGCAGCGTCTGGTCATACTGGTCGAGACGGCCCGCCACCCAGCGCATTTCTCCGACGGGTAGCTGCTTTTTTGCAGTGTAGCTCGCCCGCCCGAAATAGGTCAGCGCACAGATATTTCCTGGCGCATCCTGTGCCAGCACGCGATACGGCCCGCGCCCGGGATTGCGCGGGGAGCGATGCTCGATCACGGTCAACGGCACCACGACCTGTTCGCCAACCTGCGCTTCATCGAGATCCTTTACCGCACGGCGTATCACGAAGCGTTCGGGCAGGTGGTAGAGTACATCCCGCACGCGCGCGATGCCGAGCCGTTCGAGCGGCTTCTTCAACTTCGGCCCCACGCCTTCGAGCGTTTCGATCTCGGCGAACAGGGGATTGAGAGCATCGGGGCGCATGGATTGCCTCTAGCCCATCACGCCGAGCGGGGGTAGGAGGCGCCGCATGACTTCCACCGACCTTTCGCAACGCTTCGCAAAAGCTAAATTCCGCGCATGGCATCGCGGCACACGGGAAGCTGATTATACTTTCGGCTGTTTCTTCGACACGTACCATGCCGATTGGTCGGAAGCCGAGTTGGTGTGGTTCGAAAAACTGCTCACTTTTGAAGACCCGGATGTGCTTGCATGGACAATGGGCCGCGAGGAACCGCCGGAGGATATGCAGGGTAGCCAAATGGATGCCTTGCGAAAGCTCGATTACGTACGCATTTAATGCAGCCTAACTCCCGAGCACCCCCACCTCGAAATGAGCTGGGGGCTTCTGCGCGTGTGTAACAGTTGAGTAAGCTATGCCCGACCTTTCCCGTATCCTGAACGCCCACGCGCCATTGACACTAGCGCAAGTGGCACGCGGAGCGCAGCCGCTGGTGATGGCGGACATCGCCCGCGCCGCAAAGGGGCCTGCCGTCTTCATCGCGCCAGATGATGCGGCAATGCGCGCCATGGTAGATGCGGCGCATTTCTTTGCGCCTGAGCTCGATGTGATCGAATTTCCAGCTTGGGACTGCCTCCCCTATGACCGCGCCAGCCCCGCAATGTCGGTCAGTGCGGGACGCCTCGCCGCGCTCCACCGGATGCAGACTGCGAAACCGGGCAACCAACTGGTCGTCACCACGGTCAACGCCCTGCTCCAGCGCGTCCTCACGCCGTTCCGCATCCGCGAAGCGGTTCGCGAGTTCAAACCGGGCTTCGAGATCGGCCACGAGAGCCTCGCAACCTTGCTGCGGAAGCAAGGCTATACTCGCGTCGATACGGTAGTGGACACGGGCGAGTTCGCGATGCGCGGCAGCATCGTCGACATCTATCCGAGCGGCCTGGCCGGTGGCCTGAGGCTCGATTTCTTTGGGGACGAGCTCGAAAGCCTGCGCCTCTTCGATCCGAACACTCAGCGCACTACGGCCACCGTCGACAGCCACCTCCTGCTCCCCGCCAGCGAAGCTTTGCTCGACGAGGACAGCATCAAACGCTTCCGCAGCCGTTACCGCGAGACGTTTGGTGCAGACGCCACGCAGGACCCACTTTACGAAGCAGTGAGCGACGGCCGCCGCCTCGCCGGCATGGAACACTGGCTGCCCATGTTCGAGGAACGGATGACGACACTATTCGACCATCTCGGCGATGATGCGACTTATGTAGTTGATTCCGCCGCGATGCAGGCTGCTGAAGAGCGCGCTTCGGACATCGCCGATTATCACAAACAGCGCGGCGAAACTTCCGGCCAGTCGCGCGGCAGCTATCGCCCTATCAATCCTGACATATTGTATCTGACGCGAGCTGAGTTTCAGTCCGCTCTGGCCAATAAACCGATCCACCGCACTTCGATTTTTGCCGAGCCCGAAAGCGACAAGGTGCTTGATTTCGGCTTCAAATCCGCGCGAGATTTCACACCCGACAGATCACAAAATACCAATGTCTATGAAGCCGCAGCAAGGCATCTCGCAAGGCTGGGCAACGAGGGCAAGCGCCCGCTTATCGCGGCTTACACAAAAGGATCGCTGAGCCGCATCACCTCGATCATCGAAGAAGCGGGCACCAAAGTCGCCATCGCCGATAGCTGGCAAGATGCCCTTGGCGCCTCTGCCCCAAAGAACGGTAATGCCAAGCCTACCGCGATGGTCCTCCCACTGGATACCGGCTTCGCCAATAACGAGCTGGAACTGATCACCGAGCAGGATCTGCTGGGTGACCGCCTTGTCCGGCGACGCAAGAAGAAAAAGGATGCCGACGCCTTCCTTGCCGAATTGCAGGCATTGGCGCGAGGCGACTTGGTGGTTCACGTCGATCACGGCATCGGCAAATATATCGGGCTGGAACCCATTGCTGTCGGCAAGAGCCAGCACGATTGCGTGATGCTGGAGTATCGCGGTGGCGACAAGCTCTTCATTCCAGTCGAAAACCTTGAAGTATTGAGCCGCTATGGCTCTTCCGAAGAAACTGTTCCGCTGGACAAGCTCGGCGGCGAAGCGTGGCAAAAGCGCCGCGCAAAGCTGAAAGAGCGTATCCGCGCTATTGCAGGCGAGCTGATGAAAGTCGCCGCGGCGCGCACGCTGCGCAAAGCGCCGGTGCTGGCCGCCGAGGAAGCGAGCTACAGCCAGTTCCTGGACCGCTTCCAGTATGAAGAGACCGAGGATCAGGAAGCCGCCATTGCCGATGTCTTGCGCGATTTGGAAAGCGGGCGTCCGATGGACCGCCTGGTCTGCGGCGATGTCGGCTTCGGCAAGACCGAGGTTGCTTTGCGGGCCGCCTTCGTCGCGGCGATGAATGGGCAGCAGATGGCAATGGTCGCCCCCACCACCCTGCTCGCCCGCCAGCACTTCCAGAATTTCATTGATCGCTTTGCGGGCTTCCCGCTCAAGATCGGCCGACTTTCGCGCCTCGTCCCAAGCAAGGAGATAGCGGACACGCGCGAAGGCCTTGCGTCGGGCGATATCGACATAGTGATCGGCACTCACGCAATCCTTTCCAAGAACACCCGGTTCAAGAACCTGGGGCTTGTGATCGTGGACGAAGAGCAGCGTTTCGGGGTCACCCACAAGGAAAAGCTGAAGCAGCTGCGCGCCGATGTGCACGTGCTCACGCTTACCGCTACCCCGATCCCGCGCACATTGCAGATGGCCATGACGGGCCTTCGCGAGCTTTCTACGATCAAGACCCCGCCGGTCGATCGTCTCGCCGTGAGAACTTACGTCATGGAGTGGGACGATATGGTGGTGCGCGAGGCGCTGCTGCGCGAACACCATCGCGGTGGCCAGAGTTTCATCGTCGTACCGCGTATTTCGGACATGGAGCCTATCGTCGAATGGCTGCGCGAATACGTGCCCGAAGTGAAGTTCGTCTTTGCCCACGGCCAGATGGCAGCTGGCGAGATCGAAGAGCGGATGAGTGCGTTCTACGACGGCAAGTACGAAGTGCTGCTGTCAACGACGATCGTGGAGTCCGGGCTCGACCTGCCGAGCGCCAACACGATTATCATCCACCGCGCCGACCGCTTTGGCCTAGCCCAGCTGTACCAGCTACGCGGGCGCGTGGGGCGCTCGAAAATCCGAGCCTACGCATATCTGACGACGCCTGCCGACAGCCAACTTTCGGAAATAGCCGAAAAGCGGCTTAAGGTACTTGGTGATCTCGACAGCCTCGGCGCGGGCTTCCAGCTAGCGAGCCATGACCTGGATATTCGCGGAGCGGGAAACTTGCTTGGTGATGAGCAGAGCGGCCACATCCGCGAGGTAGGCTTCGAGCTCTACCAATCGATGCTGGAGGACGCGATAATGGCTGCCAAGGCTGGCGACGCCGGACTGGAAGTTGACCGCAGCGGCCTCAGTCCGCAGATCACAGTCGACGCGCCAATCATGATTCCCGAAGACTACGTGCCCGACCTGGCCGTTCGTATGGCGCTTTACCGCCGGCTCAATCAGGCCGAGGGTGCTGCCGAGATCGAAAGCATGGCAGCGGAAATGATCGACCGTTTCGGGGAATTACCGCCGGCAACCAAGAACCTGATCCGCTTGATCGAAGTCAAGGCACAGGCGGTCGCTGCCAATATCGCCAAGATCGAAGTCGGCGCACGCGGCACGCTGGTGACCTTCCACAAGGATGACTTCCCCGACCCGGTAGGCCTGATCGCCTATGTCGACCGCCTGAATGCAAGCAAGCAAGGCACGGCCAAGTTGCGACCCGACATGAAACTCGTCATCAACCGCGCATGGGGTGACCCTGAGAGCCGACTAAACGGCCTCTTCCAGCTGACCAAAGGCTTGTCGGGTATCGTCAAGCGGGCAAATAACAAGGCGGCCTGATTACCAGAATGACGGGTTGAAAATCTTTCCCTTTGGGGGTCTATTCCTTCGTGAAGGAGAGACATCACCCCATGCGATACTTGCTGACAACCACCATTGGCATTGCCCTGGCAGCCCCCCTCGCCACCGCTGCGTTTGCGCAAGACGAAGGCTATCGCGAACCGCCGGCGGAGATTACCGATATCGTTACGCGCGCCCCTTCTCCTAGCGTCTCGGTGTCCCCCGATGGCAAAACGCTGCTGCTGCTGGAACGCGAAAGTCTGCCACCGGTCGCCGAACTCGCACGCCCGATGGAAAAGCTAGCGGGTCTGAGGCTTGATGCTGCAATCAATGACCGGCACGGTACCCGCGCATTTGTCGGAATGCGGTTGCGCGGCGTAGACGGCAGTAACGACATGCAGGTCGATCTTCCCGCAGAAGCCGACGTATCGGACCTTACATGGTCGCCTGATGGCAGCCATGTCGCCTTCACCAATACCTATCCCGATGGTATGGCCCTGATGGTGCTCGACACGGCGAGTGGCGAAGCAACGACAGTGCTGGAGCGCGGCATCAATCCCATCTTCCAAGGGCCGCGCTGGATGCCCGACGGCCGTCTGTTGGCGATGGTATCGCCAGAGGACCGTGGGCCGGTGCCGCAGGAATCGCTGACCCCCACCGGTCCGGCCATTCAAGACGCATCGGGTGGTGAGGACGCACAAACACGCACCTATCAGGATCTGCTTGAGAACCCGCACGATGAGGCGCTGTTTACATGGCTCGGTACCAGCCAGCCGGTCGCTTTCAACGCCGCAAACGGAACGAGCGAGACGCTTGGGGAGCCGCGGATGTACACCTACGCTGCTGCTTCTCCGAACGGTGAATACATCCTGATGGAATGGTTGGAGCAACCGTACAGCTACCAGGTGCCTTATTCACGCTTTCCGCTGACTTCGGTCATCACTGATACCAACGGTAACTTCGTAACCGAGATCGCCCGGCGACCGCTTGCCGACAATCTGCCAGTACAGGGGGTGCCGACTGGTCGCCGTAGTATTGTCTGGCACCCGACCGAACCGGCGCTGATACTATGGGCAGAGGCGCAGGATGGCGGCGATCCGCGTGTCGAGACCGATGTGCGCGATGCAATGTTTGGCCTTGCCGCGCCGTTCACTGACCAGCCTGAAGAGATTGCGCAGTTCGAAGACCGCTTCTCCAGCTTTGCCGGCATGGAAAACACCGATGACATTATCGCGTATGATTATGATCGCGATACGCGGGAACTGCGTATCTCGCAGATCGATGTGACCGGTGACAATGCGCAGCGCGAACTGCTCCTGCGCAATATTCAAGATGCCTATGGCGATCCGGGCTCACCTGTCATGACCAACACCGATGCCGGCTTTTCGGTCGCCCGGATGGACGATGGCGCACTGCTGATGACGGGTAACGGTGCAACACCGGACGGCTTGCGCCCGTTCCTCCGTCGCTTCGACCTCGACACGCTGGAGACACAGGAACTCTGGCGTAACGATACGGAAGAGCTGGAACGCGTTGTCGATGTGCTCGATGATGAAGGCGAACGCTTCATAACCTATTTCGAGAACCCGAATAATCCAGGCAATTTCCGTTTGCGCGCAGGGGACGACGTGACCGACCTCACCGAATTCCCCGATCCGCATCCGGAACTGACCGGTATCAGCCGCGAGCTGGTAACCTATACCCGCGCCGACGGGACCGAACTTACCGCGACGCTCTACCTCCCGCCGGACTATGTAGAAGGCGAAACGCTACCGCTCGTCGTCTGGGCCTATCCGCGCGAGTTCAACAATGCCGCCACTGCTTCGCAAAACCGCGATTCACCCTACCGTTTCACTCGCATTGGCAGCTATTCGCACCTGTTCTTCCTCACCCAGGGATATGCCGTGCTGGACAATGCCGCCATGCCGGTGATTGGTGACGACCCGGAGACGGTGAACGACACTTTCATCGAGCAGGTCGTCTCCTCTGCACAAGCGGCGGTCGATTTCTCGGTCGAGCGTGGCTTTGGTGACGGATATCGTGTTGGCGTGGGCGGGCACAGTTATGGTGCCTTCATGACTGCTCACCTGCTCGCCCGCAGTGATATTTTTCGCGCCGGCATCGCCCGATCGGGCGCTTATAACCGCACGCTAACACCCTTCGGTTTCCAGTCCGAGCGTCGCATTTTCTGGGATGCACAGGATACCTATTACGAGTTATCACCCTTCATGGCCGCCAATATGATCAACGAGCCCATGCTGCTGATCCACGGCGACAATGACAACAATTCGGGCACTTTCCCGCAGCAGTCAGAACGCATGTTCGCGGCCATCCGCGGAACAGGCGGCACCGCGCGACTCGTGATGCTGCCGCATGAAAGCCACGGCTATCGCGGACGGGAAAGCGTACTGCACACACTGGCGGAGATGATCGACTGGTTCGACATGCATGTGCGGGACGCCGAAATGCCTGTAGAGGGAGAATAACAACCTGATGTGCAACCGGATGCGTGCGCTGGTCATGACCGGCTATGGCGGTCCGGACAAAACCAGGCTGCGCGATATGGGTATCCCCGACGTGCGGCCTGGTGGTCTTTTGGTAAAGGTCCGTGCCGCCGGGCTCAATCCGGTCGATTTCAAGATCCGGGATGGGATGCTGAAGGCCATCCAAGACTACAGTTTCCCCGCGGTCATGGGCAATGAATTGGCCGGTACGGTTGAAGTGGTGGGTGACGGTGTCTTGGGCTTCAAGCCAGGCGATCGCATCTACGCCCGCGTACCGAAAGAGGATATGGGGGCAATCGCAGACTATGCAGCAGTACCTGCGGACGTTTGCGCTATCATGCCTGCCTCGCTCGATTTTGCCCAGGCTGCGGCCGTCCCGCTAGCAGGTCTTACCGCACTCCAGGTCTTGCGCGACAAACTCAAGTTGCAAGCCGGGAACACAGTGTTCATTTCTGCAGGGGCAGGAGGCGTTGGCACTTTTGCCATCCCCATTGCCAAATGGCTGGGCGCGCATGTCACGACAACAGCTTCACCGCGCGGACTCGAATTGGTTGCGAGACTTGGGGCCGACCGGATCATCGATTACACCAGCCAGAATTTCGAAGATTTGTTGACCGAGAAGGTTGATGGCGCTTTCGACCTTGTCGGTGGAGAGACGCTCACCCGCACTTTCGGGATCGTGAAAAGCGGTGGCAAGGTCGTCTCAATTGCCGGCATGCCCGAACCACGCACCGCTTCAAAAGATCTTGATCGCGGTTTTCCGCTTTCCGCCCTCTTCTGGGTTGCCAGTCTCGAGTTTCGGCTTCAAGCCAAGCGGCACGGCGTAGACTACCGCTATCTGTTCATGAGGCCCTCGGGCCATGGCTTGCGCGATCTGGCATGCCTTGTCGACGATGAATTGCTGAAGCCCGTGATTGACCACGTATTCCCGTTTGCGGAGAGCAAGGAAGCTCTGGCGTATCTCGAACGCGGACACGCAAAGGGAAAAGTCATCATTTCGATGGAAGACTGATCATCCGGACGAAAATGCGGAACTCGTCAAAAATTCGCTCGCAGAAACCGGTTTGCCGCCCAAGAAGCCCTGCCACATCCGGCATCCCTCGCGGATGGCGGTTACGCGTTGTTCTTCGGTTTCGATACCCTCGGCAATTACTCGCAGATCGAGCGCGCGGGCCATTGCGATAATCGCCCTCAACACCGCGAGGTCGCGCTGATCGTGCGCGATTCCCTCAATCATTGATCGATCAAGCTTGAGCGAATGCAGCGGCAATACTTTCAGATAGCGGAAGTTGCAAAAACCGGCTCCGAAATCATCGAGCGCAATGCGGATCCCGTGGTGCGCCAGCGCTTCAAGCCTGACGGCCGACCGGTCGAGATCAGCCACCAAAGCCTGTTCGGTGATCTCCAGCGTCAGGCGCTCGGAAGGAAAACCGCTCTCGCGCAACATAGCCAGCAATTCTTCGCCAAAGGTGCGGTCGAACAGGTCCATTGCGGTAACATTGAGGGACAGGCGAAGATGATCCGGCCAGTCGCGCGCTTCGACCAATGCCGCCCGTGCAATGTGGCGCGAGAACCTTCGTGCAAAGCCGCCACTTTGTGCAATCGCCACGAGCGAATCGCCGGACATCTTACCATGATCGGGATGGTCCCAGCGCACCAGCGCCTCGGCGCCTACCAATGCTCCGCCCTCGCCCTCGAACTGGGGTTGGAACAATAGCTCGATAGCGCCTGCCGTAATGGCCTCGGCAAGATCTTCCATAATGGGGTGGGGTCCACTGCGTCGGCGATCAGTTCGCCTCCGTCTGTCGTGAACCTGCGTGGGAATCGACATGACCCTGATGTGCCAAATCCTTGACACGCTGTCCCGCTATCCAAAAGTCGCGTTGCAAATCGGGACGCGTATTCATAGAACCCGCCCATGGGAGCCGGATCAGCCAGCAGCGACAACACCAAGCCGATTGAACGGTTGGCGCTCATTTATTCACAGTCAGACCGCGCGCGTAAAGGTGCCCGCGAATTGTGCGAGCGCTACGATTTTGCACCGATCGATCAAGCCGATGCGGTTGTCGCATTGGGCGGCGATGGCACCATGCTGGATGCGCTGCACGACATGCTAGATGCCGGCCGTATCATTCCGGTTTTCGGCCTCAATCTTGGCACGGTCGGCTTCCTGATGAACCGTCATCATGGAGCTAATGGACTGTTGGAACGGATAGCGGACGCCAAGGCGATGGCTGTTCGTCCTTTACGGATGGAAGCCGTCACCCAAGATGGTGTCCGCCATACGCATAATGCGATCAACGAAGTCAGCTTGCTGCGTGAAACACGGCAAACGGCAAAGGTCGAAGTTTCCGTGAACGGAAAAGTGCGGATTGGTGAACTCGCGGGCGACGGTGTGCTGCTCTCTACGCCAGTTGGCTCGACCGCGTACAACCTTTCCGCAAACGGCCCGATCCTGCCGCTGGATTCACGCATGCTCGCGCTCACCCCGATCAGCCCGTTCCGACCGCGCCGCTGGCCTGGTGCGATTTTGCCGGAAACGAGCAAAGTCACATTCCGCGTTCGGGAGCCAGCCAAGCGTCCTGTAGCGGTCGTGGCCGACCAGCGTGAAGTGCGCGATATTGCGGAAGTACATGTTGAAATCGCCGAAGATCGGGAAATGACCCTGCTGTTCGACCCGGGCCACGCGCTGGACGAGCGCATTGTGGCAGAGCAATTCATCACCTGATTTTCACAGGCTTTACCCGCAATTTACACTTTGCGAATTTCGACCCTTGCCAAACCGAAACCGCCCCAATATACGCGCTCACCTGCCCATCGGGCTGCTCCCCGATAGCTCAGCGGTAGAGTAGGTGACTGTTAATCACTTGGTCGTTGGTTCGAATCCAACTCGGGGAGCCATTTTTCCTGACATTATCGGAAAATGACGCGCCTTGCGGGTATGAAAAAGGCCGCACATCTTTGACTCGTCAGCCAGGGAGCCAGCGCGGCCTTGCCACTACAATAAAGGTTAAGGTGATCGGTTCCCGGTGTACGATGAAATTTTTCAGCGCCGCTGGAATCGCAAGCCGATTACCGGTGGAGCAGTCCGATCCTCTCGCCCTTCTAGCCCCAAATTGTTGTCAGCGGCGTCTTGCACAAGATCTCCCAGAGACGATGACTCAACATAGAGAACGCCGCCAGGCACAAGAACACTGGCGATCGCTGCCGCATCGAACCCTCCGTCAGCCTCCAGTACCCAGACCATGTCGAGCGTAGAGACTGCGGCGATATCCGTTACCAGTTCGATATTTCCGTATCGTTCGGCGAGCTCACCGAAAACCGCCCGAGCGCCCGCATCGTCCGGTGCTACAACCACGTAGAGACGCCCCGTAGGTCCAATGGCCTGTGCGAGCAGTCGCGTGTAATAGCCTTCTCCAGGCGATATTTCGAGGACGCGCTGCCCTGTGTTCACGCGCGCAAACAGCATCGTTTCAAAAGGCCGGCGCTGCGCATCTTGTGCCACATGCTCAGCTGGGCGTGCGGGGCTGACAACCGACGCGAGAAGCAGTTCCTCCCGCTGAATAGCGGCAAGGTCGTTCGAAGTGTTGGACACGCACGCCGAGAGCACCAGCACGGCGATAGCGACGACCGGAATCAAAAAACGCATGAAACTCTCCTTACAGGTAACGCTAGCCTAGCGACATAATCCGGCAAAGGAGAGGTTTGCGCGTTTCTTAACTGCGGCTCAGCTCTGTGCGCCGTGGCAATGCTTGTACTTGCTGCCTGAGCCACAGGGGCATGGGGCGTTGCGGCTGATCGGCATGTTACTGTACGGATTTTCCTTCTGCGAGCCACCCGATCCCGTGGACGCAACGGGTGCCCCGGCCAGCGTTCCGAACAGCGGCGCACGCGCGGCAGAGCCGTCATTATCACGTGTGTTGTCCTCACCCGTAAACGGATCGAGATGACCAGTCATGAAATCGGGAAGGTCCGGCAATTCACGCGGCGGCGGCGGTGCGGCCATGCGGAATTCGTTGGTCAACAAAACCTTGGTCACGTCCTCGCGCAGCGTATCGAGCATCGTTTCAAACAGTCCGAAAGCTTCCTGCTTGTACTCATTGATGGGTTGCTTCTGCGCATAGGCGCGCAGGAATACGACCTGACGCAAGGCGTCGAGCGTAGCGAGGTGTTCTTTCCAGTGGTAATCGAGCCGTTCGAGCAGGATGCTCTTCTCCACACGTCGCCAGGCGTCGTCGGGAATGTCGGCAATCTTGCCCTCCATCTTGGTCTTCGAAAGCTGGTTCAGCCGCTCCTCGAAGATTTCCGGTTCGATCTGGTCCTCTTCCATCCAGGCATCTACATCGGCATCGACGGCGAGGACTTCCGCGACCTTTTCTTTAAGCCCTTCAATGTCCCACTGTTCGGGATAGGAGCCTGGAGGACAGGCTCCGACAACAATCGCGTTGATTGCATCTTCGCGCATGTTCTCGACCACATCATCGACACGCTCCGAGTCCATGATCTCAGCGCGCTGTTCGTAGATCACCTTTCGCTGGTCGTTCATCACGTCATCGTACTGGACGACCTGCTTGCGCATTTCGTAATTACGCGCCTCGACCTTCTTCTGTGCCGTTTCGATAGCTTTGGAGAGCCATTTGGAACCAATGGCCTCGCCATCTTCCAGATTGGCATTCATCATCTTGGCGAACAGCGTGTCCGGCCCGAAGATGCGAAGCAGATCGTCCTCAAGACAGAGATAAAAACGCGAAAGTCCCGGGTCACCCTGTCGGCCCGAACGGCCGCGTAGCTGATTATCAATACGGCGGCTTTCATGGCGTTCGGTACCAAGGACAAACAGGCCGCCTGCATCGAGCACCTTCTGCTTTTCTTCGGCAACTTCGGCTTTTAGTTTCTCGATAGCAGCATCTTTCGCTTCGCCATCCTCCATTTCGCCGAGTTCATCCTCGATGCGGAATTCGAGGTTCCCGCCCAGCTGGATATCGGTACCGCGACCGGCCATGTTGGTTGCGATGGTCACCACGCCGATGCGGCCTGCCTGCGCCACGATATGCGCTTCACGCTCGTGCTGGCGCGCGTTCAAGACTTCGTGCTTCACGCCTTCCTTGTCGAGGAACTGGCTCAAAAGCTCTGATTTCTCTATGGAAACCGTACCGACCAGCACCGGCTGGCCCGCCTCACTCTTCTCCTTGATAGCCTTCGCGATGGCACCGAACTTATCGAGCGTATTCTTGTAGAATTCGTCTTCCTCGTCGATGCGCGCGATTGGCACATTGGTCGGGATTTCGACTACGTTGAGCTTGTAAATATCCCAGAATTCCGCCGCTTCAGTGGCAGCTGTACCGGTCATGCCGGAAAGTTTGGGATACATGCGGAAGTAGTTCTGGAAGGTGATCGAAGCCATGGTCTGATTTTCAGGCTGGATTTCCACGCCCTCCTTGGCTTCTGCCGCCTGGTGCAGACCATTCGACCAACGGCGACCGTCCATCATGCGGCCGGTAAATTCATCGATGATAATGACCTTATCGTCTTTGACGATGTAGTCGGTATCCTTCTTGAACATGATCACGGCCTTCATCGC
The DNA here is from genome assembly GCA_964422435.1 of uncultured Sphingomonadaceae bacterium. Lineage (GTDB taxonomy): Bacteria > Pseudomonadota > Alphaproteobacteria > Sphingomonadales > Sphingomonadaceae > Alteraurantiacibacter. The sequence continues at coordinate 24,262 of CAYRBB010000007.1, forward strand.
CTGATCCATGTGATGGACGACCTGCGTGTTCTCAACGTCGTAGAGATTATCCGTTTCGAGCAGCCCGGCCGCGATCAGCCGCTGCTCCATTTCCTCTACGCCATCCTCGGTGAGCTGGACGTTCCGGCTCTTCTCGTCCTTGGTGTAATAACCCTCGCCCTCTTCAAACGGGCCGCCATTTTCCTTCTCCAGCGCCTCCTGGTCCTTGACCAGCTTCTTCACCTGTTCGTCCAGCGCAATGTAGAGATCGCTCTTGTCCTCCGTCGGGCCGGAAATGATGAGCGGGGTACGCGCTTCATCGATCAGGATCGAGTCCACCTCATCCACGATGGCGAAGTTGAAGGGCCGCTGCACCATCTGGCGACGTTCCTGCTTCATGTTGTCGCGAAGGTAGTCAAAGCCGAATTCGTTGTTGGTGCCGTAGGTGATGTCGGCCGCATATGCCTCACGCCTCGCGGCTTCGGGCAGGTTCGGGACGATCACGCCGGTTGTCAGGCCAAGGAAGGTGTAAAGCTGCCCCATCCATTCGGCATCGCGACGGGCGAGGTAATCGTTCACTGTCACAACGTGAACGCCCTTGCCCTCGATCGCATTGAGGTAGGTGGCGAGTGTGGCGACGAGGGTCTTGCCCTCACCCGTCTTCATTTCGGCAATTTCACCGCGGTGGAGGACAATGCCGCCCACCATCTGCACATCGTAATGGCGCATACCCATCACGCGCTTGGCCGCTTCGCGCACAGTAGCGAAAGCTTCGGGCAGAATATCGTCCAGCGTCTGCCCTTCTTCCAGCTTCTTGCGGAATTTGAGCGTTTGCGCTTTCAATTCGTCGTCCGAAAAGTCTTCAAGCTGGTCTTCAAGACCGTTGATACGCGCCACAGTTTTATCAAGCGATTTGACGTATCTGTCGTTAGCGGAACCGAATACGGATTTGGCGATCTTCTGCCACATGGTGGACTACCTGTTTGAAAATATGTGGAAATAGGCCGCGCAGAACAGCGCGACCGAAAAAGTCTGTGCGGGGCTGGAAAGGCGGCGCTATTCGCGCGCGCGGTCTGCCTGCAACTGCACCGTAGGCGGAGTCACCACAACCGGGCGATTAATGCACAGGCGATCCGGCGAACCGACGCCGATCTGCCGTGCCGGGACAAGTTGTGCGGGGGCGACGACAACCGGCTGGCAATCGGTCTTTTGATCCGTGCTTGCCACGCTCACCACAGCGCCCTGGGCAGCGGCCACAGGCTCTGCTGCGAGCGTGAAGCCCGAAATAACGGCAAGCAGGGTGAGCAATTGGCGGAGCATGTTGGGTGTCAGATAGCGATTGTAGCCGCGAAGTCTATGGGTGAATGCGCGAATGCCCGGTGAAAAGGCCGCACAAGCTGGTCGCTTCGCAGCATATCCTGCCATCATTAGCCAATTTCTAATGGTTAATGGCTAGTTCTCGCCGATATGCAGGAGGGCGTTCACAAGTCGGAAAATCCGGGGCGCTTGCCGCTCCTCGATGCTCTGCGCGGTATCGCTGCACTCGCTGTCCTGCTTTATCATGCGAACAATCTGTTCCCGGGGCTTGGAGCTTTTGCGCGAGCCTATCTCTTCGTGGACCTGTTCTTCCTGCTGAGCGGCTTCGTTCTCACTGCTGCTATCGATGGGAAGATGCGCGCGGGCCTGCGTGTGGCGCAGTTCATGCGAAAGCGCTGGCTGCGGCTTTGGCCAATGATTGTAATTGGCGCGTTCGTCGGTGCAATCCCTTTTGCGATGGTCAATGATGACGCCACGACAAGCGTCCACCTGCTCAAGGCGATATTGCTGATCCCGCTTCTTGCCCTCGCGATCAATCCCTACCCACTCAACCCACCGCACTGGTCCCTCGCCATGGAATTAATCGCCAATTTCCTTCACGCAGCAATATTGTGGCGATTGCCCACGAAGGCGCTCTATGTACTCGTGGTTTTCCTAGCGGCGATCCTCGGCTGGCAGATCCATGTTGCTGGCGTGAACAATTTCCAGTCTGACGGATTTTCTTGGCCGCTCGCCTTGTCACGCGTCGTATTCGCTTATGTGCTGGGGATGGCGATTGCCCGCAAGCATTCGGAGCGTGATGTGAGGCAACCCGGGATCGGGCCAATCATGGTGCCTTTGATCGTCATCATGACGCTGCCATTCGTACCGTTTCACAAAGCACTCGTGGATGGCGCGGTGACTTTGTTCATCTTGCCCGGGATCTTTCTATGGGCGACGGTGACCCCACTGCCGCAGCGCTTTGTTCGCGCGGCGGACTCGTTGGGCGTTATGTCTTATCCACTTTATGCCGTGCACCTGCCGATACTGGTAATGGTGGCGAGTTGGCGTGGCGATGGTCTTGGACTGCTCCTCGCCTGTGCTTTGTCGCTTTCACTTGCGTGGATTCTGGCGCAGATGTTCGAGCGCAGCCGAAACCGCGCGGAGGCGAAGCCGAGTCGGCAACACCTGCCGACTTGACGGAAAGTCGCGGCACGCTACGCCCACGCAATGGACATCGACCGCTCTCCACTCGCCAAGCCCTTTCCAGAAATGTCGCCCATACAGGGTGTGACACTGCGCGTGGCGCGGGCCGGGTACAAGGATTGGGATCGTGCCGATCTGACCTATTTGGAACTGGCCGAAGGAACTGCCTTGGCAGGCGTCTTTACGCAAAATGTGTGCTGCTCTTCCGAAGTCGAAATTGGGCGCGAGGCGGTTACCAAAGGGCGAGCGCGGGCACTAATTGTCAACGCGGGCAATTCCAATGCCTTTACCGGCTATCGCGGACGCGAGGCGGTGGAGCAGATTATGACGCAGGTGGCGGACCATCTGGCCTGCGATCCAACTGAAGTGCTCGTGAGCTCGACCGGCGTGATCGGAGTGCCCTTGCCCAAGGACAAGGCGCGCGATGGTGTGGCAGCCGTGCTGGACGCGAAGCCTTGCGGATGGGAGGACGCTGCTGCCGCAATCGGCACGACCGACACCTTCACCAAGGGCGCGACAGCCACGGCGATGATCGGCAGCACCAAGGTCACGTTGAACGGCATCATCAAGGGTAGCGGTATGATCGCGCCCGACATGGCAACCATGCTCGGCTATATCTTCACCGATGCAGCGGTGGAGCCGGGCTTTCTCCAGCAATGCCTGAGCGCGGCGAACGAGAGGACATACAGCTGCATTACCGTCGACAGCGACACCTCCACGAGCGATACGGTACTGGCCTTTGCGACCGGCAAGGCCGACAACGCTCCCCTTACCTCTTTCGACGATCCCGGTGCGGATGCTTTCATGGCCGCACTGGAAGACGTGTGCCGCCAACTCGCGCATCTGGTGGTGCGGGACGGTGAAGGCGCGCAGAAATTCATCGCGGTGAACGTGTCCGGTGCCGAAAGCGATGAAAGCGCGCGCCGCATCGGCCTCGCCATCGCCAATTCGCCATTGGTGAAGACAGCAATAGCGGGTGGCGATGCCAACTGGGGGCGCGTCGTGATGGCAGTCGGCAAAGCGGGAGAGCCTGCAAATCGCGACACACTTTCTATCGGTTTTGGCGGCACCTGGGCTGCGCGCGATGGATTGCCGGTTGCCGGCTATGACGAGGCACCCGTCGCGAAGCATCTCGAGGGCAAGGAGATCGACATCACCGTCGACCTCGGTATCGGCAATGGCCACGCCACCGTATGGACCTGCGATCTCACCCACGGATATATAAGCATCAACGCGGATTACCGCTCGTGACTGACATCATGGCCTTTCACAATGCGGTCGAAGCACTGCTGCGCAAAGTCAGCGAGACCGCGATTCTGCCCCGCTTTCGCAATCTTTCGGCGGGCGAAGTCGAAGACAAAGGCAGCAACGATCCCGTAACCGTTGCCGACGGCGAGGCCGAAGAGATGCTGCGCGAAGGTCTCGACAAGATCATCCCCGGCCTGGCCTTTGTTGGCGAGGAAGCCGCGCATGCCGATCCGGACGTGCTCGAGCGCTTGAAAGGTGATTGCTGGATCGTCGACCCGCTCGACGGGACACGCAATTTTGCCAGCGGGGAGCCGCCTTTCGGCGTTCTCGTTGCCATGGCGTCTGGCGGGGAAGCGCATACGGGGTGGATCTACGATTGCCTGACAGGCCGTTTCTGCGTCGCGGACAAGGGCAAAGGCGCGTTTATCGGGACCGAGAAGGTCACTGCGATGCCCACGGGCGAAACGCCGCCAGTCGCCGCGATTTCGCTCATCTTCATGGACGATGCGCAGCGCGAGGCGGTGAAGGCGCATATCTGCCCGCATTACCGCCTGACCGACATTCCCTATTGCGCCGCCGAGCAATATCCGCGCCTCGCGCTGGGTACGAATGACGTCTCGATTTTCGAACGCACACTCGCTTGGGACCATGCGGCTGGTGCGCTATGGCTCAACGAGGCTGCTGGAAAAGCCGCCCGGCTCGATGGATCGCCCTACCGCGTAGACGAATGGCAAAGAAAAGGGCTGGTCGGTGCGGCCAGCCCTCAACTGTTCGATGAAATGGTAGAGCGTTTGAACGCAATGTAGCGATCAAAGCTGCGCTTCCAGCCAGTCTTTCAGCGCGTTTTTCGGTGCCGCACCCATTTGCTGAGCCACAGCCTCACCATTCTTGAATACGACCAGGAACGGGATCGACTGGACACCCATTTTGCCCGGCACTTCCGGGTTCTCCATAATGTCCATCTTGGCAATGGTCACCTTGTCGGATAGCTCGTCAGACAATTCTTCCAGCGCCGGTGCGATCATCTTGCAGGGGCCGCACCAGTCGGCCCAGAAATCGACCAGAACGGGCTTGTCGGCATCCAGCACATCGGCCTGGAAGCTATCGTCGGTGACATTGATTGTGGCCATTGCGGCTTCTCCTGAAATCTCTGCATTTTTGGTTGTGCCCAATCTGGGCATCATGTGGGTTATCGCAATAACTAACGCACGATAGCTTTTGTTTATCCCCCGACGGGTTCGTCTTTCAGTCCCGGACGGTTACGCGCAAGCACATCTGCCGGAATAGCGATGATTTGCGGCACCTGCGTGTAGAGCACAGCCGCCTCGATTCTCCGCCCGGGGTAAATAACCTCCAAGGCAGCGGCATAGGCACCCATTTGCACCAGCGTGCTGCGCGGGATGCCCTCCAATGAAGTCGGCGGGCGGCGGGCGGTTTTGAAATCTGCCACGAGCACGCGGTCTTCGGTTATCAGCAGCCTGTCTGCGGTACCTGCAATCACCTGCTCGCCAACCACAGCCGCCAGCGGCACTTCGGCAAGCGCGTGAGGACTGAACAGTTCCTGCCATTCCGGCGCGTCGAGGACCGCGATTGCGCGGGCCAGTATCTCCTCTCGCTCTTCCGGCGTGAGATCGGCCCCATGCCTTTCGAGCCATCTTCTGCCCCCTGATTCCCGCATGTCGCAAGGCGTGTCCGGGAAGCGTTCGAGCAGCGCATGGATCAACACACCTCGCCGGGCAGCAAAGGCAGTCTGCTCTGGCGGGAGTGGCGGGTCGGCACCTGTCTCGTCGGTGCTAGCAGAAGGCGCAAGCGGGCGAGGCGGAAGCGGTTCGGGGCCGATGGGGGTTGTCACCCAAACCGGAAGCACCGCGCGGTCACCCTCGCTTTGGAATTCCGAGTTGGGAAGCGGTCCGGCATGTCTTCCAAGTACCGCCCGCGCGCCCCAGATCGGGTCTTCGACCCAACCGCCACCAAACAGCGGTTCGAGCCGGGCATACCAGCTATCGGGTTTCGGCCCGTCCTTGCTCCGCAGATTGAGCGCTCCACCGATAAACAAGGCCTCTTCGGCGCGGGTCATCGCGACATAGAGCAGCCGCCAGTGTTCCTGCCGTTCCTCCGCCTTCGATTTCTCGTCCGCTGCAGCAATAGGTCCGACACGCTTCTCCTTGGAAAGCGGCAGGATCGGAATTTCGCGACTGGACCGCTCACCGATGATTTCCTCCTCAAGATCGAGACTTGAGCGGCGCGAGGCGTCGGGATCACTGCAAGCATCGGCAAGGATGACAATGGGCGCTTGCAGCCCTTTGGATCCATGCACTGTCATCACGCGCACCAAACCACCGCTACCCTCAGCCTCCCGCTTCAACTCGCCATCACCAACGTCGAACCAACGGATGAAGCCTTGTAGGCTAGGTGTATGCGCGGCGGAGAATTGCAGCGCGGCCCCAAGCAATTCGTCAATCGGGTCGTTGGCCTCTCGCCCCAATCTTGCCACCAGCTTGCCGCGCGCCCGCCATGGACCAACGAGCATCCAGTGCAGCATCGCCTGTGGCGGCTCGTAATCGGCAATAGCCAGCAAGCCTTTAAGCATTTCGACCGTAGCCAAGACGTCAGGATGCGATCCCTTGCGCAAATGATCCCAAAGACGCGTTTTTTCCGGGCGGTATCCGTGTTCGAGCAATTGCTCCTGCGACCAACCAAAAATCGGCGAGACAAGCAGGCTGGCAAGCGAAAGGTCATCCCCCGGTTGAGCGGCGAAGCGCAATGCCGCCATCAAATCCTGCACCGCCAGCGGCGCGCCGAGCCGCAATCGGTCGACGCCGGCCACGGGCACGCCGCGCGCATGCAGGCGCGCGACGATGGGGTTCACCAATTCGCCACGCTTGCGCACAAGGATCATGATATCGCCCGCCGTGGCATTGCGGCGCTTGCCCTTTTCGAGCGTGAAACCGTGGTCGAGCCAGTGCTTCACCTGATCGGCGATTTTATCCGCCATGCGCCGTTCGGACGGTGTGACGCGGTGTTCGGCGCCGTCATCACCTTCGCCAACATCCTCGGCCAGCGCCGGCACGGGCTTCCACAGCGTGACGAGCCCGGCCCGGTCGTCGCCGACATGCGGTTCGGGCGGCTTTTCGATGCCGATATCGTCGTGCCCTATCGCCGCAATAACCTGATCCACAAAGTTGAGGATCGGCTGCGAAGTGCGGTAGGAACGGCCGAGGTCGAGATCCTGCAAATCGCGCGCACTTATATTGGCGCGCGCTTTTTCCGCCTGTTCGCGCCGTTTGCGAAGCACACCGGCATATCGCCGCCGTGCATCGTCGAAGTTCTTCGGGCTTGTCCCCTGAAACCCGAAAATCGCCTGCTTGTAATCGCCGACCACGAAGATCGTGCGCTGGCGATCGCCGCGTTGGCCGTAACCGGAGAAAAAATCGTCCGTCAGCGCATCGACGATTTCCCATTGCTGCTCATTGGTATCCTGGGCCTCGTCGACAAGGATATGATCGAATCGCCGGTCAAGCTTGTAACGGATCCAGTCCGATTGGTCCTTGTTCCGGAGAAGCTCTGCCGCCTTGGCGATCAGGTCGTCGAAATCGACGAAGCCTTCGCGCTTTTTCGCCTCATCCCAAGCAAGCGCGAATTTGCGACCGACCTCCAATGCCGGCGCAAGGATGGAGACCAACTCGAGCAGCGTGGCCTGTTCGGCAATCGCTCGCAAATGTTCCAACGCCGTAGCGCCAAATTGCACAGCTTCGGGAACCTTCTTCGAGAGATTTGTCTGATCCTTTAGCTGGCTTTTGTCGTTGAACAGCTTCCCCAAGAGCTCTCCCGCTGCCGCAAACCGTGCCTCGGGATCGAGCAATAGCCAATCGCCCACACGTGAAGCGTAGTCACTGCCCTTCTTGGTATTCCACTCGTCATAGGCCCACATCACCTTGCGCAAGGCATCGACCGTGGGGGATCCATCTGTACAGGTCGCGCTCAGCTTGGCGGCGTCGGCATCTGCAGGGATTTCAAGCAATTGCTTTACCCGGCCCGCCATCGGCGGCTGCCATGCGCCCTCGCCGAACCACGCATCGCGCGCGCCGGCGCAGCGCATCAGCCATCCACGGGCGCCATCCGGTCCGAGCCGGAGTGAGAGCATTTCGAGCGCCTCGACAGCCGTCGGATCACTCACCTGCCATTCAACCAGCAAATCACGCAACACGCGATCGGCCAGCAGGTCACGGTGGCGATCTTCCATCGCCTTTGTGCCGGGGATCAGCCCCGCCTCGTTCGGGAATGCACTGAGCAACCATTGCGAGAAGGCGTGGATCGTATCGATGCGCAGGCCGCCGCCGGGGCAATCGAGCACTCTGGCAAAAAGCGTCCGCGCTCTTGCGACGGTTTCGGGATCGAAATCGGCTCCGATATTGTCGAGTTGTACGGCCAGCGGCTCACTCGGCATCCGCACCCAATTGGCGAGCACTTCATTGACGCGCTCGGCCATTTCGGCTGCGCCCGCCTTGGTAAATGTGAGACACAGGATGTTTTCCGGCTCAACACCCTCCGTCAGAAGCAACCGCAGGACGCGAGCCGAAAGCACCTGTGTCTTTCCCGTGCCCGCACTGGCAGATAGCCACACGCTATCTTCGGGGACCACCGCCTTGCGCTGGTTGTCCTTGAGGGGAAAGACGGTTCCGCTCACGCCCCTCCCTCCTCTCTACCCTGCCATTCGGCGAGCCGCATCAGGTGGTCATAGGTGTTGTAAGTAGGAGCGTCAGCAGTCGGCCGCGCTTCAAACGGAGCGGATCCGATGATCCATTTATCGAGCGCCTCAACCAGAAACTCTTCCGATTTTGGTAGGAATTCGCTCGGTGGGATGCCAGTCCGTTTATTGCCCGTCCGCAGCGGTGTAACGACGTAGCCAAACTCGGTGGGGCTCGTCGCATCCTTGCCCAGCGACCAATATTCGAAATCGGTGGCAAGACCGGACAGTCCATCAAAGTCGCCGTCGCGCAAGATGAGGCCGATGGTCCCCAATTGCAGCGCGTAGCCGTTCTCCACCTGCTTGCCAGTGGGCGGTGATCCAGTCTTGTAGTCAACCACCGCCAGCGAACCATCCGGCATACGGTCTATCCTGTCGGCATAGCCAAAGATTGTGATCCCCTTGACCGTGATGCTGCCCTTCTTCTCCCATTTGGCTGGAACGCGCCCGGGCTGATCTGCGAGTTCCGCTTCGATCCATTCGAGAGCGCGCAACAGGCGTGGACGCCACATGGCGCGCAGCAGCGGATGGGCAGACAATTCCTCCAGATGTCTATCGGCCAGTTCTTCGAGCGAACCTTTCCCGTCATGCCAGTCTTTCAGGATAGCGTGCGCCAGGGTGCCCTGCCAAGCAGGTCCGGGCTCGGCATCGAGCTTGTCCAGCTCTTCAAGATCCATGATCTTGCGGGCGTAGAATTCGTACGGATCGGACCGGAGACGGTCGAGCGTCGTGACGCTGATCGCGGTCTGCCGTTGCGCCGCATTGGGCATCGGCTTGGGCTGCGGATGCGGCGCATCTTCGAATCCGCGCCCGTCATCAATAGCGCGGGCGAGGTCAGTCAACGACTTGTCGGTGGCTGCCTTCGACAAATCCTCGCCCAGCAGCGCCCGAATGCGCAGCAGGAAGCGCGACGCGATGGCCGGACCGGACGTGTCGCGATGCGCGCGGCTAAGTACGACTTCAGGCGCACCCAACGCTCCAGCAAGATCATGCGCGGCCAGGCCGATGCGAAAGTCGGCGCCCGGCACACCCAGCGCGCGAAGGACGGCTGGAGCCAGCAATGGGTCGGCTGAAGGCGTCGGTGGCCACGTACCTTCATTGAGCCCAGCACAGATGACCAGGTCGGCACGCGTCATCCGCGCTTCGAGCAGGCCGTAGATCGCCACACGCGGGTGCCCGCCATAGGGCGGCCGGACCGCCACACGATCCATCGCATCACGGAGGGTCAAAGGCAGGTCAGTTGCTTCCAGCCCAATCCGCACTTCGCGCGCATGCAGCCGCAAGTCTTCGACAAAGTTAGACAACGCACGGCCATCTTCACGCGCCCAGAGGTTTTCACCGCACAGTTTCTCACCAGCACTGGCCAGAAGATCAAGCCATTCGGCAAGTCCACGCGCTTCCACATCTTGAAGCAGCGGGGACAGGACTGTCTCGACGTTCACAAACCAGTCTTCCATACCCACTTTGGCAGCGACCGTACGCAGTGGCTCAAGCCCCGGTCCGGTCCGCGGACCCCGCATGCGCCGTTCCATTGCACGCGAGGCATCGAGCCAATCGGCCCGCCCCTCGCCCGCACCAACCAGCGGATGTTGTAGCAGGGCAATCAGCGGGACTGGAGCAGCGGCTTCCGCAGCAACCTCTGCCAGTAACAGAAGTACGCGACCAGCAGCGGTTTGCGAGAGCGGCTTCCCTGCCGAATCGTCCGCCGTGATGTTCCAGCGCCGCAAATGTTGGGTGATCCGGCCTGCCAAACCACGATCGGGCGTTACCACGGCTATTCGCTTTCGGGGCACTTCCAACGCCTCGCGAACCAGCAGGGCAACCGACTGTGCTTCCTCTTCCGGATTGGCGCTTTCAATAAGGCGGACACCGGCCAGGCGCCGTCGTTCCGCGGGCAGGTCAACCCATGCCTTGCTCGCCTCGGGAGGCAGGAACAGGCTGGAGATGGCATGCGTACGTTCTGGCGGTCCCTTAGCGATCCCAGCACGGTGCCATTGCTGCACCTCGTCTCGACGCACACCCATGCGGTTGAGCAGCAGTTTGAGGTGATATTGCGGATGGGTCACAGCATCACCCTTGTCAAACGGTGCTTCTGCTTCGGGGTCGCCCGCTCCACCCAGTTCTTCCCACACGCCGTGATCCATGGAAAGATCGAGGTCTGGCAGGATAACTGCACCTTTGGGAAGCTCGCTCACCGTGCGGAGAAGCTTTGCCAGCGCCGGTGCCGCACTCGTCACGCCTGCAGCAACAAAGGGTGTTTGCGGTGGATTGTCCCGCATGCGCCTGGCCACATTCCTGAAAAGAAGGTTTCGCCTTGCGGCGGCGTCCAGCAAACCGCGATCATTCAATTCAGCGAGCCAATATTGCTGGATCGTCGCGAAATCGCGCAAATTGTCTTGCCAATGCTGCGAGAGTTTCTCGTCGAAGATGGAGAGCACGGGGTCCGAGCGGAGAGCTTCCGGCGCAATCTCCTCGACCAGCAAACGGTCCATGACCTTCCCTGTTTCAAGGGCAAGCCGCAGCAATCCGCTGCCCTTCGGCGCTTTTTCGCCTTGAACCTTCTGAATCAACTGCGCCAATCGCAACCACCGCCGGGTTGGGTCGGCAGCAGGAGGGATAGTTGCACCAGCGCCCAGGGAATCGAAAAGCGGGCCAAGCGCTTCGTCAAAATCGAGATCGCCCACGAGCGCCATGCGCGGCATCAACAGGCCATTGCTGCCCGTTTCGCCCGCATGGCGAACGAAAGCTTCCGATAACGTGCGCGCAGCACGAGCAGAGGGAAGGAGCAGCGTCAGCCGGGCAAGACCAAAGCGCTCCTCGGCATAACGGGGCACCAGCCCTGCCACAAGTGCATCGGCAAAACCGCGATGCGCGGCGATAGAATAGATATTGGGCCCGCTGCGGTCAGACATCCCGCAGAGCAGCTTCGGTGGGCCTGATCGCGTCGGGCGTGCCGACTTCGAACCATTGGCCAGTGAAGGGAATCCCGAATAACCGGTCTTCTCCTATAGCACGATCCCACAGGATGTTGGTCGAGAACTTTCCTTCAGGTGCATTGCGCAACAACCTCTTTGCAACGAGCTGGATGCCAGAGAAGATATAAGGTGCAATGCGCCCCGACTGGCGGCGTTTAAGCCTCCCGTTTTCATCGATATGGAAATCGCCCTTGCCGCGGAAGTTATGCGCGCCCTTGTGTGGCACAAGCAGCAAGAGTGCGTCCATCCTCTCTGCGTCCCACATGGCCGACAGGTCGGCGAAGCAATCGCGCGGCCCATCTAGCCAGATATTGTCGGAGTTGAGGCAAAAGAACGGGTCGGGCAAATGGTCCTGCGCCTTCACCAGACCGCCACCGGTCTCCAGTAAGAGTTCCCGCTCGTCCGAGAAAGTGATGGAAGGCGCTTTGCGGTCTTTCAGATGCGCTTCGATACCATCGGCAAGGTAGTGGACGTTGATCACAGCGTTAGTGATGCCTGCATCGGCCAAACGATCCAGCGTGTGGTCGACAAGCGGCTTACCAGCGACACGCACCATCGGTTTGGGCTGCGTGGCGGTGAGCGGCCGCATGCGTTTGCCCATCCCGGCGGCCATGACCATCGCGGTGTCCGATGCGAGCTTGGTCATGCCAGCACTGCTCCCTGCTTGGTCCGAACCTCCTTCGGGATGTTGGCATCGAACCAATGCGCGACCGGTGCAAGGGCCTGATGCGCCAAATCACGCTCCATGGCGCCCCACACGCGCGGGATCATGCCGAGATAGCGCGGCTTGTCGTCGCGTTTCCACAGGCGGGTGAATATCCCGACGATCTTGGCGTTACGCTGCGCACCGAGCACAGCATAGCTTGCTGCAACATTCCATTCCGGCCGCATGGCTGTTTCGTACAAACCCAGCATCTTCGTTTCGAGCTGTGACGAAACATCGCGCCGCGCATCCTGCAAGAGTGACACGAGGTCATATGCCGGATGGCCAACAAGCGCGTCCTGAAAGTCAATGAGGCCCTGCTCGCCCTGCCCTTCATCATCCGGCTGCAACATCATGATATTTTCGGCGTGGTAATCACGCAGGACAGTTACGCCGGGCTCTTGCTCCGCCAGAACGGGCGCAAGAACCTCGTCCCACGCCGCATGAAAGCCAGCTACATCGACGTCCAGCCCCGCTGCCGGACAAAACCATTCGGTGAACAAACCTGCCTCTCGCTGGTATACCGCCATGTCGTAATGCGGGAATGGACCGGGTGCGCGACGATGCAGCTCACATAGCGCGTCAATCGCCGAGGCATAGGCGCCTGCTTCCTGCGCAGGATTGGCCTCAATCCATTCCTTCATTCGGTGATTGCCGAAATCTTCCGACAGAACCCAGCCAGCATTGGCATCCTCGGCAAAGATCTGCGGCGCACGCATAGCATTGGCTGACAACCATTGCGCAACGTGGAGAAACGGTGTGGGGTCTTCTTCTGGCGGCGGCGCATACATTAGCATCGCGGTCTCACCTGAAGGGCGGCGCAGCCGGAAATAGCGGCGAAAGCTCGCGTCTCCCGGGATCGGCTCTATTATGGCGTCGTCCCACGCCCCATGTGCGAGGAAATCGTGCATGCCATCGGGAAATTCATTCATGGCATTCGTCCTAGCCAATCCGCCCCCCCATGAACAATCGCCTTGCGCCCCTTCCCACTGATTTCGAGCGTGACTTGCAGGCACCCCGGCTCGTGAGCAAACCCTCCGGCGTTATCGGGCCATTCGGCAAGGAGAACAGCACCATCACGATACTCGCAGAGACCAAGCTGTTCCATTTCTGCTGGTCCTTCAAGTCGGTAGAAATCGGCATGAACAACGGGGGGGCTCAGATGCTCGTATGTCTCGATAATCGTGAATGTGGGTGACGGGACTTCGCCTTGATGACCCAAAGTCTGGAGAATCGCGCGCGACAGCGTCGTCTTGCCAGCGCCAAGGCCGCCTGAAAGTGCGACCACATCACCGGGCCGTAGCTGTGCCGCAATGCGAGCGCCAAATGCCTGCATCGCAGCAAGGTCACTAAGGTGTTCCATCAGGGCAACAACACCGTCGCAGTCGTTCCGGCACCCTTTTCGGATTGTACCTCCAGCCTGCCGCCATGCGCCTCTATCAACTGTCGAGCGAGCGGTAAGCCAAGGCCACGCTTGCCTTCTCCGCGTTTGCCCTCCTGGCCGTCGCTACCTCGCAGTCGATATCCGTCGAGGGCGCGAGCGAGTTCGGAAGGTTTCATTCCTTCCCCATTGTCCGAAATCACAATACGCGCGCCCGATTTGCGGCGGGAAAGAGCGACCAGAATTCGCCCTTCCGGCGGTGTTGCGGCAATCGCATTATCCAGCAAGTTGCCAATCGCCCGGCCAAGTTGGCGGCGATCCGCCTTTACCAATCCAGCGCTTTTATCACCTCTTAGATCGAGTGCGATGTTCTTCGCATCGATCGATTCTTCGCGACTGCGTACCTGATGCGTTGTGAATTCGAAGAGATCGACATCCTCTCGGGCTATCGGCAACAGCCCGGCCTCGCTCTGAGTCAGGTCCAGTACACTCTCGATCTGAGTGGAAAGGCGCTCCACCGAAGCCAGGATTGCATGGACATATTCCTTGCCTTGCTCGGATAGGTCACCCGCCACGCCTGATTGCAGAAGCTCGGCAAAGCCACCGATTGATGTCAGCGGCGTGCGGAACTCGTATGACATGTTGGCAAGGAAGCGCGTTTTCACGGCGTCCGCCTCTTCCAAGGCCTTGGCACGTTCCCGCAGTGCCTCTTCTGCCTTCGTCGAATCGGTCACGTCCATGGCCGTCAACAAGCCATTCCCATCAGGAAGCGGCACTCCGGCAAACTCGACTGTGCGGCCATCGGACAAGACGACGCGGCCTCCCTTGCCCCTCCTGTCGAGCGTCGCCGCCATCACCACTTCGCCAATGGCCTTGCGCTGCGCAGGGCGCGCAAGACGATTGGAAATTCGATCAAGCAGCTTATCGACGTGAGGATGCTCGTCGAAGAATTCCTCCGGCAGACCCCAGATTGCCGGAAAACTCCGATTCCACAATTGCATCCTTCCATTGGGCGCAAAGACAGCGAGCGATTCAAAAAGTGAATCAAACGTAGCAGTCCGAGTCCTGAGCAGCGTGTCACGCGTAGCGGACAAAGCCAGCTGTTCGGAACGGTCTTCTGCCACCAGTACCAACCCGCCATCGGGCATCGGCTGGGCAACGATGCGCAGATGTGTACCGTCAGGCAGCGTCCACTGATCCTCTTCGGGAGCGTCTGCCATAAACCAACTTGCCAATTCCCCGCGCCATTCCGGGAAATCGCGCACTTCAGGCAAGCGCGATTTATCGCGTGCCATATCAAGGAAGCGTTCGAAACGCGGCGGTTCCACAGCAACTGATGACGGAAGCTCGAATATGCGCTGAAACGGTTGGTTGGCAAAGGTCAGACGGCGTTCTTCGTTGAATTGTGCAACGCCAACAGACAACTGATCCAGCATGCTGCGCTGCGCTGCCAGAAATGCCCGAAAATTTCGGCCCTGTTCTTCCAGCTCTTCAATGTCGATGGCGTAACCGGCAACGCCCTCTGAGCCGAGTGGCAGATCGCTTACGCGTAGGGTGCGGCGCTGACTGCCAACAGTCGCCTGCACGATGCGTTCGACAGGCCGGTCTTGTTCCTTGGCCTGCTGGGCAATTTGCGCGGCGTTCAGTCCATCCACCCGCTCGACCAGCTCGATCTGTTTATCGACAACCTCTGCTGCGCTTTTTGCGCCGACGGCATCGACATAGGCCGAATTCACCAGTTGGACCCGCATATCGGTGCCACGGAACCACATTGGCATGGGTGCCGCTTCGATCAGGCCGACAAGCGCAGCAAAATCGTTGCGCGCTCGCGCTGTCTCGGCGCGCAAATGCGACAGCTCACCCTGGCTTTCGGAAAAGTCAAACCACCAGATCAGCACCGCACCGCCACTGGCGATAGAGGCATTCGCAAGTTGCCCGCGCAGGGCGAGGCTTTTTTCCGAACCGCGCGGCGTTATCACCATACGGAAAGGGGCAGCTGTCTTTTGTGTGCGGCGCACTGCCTCGCGCAATTCATTCAGGTCGGCGTTGGTGACCCCCTCCGCGCCATCGGCTAATTCTGTTAGGAAACCGGGTAAAGCATCGAGACCCAGCCACGCTGCCAGCCTGTCCGGCCCCTCGATCTTGCCGTCAGCTTTTACCAGCAGCGGTATCGCCGGAGAGTCGTCGATCATCCGGGAAAGCCGTCGCACTGTCGCTCGGCTCCTCTGCGCGGCGCGTGAACGCTGGATCGAGCTAACCACCAGCCACAAAGCCGTAACCGTCCAGGCAGCCAGAAGCAGGCCGAGCAATGCCAGCGCAGAGAACGACAATTCCATCGATGAATGCGCTATGAGAGGTGGGGCCGGGATGCAACGCCCGAGAAGTGACTACGCCCAAATATACATCACCCCGGCGCATACCTTTGTCGCATGGCCGGGGTGATCGTTAATCGCTGGCAACCCGATAACGGCTAATAGCGGTAGTGTTCCGGCTTGAAGGGACCGTCGACGGGCACACCGATATAGTCTGCCTGCTGCTGCGAAAGCTTGGTCAGCTTCACGCCCAGCTTGTCGAGGTGAAGCGCGGCGACTTTCTCGTCGAGGTGCTTCGGCAGCACGTAGACATCGTTCTTGTAGCTATCGGCGTTGTTCCACAGTTCCATCTGCGCCAGCACCTGGTTGGTGAAGGAACAGCTCATCACGAAGCTGGGGTGGCCGGTGGCGCAGGCGAGGTTCACCAGGCGGCCCTTGGCCAGCACGATGATTTCCTTGCCATCGGGGAACTTGACCAGATCGGTGCCGGGCTTCAGCTCGGTCCACTGGTAGTTGCTCAGAGCGCCGATCTGGATTTCGCTATCGAAGTGACCGATGTTGCAGACGATGCTCATCGGCTTCATCGCCTTCATGTGATCGGCAGTGATAACGTCTTCGTTGCCGGTGGTGGTGACGAAGATGTCAGCGCGGGTCACGGCATCGTCGAGCGTTGTGACTTCAAAGCCTTCCATCGCCGCCTGCAGCGCGCAGATGGGATCAATCTCGCTGACGAGAACGCGGGCACCGCCATCGCGCAGCGACTGCGCAGAACCCTTGCCCACGTCACCATACCCGGCGACGAAGGCAACCTTGCCCGAAAGCATGACGTCGGTCGCACGACGGATCGCGTCGACCAGTGATTCGCGGCAGCCATAGAGGTTGTCGAACTTCGACTTGGTCACGCTGTCATTCACGTTGATCGCCGGGAACGGCAGCTTGCCCTGCTTGGCAATGTGATAGAGGCGGTGAACGCCCGTGGTGGTTTCTTCCGAAACACCCTTCAGGTTCTTCACCGTCTCGGTGAGGTAACCCGGCTTCTTGGCGATGAAGGCCTTGAGCGCGCGCTGCATTTCGATTTCTTCAGCGTTCGCGGGTTCGGGCATTTCTTCGCCAGCTTCAAGGCGCGCACCCCACAGAGCGAACATGGTCGCATCGCCGCCATCGTCCAGAATCAGGTTGGCGGTCGTGCCGTCACCGTCGTTTTCCCAGTCGAAGATGTTTCCGACATAGTCCCAGTACTCGGCCAGACTCTCGCCCTTGACGGCGAAAACCGGAATATCCTGCGCAGCAATCGCTGCAGCGGCATGATCCTGTGTCGAGAAGATGTTGCAGGTTGCCCAGCGAACTTCCGCGCCCAGCGCGACCAGCGTTTCTATCAGAACGGCGGTCTGGATGGTCATGTGCAGCGAGCCGGTGATGCGCGCGCCAGCCAGCGGCTTGGCATCGCCAAACTCTTCACGCGTGGCCATCAGGCCCGGCATTTCGGTTTCAGCGATATTGATCTCCGCACGGCCATAATCGGCCAGCGCAATGTCCTTGACGATATAGTCAGTGAAAGCGGCGTCAGCCACGGGCACTTCTCCTGTTAAACCGGGTGAAGCGTCGCCGGGGCTCCATGCAACGCCTGATGTTGGTGCGCCACATAGGGAGGCAGGCGCACGGCGTAAAGCCCTTCGGCCGGCGCACGAATGCAAGCGCTGTCCTTGTTCTGTCGCGGTGTCATGCTATTTCGGGCGGAATTCCAACGGAGGATTCAGAATTATGACGATTAACAAAGGCGACCCGCTTCCCGACGTTGCTGTGGCCAAGGCCACCAGCGAAGGCCCTCAACAAGTGCAGACGGGCAGTTTTTTCGCTGGCAAGAAGGTCGCACTGTTTGCCGTGCCGGGCGCTTTCACCCCTACCTGCTCTGCCAAACATCTTCCCGGCTTTGTCGAGAAAGCAGCCGAGCTCAAAGCCAAGGGCGTGGACGAGATCGCCTGTACCAGCGTTAACGACGCGTTCGTCATGAGCGCATGGAAAGAAGCCAATGACGCCGGTGAAATCACCATGCTGGCAGACGGTAATGGCGAATTTGCCAAGGCCGTCGGGCTCGATGTCGACTTCTCCGGCTATGGCATGGGCAGCCGATCCAATCGTTATTCAATGATCGTCGATGATGGCGTGGTGACGGAGCTGAACGTCGAAGGCCCGGGCGAATTCGCGGTTTCCAGCGCGGATCATTTGTTAGGGCAGCTTTAAGCGAAGTTTGAGCAATTAATACGAAAAGGGCGTCCGATCAGGCGCCCTTTTTCGCTCCTGCTAGCCAGTGATTAATCCACCCACTTCACATCCGCACCCAGCATATCGATGTTGTCGGTGAAGTTCGGATGCGCTCGGCGGATCGGGTCGGCATCGAGAATAGTCGATTCTCCGTCGATGCTCGCCGCAATCATCAGCATCGCGATGGCGACACGGATAATGTAGGGGCTGGTTACCGTCGCTGGGCGCAACTTGTCGCCACCGAATGTTATCAGGCGGTGCGGGTCACATAACAAGGTATGCGCGCCGAACAGGCTGAGCTCCGTGTGCCATGTCAAACCACCTTCATAGACTTTGTTCCAGAACATAGCCGGGCCGTCAGCCCGCACTCCCAGCGCAATGAAGATCGGCAGCAAGTCGGCGGGAATATATGGCCACGGTGCAGCTTCCACCTTGGTGGTGATGTGCGACGTGAAGTTCTGCTGCACCACGAGCCGATCGGGTGCATTGAGACGCGACCAACCATCCTTATGTTCCACATGTGCGCCGAACTTTTCGAACGTACGGTCAATCAGCATGAAGTCTTCCGGCTGCGTATTGCGCACCGAAATGTCACCGCCAGTCACTGCCGAGAGCGCAAGAAAAGTCGCGATCTCGTGGAAGTCTTCGACGAAGGTGTAATCAATTGGCTTGAAGTCATCGCAGCCATCGACGGACACCATAGAAGTGCCCTTGCCGCGGATGGTGCCACCCATTTGCTCGAGGAAAGTGCACATTTCCTGGACATGCGGTTCACATGCAGCGTTGACGATCTGGCTGGTCCCATTGGCGGCCAAGGCGCTGATGATGAAATTTTCTGTCGTGGTGACTGAAGCATATTCGAGCCACATGCGTGTACCATCGCCCTTGCCACTGTTGCGGAAAACGATGTCCTTGCCTTCGTAGGTGACCTCCGCCCCGAAAGCCTTGAACACCTGCACGTGCGGATCGATCTCGCGCGCGCCGAGCGTACAACCTTTTACTTCATGTTCCAGCCTTGCTTCGCCAAGGCGGGCGAGCAAACCGGGGATCATCATGATCGAAGCACGCATAGCCTGGGGCAGCTTGGCCTTGGCCGAACCCGGAATAGTCGAATGGTCAATGGCAAAAGTCTTCGCCTGCTTGTCCCACTCGACCGTACTGCCAAGGTCGCTGAAGAATGCATGGATACGCGTGACGTCGGTGATTTCTGGTACATTGCGCAGCGTGATCGGTGCGTCACTCAGCAACGTGGCACACAACACCGGTAGTACAGCGTTCTTATTGGCCGAGGGATCAATCTTGCCCTGAAGCTTCTGTCCACCCCTCACATATAAAGCCGTCATTCTTTGTCCTTCGTCACACACGCGCTTCCTGCGTCAGGAATATCCCATCAAAGCGAGTACTTCTTTGCGGCTACGCGCATCGTCGCGGAAGCAACCCATAACCCTGCTCGTGACCATATTAACCCCCGGCGTGCGAACGCCGCGCGCGGTCATACAGGCGTGGCTCGCTTCGATCACAACTGCGACGCCGTGGGGGCTGAGGCCGTCCCAAATCGCTTGCGCCACTTCGGCAGTCAGCCGCTCCTGAATTTGCAGGCGGCGCGCGTAGCCCTGGAGTACACGGGCCAGTTTCGAAATGCCCACCACCTGGTTGGTCGGCAAATACGCGATGGCGGCCTTGCCGATTATCGGCGCCATATGGTGTTCGCAATGGCTTTGGAAAGGGATATCTTTCAGCAGCACGATCTCGTCATAGCCGCCCACTTCCTCAAAGGTGCGCGAAAGATGGACAGCCGGATCTTCGCTATAACCTTGGCAGTACTCCTTCCACGCGCGCGCGACGCGTTTGGGCGTATCGAGCAGGCCTTCACGTTCCGGATCGTCGCCCGCCCAACGGATCAGCGTGCGGATCGCGTCCTGCACGTCTTCGGGTACAGGCGCTTTGGTAATCGGGGCGGTGTATCCGGCCCCCTCTTTGTCGCTCATCGAATGTCCTGCGGTTTGCGGATCGTCTGGTCGGAGACATAGGCCAATAGCGATAATAGCTGAAAATGCCACGCTCCTGTTGCAGAGAATAGCAATTGCGTCGGTTGGTTCCCGGGCTCTTTAAGGCTGGCCAAAGAAATGCGGACGCCGGGAGAAACCCCCGCATCCGCTCTGGTTGGAGGCCATGCCCCCGGATAGGGTCAAGATTACTGCTTCGCGTGCTCCATCTTTTCCGGCGTTAGTGCGGCGTCGGCCCTCTCGGCTCGCTTACGCTTGTCGAAAACATTACGCATGTATTCACGATCTTCTTCGGTCAGCAGCTTCTCGAAATCGGGGAAGTGATCTTTTTCTTCTTCATCGATGTGGTGGCGGTAATCATGATCCAGCGCCTTGAACTTCTGCAGCCACGCCGGCGATGACATGTCGGTGGCAGCCAAATCGTTCATCAGCTCATCCAGCTCGTGATGTTCGGCAACCGAATGACGGGTCTCTTCGGTCGCCTTTGGCTTACGTAGCATGGTCGAATAAAGCGCCTGCTCTTCGGCGGCTGCATGACTCTTCACGTCGAGCGTAAACTGTTCAAACAACTCCCGCTGCCTTTCAGTGCCACCATCGGTCTCTGCAATTTTGTCGAGCAGCTTGCGATGGTCTTCGTGGTCTTCCTTTAGTCGTCCAAAAATGTCTTCGGACATTCACTATCTCCTTCGTCTGTACAACGGAGGAGCGACGGCCGATGTTCCGAAACTCTGGCACTCGCAGACCCATAAGACGTGACCTCGCGTCAGGGTAACCGCACCATTCGATGATTTGGCAGTCAGAAAGGACTGTTCCAATCGCTGCGTCCACTCGTTTTCCTTGGCGACGGTGTCGCTTTCAAACACGAACGCGCCTCAAGCTTCCTTAACCCAACAAAAAAGCCCACCCCTTGAGGGATGGGCTTTTTTGGCGCGCCAGGAAGGATTCGAACCTCCGACCGCCTGATTCGTAGTCAGGTACTCTATCCAGCTGAGCTACTGGCGCGCGGTAGAGGCGGGCACATAAGGGGGTCGGCTGGGCTTGGCAAGGGCTTAAAGCGAAAGTCTTGCCAGCAAATCCCGGTCCATTGGAGCCAGATCAAGTCGCTGTGCTTCTTCATACGAGAACCACCCCCATTGCTGCCCATCGCGCGCCTGAGGCTGCACCACTGGTTGCCGTGAAGTGTAAAGAAACAAGACAACATGCTTTTCGCCCGTTTCTTCCGCGAAAGTAGACGGTATCAATTTCGCGGGATCCAACTCCAATGCCAGCTCCTCCAATATCTCCCTTACCAGCGCACGCCTTGGAGATTCGCAGGTTTCCACCTTGCCGCCAGGGAATTCCCACAAGCCGCCGTGATGTCTGTTCACCGGCCTTTGCTGTAACAACAATCGACCCTCTTCATCATGCAAAGCCAGCGCGACGACGGGCAGCCATGTCGGAAAATTTTCCACGTTAACCAATGATCCCCACACGCCGTTAACTCGCAGATGTAAAACAGCCTCTATCGCGCTCAAATGTTAGGAGACGGTCTTGTGCGTAAGAAGACACTACTGGAAAGCCTGCTGCAAGACGATCAGGGCGCGACAGCCATCGAATACGGCCTCATCCTCGCATTGGTCGCGATCGCCATGATCACGGCACTGCAAGGAGTCGCCGCGGCTACCATCGACATGTGGGGCGATGTTGAGACCAAAGTGTCGGATGCAACAACAGCCGTACAATCTTAGGAATTTCTTCAGACATCGCCCGTAATCAGAGCTTAGCTCAATCGGGGAAACCGGAATGAGCCGGGTACCGAAGACTTTAAATCAGGAGACTACATAATGACCTTCTTCAAGAACATGATCCGCGATGAACAGGGTGCTACCGCTATTGAATACGGCCTGATCGCTGCCCTTATCGCTGTTGCAGCCATCACTGCAATGCAGAGCCTCGGCAACGAACTGAGCACGACCTTCAACACCGTGTCGACCGAGCTTCAGAACAGCAACACCACTGTCTAAGTGATGTTCTAAGCGTTTATCGAGGGGCGGCAGTGCGAACTGTCGCCCCTCTTTGCGTCTGAGTACTGGCGAAAATACGAAAAAAAGGGCCGCGCCAATCATGGCGCGGCCCTTTTTGTTTCCTCCGGCAGATATTGTCTAATTGGACCGGATCACAATCTTATATTGCTGGCCCGGCACCACACCTGTGTCACCAAGCAGGCCATTAAGGACACGGAAGCGCGCTTCCTGCCCGTCTGTATAGGCCATGCGACGAGCAAGCGTGGCCACCGTGTCGGTGCGAGTGGCCGTAACGATGTCGATTCGGCGCGGCACAACGCTGCCAGCTTCCTGAGCAGAAATCCGGCGCATCGAATTATAGAGTGAATTGAACGTGCTTGCCTGCCCTGCCGGGGTAATCGACTGGAAGTGGTATGCCTGACCGTTGCCGAAATCATAGGCGAACACCGTCACATCAACTTGGCTTTGGCCGTTATTCACCCTCGCAAAACCATATGTTGCCGGCAGTCCATTGACCGTCGTACGCTCGATTGTTTGCGGAGCCAGTTGCTGCTGATCACCGCCAAGAGCCGCGAAGACTGAGCGAACATAAGTTTCCAGATTTCCGTTGAAAGCTGCAGTCGTAAGCTGCGCGCGCCCGGCATCTCCATTGATCGACACAGCACGCGGGCTATTGACCATGTAGAACCCCTGCGGTGCCGTGAAGGACAGGCGCAGGATAGGGTGAATGAACTGACGACCTTCGATAATCCCTTGTTCTGGGTCGTCTCCGTAAATCATCCCGTCGATACGGGTCAGGAAGGTGTCGCGATTGGTCACACCGGCACCGCCGCCGGCAAGCTGTACCGCATTCTGCACGCGACTGGCCGGATCCGGGTGGGTCGATGCCCATTCGGGGATCGTGGCATTGTCGCGGCCCTGCAACTGCGCATCGAGCTGGTTTTGCGCGGCAAGGCTTTGTAGCAGTGTTGCCATCGCCCGCGGATCATATCCGGCGCGATTGAGATACTGCACGCCGAGCGCGTCGGCCTCCAATTCCTGGTTGCGCGAATAGCTGAGCGTCAGGAATTGCGGAGCCTGCGCGCCGGCGCGGCTCAACAAGTTTCCAAAATCGCCGCCGATAATGCTGCCACCAATAACCCCTAAGAGGCCCAGCAGCTGGTTTTGCTGCGCGGCCTGCTGTCGGCGCGCGGAGTGGCGTGCAGCAACGTGGCCTACTTCATGCCCCAGCACAGCCGCCAGTTCCGCCTCGTTGTTCATCAAATTTACGAGCTGGCGAGTGGCATAAACATATCCGCCCGGCACAGCGAAAGCATTGTTCACGCTGGAATTGAGCAGCGTCACATCGAAAGCACCGGGAGTCGTTGCGAGACCCGATTGGACCGCGATGTTCTGGCCGACCTGCTCCACGTAGCGCGCCTGCGGGCCTGTCATCTCCCCGCCGAATTCGGCAACGAACTGCTCATGATATTGCGCACCCAGCTGTGCTTCTTCCGCCGTGATCGGGGAACCGGGAGCTACATTTGCACCGGGGATTGAAGCACAGGCTGACAAGGCGAGCGAGGCGACACCGACGGCGGCAATCGCCTTGATCTTGCGGGAAACGGATTGCGACATGCGATTGTCCTCCATCACGGATTCTGCGGCACCCAAGGCGCCGGGTATGTGCTTTCACAAACCGCTGCGGAAAAACAATGTTCCCGCAGAACGACATCGCAAATTCTGGCAAATTATCGGGGAAGATTCTGCCCGATCTTGAGAAAACGCTCATCCCTCTCACTGCGAAGCTCAGCCGCTGAAAATTCTTCGAGTGCTTTCAGTTCGTCATCAATCGCCGTTGTGAGCGCATTGATCGCTGCCTCCGGATCGCGCTGAGCCCCCCCTGTTGGCTCGCGGACGATGCGATCAATCACGCCAATCTCGAGTAAGTTTTGCGCTGTCAGCTTCATCGCTTCTGCCGCTTGCGGGGCCTTTTCTGCCGTGCGCCAGAGAATCGAAGCACAGCCCTCGGGCGAAATCACCGAGTAGACCGCATGTTCGAACATCAGTACGCGTTCAGCGCTCGCAAGCGCCACCGCGCCGCCAGAGCCACCCTCGCCCACGATGGCTGCGACCATCGGCACGCCAAGCGCAAGGCACGCCTCGGTCGACCGGGCGATGGCTTCTGCCTGCCCACGTTCTTCCGCCTCGATGCCGGGAAACGCGCCGGAGGTATCTACCAGTGTAACAACCGGCAGACCAAAGCGGTCGGCCAGTTCCATCAGGCGGATCGCCTTGCGATAGCCCTCCGGCTTACCCATGCCGAAATTATGCTTGATCCGCGTTTCGGTGTCATGGCCCTTTTCATGGCCAATGAGTACGACCTTGCGCCCGTGCAGCGTGGCAAGGCCACCCATGATCGCCTGGTCATCGCCATATAAGCGATCGCCGCCCAGCGGAATGAAATGATCGAACCCGTGCGCCACGAAATCACGGAAATGCGGCCGGTTGGGGTGACGCGCAACCTGTGTCTTCTGCCACGGCGTCAGGCCGGAATAGGTGCTTTCGAGCAGCTTGGCGCTTTTTAACTCGAGCCGCTTCAGCTCGTTGGAAATGTCGACATCGCCATCTTCACCAGCAGCACTGCGCAACTCGGCGATCTTCGCTTCGAGCTCGGCAACGGGCTTTTCAAATTCGAGGAATGAAACCATGTCACAGCCGCTAGCCCCCTCTGCGCCCCGCCGCAAGAGGATGCCGCTCGTTCACGAGCGCGACCAGGCGCGCGGAATCGACATGCGTGTAAATCTGCGTGGTCGCGATATCCGCGTGACCCAGCAATGTTTGCAAGACCCGCAGATCCGCGCCACCCTCCAGCAAATGCGTCGCGAAGGCATGGCGCAGCACATGCGGGCTTACCTTCGCGGGGTCAATATCAGCGCCGGAGGCCAATTCCTTCACCATCTGGTAGAGTCGGATCCGGCTGATATGGCCCGTGCGAGAAGGGAACAGGTGTTTGCTACCATCGGGCCGCACTTCCAGCCACCGCGCCAAGGCCGCTTGCGCCCTGCGGGACACGGGCACCATGCGTTGCTGCCCTCCCTTTCCCGTAATCGTTAGAAATGGCGCATCGCGCGGAACCGCACTGACTGGCAGCGAAACAAGCTCGCTCGCGCGAAGTCCGGACCCGTATAGCAGCTCGAACAAGGCCAGCAGCCGCACTGCACTGGGCTTCCCGCCTTCTGCATCGGTCTCGACCTTTGCAAACATGCGCTCAACTTCGTCATGGGAAAGCACCTTGGGTAATGGCCGGCGCGTTTGCGGACGTGGCAGCGCGATCGACGGATCATCCTTGCGAAGCCCTTCATCCATGCAAAAGCCGTAAAACTGTCGTAAAGCAGAAATCTTCCTGGCAACGGTGGAGGGCGCGAGGCTGGCCCAGTGGCCGCTCAACGAAAGAAGCTGATCGCGCGATGCTTCGAGCAGATCGCCTGCAATCTCTTCGCTGCCTTCGAGGTCGCGGCGATAGGCTGCCATAGTATTCCCCGCCGCGCCGCGTTCTGCCGCCATCATGGCCAGGAAATTGTCGATTGCTGCCGACATGCGTCGGTTCCCCTACCCGCGCGCGACGGCCTCTGCTGCAATCATTCGCGCCTCGGCAGACAAGCCGGCGCGGTTGAGAGATCGCACGATGAAATAGAGCTGGCGCGGAGTCATCTGATCCCAGCTCGCACCCTGCATACCAAGACCCACCAGCAGCGCCACCAGAGCCTGGTTGCGATAGCTGGCAGCTGCCTCGATCTTGCTGCTCCAAGCGCTCTGGCGGGTATAGTTGATGCCCAGACGGTCTGCGAAATCCTCGAAATCGCCTTCATCAATGCGATCAAGCCCTGCAAGACCAGCCACAAGAAAAGCCGACTTGCGCGAGCTGGTGCTTTCGTCATCGTCCACGAACCTATCGACATCACCGGCGCCGACTGTCTCGTCGCGCTGGTATTCCACAAGAGCGAGCAAAGCCCACGCCTCGCCACCTGCGGGGACAACGTTGCCCCATTGCATGGCGTTACGATCCAATCCGGCAGAAAGCATGGATGCGATTAGCGCGGGCGCATCGTCGAGCAATTCGGGATTAACGGGAACGCGCGCAGCCGCATAGGCGGTCAGCACCTTGCCACTATAGCTTTCATCAGCTTCCCACAATTGCCGCATGGCGGCTACGCGGCCGGCGGTGGTTGAGGCAACATAGGCCTCGCGGAGCAATGTGGCCGTGCCCTTGTCAGCTTGCGAATAGATATCGCTTGCCCAAAGCTGCGAATGGAGATCAACCATTGCCGCCGAAGACAGCACACCCCGTGCCCCAGCCACATCGGCAGACTGCGCGCGCTCAAGCAGCGGAGTGGCAGGTATTTGCGTGTCAGAGATCGCGTACCGTTCGGCTGTCGAATCATCAGGGCGCAGTCCGTCAGGCAGCTCAACACCAAGCGCGCGCGCAAGAGCGAAGCGCCATGGTGTCAGTTGGTCCGTTCCATCCCATTCGATGTTGACGGCTCGGCCCGCATCTCCCGCAGCGCCGGCAAATCGCTGCGCCAAACGCACATCGATTTCGGGGGCGACGCCAGTGCCGAGCGCGCGCGCGAGATCGCGTTCTGCGCTGCGGCTCTCACCGAGATATGAAGAACAGATCGCCTGCAACAACTCCCACTCGCCATCCTCCTGTACATCGCGCTGCAAACGGGCAACGGGGCACATGCCGAGCACATCGCCGGTGCCGAGATACGCATCGAATGCAGCATCGGTCAGGGCGCGGTTGTAATTGCTGCCATCGACATCTTGCACAAGCGCACGAGCAACGGCATTTTCACCGATCGCATTAAGCGCGCGGGCCCTAAGCGCGGCAAACTGGACGGGATCCATGCCCTGCGGCGCATCGAGACGGCTGGCCAAAGTACGACGCATCAGGATGTGGCCCCAGCGCGAGACTATCGGACCATCGCTCGCCTCGAGCACAGCGCGCACCAGTGCGGCAGGCTGGTTGGCGAGGGACGCGGACGGAAAGCCGCCTTCAGCAAGATCCAGGACCCCGACCTGCTCAACCGCCCGGCGAGCAGCCGCAGGAATATCGAATCTGGGGCGCAAGCCAAACAGGTCGTTGACCTCAGACTCATTCATCGCCTCCAGCTCTTCCAGTGTCGGGAAATCGGCGGGAAGCGTTACAAGGCCCGGCGCAGTTCCATCTCCTCCGGGGATAGGCTGAACCACCGGCGTCCCGCCAGGAGCAGAAGGTACCGTTGGCGTTGCAGACCGCCCGGTTGTGGGGGTCGGCGTTTGTGTCGGCGTAGGCGTCGCTTGCGGCGGAGGATTGCGGAAAGCGGGCGGCAGCAAATCTTCCGGCCCAACCGCCATGGCCAGCGTTGAAGACAACGCCAATGTCGCCCCGCCCAGCAGCAAACCCAATCGCTTCACAAATTTCTCTCCGGCAATTCCACAGGCTCCACGATCAGGCGTTGTTCTTCACGGCCACCATCGAACCAAGCGACACCAAGTACCAGCAGCAGGATAGCAAACAATCCAACCAAGAACATCAGGCGCTTTGACACCTTGCGACACTTCCCGTTCTACCTTGTCTGGACTGCGCGCAACTGCACAGCCGACCTTGCCAGCGCGGTTAGCCTATCTATAGGCCTTGCGGCAATGACCATGTCGAAGCCCGTACCCGATGATGCCATGTTGCAAGCGATCAAACAGCGCTTGAACAAGCCGCTGGTGCTGGTCGGTATGATGGGTGTCGGCAAATCAACAGTCGGTCGGCGTCTCGCCAATGCTCTGGGTATGGATTTTACCGATGCCGACGAGGAAATTGTCGAAGCCGCCAACATGTCCGTGGCGGAGATTTTCGACCAGTTTGGAGAAGAATATTTCCGCGATGGCGAGCGGCGTGTGATTGCACGGCTTATAGAAGAAAGCGGCGCAGGATGTGTGCTGGCGACCGGCGGCGGCGCGTTTCTTGAATCCGAAACGCGCGAGCTGATCCTGCAAGAGGGGATCGCGATCTGGCTTGATGCATCGATCGACACCCTTGTCGAACGAGTGAGTCGTAATAAGCGCCGCCCCTTGCTTCGCACCGGAAACATCGAAGAAAAGGTCACTACGATGAAAACCGCGCGCGAGCCCATTTATGCCGAAGCGCATATCCAGGTGCAAAGCGATAGCGGTCCGCATCAATATACCGTAAACCGCATACTCGAGGCACTCGACACATGGCTGAAATAACCGTCAATCTTGCGGGGCGCAGTTACCACGTTCGCGTCAAGCGCGGGCTGATCGGTGATTTTGCCAATCAGTGCGGGCCTTTGCTGCGCAAAAGACGCGTGCCCATTGTGACGGACGAGAATGTTCGCGCCGCGTGGGGGGATACGCTTGCAACCTCGCTGGAAGCGGCCGGCAAGGAACCGCGCTGGCTGGTGCACAAACCCGGTGAGAGTGCGAAGAGCTGGGACGGACTATCGCGCACGGTCGAGTGGCTACTTTCGGAAGAGGTTGAGCGCGGCGATCATATCGTCGCACTGGGTGGCGGTGTAATCGGCGATCTCACAGGCTTCGCCGCGAGTATGCTGAAGCGCGGCTGTAGTTTTATCCAGTTGCCTACGACGCTGTTGGCCCAGGTGGACAGCTCCGTCGGCGGCAAAACCGCGATAAATGTCGCGGCGGGAAAGAACCTGGTCGGGGCGTTCCACCAGCCAGCGCTGGTTCTCGCCGATACAGAGGCGCTTTCCACCCTGCCTGATCGCGAGATGCGCTGCGGCTATGCCGAAGTCATCAAGTATGGAATCCTTGGCGATCGCCCATTCTTTGAATGGTGTGAGGACAATGGGGAGAACGTTATCGCGCATAACGAAGCTGCGCTGGATTACGCCGTGAAGACCAGCGTAAAAGCCAAGGCGCGCATCGTTGCGGAGGACGAGCGCGAGACGTCGGGCGTGCGCGCTCTGCTGAATCTCGGCCATACATTTGGCCACGCTCTTGAGGCAGAAACGGGTTATTCAGACAAGCTATTGCACGGAGAAGCAGTTGCGCTCGGCATGGTCCTTTCCGCCCGATACTCGGCACGGCGCGGCTATATCGGCGATGGCCAAGCACAGCGCGTGACTGACACTATCGCCGCTTCAGGCTTGCCGACCGAGATTGCGGCGCTGGGCCTCACATGCAACGGCAAAACCCTCGCCGCACATATGCTACATGACAAGAAAATGAATGCGGGCACATTGCCCTTTATCCTGTTGCGCGATGTTGGCGAGGCTTTCCTGGACCGCGCAGTCTCGCTCGATGATGTGACTGCTTTCCTTGGCGAGCAATTACAGGCGCATTAATCGCCATAGATCGCGATTTCGTTCACACCCGTACTGTCCGCACGGCCGCGATACATGCCTGATGTGTTGAAGGAAAAAGCGGTCTCGCCCACATTCGACACGACGATAACACCGCCGCTACCACCCAGTTCAGCCACTTCCGTCATAAGGTTGTCGGCCGCTTCTCGTGCACCCATACCGGAAAGACGAATGAGGTCACAAATGGCACGGGCCACGCTGGCGCGAATGAAGTATTCGCCAGTTCCGGTCGCCGAAACGGCGCAGGCCCGATTATCGGCATAGGTACCCGCGCCAATCAGCGGCGAGTCGCCGATACGCCCCCAGCGTTTTCCCGTCATGCCGCCGGTGGATGTGCCTGCCGCAAGATTGCCATGCGTATCGCGCGCTACGGCACCGACTGTGCCGTAGCGGTGCTCATCATCCTCCAGCGTGGCGACAGTATTTGCGCGGAAGCGCTCGAGCGCTTCGAGCCGTACGGGCGTGATGAACCATTCTTCCTCGACCTGCTCCAATCCGCGATCAGCGGCAAAAATCTCGGCCCCCTCGCCGCTTAGCAGCACATGCCGCCCATCATCCTTCACTGCTTGAGCGAGCAGGATCGGGTGACGGACATTGCTTACTCCGGCTGCTGCACCGGCACTGAGATCATGGCCTAGCATGAGCGAGCTATCGAGGGAGACACGCCCCTCCCATGTCAGCACTGCACCGCGCCCGGCATTGAACAGCGGATCGTCCTCCAGCACCGTGATAACTGCAATCACCGCCTCCTCCGCCGTGCCGCCTTCGGCTAGCACCGCAGCACCGGCGTCCAGCGCGCCTTGCAACGCAGCATTGTATGCTGCCTCCCGCTCCGGGGTCATGGATTCACGCGCAATCGTGCCCGCCCCGCCATGAATGGCAATGGACCAATCGGAATGCTCCACGTCATGCGCAACAACAGTCGCAGGAATAACGATCGCAAAAATCGGAAGGAAAATGCGCAGCAAGCGATTCATGATATGGCCCCAAATTGTTATGTGGCCTCTAATGCGCCCAAGCGCGCCCGAATTTCAAGGGTCCGAACGTCTGTCCTACAGGTCTATCCGGTCAAATTTCGCAAAGGCCTCTCGTGCCAGCAGACCGCGATGGCACTTCGACGCCTCCTCGCAATAACACAATAGGCAGGTACGATGCTGCGCGGTAAAATACTGAATCTGTGCCATTTCTGCTAGCGTTTCGGGTAATTCCAGCTGGCCCATATAGATTTTTTCCAGCGTCATCATGTCTCCGCGCCGCGCGGCACTGCGTCCTTCCGTCGGCGTGCCAAGGTGGCGGAAATGGCGATACTCCATTCCCGCCTCTTCAACTGCCGACTTTAGCGACGTCTTGGAAAATCCGGGCCGCCGCGAATTGGCCAATGCGCGGACATCGGCAAGAAGCTCTATGCCCGCTTCTCGCAATATTCGGATCAACTCATCCTGCGTGCGCCGGGCATAGCCAATTGTGAACAGTGTTGCCGTCATTCTATCCCTGACGGCGGCATCGCATCGGGTGCAATTTGCGGATAGAGCGTGTTCATCTTGGCATCCGCCGTTGGGTTGGCGATGCCCAAAATTTCCCCCTCTCCGCACGCTTCTCGAAATTCAGCCATCGACGGGCCGCCCGGCATAATCGTGTTGGATGATGCCCACGTGAAATTCTCGCCCAATCGCCCCTCGACCTGGCCAGAAATGCGGTTCACGAGCACATAATAGCCGTCATCATCCACATCGAGGCCGGTCTCTGCGTGAAACCAAGCGAGCTGGGCCGCATCCTCCCCGCGCCGCTGTACGTAAAAACACCCGTCTTCAAGAAAGACACGCCCGCCATCGGCAGACTGCAGTTGCAAGCCTGTGCGCTGCTCTGAAGCCGGCCAGATACGCACGCCTTCCTGCGCCTGCTCGGTGATCCGCGGGAATGATATCGGCGGGACAAAGCCCCAGCGCAGATACGATGGCACTTCCCAGCCATTTTCCTCGACCCAATGATCGAAGTCCTCTGCTGTCATGCGCAGGTCGAACCCGATAATGGGTCCATCATCGTCCTTACCTGCCATTCCATAGCCATCGACCACATCGAGGGTTTGGAGGCGTTGGAGCCAGAGTTCACCCACCTCCTTTGCACCGACTGGAACATCGCCTGAGCCCTCGATCCCGCCTGTGTGCGGCACGGGAAATGGATCGCTGGCGATAATTCTTGCATAATCGGGGGCAGTTGCTTGTAGCTGGGTTGCATAGTTCCGTTCCGGCGCACCGCCGACAGAGCCCGTGTCACTTCCGTTCGCGCCACATGCAGCGAGTATGAAAACGGGAAGAAGGCGACGCGTCTGCATGATTTTCTCCATCTCGCCCTCTTTCTACCTGCTCCCCTGTAGAAAGGCTGAATGGCGTCAGCCCTCGCTCGTTCCTTCGGGTTCATCCGCTCGGAACTCGAAAATATCGCCAGGCTGGCACTCGAGTTCGCGGCAAATAGCGTCGAGCGTACGATAGCGTACGCCGTTGACCTTGCCGGTTTTGAGCAGCGAGAGATTGGTGGCGGATATGCCAACGCGCTCGGCCAGCTCCTTTAAGCTGACCTTGCGCATCGCCATCATCACGTCGAGATTGGTGACGATCGCCATCAGACCACACTCTCGCTGTCTTCGCGAAATTGTTGGCCCGATTTGAAGGCGCCCGCCGTGATGAATGCGACCATCGCCAGTAGCATGGGGATAATCGGCGGTTCGTATTCCAGCCAAATGTTCTCTACACCGTTCTTGCTCCAACTGATCGAGGGATGGATGTGGCGGTCCTCAAGCGGCGGGATCGCTTCGAGGATGGCGTATTGTGTCATGAATGTGATCGAGATCGCCAGAACGCTGCTCACAACCAGCAATTTGCCGATATTGCGAAGCGCGACGACATTCTGATCACTGAACACGTTGCCTTCCCCAATCCGGGACAGCATGCCGCGCAACTGCCAGAACACGCCGGCAAGCAGACCCAACAAGGCCAAGCGTCCAACAAGTCGAGCAGCCCGCAACCAACTGTGATCATCGACCCGGATCGACCCTTCCTGCAGCTGCCAGAACGCATCAGGCGTCGAGCCCGGATCGAGAACAATCATCTCGATATTCTCGCTACTCGCGGGATAGCTGACCATATGGAACTTGCCGTTGGCGTAGGAATTGGCTGCCTGGATCACCGCTGCCACCGCAGCGATGGCAAACAACGCTATCAACAGATCCACAAACCGCCGTGTCCATTTCGTGCTCATTCGTCTTCCTCCAGATCGTTATGGGGAGCCGTATGCGCATAGAATTTGCGTTTTGCAATGCTTATTTTATGTTTTACATAAAATATATATCTTATCGCATAAGGACAAGTTCTTCCGCCATAGTCGGGTGGATGGCGGTGGTTGCGTCAAAATCGGCTTTGGTCAGTCCTGCCTTTACCGCGATGGCGGCCGCCTGCATCATCTCCGGCGCTTCTGGTGCGATCATGTGAATGCCGACGATCTTCCCGCTGTCGCCATCACAGACCATCTTGAAGAGGCTGCGCTCATTGCGACCGGCAACAACGTTCTTCATCGCGCGGAAATCGGATAGGTAGACTTTGACGCTACCGAGCTGATTCTTGGCCTCGCCTTCGGTCATACCGACGGAGGCAATCGGCGGATGGCTGAACACTGCACTCGGAATGCACGAGTGATCGACCGCGACCGGCTCTCCGCCGCCAAATACCGTATCGGCGAAGGCCTGCCCCTCACGGATTGCCACAGGGGTCAGCTGCACACGATCGGTCACATCGCCGACCGCGTAGATATGATCGACATTGGACTTGCTGAACCGATCTACAACGATCTCGCCTTTTTCGCCCAGCTCGACGCCGGCTTTCTCCAGCCCCAACCCCTTGGTGTTGGGTGCGCGGCCGGTGGCAAACATGACAAGGTCTACCTTCTCCTCGTCGCAGTCGGAAAGCTTGACGAAATAGCCCCCCTCATCACACGGCTTGATATACTCGAACACGGTGTTGAACTTGAATTCAATGCCCTTCATGATCGAAATCTGCAGCAAGCGATCGCGTACTGCTTCGTCATACTGGCGCAGCAATTTGTCGCCGCGATTGACCACACAAACCTTGCTGCCGAATTCGTTGAAGATGCCGGCGAATTCGTTGGCAATATAGCCGCCGCCTGCGATCAAGACCTTCTTTGGCAGCTGGTCGAGATGGAACGCCTCGTTCGAGGTGATCGCGTGCTCTATTCCTTCACATTCGGGCTTGTGCGGATGCGCGCCCGTCGCGATCAGGATATATTGCGCGGTAACGACCTTGCCGCTCGCAAGTGTAATCTCGTGCGAGCCGGTAATCTCCGCACGTTCGCTGAAAATCGTCACATCGTGATTTTCAAGCGTTTCAGTGTAAGCGCCTTCCAGCCGATCTACATCGCTCAGCACGTTATCGCGTAACTTGATCCAGTCGAAGCTCTTGCCCTCGATGGTCCAGCCAAATTGCTGGCAGTCTTCGAGGTCTTCCGCGAAATGCGCACCGTAAACGAGCATTTTCTTTGGCACGCAGCCACGGATCACACAGGTACCGCCAATACGATGTTCCTCTGCGATAGCCACGCGTGCGCCATGTGCGGCGGAAACGCGGCTAGCGCGCACGCCGCCCGATCCTGCGCCAATGGTGAAGAGATCGAAATCGTATCTGTCGGACATCGGTAACCCTTTGTGAATGCGTTGGGTCGCTATGGTCCAACAGCTTTCGCGGGGCAACCGTCAGCGTTTACGCTTAGCTTTCAAGAAAGGGCGCGTAATCGCGCATCAGTTGCCAGGCGTGCAGGTCTTCGATGGTAATCAGCGATTCATCCTTGATACCCGCCTGACGCTTGAGCAACCGAATGACAGCGGCGCGCTGCGTCTCGCTGGCACGCGGCAAGGTCACCAGCACATCGGGATTATGCTCTAGGGGCGCATCGAAAAGAACTGCACAATTCATCGGATCGAAACCGAAACCAAGGAAGGCGAGCCGCTTACCCTGTACAACTTCGCTCTGAACCTGACGTATGAAACCGCGCTGGGCATGGCGTTCGGACACCGTATGAATCTGTTCCACCACAGCAGGCAGATCGGGCAGTTCCTGCGCACCCCAGCCCGCATCCGGCATATCGCCCTTCTGCCAATCTAGCTTGCCAGGGGTGCCGTAGGGATGGATGATCTTCAGCTTATCTGCCACGAGTGCGCGCGCTTCAATCAGGCTCATACCGAAGGCCATATGCAGCGCCCACGGCAGGTAGTGTTCGATAGAACGGTCGTAGTTGAAACAAACAATCGAAAGGTTGTCGAAGCACCGCTCCGCATCCGCTCGCGGTACGCCATTCACAACCGCGCGAGCCAGCTGAAACAACCAATTCTCGGTGCCGCGTACGGGCAAATCGCCAGGATCCTTAGGCTCTTCGCCCAGCGGCGACTGTGCCTCGGCATCAAGCGTGTAATGCGAAATGGCCAGCTTGCCGACGGCAAGAACCATCGGATTGTCGCCATGCTGTTCAAGGATCGAATCGATAGACGTGGAAATGCGCGCGGCAGAGCGGATCACCTGGCCGGCTTCCATGAGCGCTTCCTTCTTCACCCGCGCCGCGTTGGCGACGAAGGCGATATGCGCGTCCATCGCAGCAATATCGGGCGTTTCCAACGGCCCGCCGAGCCGCTGGAAATCGAACCCTGCCGCGATGCGCGCAAGAAATTCGCGCCCGTCGGGAAATTGTAGCTCGCACGATGCACCGGCACCGACAACGAGCGTAGTCTTGGTCCTGATCATGGACGCAGTTCTAAGCGCACTATGCTTAAGATTTGACTAGGATTAATGCTGGGAGACCCCACGATTTCCGCCGCGGTTGCGATTTCCGCCGCCGCTCTGGCGCTTGTTGAAGCCACCGCCGCCGGGCTTTCCTCCGGGCTTACCCCTACGATTGCCACCGGGACGATTGCCCTGCGGCCCGCGATTGGGTTTGCCCTTTCGTGCGGGGTGCTTCCTTTTCGGTAGGGCGCTACCGCCATCGCCGCGAATATCGGCAGAGGCACCGCGTGGCTTGGGCTTTACCCGCTTCATCTTCGTTTGGTGCGCACGCTTCGTAGGGCCTACACCCTCGACAACCGCACGGAAGTTTTCGGGCAGGTCGAGGCGATCAAACTCGGCATCGGTCTGCTTGTTGATGTCTTTGAGGTAAGCGCGTTCGTCTTCGGCACAGAAGGCAATCGCAACGCCATCGGCGCCCGCGCGCGCGGTGCGCCCGATGCGGTGAACATACTGCTCGGGCACGTTGGGCAGTTCGTAATTGATGACATGAGAAACCCCCGGAATGTCGATCCCGCGCGCGGCCACGTCGGTAGCCACGAGAATCGGGGTCTTTGCCCGTTTGAATTCGCTCAGCGCGCGCTCGCGCTGCGGCTGGCTCTTATTGCCATGGATCGCATTGGCCGGAATACCGATCTGCGAGAGTTTCTTCACAACCCGGTCCGCGCCGTGCTTGGTTCGGGTAAAGATCAGTACGCGTTCCAGCTTGCCCGGAACCTCATGGCGGCCCGCCAGGATCATCTCTAGCAGCGACTGCTTCTCGTCGGCTTGCACCATGAAGAGGTACTGGTCGATCCGCTCGGCCGTGGTCGCGGCAGGTGTGACGCTTACCTGTACCGGGTTGTTGCAATAGCCGGAGACGAGCTCCTTGATCTGCTTGGGCATGGTGGCGCTGAAGAACAGCGTCTGGCGATCGGCCGGGGCCAGCTCGCGAATACGGCGCAGGGCGTGAATGAAGCCGAGGTCGAGCATCTGGTCCGCTTCATCCAGCACGAGGATTTCAAGGCCGGAGAGGTTGAACGCCTTCTGATCGATCAGGTCGAGCAGGCGGCCCGGCGTCGCGACAAGGATGTCGGTGCCGCGATGCAGCTTGTTACGATCCTTGTTGACGCTGGTGCCGCCAACGATGGAGTGGACCTTCAGCCCGGCAAGCGCGCCGTAATCCTTGGCGCTCTGAGCGATCTGCCCGGCCAGTTCACGCGTCGGGGCGAGA
Source organism: uncultured Sphingomonadaceae bacterium (assembly GCA_964422435.1). Lineage (GTDB taxonomy): Bacteria > Pseudomonadota > Alphaproteobacteria > Sphingomonadales > Sphingomonadaceae > Alteraurantiacibacter. The sequence continues at coordinate 60,791 of CAYRBB010000007.1, forward strand.
ACCAGCATGCGGCAGGACTTGAACGGGATCTGGTTGTCGGCCCTGCGCAGGTTATCGATGCTGGGGAGCATGAAAGCGGCAGTCTTGCCGGTGCCGGTCTGGGCGATACCCAATAAATCGCGCCCTTCGAGAACGGGCGGAATGGCCTGCGCCTGGATTGGCGTCGGCTCGGTATAGCCCTGCATGTCGAGGGCTTGCATAACGGGCTGCGACAGCCCGAGATCGGAAAACTTGATAGTCATTTGGTGTATTGAACTCGCAGTATATGCGGCGCGCTAGCCGAAATCCAATTGGAATCCGGGCGCGACGCGGGTGTCAAAACGACCCGCGTGAAAAGGGAAGTCTCAGGAAAAAGGACCGAAGGGCTGCCGGGGTCCGTGGCTGTCTCGCCACCACCGCTTCACGCTGGCGCACTCTTCGATGCACCCCATGTGGATGCTGCGCTGCAAAAAGTCAAAGAAATTCGCTTTCGTGCGAGGCTGGGTGCGGTCGCGAGCCGGACACAAGTGTCACCAATTCACAACATTGTAAGCAACCTTTCACAATTGCCCACAGGCGGGGGATTGACCCGCTGCCCCTCCCAATGGTCATCCGTAAATCCCACTCCAACCGTCGGCAAAGCCGATTCTTGTCATACCTTCCCGCCGGACCATCCATTCCGGCCATTTCGGGAGCCCTTTTATGACCAAGCGCGCAATCGCCCTTCTCACTACCTCTTCCATTTTCTCCGCCATGATACTTGCCACGCCGGCTGCGGCGCAAGACCAGCAACAGACGGAACAGGACACGGGCCTTGGCACGATCATCGTGACCGCTCGCCGCAGCGAAGAGAACATCCAGGATGTGCCGATTTCTGTAAGCGCGCTGGACGATGATGCACTGACCGCAATCAATTCGAGCGGGCAGGACATTCGCGCGCTTTCGGGCCGTGTCCCCAGCCTTTTGGTTGAAAGCTCCTTCGGGCGCACCTTTCCGCGCTTCTATATTCGCGGCCTCGGTAATACCGACTTCGACTTGAACGCCGCCCAACCGGTCAGTCTTGTCTATGACGACGTAGTGCTGGAAAATCCCATTCTGAAGGGCTTTCCGGTGTTCGATATGCAGCAAATCGAGGTTCTGCGAGGTCCGCAGGGAACGCTGTTTGGCCGCAACACCCCGGCAGGCATCGTCAAGTTCGACACTGTCGAGCCGACCTTCGAGACAACAGGTTATGCGCAGGCGTCCTATGGCAGCTTCAACGCCGTCAATGCCGAGGCCGCTGTCAATTTCGCGGTGGGCGAAGGTGCCGCATTGCGTATTTCCGGGCTATATCAGCGGCAGGATGACTGGGTGGACAACGTCCTCCCCTCCGGCACTACCGAAGATGCTTTCGGCGGCTATGACGAGCTGGCCCTGCGCGCGCAGTTCCTGCTCGAGCCGACCGACAATTTCGAAATCCTGTTGACCGGCCAGCTGCGCGATCTGGACGGGACAGCGCGCCTGTTCCGTGCCAACAATTTCACCCGGGGCCAGGAAGGCCTCAACGCCAATTTCGATCGCGACGAGGTTTCGATCGACGGTCAGAACGAGCAGAGCGTCCAAACACAGAACCTTGCCGCGCGCGTGACGCTCGACCTTGGCGCTGTGTCGATTATTTCGGTCACCAGCTACTGGCACGGAGAGTCTACTTCGGTCGGTGACGTCGATGGCGGATTTGGCGCCAATTTCCTGCCGGCCGGTCTGTTCGGCCCGGGTGATATCCCCTTCACCGCCGAAACCCGCGATTCGATCCCCGATCTCGACCAGTTCACGCAGGAAATCCGTATTGCGAGCAACGGCAGCGGGCCGCTCAGCTATCAGGCTGGCATCTTCTATTTCGACGAGACGCTGAGTATTGAGAGCGAGAACTATTCCACCCTTGGTGATCCACTCAACCAGCCGGGCGGAGTCAATATCTTCGTCACGCAAGGACAGGAAAGCGAGGCCATCGGCATTTTTGGGTCTGTGACCTATGATTTGACCGAGCAACTGAGCCTGACGGGCGGTATTCGCTACAATGACGATAGCCGTGATTTCACCGCTTCGCGCATTTCGGACACGCAATTCCCGGAGTTCCTGCAAAATCCGTTGGGCACCGTAACGCGCAGGGTCAGCGACGATACGATAACATGGGACATCAGCGCAGCCTACGAAGCATCGGAAGATGTAAACCTGTATGCCCGCGTCGCCCGCGGCTATCGCGCGCCGAGCATCCAGGGTCGCTTGCTGTTCCCGCCCGCCACGGCGACGCCGCTGGAAGACGGCGTGACGATTGCCGATTCGGAAACGATCACGTCCTACGAGGCCGGCATCAAGACGACTTTCTGGGATGGGCGAGCCCGCGTGAATCTCGGCGGTTTCCTCTATGATCTGAACAATGCGCAGCTGACCGCTGTGGGCGGCAACGTCAACGCCAACCGCCTGATCAATGCAGACAATGTACGCGGCTATGGCTTCGAGCTGGATGCGCAGCTCGCGCCTGCAGATGGGCTGACCTTCACAGCAGGGCTAAGCTACAACGATACGGAGATCCAGGATGAAGGCCTGACCACTGCAGCCTGCGGCGGCACGCGGGTCGACACTTTCCCGGATGTGTCGCTCTGCACCGTTACCGATCCGATCGTGACTCCTGCTGCTCCTTTCGCGGCGGCCATCGTCAATATTGACGGGAACAGCCTGCCCCAGGCGCCCAAATGGATCGCCAACTGGACCGCACGCTACGAATTCCCCGTGGGCGACGGCGATGTTTACGTTTTCACCGACTGGGCATACCGTTCGCGGATCAACTTCTTCCTCTACGAAAGCGTCGAGTTCCAGGATGACAGCCTGCTCGAAGGTGGCCTGCGCGTGGGTTGGCAAAACGATCGCTTCGAAGTGGCCGGTTTCGTGCGCAACATCACCAATGATGAAAGCGCCGTAAGCGGGATCGACTTCAACAACCTGACTGCAATGGTCAATGAACCGCGCGTCTGGGGCGTGTTTGCAGGGATGCGGTTCTAGGAGGTCAGGTCGCTTCGCCGCCGAAAGGCTTGTTCAGCTGGACGATTTTCCAGTTGAGCACGGTGGCGAAGCTGACCCATGCGAGGTAGGGGACGACCAGCAAGGGCGCGAGGTCGTCCCACCGCCCGAGGGTCAGGACCAGCGCCAGCACGCTAAGCCACAGGAACGGCACTTCGACGAGCGCCCAATCCGGACGACGTAGAGTGAAGAAGATCGGCGACCAGACGAAATTGGCGATACCGTTGATCGCGTAGAGCGCGATCAGCAGCGAAGTCTCCTCCGCAAGCTCCGCCGCATCCCAGCTGCGCACGAAAGCCCATGCGGCGAGGCCAAAGATCGTCGTCCATGCCGGGCCGAACAGCCAGTCCGGCGGCTGCCAGCTCGGCTTTTTGAGGTTGTAATACCACTCGCCAATCGTCGTAAGCAGCGCCCCACCCGCTCCGAGGATGAGCGCCCATGCGATGGCAAAGATGAGAGGGAAGGTCATTGGCTATTGCTTCGGCGTAAAGTTTATCGGCGACCCCAGCGACTTCCATTCGAGCATAGAGCTGAGTAGCTCGGGCGTCGGATAATCCTCAATATCCTCCTCGGAGAAGCCAGCGCCAAGCTGCTTCTCATAGTGCCATGCCTGAAAATCAGCATATCTCGCCAAAATTCTCGAAGCCCCAGGAGCTTGAATATCAGCTTCGCTGACAAGCCAATTCCTGACCTTACGAACCGCCTTTTGGAAATCGGCCTGATGAATCTGAATGTCCGAACCAGCAATGTCGGAAAGCGCCGCTTGGTACCTATATCGTTTTTCATCGAGGACCAGGAACCTCTTTTCGGCTCGACCTTCTCCAAACCAACGTCTACACGCCCAGTCAACACCGTACTCAAATGGCATATTTAGCCTAAAAAACTCTCCTGGCTTGCTCGATTGCGAGCGACTCAAGTCATGTATCGAGAACTTCGAGTCTCTTATCAGGTCGGCAATCTTGTGCAGTCTGATCTCACCGGAATCGCTTCGCTCCTTGGCCAGCCTAGGCGACAGTCCCAAGTCCACAACGCAAAACAAAATCGCCTGAAGAATTGGCTCATAATCTTCATCAAAGGGACAGTTGATGAAGACCGAAGCTTCAAATGTTGGGCTCGACAAAAATGTCAGCCTTTGGGAGGATGCGGATCATTCCCATAGGAATTCCGCTCCCTGATCCGTCCATCTTTGCCATGGATATAAAGCTCGGTTTGCTGATTTCGCGCTATGGACGTAGCCTTTTCAATGGCTTGCTTCTGTGTTGGATAGGTGGCCGAAGCACGTGATGCGCCCGACTTGCGCACACTCCATTTTCTTCCGTTGGGGACGACATGCTGTCCAGCTTTTGACATTCAGGCGAGTTCCTTTCTTTAAAATTCAGTATAGCTATATTTATCAGAAAATGAAGCCTGCTTCGTGCCAAACTCACCCCACCCCGGCAGCCTTCAGCAGCGCTTCGGTGCTCGCATCGAACCGCTCGCCGCCTTTTTCGATCTTTTTCGCGATCTCTTTGCCCAGTTCCACACCGAACTGGTCGAAGGGGTTGATGTCCATCAGCACTGCGTTCGCGAAGGTACGGTGTTCGTGGAAGGCGATCAGGGCGCCGAAAGTGCAGGCGTCGATATCGTCGCACAGAATCGTCGCGCTCGGGCGATTGCCGGGGTAGTTGCGATGCGGATCGTCGCTCGACTTGCCCGCCATCAACGCTGCGCCTTGCGCGAAACAGTTCATCAGCAGGATCGTGTGGTGCGCCGCGTCCAGCGTGTCGCCTGCTTCCACGCTGGCGATGAAGTCTATCGGGACCAAATGCGTGCCCTGGTGGAGCAGCTGGAAAACCGCGTGCTGCGCGTCTGTACCCACCCCGCCCCAGGTAATCGGCGCGGTCGGGCCGCTGGGCTGGCCATCGACCGTCACGCTTTTGCCGTTAGACTCCATTTCCAACTGCTGGAGGTAGTCTGGCAGCAGCCGTAGCCGCTCGTCATAGGCGAAGACCGCGCGGGTCTGCGCGCCCTTGATCCGGGCATACAGCAGGTCGGCAAAAGCCGCGCGCAGCGGAAGGTTGTCTCGCCCGTTCACATCGCGGAAATGCTCGTCCACCCGCGCAGCGCCATCAAGCATGGCCTGGAAATCGTCCCAGCCCACCGCGACAGCCACGGGAAAGCCGATGGAGGACCAGAGCGAATATCGCCCGCCCACGCTTTCGGCGAACGGCAGAATACGCGTTTCGTCGACGCCCCATTCCACCGCCTTTTCCGGCGCGGCCGTGAGCGCGATGACCCGGCCACTTGCATCCGCCACGCCATTATCGGCGAGCCATTTCAGCGCACTCTGGGCGTTGGTCATCGTCTCGATCGTGGTGAAGGTCTTGGAAGCAACCGCAAGGAAAGTGGTTGCCGGGTCGCAGGCTTCGAAAGCCTCTTCCAACGCGACGCCATCAATGTTGGAAACAACATGCACGTCCACCAGCGGCAAGTCGCGCGCGAGTGCGTCCACCGCCAGGTCCGGCCCCAGCGCGCTGCCGCCAATGCCGACATGGATCAGGTGCTTGATCTCTCCAAACGCGCCTTCATGCAGCGCGCTGACGAGCAGCCGCATGCGTTCGCGCAAAGCCTCGGCCTCCTCGACCGAGGTCTCGCGCCCGACGCCACGCAATGCCGAATGTTCTGCAGCGCGACCTTCCGTGGGGTTCACTTCCTCGCCGGCGAAAAGTCTGGCCCGCATGCGATTAAAATCGCTCGCCTCGGCCAGCGTTTCAAAGTCGGCAAGCAAGTCGTCGGTCAGGTGTGTCTTCGACCAGTCGAACAGTACGCCAGTCGTTACCTGGTCTTCGCAATGCAATTCCAATCGCGTTGCCAGCTTGTCCACCCGGTCAGCATCGGCAGCGAACAGCTCCTCAAGCGTAGGATCGGTATGGAGGGCGATCTTTTTCCAGGCATCGTCGCGGCTGAGGGTCAAAGGGAAATCCTTTCCTAAGATTATCTCTTTATCGCTAGGCGCTTCGTTCATGAATGGAAACCGCAAATACCTATGCACAGTAGCGCTTTCCGCTCCGAGCTACGTCCGCGTGCGTTTATTCTCCAGAACACTGTGACACCTGTCACACCCATGCCTTTCCAAGCGTAAAAATAGCCAAAAAAGACCGACAAGCCATCACTGCGCTTGACCTTCGCCGCGCGCCGCAACAAGGCTCTTCCGCGATGAGTGAAGAGCATATCAGAGAGATCGACGAACCTGCCGTTGCCCCTGCGGCAGCCGAGGCTAGAAAGGATACGAAAGAGGAGAGCTGGGCCAGCTTTGGCTGGTTCCTGGTGAAGCTGGTGATCGTGGTGCTGATCTTCCGCACCTTCTTCTTCACCTCCTTCAACATTCCGTCCGAAAGCATGATGCCCCGCCTGCTCGTGGGTGATTACCTGTTCAGCCAGAAGTGGTCCTACGGCTATTCGCGCTATTCGTTGCCGTTTGACGTGGATGTCGGCGATGGCCGCATCTTCGCCAGCCAACCCGACCGCGGCGATATTGTCATCTTCAAGCATCCCATCGACCATTCGGACTATATCAAGCGTGTCATTGGCCTGCCGGGGGATACGGTGCAGATGGTCGACGGTGTGCTCAACCTTAATGGCGCGCCTGTCGGCATGGAGCGGATCGAGGACTTCGTAATCCCCGTGCGTCCCGGCGAAAGGTGCCGTGGCATGCAGAGCGCCGCTCCAAGAGAAGATGGCCGGCAGGTCTGCACCTACACCCAGTTCCGGGAAACGCTGCCAACCGGCGTGTCCTACAACACGCTCGATCTCGGGCAGACGCCGAAGGATGATACGCCACCCGTAATCGTGCCCGAAGGCATGTTGTTCCTCATGGGCGATAATCGTGACAACTCGCTGGACAGCCGCTTCCCGGCAGAGCCCGAACGCGGCATCGGCCTGGTCCCGCAGCAGAACCTCGTCGCCGAAGCGAGCTTTATGTACTGGTCGACTGACGGCACCGCCGAATGGTTGCTCCCGTGGACATGGTTCTCTGCTGCCAGGTGGAGCCGTATCGGGGACGGCATTTGAGCGGCCTAAGCGGCGATACGCTGGCATGGCTGGAGCAAACCGGCTTTACCGTTCGCGACGAAAGCCTGTGGCGTGAAGCATTGACCCATGGCAGCACCGGTGAAGCCCGCGACTACCAGCGGCTCGAGTTCCTGGGAGATCGGGTGCTGGGCCTGACTATCGCCAACTCGCTCTACACCAATGGTCGCAATGCGGAGGGCCGCATGGCGCAGCGCCTGAATGCGCTTGTTAGCAAGCAGACCTGCGCAGATCGCGCCCGCGAAATCGACATCTCTCCGCATGTCATCATGGGCAAGCAGGCCCGCGAAGACGGCGCGCATGACAGCGACAATGTGCTCGGGGATATCATGGAGTCACTGCTGGGTGCCAACTTCATCGAAGCCGGGTTCGACACCACACAAGCTCTTATCCGCGAGTTGTGGGAAGGCCCCCTGAAGGGCAAAACCGGACAGGCAAAGCATCCGAAGAGTGCCTTACAGGAATGGGCTGCGGGTAATGATCGCCGACCGCCCGAATACGAGGTGATCGACATACAAGGCCCGGATCACGCCCGCCGCTTTACGGTGCGTGTGAGTGTGCACAAGGTCGGTGACGTAGAGGCCACCGCGAACGGCAAGCGCGATGCTGAAACCGCTGCTGCAAGGCTCTTCATGGAGACATTCGGATGAGCCAGAGCGAAACCAGATGCGGTCTCGTGGCCGTGATCGGCGCCCCGAATGCGGGCAAGAGCACGCTGGTGAACCAGCTGGTGGGACAGAAGGTCGCGATCACCTCTGCCAAGGCGCAAACGACACGTGCGCGGCTGCTGGGAATCGCGCTGGAAAAAGAAACGCAGATCCTGCTGGTCGATACGCCCGGCATCTTTGAGCCCAAGCGCCGCCTTGACCGCGCGATGGTTAGCGCAGCGTGGGAAGGCACGACCGCTGCCGACGCCGTGCTGCTGGTAGTCGATCCGGTCAAGCAGCGCCGGCACGAGCTGATGCCCCTGCTCGAAAGCCTGAAGGATCGTCCCGAACGCAAGATCCTCGTCCTCAACAAGGTCGATGCAAGTCCCAAGGAGCCATTGCTGGCGCTCGCACAGGAACTGATGGGCGAAGTCCAGTTCGGCGAAGTCTACTTCGTCTCTGCGCTCACTGGCGATGGTGTACCCGAATTGAAGGGGCGGCTTGCGGATATGATGCCCGAAGGACCGTGGCACTATCCGGAAGACCAGGTTTCGGACGCTTCCGAGCGCCTGCTAGCCGCCGAAGTGACACGCGAACAGCTCTATCGCCAGCTGCACGAGGAACTGCCCTACGATGCTGCCGTGCGTCCCGAGAGCTACGAACAGCGATCGGATGGAAGCATCGAAATCCGCCAACAGATAGTGATCGCGCGCGACAGTCAGAAACCCATCGTACTCGGCAAAGGTGGACGCCGGATCAAAGAGATCGGCGAAGCTGCACGCAAGGAATTGTCAGAGATCCTCGGCCAGAAGGTCCATCTCTTCCTCCATGTCAAAGTGGACGAACGCTGGTCCGAAAGCCGCGAGGTCTACGAGGAAATGGGGCTGGACTGGGTCAGATAACCCCCAGCTTACGCAGCTTTGCTGTCAGGCTCTTCTCGTTGAAGGGCTTCACCACATAGTCGTCCGCTCCGGAATCGATGCCTTTGTGAATGTCCTCGGCCTCACCCTTGGATGTGCAGAAGACGACCTTTACTGCATCCGCACCCGGCAGCTTGCGCATGGCGGCAACAAAGGTCGGGCCGTCCATCACCGGCATATCCCAATCAGTCAGCACCAGATGCGGCATAGCGGCCTTGCAACGAACCAATGCCTCTTCCCCATTTTCGGCCTCGACAACGGTAAAACCAAGGCCTGAAGCAATTCCGTGTGCAACCTTGCGAATAACCCGACTGTCATCGATTACGAGGCAAATTTTTCCCTTGACGCTTGGAGAAACGGAACCATCCCGGGCAGCCTTGGCAGCCTTAACGATCGCTTCAGTAGAATCAGCCGGTGCTTCTTCGTCCCGGGGCTCGGAAGCCAGGTCAGTCAGTTCCAGTACGTCCTCAGGCGTATCGATTTCTGCCTCTGCATCCAGCTCCGGCTCGTCCTGTGAAATGCTCGTCTGTGAAGCCTTGCGGTTGGCGGCGAGGCGTTCGGCGAGTGTCATCGCATTTGTAGCCTGGCCCTTTTCGGCAAGCGGGCCCGTACGGCGCTTGATGAGATGTTGCATCTTTCGGTTCCTCCCGCCTCAGTACCGTCCGCCGGCAACCGCAGTCACCGTGGCAGCAGATGCTGCACGAACATGAATGTAAGGCGTCCAGATATCGCCGAATTCGGCCTTCTGATACCACACGTCGAGCACGTCATACTGCTCGTAAATGCCGCTTTCCTCACGCAAGCGAATTCCCTCACCAATGCGCGGCACGGAAGCGAAGCGCAGGCGTTGCTGCGTCTGGTGTGTCTCGTTCTGGATTTCGATCTCGATCACTTGGCAGGTCCTCGATTGATGACGCCTGCCTACCGGGCATTTCTTGATTATTTACCAACGCGGATGCCGCTATGCGATGAGTGGTGCAAAACGACGCCTATTTCTTCGCTGCAACCTTCTTCTTTGCGGGGGCCTTCTTTGCGGGGGTCTTTCTTTTACGTTTCTTGGCAGGGCTCTTTGCAGCCTTATCCGCAATCAAGGCGAGCGCTTCTTCCAGCGTCAGTGCTTCTTTGTCCTTGTCCTTCGGGATCGTCGCATTGACGTTTCCGTCTGTAACATAGGGGCCGTAGCGACCGTCCATCAGCTTCACGTCGTCACCCGCCTCGGTCTTGCCGAGCACCTTCAGAGGTTCCCGGCTTCTCCGCCCTCGACCGCCCTTGTTGGCAGCTTCGGCGAGCAGAATGACAGCAGCGTTCATGCCGACATCGAACACATCGCGGGTGCCCGAAAGCTTGGCGTATTTGCCATCGTGGCGAAGGTAAGGTCCATAGCGCCCAATCGCAGCCTCTATATCCTTGCCGGTTTCCGGATGTTGCCCGACAATGCGGGGCAGATCGAGGAGCTTTACTGCCCATTCCAGATCAAAGTCGTCGACATCCTTGGGAATGGAAGCCCGCTTCGCTTCCTTGCCATCGCCCATTTGAACATAGGGCCCGAAACGGCCTGACTTGCGCTCGATAACCTCGCCCGTTTCGGGATGTTCACCCATTGCGCCATCGTCTGATCCGTCATCCTTGCCAGGTTGGCCGAACTTCCGGCGGAAGTTGCACTCCGGATAGTTTTCGCACCCGATGAACGCGCCATAACGGCCACCGCGCAGGTGAAGCTCGCCACCGTCGCGGCCCTGTTCGGCGCAAAGGGGGCACCAGCGCGGATGATTGCCGTCTTCGCGCTCTGGGAAAAGGAAGTCGGCGAGAAACTCGTCCAGGACCTCGGTGACTTCCGATGGCTGGCGTTCCATGACCTCGTCGCTCTTTGGCTTGAAGTCGCGCCAGAAGGTGCTGAGCAGTGCCTTGTATTCGGCGCGGCCGCCGGACACGTCGTCCAGTTCTTCTTCCAGTTCCGCGGTAAAATCATAGGCGACATAGCGGGGGAAGAACCGTTCCAGAAACGCCGTGAGGAGGCGCCCCGAATCTTCTGCAAAAAAACGGTTTTTCTCCATCCGGACATAGTCACGATCGCGCAAGGTCTGAATGGTGGAGGCATAGGTGGACGGGCGACCGATGCTGAGTTCTTCCAGCCGCTTTACCAAAGAAGCTTCGGAGAAGCGCGGGGGCGGCTGGGTGAAGTGCTGTGTCGCTTCGACAGCCTTCTTCGCCGGCGCGTCGCCCTTGCGCATGACCGGCAGAAGGTTGTCATCATCACTATCCGATGTGTCATCGAAGCTTTCGGAATAGACCGCCAGGAAGCCCGGGAACTTCACCACCTGACCCGTGGCGCGCAGCTCGTGCTTGCCGGTCGGGTCACGCATGGTGACAGTGGTGCGCTCAAGCTGCGCGGTCGCCATCTGGCTCGCCATCGCACGCTTGAAGATCAGGTCGTAAAGCTTCGCCTCGTCACCCGAACCTGCGCGCTCCTTCTTGAAATTGGTCGGTCGGATTGCCTCGTGCGCTTCCTGCGCATTCTTGGCCTTTGACTGGTAGAAACGCGGCTTTTCGGGGCGGTAATCGCTCGAAAAACGCTCGGCAATGGCATCGCGCGCCGCAAGAATCGCACTCATATCCATCTGCACGCCGTCGGTACGCATGTAAGTGATCGCACCGGCTTCATAGAGGGACTGGGCACAGCGCATCGTGTGGCTGGCCGAGAAGCCGAGCTTGCGCGCAGCCTCCTGTTGCAGGGTGGAGGTGGTAAATGGCGGCGCCGGGCTCCGCTTGAGCGGCTTGGTCTCAACCTCTTCCACGGTAAAGCGGCCCTGCTCGACAGCAGCCTTGGCCGCGTCTGCAGCGCCCTTGTCGCCAAGCGTCAGCTTTTCGAGCTTCTTGCCGTCAAACCGCACCAGGCGACCATCGAAAGCCGTCCCGTCATGCTCCATCTTGGCGACAACGGACCAGTACTCATCCGCCCTGAAGACTTCGATTTCGCGTTCACGCTCACAGATCAAGCGCAGGGCAACCGACTGCACACGGCCAGCCGATTTCGCACCGGGCAGCTTGCGCCACAGAACGGGGCTGAGCGTGAAGCCGAACAGGTAATCGAGCGCGCGTCGGCCAAGATACGCGTCGATCAGATCCTGATCGAGCTCGCGCGGCGCTTTCATCGCGTCAGTCACCGCCTGCTTGGTGATCGCGTTAAAGGTCACACGCTCCACGGCGGACGGCAAAGCCTTGCGGTTCTTCAGCAGCTCCAGAACGTGCCAGCTGATCGCTTCGCCTTCACGGTCAGGGTCAGTTGCCAGGATCAGCCGGTCTGATTTCTTCGCCGCGTCCGCAATTGCCTTGACCTGCTTGCGGTTACGCTGGTCGGCATAGACCTCCCAATCCATCGCGAAATCTTCATCCGGGCGAACGCTGCCATCCTTGGGCGGCAGATCACGAACATGGCCGTAGCTGGCGAGAACCTTGAAGTCCTTGCCCAGATATTTCTCGATGGTCTTCGCCTTGGCTGGCGACTCAACAATAACGAGCTGCATAATATTCCGGTGAGTGTCCTTACACGTGTACGTACGCGCGAGGGTGGTGCGGGTTTTGCGGTTTCGTCAAGCGGGTGAAGCGCGAGCGATGCAAAATCAAGCAAAGACTTCGGTCAGCGAGGCGGTTTCATCGCTCAGCTGGCGGTAAGCAGACACGGACAAGCCGGCTAGCAAGACCGGAAGGACATGAATCCAGACCCAGAAGAGATCATCCCCCGCCACAACGTCCATCATGTCAGCCAGACCCACGATCGCAGCGATGATGCCGAACGACAAACCCCAGATCATGCACATTACCGACACGGCAATGGTCAGGTAGAGCGTATTTTCCGAACTGGCATTCCAGCTTTCGCCTATCGCTTGAATGAGGTTGCGCTTGCGGGCGACAAGATAGGTCGGAGCCATGATCCACTTGGCGATGAGGATAAGACCCGGAATGAAGAACAGGTTGAGACCGATGGAGATCGGTATGATCAGCACAATCGCCATCCCGAAGAATTCGGCGAGCCGCCATTTGCCATCCTGCAGCATGCCCGCCTTGCGCAGCATCGCCTGATAGAGCCAGTACTGCGCAACGAAGTAGCCCAGAATGATGATCAACGGGCTCGCGAGACTGAAGGAATAGCCGACCCAGCGTGTCGGTAGCAGCAGCATCGCGGCGAAAATAACGAAGTAGGCTGCAAGCTCCTTGCGCACCAGAGCCAGCTCGCGAAATGATCCGGCAAGCAGATCGATAACGTTTGCGCGCTTTTCCTGTAAATAGCTCATCGCTGGGAGCTCAGGCGAAGACTTCGCGCACCTCTTCGTTGCCGTCGCTGACCGACAGGTAAACGGCGATCCCGAAGGCAAGGAACAGCGCGGTGGACGCAGCTTCAACCAAGGCGGAAACGGCACTCCCGGCTGTCACACCAAGAATTCCGGTGACACCCGCAACGAGAGCGCTTGCCATGAAGACGAGAAGCAGCAGCACGATACCCGCAGCCAGAATGAGCCAGCTGCTTCCGCTGGTCGCTTCCCAGCTCTTGCCGAAGGCTTCAGAAACACTGCAGTCCTCACCGATTACATAACCTGAAGTTGCGCTCCACCGGATAAGCAGAATGACACCAGGAATAATCAGGAGCAAAAAGCCGACTATCATTGCCAGTACAGAAAGGATGTACATTCCAAGATAGGCCCAGAACCTGTTCCCGTGATCGGAATGCTCGCGCTCGGACAGCAGCAAGCGTTTGAGCAGCAGATAATTGGCAATGATGGAAACAACCAGAAGGCCAAGGTCGAAAGCCGCGGAAGTCAAGCTGTCAGACTGGTCAATCAGGAACTCCATGCTGACAGCGGAAGAAGAGATGTCCGTAAAATTCAGAAGATATCCAACAGCGGTTAAACCGCCGATTACCGCCACATAGGCGGCAAATTCACGCGCATTCTTCGATACAAGCTCGAAAGTACGGCTCAATAACTGACCGACTTCAACGTTGCTGCCGTAACTCATATGCGCCCCTGCTTCTTGCTCTCAGCCCGAAAGACTGACCCTTCCACCTGCATGTCTGACGAGATTTCCTGCAATCTCAAGCTCTAACAGCGCCATTTGCACAGCGGCGGCGCTTTTGCCGGATTGTCGGATGAGTTCGTCAACAGCAACCGGTGCGGTGGTGAGAAGGTTGGCAACATCTGCGCTCTCTACTTCATCTGTATCGCAGAAGTCGGTAAAGTCGGCGGGCCCAACGTGCTCGCTGAAAGATGACCGTGAAAGGCCATCGAAACCGGAAAGCAGCTCCATCACATCCTCCGCCGACTGCACAAGGACAGCTCCTTCCCGGATCAGATGGTTGCAACCCTGGCTGCGGGCTTCCAGCGGGCTGCCCGGTATCGCCATGACCTCGCGCCCTGCTTCTCCAGCGAGCCTAGCAGTAATCAAAGAGCCGGACTTGGTCGCGGCTTCGACAACCAAAGTGCCTGACGAGAGCCCTGCAATGATCCGATTCCGTTTCGGAAAATGCTGGCCACGTGGTTGTGTACCGGGTGCTTCCTCGGCGATCAGCAGCGCCTCACTGGCGATTTGCTCCTGTAACTTGGCATGCTGCGGCGGGTACGCAATGTCGATACCGCTTGCGATCACACCGATCGTGTGCGGCATTGCACCTTCGTGGCACGCCCCATCAATACCCCGCGCTAGTCCGGACACGACACTAAAACCGCTTTCGCCCAGTTCCCGCGCGAAATCGCGCGCAAGCTTGACCGCCGCTGCCGAGGCATTGCGCGCACCGACCATCGCCACGCTGGGCTTTGCCGCAAGCGACAGATCTCCCCGCACGGTCAGGATGGGCGGGGCGCCCTCCAGCTCGGACAACAGCGCTGGATAGTCCGCACTGTCGTGAAACACATAGCGTGCGCCGGAAGTCCGGGCAGCGCTTACTTCTTGCTCGATCCGTGCCTTTGGAGCGGGTGTGTAATTCCTTTTTGCCCCGCGCCGCGCAAGATCGGGCAGAGCCTCCAGCGCGGCTACGGCCGTCCCAAACCTTTGCAAAAGCTGCGCGTAGGTCACCGGGCCGATATTGGCTGAACGCAGCAACCGGATGCGCGCAAAGGCTTCCTCCTGCGAAATAGAAGTCGTTGCCGTGCCCCCGCTTTCGATCACTTCTTACTGCCGACCCTGGGTTCCTCACCCTTCATCAACCGGCCGATATTTGCGCGGTGGAGCCAGATGATCAGCCCGGCAATCAGTGCAAGAACAGGCACGAATTGCGGGAAACCAACAGCATAGGCAGCAACTGCCGCTGCCACCACTGCGCTCATCCCCGCTACAGAGGAAATCCGTCCGATGGCCAGCACCACAATCCAGACGATCGCGTAGGCGGCGCCAATGGGCCAGGCGAGACCGAAACTAACGCCGGCATTGGTCGCCACACCTTTGCCCCCTTTGAACTTGAGCCAGACGGGAAAGCAGTGGCCCAGAACCGCGCCGACTGCGGCAAAAGACATGCACTGCCAGAGCTGGCCGGCAGGCTGGTTACGACTCCAAATCCACGCTGCGATGAGCACGGGCACCAGCCCCTTCGCAAAATCCAGCAACAGCGTTGCCGCGGCCAGCCCCTTGTTTCCGGTGCGCAGGACATTGGTGGCCCCGATATTGCCCGAACCGATCTTGCGGATATCCCCCACTCCCGCCGCCTTCGCGAGCAAGAGACCGAAGGGAACCGATCCAAAAGCGTAACCGAGCAACAGCGCGAGCAAGATGTCCATTGCCAATCCCTAGCCTCTGCTCAAGCACTTGGGAACGCCCAACCTTGTCGAAAATGGAGGAAGGTATTAGGCGAGGTGTTCAGATGGACCTTTCCGCACAATCCCCGATCCTGCTTTTCGATTCCGGCCTCGGCGGATTGTCCGTGCTTTCTGCGGTCCGCTATACGCTGCCCGATGCGCCAATCATATATGCAGCTGATCTGGCGGGCCTGCCCTATGGCGAAAAGACAGAAGCGGAAATAGCGGCGCGCGTTGCGGGTCTACTTGGCCGCCTAGCCGAGCGGTATCAACCGCGTCTGATCTGCATCGCCTGCAATACGGCAAGCACCATTGCGCTTGGCATGGTGCGCGATGTGCTGGAAATTCCGATTGTCGGTACGGTCCCGGCAATCAAGCCAGCTGCGGCGAGGACCAAAACTGGCGCCATCGGCTTGCTCGGCACCGCTGCAACCATACGGCAGCGCTATGTCGATGACCTCGAGGCAAAGTTCGCATCTGGCAAGACTCTCATACGTCACGCCGCCCCAGAACTTGTGCTGGCAGCCGAGCAAAAGCTCCGTGGAGTTAAGCCCGATTCAGCCATCATTACCGCAGTCGCGGAAAACCTTCGGCACAAGGCAGGCGCTGCGGAGATCGACACCGTTGTGCTAGCGTGCACCCACTTCCCGTTACTTGAGGAGGAGCTGCAAAACGCGCTGGGCCGCGACGTCACATTTGTCGACGGCGCTGAAGGCATTGCGCGCCGGATTGCGCACCTTACGGCTGGGCAAAGCTTCAGGCGGGCCACCCCAGACAAAGCCATTGTGACAGATCCGCTTGATCCGTTTCTGGTCAACGCATTCAAACCATACGGGATCGAAAGCGTAGAGCGGCTTTAGCGATCACTCTATTGAGAATTCTTCGCAAACTTTTGCCTTCAAACCTGCGGCGTGATTGATTAAGTCGCGCCGGACACCGCAGGGAAACCCGGATGAATTACGATCAGGTCTTCGATTCCGCGATTGACCGCCTTCACTCCGAAGGCCGCTACCGCGTGTTCATCGACATCTTGCGCAACAAGGGCGCGTTCCCCAATGCGCGGTGCTTCGCAGGACACAACGGCCCCAAGCCGATCACCGTATGGTGCTCGAACGATTACCTTGCCATGGGGCAACATCCCAAAGTGATCGCCGCGATGGAAGAAGCGCTGCACGACGTAGGCGCGGGGTCGGGCGGCACGCGCAATATTGGCGGTAATACGCACTACCATGTCGAACTCGAACAGGAATTGGCGGAGTTGCACGGCAAGGAAGCCGCGTTGCTGTTCACCAGCGGGTATGTCTCGAATGACGCAACTCTGAGTACGCTCGCCAAGCTACTGCCGGGATGCGTGATCTTTTCGGACGAGCTCAACCACGCGAGCATGATTGCAGGCATCCGCAACTCGGGTTGCGAGAAGCGCGTTTTCCGCCACAATGATGTCGAACATCTGAAAGAGCTGCTGGCGGCGGAAGATCCTGACACACCCAAGGTCATCGCCTTCGAGAGCGTTTATTCGATGGATGGCGATGTCGCGCCAGTGCACGCGATCTGCGATCTCGCGGACGAGTATAACGCGCTCACTTACATCGACGAAGTCCATGCTGTGGGCATGTATGGCGACCATGGTGGCGGTATTTCGGAACGGGACGAGGCTGCGCATCGTATCGATCTGATTGAAGGTACTCTGGGCAAGGCATTCGGCGTGATGGGGGGCTATGTCGCGTCCAGCAAGAAAGTGATCGATTGTATCCGCTCTTATGCGCCGGGTTTCATCTTCACGACCTCTCTCAGCCCTGCCCTTGTGGCAGGTGTTCTGGCTGCCGTTAAACACCTTAAATCCAGCAGCATCGAGCGTGAAGCGCAGCAGGCCAATGCCGCAGCACTCAAACGTCATTTCCGTGATGCTGGCTTGCCCGTGATGGAAAGCACAACGCATATCGTGCCACTGATGGTGGGTGATCCGGTGCGTGCGAAGAAAATCAGCGACATATTGCTTGCCGAATATGGTGCCTATGTGCAGCCGATTAACTTCCCGACCGTGCCTAGGGGGACAGAACGTTTGCGCTTCACGCCCGGTCCTGCCCATAACGAGAAGATGATGGCAGAGCTGACGAAGGCTCTGGTCGAGATCTGGGATCGTCTGGAGCTGGAACTGCGCGTTGCCGCTTGAAGACCATCCGTCGTCTCGGACCTTTTTTAAATCGATAGTAACCAAACCGCTGCATAGCGAGGCGATGAACACCGGAAATACGGCAATCGCGCGAATGCAGGATGTGAATGGCAGTCGGTAATCTCTTGAAAGGCTTCGGCGGCAGCTCAGAGCCAGTAAGTGCAGGTGGTCGGGTGATTTCGGCAGACGACACCCAGGCTCGCCTGCAAGTCCTGGACGATTACGAACAGACGGGCATTTCCTGGATTTGGGCAACCGATAACGAAGATCACCTGATCTACTTTTCGCCCAGCGCCGAAACGCATCTTAAAGAAGGACTTGAAGAACTGCTTGATCACCCGCTGGCCGAACTGTTCGAAATCGATCCGGACAATGGTGACCGCTCAGACCGCCCGCTCAATTTCCAGCTCAAAGCGCGTAACAAGATAGCGGATCTTCCGGTCCGCCTGATCACCGAACGCAGTCTCCCGCCGGGTAAAGAGCGATGGTGGTCACTTTCCGGCCATCCGAAATTCGACAAAGCCGGCAAGTTCGTCGGCTATCGCGGCAGCACGAAGGACATTACCCAGGCCTATCAGCGCGCCCGTGAAGACTCTCGGCTCGCGGAATATGACTCTTTGACAGGCCTTGCCAACCGTCACCGCATGAACCGCAAGCTGGAAAGTACGCTCGCCGCGTTCAAATCGGCCAAGCGCTCCTGCGCGTTAATGATGATGGACTTGGACAAGTTCAAACAGGTCAACGATACGCTGGGTCACCAGGCCGGGGACGACCTGCTTCGGCAGGTGGCCGACCGTTTAAAGGCCGTGGTCGGCGATCGCGGTGAGATCGGACGCCTGGGTGGTGATGAATTCCAGGTCATGCTGCCCGATCTGGATGATCGCGGCACGCTGGGCGATCTTTCCGACAAGATTATCCAGATGCTTTCATCGCCTTACCAGCTCGATGGAAAACGCGCGATTATCGGCGCCTCGGTCGGGATTTCAGTCGCGCCCTACGACGGCGTCGAGGCCGAAGAGATCATTCATAACGCCGACCTGGCGCTTTACGCTGCCAAGAATAACGGTCGCGGCACGTATCGGTTCTATTCGGCTGACCTTAAGGACGTCGAGGAAGAACGCGAAGAGCTGCTCGACGATCTGCGGGAAGCTCTCGCCACCGATCAGCTCAAATTGCACTATCAGCCCGTCGTTCGCACGAAGGACAATCATGTCGTCGGTTTCGAAGCGTTGATGCGCTGGGAACACCCAGAGCGCGGTGCTGTCAGCCCCGGTGTCTTCATTCCGGCTGCCGAAGAATCGGACCTTATAAACCAGCTCGGCCAATGGGCGCTGCGCCGCGCCTGCGATGATGCTATGCAATGGCCTGAAAAGGCGCGTGTCGCGGTCAATGTTTCCGCCAAGCAATTCGCCCATAAGAGCTTCCCCGCTATCGTCACGCAGGCACTGGCGGAAACCGGAATTGACCCTGACCGGGTGGAGCTGGAACTTACCGAAACCGTCTTCATGGGCGACACCGATGCAACCGATGCGACTTTCAAGGCCCTCAAGGCCCTTGGCGTCCGCCTTGCCCTTGATGATTTCGGCACAGGTTATTCATCGCTCAGCTATTTACGCTCGGCCCCCTTCGACAAGATCAAGGTCGACAAGAGCTTTGTCGATGCCTGTACACAGAAGAACGAGAACAGCTCCAAGATCATCACCGCCATTATCGGCCTGTCAAAGGCACTGGGAATGGAAACGACGGTGGAAGGCGTGGAGGCATTCGACCAGCTCAAGATCGTGACCGAAAAGGGCGCGCAATTCATTCAGGGCTGGATCTATTCCAAGGCTCTGCCGCAGGAAGACATTCTCGACGGCATTGCGAGCGGTGGCTTCAGGATCGAACCCAACGGCCCTGATACCTACCGCCGCGAGCGGCGAAGCGTTTTTCGCCGCATCGGCGTCATCCATGAAGATCATCGCTACGATGCTGTGATGCGCGACCTGTCGCAAACAGGATCGCTGATCGAGGGACTGATGGGCGTTCCCAAGGGTACAAGACTTGTTCTAGACCTTGGCGGCGGCCAGTTGGTCGTCTGCGTCGTCGCGCGATCAAAAGATGCTACCTTCGCGGTAGAGTTCGAAACGCCTCTTGTAAGCGATGGTGCCGGCGGACTGGTGACGCGCCACCGCATCTCGCCCTATGCGCTCGCCGCAGCGGGCATGCCACTCGCCGCCCTACCGCCTGGGAATTACCCGCTCTCGCTGGGCGATACCGATCAACCAAAGAGCCAGCCACAATTCATGCAGGTCACTGTTTCACGCGGGTAAGTTGCCCACGGCCTTGATGTTACACGAGTTATGTCGTTTGACTGGGCTGGAAACACGGCGGCAACACGGGGGGCAACGCGTTGATTGATCAGTTTTATATCTATCTCCTGTCTCTCGACGAGATCTCACGCTCCCTAGCACTTTGGATCATTACCTTCATTTTCGACGCGCTCCTGCTCGCAATGCTTCTCCCGCTGTTTCTCAACCTCTTGGAAGAGAGGAAATGGAGTCGCATCCGGCAACGCCTTGCCGAGTCGACTTATGAGTGGTTCAAAGCCGCAATTTTTACGTTCAATGAAAGTGTCGAAACTGATGGGCGTGATGCCGCCAACGCCAAGTCTCAATTGCGGGTGCCCGAGCTGCTAAGACTATTGAACGTCGCAATGACACCGACATTTTCCAAGCAGCTTGCCCACCTCATCGAATACAAGCGATGGATGCGACGCCGCCATCTTGATATTTGTGAATCCTTCGATCAACTCGAACACTCGGCAGAAGTCTTGGGATATGTGCCAGACACCTATCTCAAATCTATAGCTTTTCGACTGGAACAAATTATTCCTTCTTTTCCAACGTTGACCGCTTTCCAATTGCTCGAAAAAGTGGACATCAACGTCATCATGCGGTCGACCGATTTACTTGACGCACATCATCAATACGTTCGAACAGCCGTCGCCCGCGTACGCCTTCTGTTGGAGAAAACGCCGGCAAAACATGACTCCCTGAAAGGGATGGTTACAGATCCGGCCGAGCTCGAAGGCTTGCAGGCATTGGAATCAATTTTTGAGCACAACGAGGATTTCAGAAAAAAGCTCACAGGCGCCGGAGCCACTTGGTTTGCATATCGGGAAGAACCTTGGAAGCGGTGGCTGACGCCTGTTATCCGACGCCGGGCGCGAAAGTGGTTTGGCCTTAACGAAGACTCACCACATTATCGCTGGCTCGTGGATCGGGACGATCGCCGCGATAGAGGCTCGCCATAGGCTCATCCACCACGATCGCGCCCTCGGTC
This sequence comes from uncultured Sphingomonadaceae bacterium, assembly GCA_964422435.1. GTDB lineage: Bacteria > Pseudomonadota > Alphaproteobacteria > Sphingomonadales > Sphingomonadaceae > Alteraurantiacibacter. The sequence continues at coordinate 81,741 of CAYRBB010000007.1, forward strand.
GCGCCGAAGCCGTTAAAATCGGTCTTCATTGCTGCTCCATAGGCACCGAGCATCCCGATTTCGATGAAATCACCCGCCTGGATATCTTCGGGCAGCATGAAGGGACCGGCCATGTAATCGGCATCGTCACACGTCGGACCATAGAAGGCGAACTCGCCCAGCGGCTTGATCAGATCGTCTTCGAGCGCACGCACCGGGAAACGCCAATCGACATGCGCCGCATCGAACAGCGCGCCATAAGCGCCGTCATTGATATAGAGCTCATTCTCGCGGCGCTTTTCGACGCGCACGATGATACTGGAATACTCCGCGCACAGAGCACGGCCAGGTTCCGCCCAAAGCTCTGCCGAATAGGAAATCGGTAGCGCTTCGAAGTGGCGATGGATCAGCGCGAAATAGTCTTCCAGCGGCGGCGGCTCAAGGTCCGGATAGATGCTTGGGAAACCCCCGCCCACATCCACAATATCCACGGTAACGGCAGCCTCGGCAATCGCAGCACGAACGCGCTCCAGCGCTTGCACAAAGGCGAATGGTGTCATCGCCTGACTACCGACATGGAAGCAGATGCCCAACGCATCACAATATTGGCGGGTCGCCTGCAACAGCGGCGCTGCATCCGCAAGATCGACACCGAACTTTGAGGCGAGGGAAAGCTGCGAGTGTTCTGATGAAACGCGCAGGCGAACGAGCAGATTAAGATCTGTCGCAGCATTGCCATGCTCGTCAGTCGTTGCGGCGACAATCTTCTCCAGCTCTTCCAGCGTATCGAGGCTGTAGGTCTTCACCCCATGCTGAAAATACGCCTCTTTGATCGCACGCGGTGTCTTGACCGGATGCATAAAACAAAGCTTCGCACCAGGCAGCAAGCCACGCACCAGGCGCACCTCGCCAATCGAGGCAACATCGTAATGCGTCACCCCGTTTTCCCACAAAATCTGGATCAGATCGGGAGAGGGGTTGGCCTTCACAGCATACATGCACGTGCCCGGAAACTTCTCGACAAAGAAGCGGGCAGCGCGCGCCGCAGCGTGCGGGCGTGTGAGGATAACCGGTTCATCCGGCTCGATGGCGCGGACTACAGCCTTGGCATCAGGATATTGGAGCAATTCAAGGGACCCCCAAAGGCGTTAAACCAAAAAGCTAACAAGCAAGCTGCCTTGCGGTGGGTGTCCCATGGGGCAGCGATCGCGCGCGTATAAATCGCTTTCGCTGAACTGCAAGTGAAATCGGATGAGACGTGCGTTATGAAAACTCGACATTCGGGACTTGATCAACAACACCTTTTTCGCTGTCATCCAATCGGTGGAAGTCAGCTTCATCAAAACCGAGCATTCCTGCAAACAACACCGCCGGGAAGGACTCCCGCCCCGTGTTGTAGCGCGACACGGCCGCATTGAGCGCGCGACGCGCAGCAGCAAGCTTATCCTCTACATCGGATAGCTCACGCTGAAGTTCCTGAAAATTGCTGCTGGCCTTCAGATCGGGGTACGCTTCGCCCAACGCCAGCAGCTTGTCGAGCGCCACGCGCAGAGTCTGTTCGTCTGCCGAATTGATCGCCCCGCTTGCGGCGTGGTTGCGCGCCGCAATCACGCTTTCGAGCGTTTCCTGCTCATGCGCAGCATAGCCTTTTACCGTGTTTACAAGGTTGGGTATCAGATCATGCCGTTGACGCAGCTGCGCATCAATATCGGCAACTCCCTGGTTCACATTCTGCCGCAAAGCGACGAGCTTGTTGTAGATGCCGATCCCCAGCACGACGAGGACGATGACGATCCCCAGCAGCACGAATTCCATAAAAGTGTTTCCTACTCTTCCCCTGTTAAGGGGTTGTGTGCCATCACTTTGGGGTGAGGGAAAGGGGCACCATTAATGATTGAGCGTCCGGATGTGGATGCCTTGATGGCCGGCGAACTGGGCAATTGGCTCGCCGATCAGGCGCATGTGCGCGATGCGGCCAAGAAAAAGACGTGGAATCGGCGTTTTACGGTCGTGATTGTCGTTTTGTCCCTGCTTCTATTCGCATGGATTGCATTGAGCCTCAATCCCGGCGTCATCATTTGGGGTGGTGTCATCTTGTTCGGAGTCGGCTTTGCCTGGGCACAAATTCCGGTCAAAAAGGCCGTAGAAACGGTAAAAGTCGGGATCAACGATGCCATCGCCGATGCTTTGGGAATAGAATACAGCCACGAGACGGAAGCGGGGATGCCGTTCAAGCTGGCCAAGGCCTGCAGGCTCCTTCCGAGCTATGATCGCGCCAAGTTCGAAGATCACTGGAGCGGGGATGTCGGTGGCATCCCCTTCATGATCCACGAAGCCAAGCTGGAGGAACGCCGCGGGTCGGGCAAAAACCGCCGTTGGGTCACGGTGTTTCGCGGCCTCATCATGAGCGTAGGTTACCAGCATCGTTTTCACGGAACCACGCTATTGGTTCGGGACAATGCGCACCGTAGCTTCTTCGGTGGGAAGAAAGATTCGATCAAGGTCGAAGGCATGCAGCTGGATTATGCGGACATGACCCATCCCGACTTTGAAGACCGATTCGACATTTACACCAGTGATCAGGTCGAGGCGCGCCATCTGATCGACCCGCTTTATGTCGAGCGGCTGATCGCGCTGGAACACAGCTATCGCGGAGAAGGCATCGCAACGATCTTCCATCAAGGCAGCCTGGTCGTGACGCTTCGCACCGGCAACATGTTCGAAAGCGGCAGCATCGATGCGGGTGATGACCGGCGCCGGATGCAGACGACTATCGACCAGTTCGGCCGGATCGCCGACCTCGCCAAAGAACTCAATTCACGCCAGCCGCTGACAGGATACTAATCCAGCCGGCGCGCGAACACTTCGGACGTCTTGCGGAAACCACGCCCTTCGAAGAATGCGTGGGCAGCGTGATTGTCCTTGCCCGATTCGAGAAACATCCATTGCGCACCGCGATCTTTCGCCCGCTGCATGATTGCTGCCACCATCGTTTCCCCAATGCCCTGCCCGCGTGCATCAGCAGCCACGACGATATCTGCAAGCGTGGCGAAGGGCATATCGGTGAAGTCTTTGAACGAGAGGTAAGCAAGGCCCAACAATCTGCCTGAACCATTGCGGGCGAAGCATTGGTCATCCCCCCCACGATTTTGATACTCTTTAAGGTATCGCGCTTCCCTGTCCTCGGCCCAATTTTCGCCATCGGGGCTCAGGCTGAACTGGATTTCTCCGTGGCTGATATAAGAACGATCGCGACCCGCCTCTCTGGTAATGAATGCGGCCGCTTCTTCCTCTGCGCCCTCGTCATTCCAGCTAATACGGACATCGCTCACACCGCCACCTGCGGAGACCATTGCGGGCGACGGTCGAGTGCATCGGGCCAGGCAGCAATTTTCGGGCAACTCATCAACTGACCAACAGCTGCGTAGAATTCCCGCTCGCGTTCGTCGTCGTCCTCCAGCCTGCCGTAAATCTGCAGTCCGATATCGAAGATGTCGCGCACATCAGAGGCGTAGTGCATTCGCAACCGATCTTCCCAGATGCTGCGAAAGTACCAGCCATCCAGCGTAGAATGGAACCACGCTACCCACGTGGCGTACACTTCAGGCGTCAGCACCTTGGCGCGGCGGAGGTGGCTGGAAACTTCGAACAGGTTAAGCGACTGGAAGAACAGGTTGCGCGCGACCTTTCGCCGGTCGTCCACATCATCAGGCAACTGCGCCGGTTCTATTGAACACACCAATGGCCGCAAACAATCGGCATTGCTCGCCTCGAACTTGAAAATCTCCATCGAAGCGAGCTCGAGCTGGAGGTAGGCTTGGCTTTTCTCGATCCGGTGCTCCCGCCGCTCGCTCCACACGAAAGTGGCAATCGAAAGGACGAGCGAGATCAGAGCGACGATGATCGCCACATCAGTCTCGCTCAGATAGTAATCGGTCAAGGCGTCATCCCTGCTCGAACAGCTTTGCCCAACGGCGCCTCTCGCGGGCCTTCCAGTGGCCGCGGTGATAGGCATCGCTGGCGAGGAGCGGCATGACCGAGCCTGCTTCGGCAAATACCATCTGCTCGATCGCGGTGGACACCTTGCCCCAGCTCGCCGCCTCTTGCAGCGTCGAAGAGGAACATGCCCCATCGCGCACATCGGCAACTGTGATCTGCACAGCATATTTGTGGACCGAGACATCCTCATGGCCTAGGATTTCGGCGCAAACGACGGTATCCTGAATGAAGTTCTTGGGAACGCCGCCGCCAACCATGAGCAGGCCGCTTTCGCCGCCCCTGATCTTGATATCGGTCAGTTCGCGGAAGTCCGCGACCGCATCGATCATCAGATAGGGCTCGCCCTTTTCCATCTGGTCAACCTGATGCTTCACCAGGCCGAAGCCGGCAGAGCTGTCGACGAAGGCAGGGCAGAAGATCGGCACATCATGCTCATAGGCGAGTTTGACGAGGCTGTTCTCCTTCTTGCCGTGTTCGGAGAGGTACTTGCCCATCTCGCGGATGAAGGCACGGCTGGAGTATGGCCCAGGCGGCAGCTCGTTGGCGATGCGATTGATCGTGAAGTCGCAATCCTGCAGCTGCTCTTCATCGATATAGGTGTCGTAGATACGGTCGATATAGAGGCTGCGTAGTGTGTCATCATCCGGCACTTCCAGCGCCTGATAGTGCTTGTGTCCAAGCCCTTCGAAGAAGTCCATGTCAACGATCGTCGCGCCGGTCGCAACCACGCAATCGACCATGTTGGAACGGATCAGTTCGGCATAAAGGTCCATGCAGCCACCTGCACTGGTCGAACCCGCGATCACCAGGAAGATGGTGCAGTCCTTGTCGGCCAGCATCTGGTTGTAGATGCCAGTCGCATTGGCAAGGTCGCGGCTGGTGAAGCTCATTTTCTTCATCGAATCGATAATCGGCCGCGCATCGAACTCGCGGATGTCGATATGCTCGACCTCTGTGCTCAACAATTCTGCTTTGCGGGTGTCGTTAATCTTCGATTCGGTCATTGCGGCATATCTCCTGTCCGTATTGCTCGCAAAACGGGATGTACTACACCCCGTTCTCCTATTTCCGCTTGAATTGGAAGGGGCAATCCTACAACCGTGAGGAAGGTGGGACAGTGTTCCGGAGAGAATTTCCGCGGCCGCATTCTTTCCGCAATAAGCGGAGCACAAAAGAGGATGGCGGATGAACATCGGCAACGCATTGCCAGCACCGCCAGGCTGTAGGAACGAACCCGAAAGCCACGACAAGGAGGCCCGGCATGGCGGAACAGCGATCCCCTACACGCGAGGGTGTTTTGCGCGCGGCCGAGAAGATTGCTGCGATCCTGCCTCCCACTCCGCTGATCCCGTTCGAGGCGCAGGGCAAAACGGTATATGCCAAGGCCGATTGCCTGCAGCCCATCGGTGCTTTCAAGATTCGCGGCGCGTGGCACCGGTTGACGGACCTTTCCGACAAGGAAAAGGCCCGCGGTGTTGTCGCCGTTTCCAGCGGAAACCATGCGCAAGGGATCGCCTGGGCTGCCCGTGAGCTGGGGGTCGAGGCAACCATCGTCATGCCGGAAGACGCACCGCGTGTGAAACTGGAACGCACTGCGAGCCTCGGCGCAACCATTGTGACCTATGATCGCATGACAGAAGATCGTGAAGAGATCGCCCAGACTATCGCGAGCGAGAAAGGCGCCACCTATGCCCATGCATACGGTGATCCGTGGGTGATCGAGGGGCAAGGCACCGCCGGTATTGAAATAGCCGAACAGCTGCTGGCCGTGACCAATCGGCCAGTTTCCAAAATCATCGCCTGCTGCGGCGGCGGCGGCCTTACCTCCGGCCTTGCCCTTGCCTGCCCGGATGCCAGCGTGGTCCCGGTCGAACCAGAAGGATGGGACGATGTGTGCTGCAGCCTCGAAACCGGCGAGATACAGAGCGTGGGTGACAATCCTCCGCCAACCGCCTGCGATGCGATCCAAACCTTCAGGACCTTCCCCATCAATTTCAACGTGATGAAGCAATACTGCCGAGAATGGGCGCGCGTTTCCGAAGAAGATATCCGAAAGGCCCAGCACTTCGCCTTTGCGCATATGCGGCTGGTGATTGAACCGGGCGGTGCCGCAGCTCTGGCCGCCGTTATCGCCGGCAAGATCGACGTGGACGACACAACAGCCGTGATGTTGACTGGCGGCAATACAGACGCGGCCTCGTTTGCCACGGTTTTGGCAGGCTAAACTTCCGGCCAGTGGACAGAAAATAGGTTGCAATTGACAATCTATTCTGATCCCCTCACCCTTGCAACTTAGTTCAACGGGCAGGAGAAACCCTATGAATACCGCAATTCTCGCACCCGCCGCCGTGCTCGCTATCTGGTCCATGATCATGCTGTTCTGGATGGCGGGCACGCGTTTTCCCGCAATCAAGGCGATGCGCGCAGAGCGGGGAAAGCCCGGCGGCGTCAGTAAGGCAAAGCCCGGGGGGCGCGGACAGGATCTTGAGGGGGTGATCCCCGATAAGGTCAATTGGAAGGCCCATAATTACGCCCATCTGATGGAACAGCCGACGGTATTCTATGCCGTCGTCGTGATCCTCGCATTGGCCGGAGCGGCGCACATCGATGTATGGCTCGCTTGGACCTATGCTGGCCTGCGCATCGTGCACTCGTTTTGGCAGGCACTGGTCAACACCATTCCGCTCCGATTGACGATCTTTATGATTGGCAGCGTGATCCTCCTCGTGATGTCCATTCGCGCATTGGTACTGACGATCTGAGGAAACGCAAATGGTCATGATCCTGCAACCCGTTGTCGTCCTGATAGCGTGGACGCTCGCCATGTGCCTGTGGATGTACGCGACCCGTCTTCCGGCGATGTCTACCGCGAGGGTCGATCCCGATAGTCTCGCCAGTACGCCGGACATGTCGCTAGACAAGGTGCTCGAAGCTCGTGTGCAGTGGAAAGCACACAATTTCAATCACCTGCATGAAGCACCTACATTGTTTTATGCTGTTTGCCTTGCACTGCTGGGCGTGCAGTTTTGGGAAGCCCCACTTACCGAAGGAGCGACCGAACTGTCCATCCTGCTGGCATGGCTCTATGTCGGTCTACGGATCGTCCACTCGCTGGTGCAGGCGGTATGGAACAAGGTAGTGGTGCGTTTCGCCCTTTTTTCCCTGTCACAGATCACTTTGATCTCACTAACGGCCATTGCCGCGCTGGCGGTGTTCAGTTTTTCGACATAGAACGGGCATGCACTAGCGGGCGGCGCACTCGGCGAAATCAGATAGTAATAGCAGACAGGTCGGAAATGAAATTCTCCGTCCAACGCTGCACATTATCCTCACGGACGCTCTTTATCTGGTTTTCATAGCGCTTCTTGCGATCTTCCAACGGCATATCGAGCGCAATGCCGATATGGTGCGCGAGATCGTCCGAACTGTGAGGATTGATGAGCAGCGCCCCTTCCCCGTCACAATCAAGCTGTTGCGCGGCACCGGCGAAGCGGGAAAGTATCAACACGCCCGGGTCTTCCGGATCCTGTGCGGCGATATACTCCTTGGCAACAAGATTCATGCCATCGCGTAGCGGGGTCACAAGGCCAATCTTGCAGGCGCGATAAAAACCGAACAGCTCTTCCTGACTGTATCCCTTGTTGACGTATCGAACCGGCACAAGATCCACTTCACTGCGCGCGCCATTGATTTGCCCCGCCTTTTGCTCAAGCGTGGCACGGATATCCTGATAGCTGCCAATATCCTCGCGGCTGGGGGGAGCAATTTGCACAAAGACGAGATCGCGGACGCGTTCGGGATGCTTGTCGAAGAAACGGCTTATCCCGTCGAGCCTTTCGGGCAAGCCCTTGGAATAATCGAGCCGGTCGACCCCGATCATGGCCGTGCGGCGTCGCGTGGAGGACTGAAGCCGCTGCTGTGCCTGCCGCGCCTTTCCAGTATCACCCTTGCTGGTGAAGAATTCGAAATCGATGCCAATAGGATAGGCACGAGCAATCGTCGTGCGGCCATCCAGCGTTACAGCACCGGTAGCATGATCGACCTCCGCCCCGAGTTCCTTCCCGCAATAATGCAAAAAGCTTTCTAGCCACGTATCGTTCTGGAAGCCGAGCAGGTCATAATGCAGCATCGCCCGCACCAGCCGCTCGTGGTAGGGGAGAGAAACGAAAAGATTTGTTGGTGGCCACGGCGTATGGAGGAAGAAGCCGATACGGTTTTTCACACCCAAATTGCGCAGACGCTCTGCACAGGGCAGCAGGTGGTAATCGTGTATCCAGACCTGATCGTCCTTCTCGATCAGCGGCAATGCGCTTTCCGCAAAACGCTCATTGACCCGTTCATAGCCTTTGGCAAAATCGCGCTCGTACCGGGCGAGATCGATACGATAATGGAACAGCGGCCAAAGCGCTGAATTGGCGTAACCGTTGTAATATTCCTCAACGTCCTGATGCTCCAGGTCGATGGTGGCCGTGGTCACACCCTCGGCAGAGCGAACGTAGTTGATACTGCCGGAGAATTTATCGGTTTCCTGTCCGGACCAGCCGAACCAGATGCCGCCATTGGCCTTGAGTGCCGAATTGAGTGCCCCGGCCAATCCACCTTGTGCACCGGCGACCCCGCGCGCCTTGGGTACGGCGACGCGGTTTGATATAACGACTAGTCTTGGCACTTGGCCCCCTTCGGCTCCGCTTCTAACGGATCGTGTTCCAACTCTTGGATAACAGTCCGGCGCAGTTGATCGTTCCGACGAGCGAGTAGGTTTGCGGGAAATTGCCCCACAATTCGCCCGTTTCGAAATCCATATCCTCGCTCAGCAGGCCGGACTGCGTGCGGTGGCCAAGCATGGTAGTGAACAGTTCGCGTGCTTCATCCTTGCGCCCCATGAGGGCGAGCGCCTCGATCAACCAAAAGGTGCAGATGTTGAAAGCGGTCTCGGGTGCGCCGAAATCGTCTTCAGCAGCGTAGCGCAGCATATGCTCGCCGCGGCGCAGATCGCGCTCGACCATTTCAAATGTCGCGACAAAGCGCGGGTCGTCGGGCTCGACGTAGCGCAGCTCGAGCAGTTGCAGCAGGCTGGCGTCGAGGTAATCGCTTTCAAAGCTGGCACCATAATGGCCGCCCTCTCCATTATCTTTCCACGCCTTGTCTTCGATCTTCTCGGTGATGGCTCTGGCTCGATCTCGCCAGAACTTGGCACGATCAGGCTTGCCAATATGATCGGCGACCTTGGACAGACGATCGCACGCCGCCCAGCTCATCACGGCAGAATAGGTGTGTACTTCCTGGCGCGTGCGGAATTCCCACAGGCCCGCATCGGGCTGGTCGTGCATTTTCCATGCGGCCTCCCCAACTTCTTCCAGGCTCTCGAAATCGCGCTCATCCGCCATGCGGAGAAGGCGCCGGTCGAAGAAGCCCTGCACGGTTGGCAAAACGATTTGGCCATAGGCATCGTGCTGGATCTGCTTGTAGGCAGCGTTGCCGATACGCACCGGCCCCATGCCGCGATATCCGGCGAGATAGGCGGCGGTTGTCTCGTTCAGCTCGCCCTCCCCCATTACCGAATAGAGTGGTTGAATCTGCCCACCCTTGGATGCGTCGACGATATTGCGCAAATAGCCGAGATATTTCTCCAGCACATCAAGCGCGCCAAGGCGGTTGAGTGCCTGAACCGTGTAATAGCTGTCGCGGATCCAGCAATAGCGGTAATCCCAATTGCGTTCGCTTCCGGGCGCTTCGGGAATGGACGTTGTCAGCGCAGCGACAATCGCGCCGGTTTCTTCATGCTGGCACAACTTCAGGGAAATCGCGCAGCGGATCACCTCGTCCTGCCACTCATATGGTGTAGCAAGGCCGCGCGACCAATGCTGCCAATATTTCCGGGTAGATTGCTCCATCCGGCGGATTTCTTCGCGCAGATTGCCTATAAAGGGCTCATCCGGGCCGAGAAAGAAATGCGTATCACCCTCAATGCGGAAAGTGCGGCTCTCGATCACATATCCCACTGGCGCGTCGGTGGAGAGGCGCAAAGCCTGATCGCCGACCAGATAGCGGATATGGTTGGTGCCATTGGTTGTTTCGGCGAGCGAGGCGCCGTGGTTTTTCATCGGCCGCAGCACGACCTTGATGCGCGGATTACCGGCAATCGGCCGCACGATGCGCGCGAAGGCGACCGGACGATACATCCGCCCCTTCCCCTCGTAACGCGGGCAAAAATCGAGGATCTCGACTGCACTGCCGTCCTGGGCTTCCAGCGTCGTCAACAAGATTGGCGTATTTCGGATATATTCCTGCCGCGCAGAAACCTGCCCTTCCATCTCGAACCGCCAGACCCCGGCATCCTGATGTCCGTCATTCAATAAAGAGCAGAAGGTCGGATCGCCATCCACACGGGGCACGCAGCCCCAAACCAGCGCACCCTGCCGGTCTATCAGGCCGGAGACTTGGCAGTTTCCAATCGGCCAGAGTTCGAGGCTGCTGGCCTGCTCGCTTACTTTCAGATCACTCACAATTGCAACCAATGCTGCACTGCAGCAGGGGTTGCAAGGGCATATTGTCCGTTTTCACTCTCCCGCTCGCCCACGGCGATCCCGAAACCGCCCAATTCCCTGGCCGCGCGCATTCCGTCTTCATCGGTGACATCGTCTCCAATGAAGATCGGAGTAGAACCGGCAAAAGGCGCGGTTTGCATGAATGCCAGCACGGCCCCGGCCTTGTCCGCGTCCGGAGTCACCAGTTCGATTACGCATTTGCCGCGCTTGATAACCAGCCCGCTCTTCGCGGCCAAATCCTGCATGAAGGACAGCCCCTTCGGCTCGAGCGAGGGATCGGACCGGTAATGCAACGCGGCGCCATGCGGTTTGTCTTCGGTGCCAAAACCGTGATCAGAGGCGAAATCGCCCAGTTCCTTCAACAAATCGGCGGAAAGCGCCTGCGGAGCCTCTCCCAATTGCTCCCCATCAGCATGCCTGCGGTCCGCCCCGTGCGACCCCGCCACGGCCACATCGATCGGCCCAAGGTGCCGCTCCAGATCGGCAATCGACCGTCCGCTAACGAGCGCCAGCCTGCCTTCCAGCCGTTCTGCCAGAGCGCGCAACGCATTCATAAGGCCGGCAGACACCTGGATACCATCCGGCGTAGGCGCAATATTAACAAGCGTCCCATCGAAATCGAGGAATAGAGCATGCGGGCTTTGCGAGACGAATCTGTCGAGCGAAGGCGCCGGAGGGAGTCGAGACCTGGTCATGTGCAGCGGTGTACCGTGGCACCGCCAAGGGTCAAACCTGCAGTGGCAGCACCAAACAGCTATTCGACCGCAAAACGGGCCAAAAAGCCCTTCGCTGCGGCATCCGGTATCTCGGCGGTAATGCCGTACTCTCCCGGCTCGAGATCAAGGGTGAAATATCCGGTCGCTCCCTGCGGCATATCATGGATACCGCCGACAAACCGGGCTGGCGCAGGCGTTTGCTGTCCATCGACTGGGAAGAAATCCGGCCACCTTGCCGCAGCATCAACGTCCGTACTCTCGTCAATGCGGAACACGTGCGCATCATGCCCGACAAAGTTGTTGTAAAGCTGCTGCTGGGTAAATTCGGTACGTACACTGTTCGCACCGGGGCGAAACGCTCCTTCGACAATGCCAATGCCGCTATTGGTCAATTCCAGCGTGACGTTCGCTTCCGGCTCAGCCATGCCGCCATCTTCCGACGAAACCGTGAAGGGATGCACCATTCCGAACTGGCCCGGCTCGGGATTGAAATTGTGCTGCATACCATTGCTCTTAACGTAGCATTCCACAATGTAATTACCCGGTTCAAGGTACATCGTCGCTTCGCCCGTAATCCCGTCGGCGATCAAGCCAGGGCCGCCCATCCATACGAGCTCGCCGAGCCATTCCGGCATTGCGGCGAGCAGTCGATCAGCCTCCGCATCGTCACCGGCTAGGCGGGCCGTCAGGCTGGCCTGAATCGGGTGTACGATCTCCTCATCGACCATTTCCGCCGTCACGCCTTCAGGCAGGCGATAAACCAGACCGAAATGGGTCATACCCCCATCATTGTTGATACGCACGGTCGTCCAGCCGGAATTGACCGTATCCGCGCCAACGAAGGAAAGCCCGTCCACATCGAGAGAAAGGACGTTCTCCGCCGGAGCCTGCACACCGTCGTCTGTCGGCGAACAGCTTGCTAGCGCGAGTACCATGGCTGCGTAGATTGGTTTGATAGTCATGAGCCCCCCAATTCAGTAATTGAAGGTGCAGCCTAGACGCCAAATCGTTTCGAGCCAAATGGCGATGTCATGATATTGGTAGCGGAGGAG
>CAYRBB010000008.1:0-89254 GCA_964422435.1 uncultured Sphingomonadaceae bacterium
GGTCGCCGCAATCGACATGCGGGGTGTAGCTCGGCTTGTGCTTGCCGCGCAGGATATTGGCAATGATCGACGCGAGGCGGCCAACGACCAGCCCTTCGGCATCAATCAGGTGCCATTTCTTTTCGACCTCGGCCGGCTTGATGGACCGGGTGGTCTTGCTCAGAGCCTTCATGGCTTATGATTCCTGTTATTCGTGTGCGAATTTAGGCTGGCTTTGACCGGGTGCTCTCCTGCCAGGCAGAATCGCGGTTACCCAAATCCAGCGAAGGCGCGCATTTGTCGCTTCAGCCCCGCAAAGTCAAGCGAATCTGCGGGATAGCGGAGAGGTAAAATAGTACCATAGTCATTTTGTTGCCGGTATAAACCTGCTGCTTTGGTCAACCGTTGCCTTCAGCACCGCCCTTCACGGGCACTTGTTGTGCCAGCCAGTTCAACGTTGTATCGGGCGCCGCTTCCGCAGGCCAACCCATGATGGCGGGGGTATCGTACGGATGCAGATGCTCGAGCCGGGCGGACGCGTCTTGCAGCGCTGCCTGTGTTGTTTTGAACAGCACGCCTACTTCCGATCCGGTGTTGATAGCCCCTTGCCAGCGATAGACGGAGGCGACGCCTGGCATGATGTTGGCGCAGGCGATCAGCCTCTCGGTGAGCAGCTGCTCTGCGACCGATTGTGCCGCCGCCGCGTCGGGGAAGGGGCACCAGATTAGCGCTGCTTCGGCATTCATCATGCACACCTGCCAATGACATGTGCGCCCCAAGCAAATGCGCCGACAAGCAATGCACCGACTAGCTGGTGGGCAACCGCAATCCATAGCTCGACGCCTGTTACCACGGTGGCGATGCCCAACAGGATCTGGATGCCCAGCACGCTATGCATGGCGATGGATGCGCTCCGGTCCAGCGGTTTGATGCGGATCGCCATGACGATCAGCGCGGCAGCGGCAATCCACGCCCACCAGCGATGGACAAAGTGCAGCCAGAACGGATCGTGCGTGAAAGCCCAGAACACGCCGTTCACCCAATTCGCTTCTGGTACGACGCGCCCCTGCATGAGCGGCCATGTATTGGACGCAAGGCCCGCATTGAGCCCGGCCACCCATGCACCGTATAGCAATTGCAGAAAGAAGATCAGCCCTACCGCCCACACCAACGGACGAAGCCTTGCGGCCCGCGTGTTGCCATTCGCATATTGGCGCAGATCAAGTGCGGTCCAGATCAATCCGCCAAAAGTGAAGAACGCGGTCAGCAAATGGATAGACAGCCAGAAGTGCGAAACATCGGTCATTTCGGTCGAAAGGCCGGATCGCACCATAAACCAGCCAAATGCTCCCTGCAGCCCGCCAAGCGCGAGAAGGGCGAGCAGACGCGGCCCGTATCCCGAGGGGATTGCCTGTTTCACCCAGAACCAGGCAAGCGGCAGTGCGAAGGCGAGGCCGATCAAGCGGCCCAGCAGCCTGTGGGCCCACTCCCAGAAATAGATGAACTTGAACGCCGCCAGGTCCATTCCGGCCGGACCACTGACATTCTGGTATTCACCGGTGGCTTTGTAGAGCTCGAACTCGGCCCGCCAGTCAGCCTCGCTGAGCGGCGGCAGCGCGCCGGTTACGGGCTTCCATTCGGTGATGGAAAGTCCGCTTTCGGTAAGGCGCGTGATGCCGCCCACTGCGATCATCACCAGAACAAGTCCGGCAACCGTAAGCAGCCAAGTGGCGATCGCCGACGGGCGCGTGCGCGCATCCGCAGGGAATTTAGCGCCAGAAGTCCGGGTCGGAGCAACCATGCCCGGGCATTTGCGCATTCTTTATGGATTCGCAAGCGGCACAAAGTGCCGGGGCTGCGTTGAAGGGCAATTCCCCGCTTGCGCAATGATACAGCATAACATATATCTCGCGCATGGCTCAGTTCGCACCATGGATTCGCGGCAAGATGGACCGTGTCGGCATCTTTTTGTCGGCGCTGTGCCTGCTGCATTGCGTGGCGGGACTGGTCCTCGTCGCCGGATTGGGTATTGGCGCGACTTTCCTGCTCGATCCGGCGATTCATCGCGCGGGGCTCCTGCTTGCGACCTTGGTGGCTGCGGTCGCGATCGGTTTGGGTGCATTGCGCCACCGTCGCCGCACACCGTTTGTGGTTGCGATGACCGGCCTGTCTTTCATGGGCGGCGCACTGGCCGTGGGCCACGGGACGGAGGAAGCGGTGCTGACCATGATCGGCGTCGGTCTTGTCGCTGCCGGCCACATCCTGAACTTGCGCAAGGCGTTGTAGGCCCTATCTGCATTGCTGATGGCTCAGCAAATCACCCTTACCGTTAATGGCGATGCGCGCAGGACTGCAGCTGAAACGATTGCCGATTTCGTGCGCGAGCTCGGGCTTGAGCCGAAAAAAGTCGCTGTCGAGCATAATGGCGAAATCTCCCCGCGCTCCGGGCTTGAAGCAGTGATGCTGACAGATGGTGACCAGCTGGAAATCGTCCATTTTGTCGGCGGTGGCTGACTCCAGCCCCTGATAGTCTTGCAACCATGCAGACGGGCAGATACCGCGGCGTCCATGAGCGATATACAGACGAATCCAACCCAGACTGACGCGAGAAATGATGACACTTGGGAGGTCGCAGGACAGCGTTTTGCCAGCCGTCTGATTGTCGGCACTGGCAAGTACAAGGATTTCGAACAGAACGCTGCTGCGGTCGACGCGGCAGGCGCGGAGATCGTAACCGTAGCGGTGCGTCGCGTAAACATCTCCGATCCGGGCCAGCCCGTGCTGATGGACTATATCGACCCCAAGAAGGTTACTTACCTTCCCAACACCGCCGGATGCTTCACTGCCGAAGACGCGATCCGCACGTTGCGGTTGGCGAGAGAGGCTGGAGGCTGGGAGCTGGTAAAGCTGGAAGTGCTCGGGGAAGCGAAAACACTCTATCCCAATATGGTCGAGACCATCCGCGCCTGTGAAGTGCTCGCTGGTGAAGGCTTCAAGCCGATGGTCTATTGCGTCGACGATCCGATTGCCGCCAAGCAGCTTGAAGATGCCGGCGCCGTGGCGATTATGCCATTGGGCGCGCCCATTGGTTCGGGCCTCGGCATCCAGAATCAGGTGACCATCCGCCTTATCGTGGAAGGCGCGAATGTGCCGGTGCTGGTTGATGCCGGTGTCGGCACGGCGAGCGATGCGGCGGTGGCCATGGAGCTCGGCTGCGACGGCGTGCTGATGAACACTGCGATCGCCGAGGCAAAAGATCCGATCCGCATGGCCCGCGCCATGAAGCTCGCGGTAGAGGCCGGGCGCGAGGCGTATCTCGCAGGGCGAATGGGGCGTCGAAAATATGCCGATCCGAGCAGCCCGCTGGCTGGGCTCATTTGATTTAGAGGGATTGTTGGTTGTGCGAAGCCGCCGCTGCGGCTTCTGCCTCGCTAGACGCGCTTTGCTTCGCTACGCGCCCCGCAGGTGCCGTGCAGCCAAGCGGAGCGAACGATCCCTCATACCGAAAATTAACCATAGTGCGCGACATTGGCACTCCAACTTGTGGAGAGCCGACTCATGGCAAAAGCGCAAACCGCGTCATTGACCATTGCCGAAATGCGGGAGTTCGCGGGCTTTGCGGCGCATGAGCGCGCGTTTATCGAGCGAGGTCTCGACATCGCGCTGGGCCGTGGTGATGCGTTCAAGACCTGGAGCCGAAATGCAGACGACCAGCGCACCATCCGCTCCCAATATCTTGCATATCGCGAATTGCGCCAGTTGCGCGATGCTGTGCCTGCCCGTGTCGGATTTGACGGGATTGATGCCTTTATGGGCGCACTGGTACGCATTTCTGCGCAGGATCTTGCGCAAAATCAGATCGACAGCTTCTCCGTTTATCGTTTCCTCTATGAACGCCTGCTCGGCGCAGCCGCCCGGCCGTATTTACCCGGTGCGTTCTGTGGAGCTGCGGCGTTGCCGCAGATCAAGCCATGCCGCCGCAAAATGTTGCTGCAAAGCCTGAGCGAATCTGCAGCTACGGCCCCTGCTTGGAGTCTCCGCGAACCAGCCTTCTTCCCGGAAAAAGTCGACGTGGAAGCCGCCTAGTAAAGCGCCTCCAGCCGCTCGCCATAAGCCTCCATGATGAACGGCCGACGGATCTTCATCGTAGGGGTCATCTGGTCGTTGTCGACCGAGAAGGGCTCGTCTGCGAATTCGAATTTGCGGATCTTTTCAATGACCGAGAGATCCTGATTGGTCCGGTCAATCGCTGCCTTGATCGCACTCTTGAACACAGGCAGGTCCTGCAATTCTTTCATGTCGAAGGGGATATCGTTCTCGCTTGCCCATTGCAGCGCCCATTCGGCATCGGGCACGACAAGTGCGACCATATAGGGCTTCTTGTCGCCCATAATCATCGCCTGGCTGATCTCCGGTTGGAGGGTCAGCATGCCCTCCAGCTTTTGCGGGGCGACATTGTCCCCCTTGTCGTTGACGATGATATCCTTCTTGCGGTCGGTAATCTTGATCCGGCCTTTTTCATCGAGATGGCCTACATCTCCTGTATGCAGCCAGCCGCCTTCAAGCGTTTTCTCGGTGTCATTGGGGCGCTGCCAATAACCGGACATGACCAGCTCGCCACGCACGAGGATTTCGCCGTCATCGGCAATCTTTACCTCCACACCGCGCATCGGTGGGCCGACAGTGTCCATTTTAAGACCCACTTTGGGCCGGTTACAGCTGACCACCGGCCCGCTTTCGGTCTGTCCATATCCCTGCAACATGGTGAGGCCCATCGCCTCGAAAAAATTACCAACTTCGGGATTGAGCGGCGCGCCACCCGAGACCATCGCCTTCATCCGGCCGCCGAATTTCGCGCGAATCTTCGGCCGCAGCGTACGCTCGAGGATCATGTCCATCGGCATGTCGATCAGGCGCTTGCTGCCGCGCTCGCTTTCATGCTGGGTAATGGTGAGCGCGCGATCCATAAGGTAATTGGCGAGCTTACCCTGCTTTTCGACCTGTTTCATGATGCGCGTGCGCAGCACTTCGAACAGGCGGGGGACGACGACCATAATCGTCGGGCGGGTTTCCTCGATATTGCTAGCGAGCTTTTCCAACCCCTCTGAATAATAGATTTCCGCGCCGACGCTAATCGGCAGGAATTGGCCGCCCGTGTGCTCATAGGAATGGCTCAGCGGGAGGAAAGACAAGAAGCGCTCATCCTTGATGCCGAAATCCTCGATCAGGATTTCCGCTGCGCCGGCGATATTGCACAGGATGGCACCATGCGGTTGCAGCACGCCGCGCGGGGCACCGCTGGTGCCGCTGGTATAGATGATGCAGGCCGTATCGCTGCGCTTGATATCGGCGATACGCGCTTCGACGGCAGTGCGCGCGGCTGCGGCGTCGCCCGTCAGCAGATCATCCATATGGTGCAGGTCGAAAGAACCCGATTGAGACGATGCGATCGGCTCCATAGCTATGACGTGACGCACTTTGCCAGTCTTCATAATTGCGGGGAACAGTGTCTTCGCCAGCCTGGCGCTGGACACCACGACCGCGGTTGCGCCTGAATCATCAAGGATGTGGCAATGATCGCGTTCCGTATTGGTGGTGTAGGCCGGGGTGGAAACGCATCCAGCGGCCATGATTGCAAGGTCGGCAATGCACCATTCGGGTCGGTTTTCCGAAACGATCACTACGCGGTCCCCGTCGCGCAGTCCCAATTCGCGCAGCTTTTCAGCCAAGAGGCAAACACGCTCGGCCACGACGGCGTAGGAAATGGTTTGCCAGGACCCTTCAATCTTGGCGCCAAGGAAAGGCATATCACCCTTTTGATCGGCCCGTTTCAGGAACAGGTCGACCAGGTTCTTCGCATTGTCGATCTCGTCTAGGGGCACGCGATGTCTCTCCTGCTGCCGATCTATTGCCGGCTGGAATTGTGTTTCACGTGAATTAGGCGTGGTTGGGCGGCGGGGCAAGCTTGCCGCCGACCCTGCCGAACCAAGGCTATTGGACGACCGAAGTTCCCTCACTGCGTGGATCGGCTGCGCCTATCCAGCGATCGCCAGCCCATTCGACGGCATTGGCTTTCAGTGGCAGGCCCCGCAGCCTT
This sequence comes from uncultured Sphingomonadaceae bacterium, assembly GCA_964422435.1. Lineage (GTDB taxonomy): Bacteria > Pseudomonadota > Alphaproteobacteria > Sphingomonadales > Sphingomonadaceae > Alteraurantiacibacter. Next base: position 6,077 of record CAYRBB010000008.1, read on the forward strand.
ACGTCATGGCCCATCGCCTCGAGCGCTTCGGGCAATCCGGCGATCACATTGTCCTCCTCCAGCGACACGGTGTCGCCAGGCGAATAAAGCATGGGCAGGGCGATGGCTTCCTGCGCGGAGAGGCTCCAGTCGATATAGCCCATCAGTGCCTTGGCCACCTGCACGGGGATCGTCCCGCCACCGGCCGCGCCGATGGCGAGCACCGGATTGCCTTCCAGGTCGAACACGATGGTGGGGGACATGGAGCTGCGCGGACGCTTGCCGCCTTCGACGCGATTGGCGACCGGCAGACCGTCGCGTTCGGGGCGGAAGCTGAAATCGGTCAGCTCGTTATTGAGGTAGAACCCGCCGAACATCAGGCCGGAGCCGAAAGAACCCTCGATCGTGGAAGTCCAGGAGACGAGGTTGCCGTTCTCATCGGCAACGGAGAAATGGCTGGTACCATTCTCCTCCGGCTCGTCACCGTCGGCCAATGCGTGCACCATGCCTGCAGGCACACCCGGTTGCGGGTCTTCAATACGGCCGTCGCGCGAAATCAGCTGGCTGCGCAAGGTGAGGTATTCGGGGTCGACAAGACCGCGCGCGGGGACGGAGACGAAATCGCTGTCCGCCAGGTAGAGTTCACGGTCGGCATAGGCGAGCCGCTGGCTTTCGGCGAAGAGATGCCAGGCGATTGGCGAGTCGGGGCCCATCGTGGTGAGATCGAACCGTTCGAGCTGGCCGAGGATGGCGATCACGGTGGTCGCGCCGGAGGATGGCGGCCCCATGCTGCAAATGCGATAATCGCGATAGCTGCCGCACAGGGCATCGCGCTCCATCGCCTCGTATGATGTGACGTCTTCGGGCAGCATTCCGGCATCGCCGGGTGTGTTCGTGCTGACATGCGCGGCAAGGTCGTTCGCGATGGTTTCGTAGAAATAGTCCGGTCCCCGCGAAGCAATGTTCCGCAGAGTTTCGGCCAGCGCCGGATTTCTCAGCACAGAGCCTGCCGGAAGCGCGTTGCCTTCAGCATCATAGAAGAGCGCCAATCCCTCTTCCTGATGCGCTGCGCGATCACGCGATCGCTCGAGAAATTCCGCACCACGCGGGCTAAGCTCCCAGCCGTCGCTGGCGAGGCGGATGGCGGGGGTGAAAAGCTGCGCCCATTCCAGCCGCCCGTACCGCCGGTGCGCCTCTGCAGCGAGCGCGATATTGCCGGGCACACCCACGGAGCGACCGCTGATGACGGCCTCGCGATAGCCGAGCGGCTCGCCATTTTCATCGAGGAACCAGGCGGGTCCGGCCTCCGACGGGGCGGTTTCGCGGCCATCGAGGCTGACAACTTCGCCAGCCGTATCGGTTCGCAAGAAGAAACCGCCACCGCCAATGCCCGAGCTTTGCGGTTCGACCACGGTCAGCGCGAGCATCGTGGCAATGGCTGCATCAGTCGCGCTGCCGCCCCGCCGCAGGACTTCCGCCCCGGCTTCGGCCGCGCGCGGATCGGCAGCGCTCACGACGCCGGGAATTGTCATTGCACGGGCGGAGACGACGGGGTCGGGCGAAGAAACTTGCTGGCATGCACCCAGCGCGAGCAGTGCGGGAGCGGCGAAGAAAAGGCGAAGCAATGTCATGCGTGCGCTTGCTATTCGCTTCCGACCGCCTCGGCAATGGAAGAGAAGCCATCACGCTGCATCAGCGCCTTCAGACCGGAGGTTACTGCCCGCGCGATCCCGGGGCCGGCATAGGTCATCGCGCTGTAAACCTGCACCAGGCTGGCACCTGCCCGAATGCGCTCCCACGCATCCTCCGCTGTGGCGATCCCGCCCACACCGACAAGCGGCATCACGCCACCTGTAGCTTTGCGGAAATCGCGCAGACGGGCGAGCGCCTTGGCCTTGAGCGGCGCGCCCGACAGTCCGCCGCCCTCGCTCTTGTCGGGCGACTTCAGCGGAGGGCGGTCGATCGTGGTGTTGGAGACGATGAGCGCGCCGAGCCGCTTTTCGATTGCGATACGCGCAATGGCATCGACATCGGCCGGCTCCAGATCGGGCGCGACCTTAAGAAACACTGGCGGACCATCGCTACCACGTGCTTCCAGCACGGCATCAAGCAACGCCACAAGCGCGCCTTCGTCCTGCAATGACCGGAGGCCGGGAGTGTTGGGGCTGGAAATATTGACCGTAAGATAGGTCGCCAGCGGTGCCATCACTTCCGCCATCATCGCATAATCCGCGATACGATCCCGGCTATCCTTGTTCGCGCCGATATTTATGCCCAGAACGCCAGACTTGCCGCGCCGCGCCCGGATGCGCGCATGCGCCGCCTCCGCGCCGCTATTGTTAAATCCCATGCGATTGATCACCGCCTGGTCCTCGGTCAACCGGAACAGGCGCGGCTTGGGATTGCCCTCCTGCGGTTTCGGTGTGATCGACCCCACTTCGACATGTCCGAAACCCAGGCCGAACAGAGCGTCGGGCACTTCGGCATCCTTGTCGAACCCGGCAGCCATACCAAGTGGATTGGGCAAAGTGATCCCGGCCACCGTGGTTTCCAACGGACCGCCCAATGCGGCGGGTTGGCCTTTCGGGCCAAGCTTGAGCGCGGCGATAGCCAGACGGTGCGCGCGCTCCGGATCGAGCGTGAAGATGGCGGGACGGAAAAGGCGATAGACCATGACGCTCCCTTGGCAGCACCTTGCGTAAAAGTACAAATCGAACCTGAATTTATTCAGTCCAGCCAAGCTGTCGCCTTCTTACAATAAGCTGTCACACGAATCGTCTAACACCATCTCGCGACCCGAAGGGCTCGGAACGCTCAAGCGAAACGAGTTCTCCACTTACAGGGGCGGTGATCTTCTGGTCACCGCCCTTTTTTTGGCCCTCTTGGCGCGCCTGCCCCGTTGTTCTACGTGAATCGCAAACAAAGAGAGGGCCACACCTGCCATGACTCGTAATTTTCTGCGCCATGCTGCGCTTGCCACTAGCGCGCTTGCGCTTGCTGCCTGCTCTGTAAACCAGGTCGAAACCTCCGCTGCACCTTCGGACACCAGTCCCGCCGCGCAGATGCCCGCAGACATCAACGATTTCTTCGAGCTTTACGATGCCGCCTCGCTGGAGCTCTCTCCCGAGACCAAGACCTATCGCGGCATAAGGGATGAGGATTACGGCTTGTGGAATGACCCCTCTGAAGAAGCGGACGCGGCGCAACGCGCGCAGCGGATGGCTTTCCTTTCCCGCATGCGGGCCGGATATGATCTCGATTCGCTGTCAGGGCAGGATGCCCTGTCCTATCGCCTTTTCGAAGCGACCAATGCGCGGGCCGAACTGCTCTGGCCCTATCGCGACTACGGCTATATCTTCGATCAGATGAATGGCGCGCAGAGCGGCATTCCGGCATTCCTCATCAACAACCATGTCGTGCAGAATGCCGATCACGCGCGCGCTTATGTCTCGCGGATCGAAGGCATTGGCCCGCAACTGGATATGCTCATTGCGCAATCGGCAGAGCGTGCCGGGGATGGCGTGATGCCGCCGGACTGGGTCTATCCCTATGTGTTATCCGATATCGACAACCTGCTGGCCGCCGGAATGGACAATGCCGTGTTGGAAGACTTCCGCGGTGAAGTCGCTGCGCTGAACCTCTCCGCAGACGAAAGCGGCAGCCTGATAACGGCGGCGGAAACCGCATGGGCAGACCACGCGGTGCCCGCGTTTGAGCGCCTTCGCACCGAAATGCTGCGTCAGCAGTCGATCGCGCCGACCGATGACGGGATCTGGCGCTTCGATCGCGGTGCCGAATATTATGATGCGCTGCTATCCTATTACACAACAACCGATCTCACTGCGGACGAGATCCACGAGATTGGCCTGCGTGAAGTGGCGCGTATTCACGATGAAATGCGTGCGATCATGGAGCAGGTCGGGTTCGAAGGCACGTTGCAGGAATTCTTTGTCTACACCCGCAATGGCGACCGGTTCTTCCACACCAGCCGCGAAGACTATCTCGCCGAGGTGGACCAGGTCGTGGCGGCGATGGAAGCTCGCTTGCCGCAATACTTCATCACCCTGCCCGAATACGAATTACAGGTGAAACCGGTCGAGGCCTTCCGAGAACAGAGTGCGGGCAAGGCCTTTTACCAGAGCCCCGCGCCTGATGGCTCACGGCCCGGCACCTATTATGTGAACCTCTACAACCTGCGCGATATGAGCCGGAACGAGCTGGAAGCGCTCGCCTATCACGAGGCATTGCCCGGCCACCATATGCAGCGTTCGATCCAGACGGGGCTGGGCGATCTGCCGCCCTTCCGACGGTTTGGTGGCTTTACTGCATATACCGAGGGTTGGGGCCTCTACACGGAGGAGCTGGGCAAGGATATGGGCTTCTATACCGATCCCTATTCCGATTTCGGGCGCCTCGGAATGGAACTGTGGCGTGCGTGCCGGCTGGTGGTCGACACCGGCATGCATTCCAAGCGCTGGACCCGCGAGGAAGCTATTGCCTATCTTACCCAGAACACGCCCAATCCGGATGGCGATATTCGCAAGGCGATCGAGCGCTATCTCGTCTATCCTGGGCAAGCGACCGCCTACATGATCGGCAAGCTCAAGATCATGGAATTGCGCGAGCGCGCCCGCACCCAGCTGGGCGATGATTTCGATATTCGCATGTTCCACGAGGTCGTCCTCACGAACGGGCCCGTGCCGCTCGATATTCTTGAAGAACAGGTCGACGAATGGATTGCGTCGGAAATACGATGAGCCGAGCAACGATGTCGCTGAGCTACAATGCGAAACCGCTGGCCCGCGCTATGGCATGCTCCGGAGTTTACAAGGATAGCGTTTGTCCGCAGATCGCTTTCCCTGTTCGCGGAGCGGCATGGCGCAGAGGTCGCACTTAGTGCGCCATGTCGCTCCCATTCTCCCTTACCTATTATGATCCGCCGCCCGGGCTGGCGCGGCACCTGACGGTGCTGTTTCACTTCTCGACCGAAGAACCGGTGGTAAAGGATGCTGTTTCGGGCGCACTCAGTCAGCTCAACATCTTCCCCTGTGGCACTGGAGAAATTGCGTTCGATGAATGCACCCAAAAGGTCATCCGAAAAGCGAACATCTCGAGCCCGATGTCGAAAGCGCCGCTCTTCAGCATGAACGGGCCTTGGCATGCCATCGGCTCTACGCTGACGCCGCTAGGCTGGGCCTCACTCACCGGGGCGCCCGCTAACGAACACGTCGACCGCTATTTCCCGGCGAACGAACTGCTCGGACCCGAGATTGACACCTTTAGCGAGGAACTGGCCAACCGCTATCTGTCCGGTGAGTATACTCCGGAGGCGGCATGTATGGCGCTTGGGGAATGGATTGCGGCTCACATTTCACCGATCCCGCAACAGCACCAAAAGGTGATCGAGAGCACGATAACTTGGATGGGCAAGTCGCTCAATCCGGCCCTTGAAGAGCTTTTCGAGGTGTTGCCCTATTCGCGGCGGCAGGCGGAGCGTCTGGTCGAGCGATATTTCGGCTTTCCACCTGCCGCAATGGCTCGCAAATACCGTGCTGTCCGCGCAGCGGCGTTGCTTTCGTGCGAAGAACTGAGCGACCGGGACGAAGCTGCGATTGCCGAGGCGTTCTACGACCAGCCGCACATGGTGAAGGAAATTCGCCGCTATTGCGGCTTCACCCCGAAGCGCCTTGGCGGAGATGGCCAGCCCATTCTCAAGACACTTCTCCAGATGAAGAACTTTGATCGCTTGCAACAATTTCGCGCGCCTTCATAGCCTATTGGCACATGCAGGCTTGCCTCTTGGCCGGGCGAACACGATACAGACGGCATGACTGCCTTGACCGATTCATCCGACCGGCTGGCGCAACGTCTTGCGCTGGCGATCCCCGCCGCGCTGCTGACCGGCGCGTACATCGCCCAATACGGCTTTGGCCTGTTCCCGTGCGAAATGTGCTGGTGGCAACGTTGGCCACATTTCGCCGCGCTGGCACTCGCTGTCCTGTCCTTCGTTGCTCCGCCGAAAAGGGCATGGATCGGTCTCGCCGCGCTGGCGGTCCTTGTCTCGGGCTTTATCGGAGTGTTCCATGCGGGGGTCGAATACAAATGGTGGCCGGGCATCACCGGCTGTACCGGCGCGCCCGATCTTACGTCCTTCGACGTGGTGCGCTGCGATGAAGCGCCGTGGTCGCTCTTCGGCATTTCGCTGGCAGGTTGGAACGCGCTCCTTTCCATTGGCGGCGCAATCGCCATATGGGTGCTGTTACTGGCGAAAGAGAGGCGCGCATGACTGCGAAGAAAGACCGTTCGGAAATGATCCGCGTCGATCAGGCGGGCGAATTCGGCGCGACCCGCATTTATGCGGGTCAGCTGGCCGTGATGGGCGAGCGAGGGCCGCATTCGGCGGAGATCCGCGCCATGGCAGAGCAGGAGGCCGGCCACCGGGCGGAATTCGATGCTCTGATCGCGAAGCGCGGTGTGCGTCCCACCGCGTTGCAGCCGTTCTGGAATGTCGCCGGCTATGCGCTGGGCGCGGGAACGGCTCTGCTCGGGCCCGAAGCGGCCATGGCCTGTACCGCGGCGGTCGAAGAAGAGATCGACCTGCATTATTCGCGCCAGCTTGATGAACTCGAAAAGGACGGCGACGATCCGGAACTTGCAGACATGATTCATCGTTTCAGGGAGGACGAGCGCGAGCATCGCGATGCAGCGATTGCGCACGGAGCGGAAAACGCCCCGGCCTACCCGCTGCTCCATGCCGCCATTCGCTTGGGCTGCAAGGCCGCGATCCGCATTTCGGAGAAGATCTGAAGCGGCTCTCGCCCTTCATCGCCCGTTCAAGGGTGGTGGCGCTTTGTCAGGCATGAATTTGAATCGAGGATCAGTATGACCCGCCTTTTTGCCCTTTCCGCCGTAACCGCCCTTGCCGTGGCGCTGCCCGCCGCCGCGCAGGATGAGGGCGGCGACCGGGTCAATCAGATCATCGTTTATGGCGACGATCCGTGCCCGGTTTCGACTGAAGAGGAAATCACCGTGTGCGCGCGGCTGGATGAAAGCGAGCGCTACCGCGTTCCGCCGACATTGCGCCGGAGCAATTCCCGCCAGAATGAAACGCTGGATGCGCGGTTCAAAAGCCTTGAGGCCGTGGGCGCCTTCGGCCCGCTCTCCTGCACGCCGGTCGGTTCGGGCGCGGAGCATGGCTGTACGATGCAGATGATCGAACAGGCCTATGCCGAGCGTGCCTCGGGCCGCGATGTGCGGATGAGCGAGCTGGTGAATGCCGCGCGAGCAGACCGCCTCTCGACTATCGATACCGATGCCGCACTGATGCAGGAGAGGGTCGAAGAGTTGGAGCGGCAGGAATTCGAACGTCGCCGCGCTGCACAAGCCCAGCCGATCGAGGGTGAGGAAGATGACCTTCCCGTGCTCGTCAATCCAGATGCGATCCCCGAAGATCCGCCGGTCGTTCCGCCGACGCGCGACGACTGACCTGACTTGGCCCAATAAATTAACTCAGGGCGATATCGGGCGCGTCTTCCTGCTTCATGCCGACGACATGATAGCCCGAATCGACGTGATGGGTCTCGCCCGTCACCCCCGATGACAGGTCAGAGCAGAAATACAGGCCTGCACCGCCAACATCCTCTATGGTGACATTGCGGCGCAGCGGGGAATTCAGCTCGTTCCACTTCAGAATATAGCGAAAATCGCCGATCCCGCTGGCCGCCAGTGTCTTTATCGGCCCGGCGCTGATCGCATTCACCCGGACGCCCTGCGGCCCCAAATCGTTCGCCAGATACTGCACACTGGTTTCCAGCGCCGCCTTGGCCACGCCCATGACGTTGTAATGCGGCACGACCTTTTCCGCGCCGTAATAGGTGAGCGTGACGATGCTGCCGCCTTCACTCATCAGTGGCGCGGCGCGCTTGGCTGCGGCAACGAGCGAATAGGCGGAGATATTCATCGTCATCAGGAAGTTCTCGAGGCTGGTGTCGACATATTTCCCCCGCAGCTCGCTCTTGTCTGAAAAGCCGATGGCGTGAACCAGAAAATCGAGCTTGCCCCACTTCGATTCGAGCTCGGCAAAGGCCATGTCCATAGCGTTCATGTCGGACACGTCGCATTCGAGCAGGAAATTGCTTTCGACCTGTTCGGCCAACGGGCCAACGCGTTTTTTCAGCGCTTCACCCTGATAGGAAAAGGCCAGTTCCGCGCCCTGTTCGTGCAGCTTCCTCGCAATGCCCCATGCCAGCGACTTGTCGTTGGCGAGGCCCATGATCAGACCCTTCTTGCCGGCCATCAATCCACTCATCGCGTCTTGTCCTCCTTTGGCGTATTGGCCTCGTCTTCCGGCGCGGCAGCGCGGCCCATACGGGTACGTTCTTCTTCGGGTGTTTCGGCAAGTGCCGCATTCAGTTCAGCCCCTGCCACCATCCCTAAGCCCACCAGCCAGAAAAAGAAAAGTGCGATCATGAAACCGGCCAGCGATCCGTAGGTAAGATTGTAGGCAAACAGGCTGCGCAGGACAGGTGGCATGGCCGCGGTGACTGCAATCCACCAAGCGGTGACGAGCAGAGCGCCCGGCCATTTGGGATAACGTTTCATGCGATATTGCTCCGGGGTGAGCGAAACAAACAGCAGGAATAGCGATACATACAGGCCGATCGCGGGAATGATGCGCGAAATTTTCAACGCGCCCAGCGCGTTGCTCAATTGCGGCAAATAGGCGTCTATGAATTCCTGCGCGGCCCCGATCAGCACTTGCGCGATCAGTGAAAGCACCAGGAGGAATACTGCGCCCAGGATGATGCCCGACGAGAAGAGGCGATAGGTCCAGAACGCTTTGGTTGCCATCGTGCCATAGGCGCGTCGCAAGATATCGCGGATAGTTTCGACCAGGCTACCGACCGTCCACAATGCCACAACAGCGCCGCCCCACAGCAACCAGCCGCTGCGCATATCGATCACGTTGCGGGCCACCGGCTCGATCACGCCGCGCACCGTCGGCGGCAATGCCAGCGCGAGCGCATCAATCGCGGCGGTGCGTTCGTAATCCTCCCCGATCAACGAGAAGATAGCCGCCCCCAGAATGAAGAACGGGAAGATCGCAAGGATCGACATATAGGCGAGGTTGCCCGCGTGGATGGTGCCATCATTGAAGCAGCCCACAGCCACGCGCTTGAACACGATCCACGCGCGTTCGAGCCATGTTTGCTCCGGTTCCGCCTCCAGCTCGTGGCCGATTGCCGCCAGCCGCCGTGCTTCGGGCGAATTGCCCATATGCACGCGGTCGTCGGGCAATTGCTCTTCGACTTCGGGGGAAGGTGCTCTCACAGCGGCCTTTTTAACAGCGTGACCGGCAGTGTCGAGCGCCAGGCAGGAAGCCGGAAGTGATCAGCCGCCCATTTCTGAGCGTGGATTGTCTTCATCGCGCCACTCGCCCAGCTGTTCCTGCAGAGCGGTAAGGTTTTCGGGCAGCACGATTTCGAGCGTGACCAACTGATCGCCACGGCCGCCGCCCTTTTTGCTCCACCCCTTGCCCTTGAGCCGTAGCACCTTGCCCGAGCTGGAGCCCGCGCCAATCGTCATCATAACCGCGCCATCGACGGTTGGCACCTTGATCTTGGCGCCATGCACGGCCTCGTTCAGCGTGATCGGCAGGTCGAGCCGGACATCGTCGCCTTCGCGCCAGAGATAGTGGTGCGGACGGATATCGATGGTAACGATGGCATCGCCATTGCCGCCTGGGCCGCTTTCGCCCTTGCCCTTCAATCGCATCTGCGTGCCGTCTTCCACGCCTTCGGGCAGCGACAGGTCGATGCTCTTGCCATCGGACAGGGTGATGCGCTGCTTCTTGCGCGCCGCCGCATCGATAAAGGCAACGGGCAGCGTGTAGCGGATATTCGCACCCTTGCGCGGAGGCGGCGGGGGCGGCGAACGGAAACCGCTTGCGCCATTGCCGCCACGCGACGATGCGCCGCGACCGAACAGGCCTTCGAACAGGTCGCCGATATCGAGGTCCTCGGTGCCGAAACCCTGGAAATCGGCCGAGGAATATTGCCGACCCCCACCGCCCGGGCGCGCGCCGGAAAAGCCGCCGCCCATTCCGAACGGCATGGACGGATTGCCATCGGCATCGATCTCGCCGCGATCGAACTGGCCACGCTTGTCCTTGTCCGAAAGCAGGTCATAGGCCTGCGTAACCTTGGAAAACTTCTCTGAGGCAGCCGGATTGTCCTTGTTCCGGTCCGGATGCAGCTCCTTCGCGAGCTTGCGATAGGCGGATTTGACCTCCGCTTCGCTCGCTGAACGGCTAATGCCGAGAAGGTTGTAGGGGTCGCTCATGGTGTATTAGCTAGTTATAGCAGGGGGATTCGGCAAGGCATGGGTTTCCTACGTCTTAAAGCGGGTCTAGGTCCGCTCGCATGACATTCGGCACAGCCCTTCCGATAGCTCTCATTGCGCGCCCGCCTTCGCGTCCGACGTTTTCTTCGCCAGAACACTGTCACACCTGTCACACCCCCATGACTAACCCCTTGATTGCAAAGAAAACAGGATCGTCACGATGACCGAAAACCCGCCGATCCCGGAAACCGATCCCCTCGCCACCTTCGATGCCTGGTTCGCAGAGGCGCGGGCGAGCGAGCCCAACGATGCCAATGCCATGGCGCTCGCCACTGCGACACCGCAGGGCTGCCCCTCCGTGCGCATGGTGCTGCTGAAGGGCCATGATAGCCAAGGCTTCGTATTCTACACCAACGCGCAAAGCCGCAAGGGCAGGGAAATCCGTTCCAATATGCAAGCGGCGCTGCTGTTCCACTGGAAGAGTCTGCGGCGGCAGGTGCGCATTGAAGGCCCGCTGGAGGAAGTGAGCGCGGCAGAGGCGGATGCCTACTTCCATTCGCGTCCCTTTGTCAGCCAGGTTGGCTCGGCGGCAAGCGACCAGTCGCACCCGCTAGATACCCGCAAGACCTATCTCGACCGTGTGGGGCAGCTTGAAGCGCAATACCGCGAGGCCGGCGAAGTGCCGCGCCCGCCGCACTGGACGGGCTTTCGCTGCATACCGCGCGCCATCGAGCTGTGGTCCGACCGCCCCAATCGCTTGCACGAACGCCGCCGTTTCACTCGCGAAGGCGATCATTGGTCGAGTACGTTGCTATATCCATGAGCGATACACGCGCCTCCCTCACCCGCAGTGCAGCCCTTGCCTCGATTGGCGTCGCGCTGTTTCTCGGCATGCTGAAGGCATGGGCGGTGTGGCAGACGAGCTCCACCGCCATGCTCGGTTCGCTGGCCGATACCGCGCTCGACCTGGTGGCCAGCCTCGCCACGCTGCTGGCAGTGTGGGTTGCGGCGCATCCGGCTGACGACAACCACCGCTTCGGGCATGGCAAGGCGGAAGCACTCGCTGCGATCTTTCAGGTCATCCTGATCGCGCTTTCAGCCAGCGCCATTGCCTTCCGTGCCGTAATGCGCTTGATCGAGGGCGGCGAAACGCAGGCTGCCGAAGCCGGTATCGGCGTGTCGGTGATCGCGATTATCGCGACGCTTGGACTGGTCGCGTGGCAGCGCCATGTGGTGAAGCAAACGGGATCGGTCGCGATCCAGACCGACAGTGTGCATTACCAGTCCGACATGCTGCTCAACCTCGGTGTCATCACGGCATTGGTGCTGGACCAGTATCTCGGCCTTGCGCAAGCCGACCCGCTCTTCGGTCTCGGGATTGCTGGATGGCTGCTGTGGAACGCGTGGTCGGCTTCGAGCGACGCCATCGACCATTTGATGGATCATGAATGGCCCGAAGAGCAGCGCCGCGCCTTTGTGGAACGTGCCGCTCGTCATCCCGAGCTCGCCAAGATGCACGATCTGCGCACTCGCACCAGTGGTACGCAGGATTTCGCGCAGTTCCATGTGAACCTGCCTGCCAGTATGACGGTGGCCGAAGCGCATGACGTGATCGAGCGTGTGGAGGAAGACCTGATGCAGGTCTTTCCCAATACCGAGATCCTGATCCATATCGATCCCGAAGGCCATGTCGACGAGCCGGGCAATACGCTTGTCGAGGAGGACGAGTTCAAGAAGCTGAAGGATGTGAAATGACGCAGACTGCAATCCCTTATTGGCATGTCGATGCCTTCGCCAAGGCCACCTTTGGCGGCAACCAGGCCGCGGTGATGGTGTTCGAGGAGTGGCCGGAGAACAGCATGTTGCAAGCCATCGGGGAGGAGAACAACTTCGCCGAAACCGCCTTTGTGGTGCGGGACACAAGTGGTGAGGCCGACTGGGAACTGCGTTGGTTCACGCCGACGAGCGAGGTCAAGATGTGCGGCCATGCGACGCTTGCCTCGGGCCACGTGCTTCTGACGCACAACGGCGGTGATCGCATCCGCTTCCGCACGCGCAGTGCGGGCATTCTGGACGTTGCTCGTGATGAAGGGGGCTATGCGTTATCGCTTCCGTCGAGCCGGCTGGAGCAGCGCGAGATGCCAGACCTCCTCGCGGCGCTGGGCGTCGACGCGCCAGCGTTCGACACCGTCGAGGGTGCAGAGCAAACCACTGTTCTTCTGCTCGATAGCGAGGAAGCTGTGAAGGCAGTCATGCCCGACATGCGCGCGCTCGAACAGATCGACCGCATGGCTATCTGCACCGCGCCGGGCACAAGCGCAGATGTCGCCAGCCGCGTGTTCGTTCCGGCATGGGGTGTTCCCGAGGACAGCGTGACCGGCTCTGCCCATGCGGCGCTTACGCCGTTCTGGTGCGAGCGGTTGGGACGTGAGAGCTTCACCGCCTATCAGGCCAGCGCGCGCGGCGGATACATGGCCTGCCGTCGCGAGGGCGATCGCTCGGTCCTGTCCGGCGAATGCGTGACTGTGGTTGAAGGGACGTTTTACCTCAGCGGATAGAGCGCGAAGATGTCGGCGATCTCGTCCATCAGCAGCGGGCGCTGCTCGTCATGGCTCACGCCCAGCCGCACCACGGTGAGGCCCTGCTGCGGGGATACGATCACATACTGACCAAGGTGGCCGATCATGCCGAAGGCGGTGTCAGGCCCTTGCCCTGCGAACAGGTAATCGCGTTCCGTCTCGCTCGTCCGGTTGAGCCAGAGATGCGCTCCATAGTCCTGCGCTACCGGGTTCGGGCTGCGCATGAATTCTACCCACCCGCGCGGCACAATCTGCGCTCCTGCGACGGAGCCGCCAGTGCGCATGAACTCGCCAAGCTTCGCCCAATCGCGTGCGGTCGCCCAGAAACTGCTGCCGCCGATCAGCGTGCCCGATGCGTCATACTCGCCGACAAGGCTATCCAGCCCCAGCGGCCCGGCAAGCCGCGCATCGACATACTCGGCCATAGCATTCTGCCGTTTATCGGCACCGCCGTCTGGAGAGATCAAATCGGTTCCGATATCGGAAAGAATCACGCTGGTCGCGGTGGAGTAGCGGAAGGTCGACCCCGGCTCGAACTCCAGCGGCTGCGCTTCGGCCCAGCCGGCCATATCGTCACGTCCCGCCATGTACATCATCTGCACTTCGGGTGACTGATAGACAGGCTGCCCATTTTCGTCATGCCGCAGGCCGGAGCGCATCTGGAGAAGGTGGCGCAAGGTGATCTCGCTGCGCGGGTCGCCGGCCCGCTGCCATGCTCCCACCGGTGCGGGATCATCGAGCCGGAGGCGCCCGTCAGCCACCATCATGCCGATCAACAAGCCGGTCACCGTTTTCGACATCGACCAGCCGACATGACGGGTTTCTGCCGGGAAGCCCTCGGCATAACGCTCGGCCACCACTTCGCCATTGTACATGACGATCAGCGCACGAGTCTCACCAACGCCATCTGCCGTGAATACCTCGTCCACGGCGCGCGCAAGGGCTTCGCGCGATATGCCCGGCTCCACCACCACGGCATTCATCGCCTCTTCCGGCAAAGGCGGTTCGGGTGGCGGGCCCTCCTGCGAGCAGGCAGTGAGCAGCGCTGCAATCATGCCCATCAGCACAAGAGCCCTTGGCGAGTGGGTGGCAGGGCGGCTAGGGGGCGGGCGATGTGTCATCAGGGCGCATCCTTTTCAGCAGGTGCGAGCAAATGGCAACCGCAAAACCGAGCAAGACGAGCGCCTTTTCGATCCTTTTGCGGATCGCGGGCTTGGTGGCGATTGGCGCTATCGCGGTCTCCGCTTTCTTCGGTGAAGCGATTGCGGGATACAGCTCTGCCGGAACGGGTTATGCGGCAAAGACATCGTGCTCATGCCGCTATGTGGCGGGTCGCGATCTGGATGCGTGCTACGCTGACTTCACGCAGGGCATGTGGCCGATCTGGCTCAGCGAGGATCAGGACACCCAAACCGTCACCGCGCGCATCCCGATGATCGAAAGCGCAGACGCGACTTTTCGCGACGGCTATGGCTGCGTGCTCGAGCCATATGAGAGTTAAGGACTAGACAGGTCTGGTCGTTTCGATCCAGCCCCCGCCGATAACACGGTCGCCTGCGTAGATGACTGCCGCTTGGCCGGGTGCGACGCCGAACTCGGGGCTGGCGAAATGGATCGTCACCTTCGCACCGTCACCCAAAGGACCCTCGATAGTGACTGGCACTGGCTTGGCAAGCGAGCGGACCTTGGCTGTCAACTGGCCTTCGGGGACTTGCCCGATACGATTGGTCTCTACCACCTGTGCCTCGCCGACGGCGAGCAGGCGCTTGGGGCCCACGCGCACCTCTGCGCTCGCGGGATCTAGCCCGACCACATATAGAGGCTCTGGCTGTCCGCCGATTTCGAGCCCGCGGCGCTGGCCAACGGTGTAATGGATGATGCCGGGATGCTTTCCCAGTAAATCACCCGTTTCCGCATGCACGATATCACCGGCGCGCGCGCCGTCGGGGCGCATCTTCTTGACGATCTTGGCATAATCGCCATCCGGGACGAAGCAGATGTCCTGGCTATCGGGCTTGTTCGCTACGACAAGGCCGAAACTCTCGGCGATTTCGCGCACCTGTGCCTTGGGCAGCCCGCCGAGCGGGAAGCGCAGAAAATCAAGCTGTTTCTCGGTCGTCGCATAGAGGAAATAGGACTGGTCCCGCGCCGGATCGAGCGCACGGTGCATTTCGACATCAGCCTCTCCAATGATACGGCGGACATAGTGGCCCGTGGCAAGACAATCGGCGCCCAGCTCTTCCGCCATGCGCAGCAGGTCAGTGAATTTCGGACCCATGTTGCAGCGGATGCAGGGGATCGGCGTGCGCCCGGCCAGATATTCGTCGGCAAAGTTCTCGACCACCTCTTCCCGGAAGGAACTTTCATGGTCGAACACGTAATGTGCGATGCCAAGCCGGTCTGCGACCATGCGCGCATCGCGGATATCGTCACCAGCGCAGCACGCACCCTTGCGGCCAGTGGCCGCTCCGTAATCGTACAGCTGGAGCGTGATCCCGATCACTTCCGCGCCGGTTTGCGCAGCCAATGCGGCCACGACAGAGGAATCGACACCGCCTGACATGGCAACAACGATGCGGCATTTGGCTGCAGCACGCGGCAGGTCGAACAGCGCCTCGGCGTTAACCGTGTCTGGCGAGTCAGGAATGGCAGTCACCGTCTGATTCATGGCCGCGCGCCTACACCGATCTTGCCTCGCGCAAAACCCCCCAAGAGATGTAACAAAGGTTAAGCGCGGCTTTACCTGATCTTGACGCTTGGCCTTTAAATATGCCGGAATGCTCGAGGGAAAACCACCTGCCCTGCCGTCCGCAACCGGCTCTGAACATAGCGATTCTGCCGCTGAAGAGCTGTGCGCCGTCAATTGGCCCGATCTGGTCGCTAGACTGGCAGCCGCGCGGGATTTGCGCGCGGAGCTGGCAGAAGCAGAAGATGTTGCTCTGGCAAGCTTCGACCCGCACGGCGCGGCGCATCTCGCCGCTCATGGCGAAAAGCCGCCAGTGGAAGGGAAACGAAGCGTTAACCCTGATGGTTTAGTCAATGGCAAAGGACACGGTGGCATCATCCATTCAGCCATTGATAATGACGACCCGGCGTACCGAGGAAATAAATGATCGAGAACCAGAAAATTCGACCGGCACAAGTCATTGGCCCGCTTGGCGAGCCGCTGACGATCGACGACCTCCCTTCGCCGAAGACGAAGCGCTGGGTCGTGCGCCGAAAAGCCGAGGTCGTGGCAGCCGTAAATGGCGGCCTGCTGACGATCGACGAAGTTCTCGAGCGCTATGGCCTCACGCTGGAAGAATTTGCCGGCTGGCAGCGTGCCGTTGACCGGTCGGGCATGCAGGGGCTGCGTGTAACACGCATCCAGCATTACCGGGACCTGTATGAGCGCCAGCTAAAGTACTGATTTCGCGACGCTCGCAAAGTTCGAGACCATCAGATAACTCTACCCAAGTAAAGGGAGTTGCGGAACACCGCTGCTCCCTTTGCGTTTTGGTTTTAAGTTCCTTCGGGAACGCAGATCAGAGGAGAACAGGGTTATGACAAGTTGGATTGTTGCATTGATTGTCGGCGGGGCCGCCGGTTGGCTTGCCAGCATGGTGATGAACCGCAATGCCTCGATGGGCATTTTCTGGAATATTGTGGTAGGATGCGTCGGTTCGGTCATCGGAAACATGATTGTCGGACCATTGCTGGGCATCGGCGGCAGCGTCCAGGAATTTTCGCTGACCGGTCTTGTTATTGCCATTGTCGGCGCCGTTGTTCTGTTGGGAATCGTCAATCTCGTTCAGCGAGGCCGCGTCCGCTAAACGTAGACGGAAGTCGGAAATTCGCCGATTGGGGGCGGAACACCAGATATGTTCCGCCCTTTTTCATGCGCAAGTACTTCGTCGGCTGCCATGGCTGTTTGGCAGAAGCTTGCATTGCAGTCCGGTGTGTTGCGCGGCTATGGCAGGCTGCGAAAAATACGCGATGCATGCGCTTTCCGTTTTGAAAGGGTAAGATGCCGCGAGTTTGGGACCTAAGTCGATGAATCTTGAGACCACAGTGACCACATCCGACACGGCTGACGCAGTCGAGGTGGATGGCACGTCATATGAGCATGAAGCCGACGCTGCCCCAAACAAGCGCCGCACGCTGTACATTGCGCTCGCCGTCATCGTAGTGGGTGCTGCAATTGCTGCCCTTATGTTTTCCGGTGGTGAGGCAGAGCCCGCCTTTGTGCCTGATGAAGAGGGCAACCTTCCAGCTGTGACAGTGCAGGCTCCCGGGGCCGGAACGATTCAGGCAATGATCAACGCCACCGGAACGCTCGCCGCACGCCGTGAAATGCCCGTTGGCGTGGTTGGCGAAGGTGGCCGCGTGGTCTCGGTGCAGGTTGAAGCTGGCGATTGGGTGCGCGCCGGCCAGGTGCTTGCCGTGATTGATCGATCGGTGCAGAGCCAGCAGGCTGGCGCGCAGGCCGCACAGGTCGACGTTGCACAAGCCGATGCGAACTTGGCGCAGGCTAACCTCGATCGCGCCATGCAGCTGGTTGAGCGCGGGTTCATCTCGCAGGCCGACATTGATCGCCTCACAGCGACGCGCGATGCAGCGGTGGCGCGAGTAGAAGTGGCGCGCGCGCAACTGGCCGAACGCCGGGCACGCAATGCGCAGCTTAATATCGTCGCTCCGGCTGCTGGCCTTGTCCTTTCGCGCGATGTCGAGCCCGGGCAGACGGTTGGTCCGGGCAGCGGCGCGCTGTTCAGTATCGCGCGTGGCGGCGAGATGGAGCTGCTGGCTAGGATTGGTGAAAATGAGCTCGCCGCTGTTCAGGTCGGCGCTACGGGCACTGTCGTACCGGTCGGAACGGATCGGCAATTTACTTGCCAGATCTGGCAGACCGCTCCGGTGATCGACGAGCAGACCCGTCAGGGAACCGCGCGCTGTGCCTTGCCCTACGATCCGGCGCTCCGCCCGGGCGGCTTCGCCTCGATCGCGCTCAATGGTGAGACGATGGTCGCGCCTCGCCTCCCTGAAAGTGCTGTATTGTCGGACGATCGCGGCAGCTATGTCTATATCGTCAATGCAGAGAATATCGTCGAGCGTGTCGATGTAGAGATTGGCTCGCTCAGCGACGCTGGAATTGCCATTGCTTCGGGCCTTGATGGCAACGAACGCGTGGTCCTTCGCGCAGGTGGTTTCCTGAGCGAAGGCGAAGAAGTGCGTCCAGTTTCGGAGGGTGCCGAATAGGGCACAATTTCCATGGACTTCAGCCAAATTTCTGCTTGGTCGATCCGTAATCCGATCGTCCCAATCCTTGCTTTCATCGCCCTGATGTTGATGGGTATTTTCGCCTTTCAGGAAATGGATGTACAGGATACTCCCGACATTGAGTTTCCGGTCGTACAGGTCAGTATTTCGCAGCCTGGCGCCGCGCCGTCCGAGGTCGAGAACCAGATCACCCAGCGCGTGGAAGCAGCGGTCGAGACGCTCGACGGCATCGAGAACATGTATTCCTCGGCTAGCGAGGGAAATTCCTTTACCAGTATCGAGTTTGCCCTCGGTACCGACATCGCCGAAGCGGTAAACGAGGTTAAAAGCGAGATCGACAATATCCGCGGCGAGCTGCCGGATGGCATTCTCGAGCCGCGTGTCTTCAAGCAGCAAACCAGCTCGCGCCCGATCGTCAGTTTTGGCGTTGCGGCGGACGACATGACGCTAGAGCAGCTCTCGTGGTTTATCGACGATACGCTCACCAAGGAATTGCTTACTGTTGACGGCCTGGCGGAGGTCAGCCGTAGCGGCGGTGTTGATCGCGAAATCCTTGTCATCCTCGATCCGGCGCGCATGCAATCGCTCGGGGTTACGGCCAGCCAGGTCAATGCGGCGCTACGCCAGGTCAATTTCAATGCCGCTGGCGGGCAGGCGGAAATCGCCGGATCGCGCCAATCTGTGCGCGTGCTGGGCAATGCCGAGTCGGCTTACGGGCTGTCCCAGCGCCAACTGAATCTGGGCAGTGGGCGAACGGTCAAGCTCGCCGATATCGCCACTGTCCAGGACAGTTTCGGGGAAGTCCGCACCGTAGCAAAAGTCAACGGGCAGCCGGTGGTTACCTTCTCCATCACACGTGCGCGCGGCGAGAGCGATGTGCGCGTCTATGACGAGGCGATCGAGGTTCTGCAACGCGTGGAGAAAGCCAATCCAGGCATTACGTTCACACGCCTGTTTACGGAAGTCGACTACACGAAGGACCAGTATGAAAGCAGCATGGCCCTACTGGTCGAGGGTGCCCTGCTTGCGGTTGTCGTGGTCTTCCTCTTCCTGCGCGATTGGCGTGCGACACTGATTGCCGCGCTGGCCATTCCGCTTTCCGCCATCCCGACCTTCTATTTCATGGAAGCGTGGCTGGGTTTTTCGCTCAACACACTTTCGCTGCTCGCACTCGGACTCGTGGCCGGCGTCCTTGTCGATGATGCCATTGTCGAGATCGAAAATATCGTGCGCCACATGCGCATGGGCAAAAGCGCCTACCAGGCAAGTATCGATGCGGCCGACGAGATCGGCCTGCCTGTGGTCGCGACCACATTCTGTATCGTTGCGGTATTCCTTCCGGTTGGGCTGATGCCGGGCATTTCCGGGCAGTTCTTCAAGAATTTCGGTCTTACCGTCGTTGTCTCGGTCCTGATGAGCCTCGCGGTGGCGCGCATGATTACGCCTATGGTGGCGGCCTATTTCCTCAAGGCGAAGGGGCACGCCGTGCATGGCGAAGGCCCGATGATGAACCGTTACATGAAGGTGCTGCGCTGGTCGCTCGACACCAAGGCATTCGTGGCGATGCGCCGGCGGCTCGGTTTCCAGGGGACGAGGTGGTGGTTTATTCCGCTCAACATCGCAATCGGGTTCATGGTCGTAATGGCAATTCTGGGGTTCGCCGGACTTCCGGAATTAGAGGAGGCGCCACCGACGTGGCTGATCCTGCTCGGCATTCTTATACTCTATTTGCTCGGTGCGCTCGTTGTCACGATTGTCGGCGGGTTGATCGGGCGAAAGGGCGATATCGAGCAGCAAAACACAATCATGCGCCGAGCCCGCTTTATCTCCGCCCGCTTCGTCGACCATCGAATCTGGATGGTGCTGTTGGGCGTTGTGTCGCTTCTGGCGACTGTCGGGATCGCGAGCCAATTGCCGACCCAGTTTTTTCCCGATGCCGACAGTGATTTCAGCCGGGTGAGCATTTCGATGGTGCCGGGCACCACGCTGGAGCAGACCGAAGAAGTGGTCGACCGAATTTCGGCGCGCCTGAGCGAGGAGCAGGAAGTCGCGGTTGCGCTCGGCATCGCCAATGAGGGATCAGGCAGGATTAGCCTGGTGCTGCGTGACGATCGTGAGCGCTCCAGCATGCAGTTTGAGCGTGAGTTGACTCCGGTCTTGCAGGATATCCCGGATGCGCGCGTCAACTTCCAGAACAACCAGGGCGGTGGCGGCGGTACAGGTCGGGCGATTTCGATCATGCTGTCGGGCTCCGATCCCGAACTGCTGGAGGAAACTGCGGCAACCCTTGCGGAGCAAATGGAGAGCGTCGAAGGTGCAGTCGCGCCGCGGGTCGATCGCGACCTGCAGCGCCCGGAACTGCTGGTCCAGCCGAGAGAAGATCTTGCTGCCAGCCTTGGCGTGACAACGGCCGCGCTCAGCCAGGCGATACGTATCGCAACGCTTGGTGATATCGATCAGAATGCCGCACGCTTCTCCCTCTCTGATCGTCAAATCCCGATCCGTGTACGCCTGGCGAATACCGCGAGGCGCGATCTTTCGACGATCCAGAACCTGCCCGTTCCCACGGCCAATGGCGGCTCTGTCCCGCTATCGCGCGTTGCCGATATTTCACTGGGGACGGGGCCCACTTCGATCGAACGCTTCAACCAGAGCAGGCGAGTATTCGTCGGCCTGGATATTGCCCCGAATGTCGCTCGCGGCGATGTCTTGATCGGGATCAATTCGCTGCCGATCATGCAAAACCTGCCGGCCGGGGTGAGCAACAATCCCGTCGGCGCGGATGAGTGGCAGGCCGATCTCGCGCGGGATTTCCAGACCGCACTGATCACTGGCTTGTTCCTGGTGTTTGCGGTGCTGGTGCTGCTCTATCGCCGCATCGTGTCGCCGCTTGTGAATATGAGCTCGCTGCTATTGGCGCCTTTAGGCGGCTTTGTGGCGCTGGTTGTCGCGGGATACCTTGAGGGATTTGCGACAGGCAATTTCGCGCCGCTCCCCATATCCATGCCAGTGTTTATCGGGATGTTGCTGTTGCTCGGTATCGTTGCGAAGAACTCGATCCTGCTGATCGACTTCGCGATCGAGGAAATGGACCGTGGAACGGATAAGCTTGCTGCGATCATGGAAGCCGGGCACAAACGTGCGCAGCCAATCGTCATGACGACGGTCGCGATGACTGCGGGTATGGTACCAACAGCGCTCTCGCTGGGCGGCGATTCCGCCTGGCGCGCGCCGATGGGCACTACGGTGATTGGCGGCCTGATCTTGTCGACGGTTTTGACACTGGTCATCGTGCCCGCAGGGTTCAGTCTCGCCGATGGCCTTGAGAAAAAGCTCGGCCCGTGGCTGCGGGAGAAGCTTCTGACATACAAGCCGGGCGACGAAGCGGCGGGCGGCGCGAAGCCGCAGCCCGCCGAGTAGCGCATGGCGCTGATTAGCAACGGAGCCCCACTCCCGCCCGACAAGGCAAAACGCATGCGAATCACCGCTACGCTCATGCTTGTGGCGATGGCGGCGATCTTTGTCAGTTCGCACCAGATGCTCGGCGCGCACCCCGCGTGGGGTTATGTGAATGCCTTTGCCGAAGCGGCGATGGTTGGCGGGCTGGCGGACTGGTTTGCGGTGACGGCGCTTTTCCGCCACCCCATGGGTGTGCCTATTCCGCACACGGCGATCATCCCGAAGAACAAGGATCGTATTGCCGATACTATGGCGGCTTTCCTGCGGTCGAATTTCCTTACCCCGGTGGTCGTCGCGCGGCGTATGCGTGAAATGAATGTCGCCAAGGCGGCAGGCGACTTCCTGACCCAAGGCGGAGGCGGGCAGGCCGGGCGCATTCGTGCAGGTGCGGGCCAGCTTTTCGTCGAAATGCTCGAATCGCTGGATCCGGACAGGCTGGGGCGGCAAGTAAAAGCCGGGCTCGCGCGGCAGGCGGAAAAGCTCGATGTCTCCCCGCTGCTCGGGCGCATGCTCGAAACAGCCATTGTGGATGATCGCCACCGTCCTTTGATCGATGGCTTCATCCGCTGGGCGGGCCTGACACTTGAAGACAACGAGGATATGGTCCGCGACATGGTGCAAGCGCGTGCCAATGCAGTGATCCGCTGGACGGGGCTGGATGAGAGGCTCGCCAATTCGGTGCTGGACGGGCTCTACAAGCTGCTGGCCGAAATGCACGTCGATCCGAATCATCCCGTTCGCGGCAAGGTTGAGGAAGGCCTTAAGAATCTCGCGCGCGATTTGCAGCACGATCCGGCCATGCGCGCCAGGGTGGAGCGAATGAAGAATGACTTGCTCGCCAATCCGGCGGTATCCGATTGGTGGATGGGCGTGTGGGAGCGCATGCGCCTTTCGTTAATTGAAATGGTTCGCAACCCTGACAAGGCGATGGACGGGCAGGTCGGCTCCAGTCTCGCCGAACTTGGCCAATCGCTGCAAAGCGATGCAACCTTGCAGGTTCAGGTCAACCGCTTCGCCCGCAGGACGCTAGTGGGCGTTGTCACCCGCTATGGTGAACAGATCGTCAGCCTCGTCTCGAACACCGTGAAAAGCTGGGACGCAAACACCATCACCCTGCGCATCGAACGAGCCGTAGGCCGCGACCTGCAGTTTATTCGTATCAACGGCACGCTGGTGGGCGGGCTGGTTGGGGTGACGCTGCACTTCCTGGTAGAGGCGCTGTGATGCCTCCTGCCTTCCGGTTACCGGCAGGCTGGAGGCGTGACTAACCCAGGTGCGGAAACCAAACGCTTCCTTGGACCAACGCTCGCTTTTGCAGACGACGTCATGCCCTTCGCCCGCAATTCCGGGCGGAGAAGCGGCGCTGTTCCGCTCCACGCCGCCGCCCGGCACTTGAGGCTTCAGGCTTAGAGCTTTTCCGTCAGTTCTGGCACCGCATTGAACAGGTCTGCGACCAGACCGATGTCGGCCACCTGGAAGATCGGCGCGTCAGGGTCCTTGTTGATTGCAACGATCGTCTTGGAATCCTTCATGCCCGCAAGGTGCTGGATGGCGCCGGAGATCCCGATCGCGATGTAGACGTCGGGTGCCACGATCTTGCCGGTCTGGCCGACCTGGTAATCGTTGGGCACGTAACCTGCGTCCACCGCAGCGCGCGATGCGCCGATGGCGGCGCCCAGCTTGTCTGCAAGCGGCGTGATGTACTGCTCGAAAGTCGGTCCGTCCTTCAGCGCGCGTCCACCCGAAACGATGATCCCGGCGCTGGTAAGCTCGGGGCGGTCGCTCTCGACTGCATCAAGGCCAACAAAGCTGGAGAGCCCGGCATCGCCCGGTCCCGCGGCGGCTTCGACACTGGCTGAGCCACCGGTTGCAGCGGCCTTGTCAAATGCGGTCGTGCGCACGGTGATAACCAGCTTTGGATCCGAACTTGTCACAGTCGCAATCGCGTTGCCGGCGTAGATCGGGCGCTTGAAGCTCTTGGGCCCTTCCACGCTGATGATGTCGGACACCTGCATTACATCGAGTTGCGCAGCGACGCGCGGCAGCACGTTCTTGCCGGTGGTGGTGGCGGGCGCGAGGACTGCGTCATAGCCATCCATCAGCCCGGCAATCAGCGGAGCGACATTTTCTGCAAGGCCGTTTGCGTAGGCAGCGTCATCGGCAACAAGCACCTTTTCGACGCCTGCAATCGCGGCATGGGCATCGCCTGCGCCAAGCGCGAGGACGTGCACCGCGCCGCCCAGCGCGGCTGCGGCGGTTACGGTTGCGAGGGTTGCGTCCGAGACGCTGTCACCATGCGGTTCTGCAAATACGAGGACACTCATTATGCAACTCCCAGAGCTTTGAGCTTTGCGACCAGCGCATCAACATCTTCCACGATCTCGCCTGCCTGGCGGACGGGCGGCTCGGAAACGTTGGTGGTGGTCAGGCGCGGCGCAACATCGACGCCGTAGTCGGCGGGCGTCTTGGTATCGAGCGGCTTCTTCTTGGCCTTCATGATGTTGGGCAGCGAAGCGTAGCGCGGCTCGTTCAGGCGGAGGTCTGTGGTGACGATAGCCGGAAGCGAAAGCTTCACGGTTTCAAGACCGCCGTCGACTTCGCGGGTGACGCTGACGCTATCACCGTCGATTGCGACCTTGCTGGCAAAGGTGCCCTGCGGACGCCCCATCAGTGCAGCGAGCATCTGACCGGTCTGGTTTGAATCGTCGTCAATTGCCTGCTTGCCCAGCATCACGATGCCCGGGCCTTCTTCCTCGGCAATCGCCTTGAGGATTTTCGCAACGGCGAGCGGTTCGACAGCTTCGTCCGTCTCGACCAGAATGGCGCGGTCTGCTCCCATGGCGAGCGCGGTGCGCAGCGTTTCCTGCGCCTTGGCCGGACCAATGCTGACGGCAATGATCTCTTCGGCCTTGCCTGCTTCTTTCAGGCGGATCGCTTCTTCGACAGCAATCTCGTCAAACGGGTTCATGCTCATTTTGACGTTGGCCAGGTCGACGCCCGAACCATCCGCCTTCACGCGAGGCTTCACGTTGTAATCAATCACCCGCTTCACGGGTACGAGGATTTTCATGGTCAGATGCCCTCTTCTCTCGGATTCGGCTTTGCCGCTTATGTAAACAACCTGACGTATAGGTCAAGCAAGATAGCTTTACGCACTTCCGCATTGGCCATAGCGTGAGCGCCGCCGCTGTAAAGGAGACTCCTCAATGCGCATACTCGTTCCTTGTTTTGCCGCCTTGTTGGCGTGTTCCCCCGCTGCGGCGCAGGAAACGCGGGTGGCAGGTGAAGGGCACGTTCCCCCACCGGCAGAGATCGATCAGATGGCCTGGCTTGCGGGCGAATGGACCGGGTCCGGGATTCAGGGCGCTGCGGCCCATGAAGCCTGGTTGCCGCCTACCGGTGATACAATGGTCGGCCTGTTCGTTCAGGAAACATCAGCGGGCGGCATCATGTTTACCGAGCACATGTATATTCGCGAGGTGGATGGTTCACTGCAGGTGAACCTCAAGCACTTCAATGCCGACCTGACAGGATGGGAGGAGCGCGATGAGATGCTCACCTTCCGCCTTGTCGCCATCGAGCCCTGCGCTGCCTATTTCAGCGCCCTCACATACCGCTGCATCAATCCCGAAAACCCCGATGACGGAGTGGTTGTCGCGGTGCGTATGCGCAGTGAGGGTGAGGAGATCAGCGAGCTGGTCTTTACTTTCGAGCGTCCGTCGCAGCGCGTGGCACAGGCGGGTGTTTGTGCCAATGCCGGAACAACGATTGAAAGCAACGAGTGCTACGCCGGTTTGCTCGAGTCCGCCGAAGCGCGCCGCGCCGAATACCTCGAGGCCGCGCAGGCGCGCTATCCGAATAATGTGGACTTGCAGCAGGAAATCGCGACGGCACAAGCCGCCTACAGCGAGTATATCGATGCCGAATGCGGCGCGGTCTACGGCTATTGGAGATCAGGCAGCATCCGCAACATCATGGCGCTGACCTGCCAGATCAACCTTGTCGATCGCGCCACCTACAATATCTGGCGCAACTGGCTGACATACATGGACTCGACCCCGCCATTGCTGCCGGAGCCAGAGCCAACGCTTTAGGTCAGAACCGTCAGGCGGCTTCCTTCACCTGCGCCACGATCTTCTTGGCGGCGTCACCCAGATCATCTGCAGGGATGATTGGCAGGCCCGAATTGGCGAGGATGTCCTTGCCTTGCTGGACATTGGTGCCCTCAAGGCGAACCACCAACGGCACGTCAAGCTCGACTTCTTTTGCCGCGATCACAATGCCCTCGGCAATGGTGTCGCAGCGCATGATACCGCCGAAAATGTTGACGAGGATGCCCTCTACCGCCGGATCGGCAAGAATGATTTTGAAGGCTGCGGTGACCTTTTCGGTTGTCGCGCCGCCGCCCACGTCGAGGAAGTTGGCCGGGAATGCGCCGTTCAGCTTGATGATGTCCATCGTCGCCATGGCAAGGCCCGCGCCATTGACCATGCAACCGATATTCCCGTCGAGCTTGATATAAGCGAGATCGTGCTTGCCGGCCTCGACTTCCATCGGGTCTTCTTCGGTCTCGTCTCGCATCGCTTCTATATCGGGGTGGCGGTAGAGCGCGTTCGAATCGAAGCTCATCTTGGTGTCGAGCACCAGCAGCTCACCGCCTTCGGTCTCCACCAGCGGGTTGATCTCGAGCATGTCGCAATCGAGCGCGGTGAATGCTTCGTAAAGCTGCTTGGCAAGCTTGGATGCCGCTTTGGCAAGCGACCCGTCGAGTTTGAGTGCATTCGCCACTGCGCGTCCATGATGCGGCATGAAGCGGGTGGCTGGATCGATAGTGATTGTGGCGATCTTTTCGGGCGTGTTGTGCGCCACGTCTTCGATATCCATGCCGCCTTCGGTCGAAACGATCATGGCGATGCGGCTGGTTTCGCGGTCCACCACCATGGAAAGGTAGTATTCCTTTGCGATGTCTACGCCATCGGTCACGTACAGGCGGTTGACCTGCTTGCCAGCATCGCCTGTCTGGACAGTCACCAGTGTGTTGCCAAGCATTTCCCTGGCATCGGCTTCGACATCAGAAACGCTCTTCGCGAGGCGAACGCCGCCCTTGGCGTCGGCCGGCAATTCGGGGAATTTGCCCTTACCACGGCCCCCTGCATGGATCTGGGCTTTCACGACATAAAGCGGCCCGGGAAGCTTGCCCGCACCGGCCACGGCTTCTTCAACGCTCGTAGCGGGATAGCCGGTCGGCACGCCGACACCGAATTTCGCGAGCAGTTCCTTGGCCTGATATTCGTGAATGTTCATAAAGGGTGCTTCCGAGTCTCGAAGTTGCGGATATTGCGCCGCGCTAAAGCATCATCGCGCCGAGCTTGCAAACCCTGTCTGCACTGCTCATTTGATTGGCATCCATGATCGACAGCATGAAACTCGAACAGATTTGCCGCGAGGCGGGCCATATGGCGCTCCAGCGGTGGCCGGGCGCAGGACACGCGCTGAAGAGCTGGGAGAAAACGCCGGGCAGTCCGGTTTGCGAGGCGGACCTCGAAGTGGACGCCTTCCTGAAGCGTGAGCTTTCGCTCTTGCTGCCTGCGGCAGGGTGGCTTTCAGAAGAAACGACGGACGATTCGGTGCGGTTGGAGAGGGGGCTGACCTGGCTGGTGGACCCGATTGACGGTACGCGCGATTTCATCCGCGGGCGTGCGGGCTGGGCAGTGAGCGTTGCCTTGATAAGTGGAGGGCGCCCCCTGATTGGCTCGCTGGTGGCGCCTGGACGGGACGAGGTATGGTCTGCCAAAGCGGGCAAGGGCGCGTGGCGCAATGGCGAACGATTGAGGGCCAGCACGCGGAAAAAGTTCGCCGGTGCTCGCGTCCCTGCGCATGACTTGCCGAAGGAGGATCAAGACCTGGCCAAAGTGGAGCAGCCCAATTCCATCGCTCTGCGCATAGCCATGGTGGCGAATGACGAAGCCGACCTCGTTGCCACGCTGCGCTGGGGTTATGAATGGGACATCGCGGCTGCCGCTTTGATTGCGCGCGAGGCCGGCGCTGCGGTTAGCGATGCCTTTGGCCAACCGCTTGCCTACAACAAACGTGATCCACGCGCTTTTGGTGTGCTTGTTAGCGCTCCCGGGATCCACCGCGCCGCTGTTGAACGATTGGCAGATCGTGCGAATGTTATAGCACACCAATGAAAAAGGCGCCCCAGTGGAGCGCCCTTTCCGTTGGCCTTTCTGGAGCGGATCAGTAGGCCGCTTCGACATCGTCCTGCGTGACAGGCGTAATACGGATCTCGACGCGGCGGTTTTGCGAACGGCCGGATTCGGTTGAATTGTCCGCGATTGGATACGCCTCGCCATAACCGATTGTCTCGATACGTGCGCGAGCGACACCGCGTGATACGAGATAGTTGGCGACCGACTCGGCGCGTCGACGAGAGAGGTCGAGATTGTAATCATCGCTACCGCTCGAGTCTGTGTGCCCCATCACATCGATCAGCGATTGTGGGCGGTCGACAAGGTTCTGCGCCACGCCATCAAGCACGTTGCGCATTTGTGGAGAGATGCTTGTCTGGTTTACCGCAAAGGTGACGTCTGGGAAGCGCACGAGGAAATCACCATCGCCTTCGACAACGTCGACACCGGTGCCTGCGGTCACTTCTTCGATCTCGCGGATCTGTTCGTCCATGCGATAGCCGACGTAGCCACCTGCTGCTGCACCGATACCGGCGCCCACGATGCGGGCAGTCTTGCCACCAACGATGCCGCCGAGCAGATAGCCCAGCCCTGCGCCGCCAATACCGCCTATGGCAGTGCGCGAGATCACCTGGTTGCCCGTATTGGGATCGGTCACGCAGGCCGTTGTGGTGCCTGCCAAAGCGACAGCTGCTACGGTCGATGTCAGAATTTTCTTGGTTTTCATTGCTCACTTCCTCCGATTATCGCCATCTGGCGATGAGAAATCTCGAGTGGATGACAGCCTTAACGTTCTGCGAGGCAGGGCGTTCCGTAAACTGTGGTAAAGCGTGATCCACGGATTTGCGCAGGAAGCTCTTCGCGCATGGGCTCTAATCTGCTAGCGCCCAGATCCTGATGTCACCGTTTCCCTGGGATTATCTTGTCGCCCTCATCCTGCTGATCGTGCTCAATGGCGTTTTCGCGATGTCAGAGCTGGCGATCGTGTCTGCCCGCACCGCGCGCCTGAAAATGGCAGCCGACAAGGGCAGCAAAAGTGCCGCTGTGGCTATTCGACTCGCTGCGGACCCCGGAAAGTTCCTATCTACGGTTCAGATCGGCATCACCTTGATTGGCATTGTCGCCGGTGCCGTGTCCGGCGCCACGCTGGGAGAGCCCGTAGGAGAGCGGCTTGCCGGCCTCGGTTTGGAACAGGATACCGCATACAATTTCGGCTTTGCCATTGTCATAGGCCTGACCACGTTCCTCAGCCTCGTCATAGGGGAGCTGGTGCCCAAGCAGATCGCGCTGCGTGCGGCTGTGCCCATCTCCATCGTCATGGCGCGCCCTATGGACCTGCTGGCCCGGGTGGCGGCGCCGTTCGTCTGGCTGCTCGATACAACGTCAAACCTGCTGCTTTCCGTCCTGCGCGTCCGCCACAAGGGTGATCACAGGCTCACGGCAGAAGAGCTTCAGATGATCTTCGCCGATGCGACCCGCACGGGCGTGATCGAGGAGCAGGAGCGCGCAATCCTCTCCGGCATCATGCGCTTGCAGGATCGTCCTGTGCGCGAGCTTATGACACCGCGAACCGAAATCGACTGGCTCGACATCGATGCCGATGAAGACAAGATGCGTGAAGTGATTGCCGAATCGCCACACTCGCTACTGCCGGTGGCCGAAGGCTCGGCAGACAAGGTGTTAGGCGTGGTCAAAGTGCGCGAAGTGCTCGGTCTGCTGATGGCAGGTGAGCGCGTCGTGCTCACCGAATTGCTCCGCAAAACCGAAGTCGTGCCTGACCAGCTCGATGCCATGGATGCGCTGCGCGTTTTACAATTGTCTGGAACAGGTATGGCGATGGTTCATGACGAATACGGCCATCTCGACGGTATCGTGACCAATGCTGACCTGCTGGCGGCCATTGCTGGCGATTTTGCGAGCCATCAGGATGAAGGCGACACGCCGATGTATGTCGAGCGTGAAGACGGCTCTCTGCTGGTCTCGGGCGCGCTATCGGCCGATGCGCTGGCGGATCGGCTGGGCCTCGAGCTGCCCGAGGGCCGCGAGTTTGCGACCGCTGCCGGTTATGCGCTTTTCGTGCTGAAGCATTTGCCCGCCGAAGGCGAGCATTTTTCCGATCAGGGATGGCGTTTCGAGATTGTCGACATGGACGGGCGCAAGATCGACAAGTTGCTAGTCAGCCAGGAATAGCGAAGCGACCCTCTCTAGTGGACGAAACGCGCCACCACGTCGCGGTAGCTGCGCGACACTTTCACTTCCGCACCCGAATCGAGCACCAGAAAACATTCGCCATTGGTATGCGGCTTTACCTGCCGGACCTGGTCGAGATTGACGATTGTGCTGCGATGTACGCGCTGGAAATTGCGTGGATCGACCCGGCGCTCGAGATCTTTCATCGTTTCGCGCAGGATCAGGGAATTGTCCGCGGTATAGATCACCATGTAATCGCCCGCCGCCTCGATCCGCTCGATAGAGTCGACATCAACGCGGAAGATCCTTCCCTTGTCTTTCACATTGATCATCTTCTCATAGCGTGTGCTGTTCTCGTCTTCCTCGCCCATGTCCTCGAGACTCTCGGGGCTGACTTCGGCAAGAACGTCTTTGAGCTTCTCAGCCTCGTCAGCGGAGCGTTTCTCGGCCAACCGCTGGCGCACCCGCTCAATCGTGTCCGCCAGTTTGTCCTCATCTACTGGTTTCATCAGGTAGTTGACGGCATTCGCTTCAAATGCGCGAATGGCGTGTTCCTGGAATGCCGTGACGAAGACGATCAGCGGCGGATCGATGTCCATAATGCCTTTGACGACGGAAAAACCGTCGAAACCCGGCATCTGGATATCGAGGAAGACAAGATCGGGCTTGAGCGTCTTGATCGCGCGGATAGCCTCGCGACCATTAGCGCACGTTTCAATCACTTCGATGTCATTATGCGGCTCGAGCCGAACCTGCAGGCCTTGGATGGCCAGTTTCTCGTCATCGACGAGGATAGTACGGATAGTCATGCGGGGGCTCCGGTCTGAGGGGTTCGGAAAGGATTTGCCCTATCTTCCGCAACGCCCGAAGTGCGGGGAAGTTTCGCCAGGGCAGACGCGGGATCGCTATCTGCCTCTGGCTCATAGGGAATTTCTATAATTACGGTGAATCCGCCATCGGGCGGGGTTTCGATATCGAAACGGTGATCATCCGCGTAGGCCTGCGCCAGCCGCTCCATGATATTGGCGAGACCGACGCCGGTGGAGGAGTGGCCGCGTGCAACTGCCTCGGCGGCGTTCTGGTTGCCCTGTAAGCCCGGACCGGTATCGGTGACGGTGATCCGCAGGCGAGAACCGATAACGCGGGCTGCAAGGCTGATGCGCGCACCCTCTTCCTGCCTGGAGACGCCATATTTGATCGCATTCTCCACAAGCGGCTGGAGCAGGAATGACGGTATTGTAGCCTTGGCTGCCAGATCGTCGACCCGGAACTCCGTTCGCAGCCGATCTTCGAAGCGCATACGCTCGATTTCCAGATAGAGCTGCAGCGTCTCAACCTCCTGCGCCACGGTAACCTTGCTACCGGGCTGCGTAATCAAAGTATGCCGCAGAAAGCTCGACAGTTTCGTCAGCATCGCATTGGCGGGTTCAGTCTGTTTAAGTAGCACCAGAGTGCTGATAGAATTAAGCGTATTGAACAAGAAGTGCGGGTTGAGCTGGTAGCGCAGCATGGCGAGTTGAGCGCTGGTGGCCTGGGCTTCCAGCCGCTCGAGCCTGTCTGATTGCTCCTCTACCTGGAGAAAGAAGTTGATCGCATAATAAAGCGCGGACCATGCACCCAGAAGGGTCAGCGGGAAAATCAGGTAACTGATTAGCAATTGCGTGAACCCGGTCGTTTCGGGTCTGGTCAGCTGGATGACCCATGTCTGCACAAAGGCGAAGCCAAGTACGGAAAGCGCCAGAACGAGCGACGTGACCGCCCACGTGATTAGAGGACTGCGCTTGATCAGGCTGTTATATACGACCGAGAGCATGGTGCTGACGGAAAAGCCGGTAATTGCTTCGATCAGGATGACGATAAAGAAGGACAGGTCCTGCCCGTTCACAACGCCCGACACTGCGCGAAGCAGGAATGCACCGCCCCAACCCAGGAATTGCAACCACCAGAAAGCACGATTCTTGTCGGCGAAAAAAGGCGTCGGCTGAAACGGCAACATGGCCATGCTGCCGTGCCTCGCCGCTCTTTGCGCTGGCGTCAGATTGCCATCCATCCGTTGCCTTCCTTTACCCGCACCGATGTATCAGGAATCCCGCGCTGCGGCGATAGCCTCGCCGATCCGCTCCATCCCCACTGCGCCATCCAGCACTTCTTCACCCACGATAAAGGCTGGCGTACCGCGTATGCGCAGTGTCTGGCCTAGGAAAACATTATTCTGCAGCTGAGTCTCGTAAAGTCCCGCATCGATGCCGCTGCGCGCAGCTTCAAGGTCAAGGCCCGCTGCGATGGCCGCCGCTTCTATCGCTTCGGCGCTCGGTCCGTCTTGTGCGAACATGGCATTGTGGAAGGCTGCGTACTTGCCCTGATCGGCTGCGGCCAGCGCCATACGTGCGGCATCGGCGCTGCCGGCTGAAAGCACGGGATACTCGCGAATGACGACTTTGAGTTCGGGATTGAGCGCGACCAGCGCGTTCACATCGTCAAGGCTTTGGCGGCAATAACCGCAGGCATAGTCACTGAACTCCACGAGCGTAATACTGCCCTGCGGATTGCCGAGTACAGCGCCGGGATAGGCCAGCTCAAGCTCATCTCGCAATGGTTCCACCCGCTCCATCATGTCGCGCCTTTGAAGCTCGGTCATCGCTTCGGGCAGCACTTCAGGATTTGCCATGAGATATTCGCGAGTGCGATCCGGCCCGAGGCCCGAAAAATCCCACGCCGCCGCTCCGGCAAAACCGGCCACAATGGCAATCACAACGGAGATAGCGAATTGGCGCATCATGGGAAGCTAGTTGCGATCTGCAAGGCGTTCAAGAAGCGCACGCGCTTGCAACTGCACGTCTTGCGAGCGTATCCAGTCAGTCGACCCAACGGGCAGCGATTGTTCGGCAGCACTTGCATTCACGAGAGCAGCCTGGAAATTGCCTGACAGGATTTGCTGTTCTGCGCTTGCCAGCCTGGCTCTCGGCGTATCGCCGCGTTGGCCGTAGACGACGCTCAGTTGGTACCACGCAAATGGGTTCTCCCTGTCGCGCCCGATCGCGGAACGCAGCACGGCTTCGGCTTCGTCCAGATTGATCGGATCTTCTGTGGCGATCAATGCGTGCCCCAATAACGTGGCAATAAGCGGAGTGGAGCCCGTCAAGCGCGTGGCTCGCCTTAACGGCGGAAGCGCATCATCCACGCGACCGGATTCCAGCAGCACCTGACCTTGCAATTCAAGAAAATACGGATTGTCCGGCTCCATTGCGAGCAGCCCGTCGATCTCCGCCAGTGCCTCGTCCATATGCGCATCCTTGTGATAGGCATAAGCGCGTGCATAGCGGGCAGGAACGCCGGTCAAATGCGAGGGGAAGTAGTTCAGCGTGCGTTCGGAGGGGGCGAGGAAGCCATAGAGTTTCGCCTTCACCCGTTCGAACCGCTCCTGTATCTGCGGATCATCCGGCGTTTCCCATGCCGGGTCGACCACATAGCTCTCTCGCAGGCGCGCAATGCGGTTGCCTGAAAGGGGGTGGGTGCGGCTGTATTCGCGTTCCTGGTCTTGGCTGATCCCACGGCGGAATTCGTAATTCTGCAGGCGCTCGAAAAATGTCAGGCTCCCCCGGCCACTGATACCCGCATCACTCAGATACTGCGCACCGGCTGCATCGGCGGAAGCTTCCTGTGTACGGCTGAATGCCAGAAAATTGCCGACAGCGGCCTGCTGTCCGGCTGCGAGCACACCCAGCGCGGCTTCGCCACCGCCGGCGAGGGCTGTTGCCGCGGCGAGAAGAGCCGAAAGCAAGGTTATCCGCGTCGCATTGCCCGCCCCTTCGGAATAGCGATTAATATGCCCTCCCGTGATGTGGCCCAGTTCGTGCGCGAGAACGCCTTGGACTTCATTGGCGGTTTCCGCCGCATTGATCAGGCCCGAGTGAATATAAACGCGCTGGCCACCAGCTACGAAGGCGTTGATCGAATTGTCGTTCACCAGAACCACTTCGACCGCGCCTTCGCCAAGCCCCGCTGCATCTGCCAGGGGATCCATCATATCCTGCAACAAGGCTTCGGTCTCTGCATCCCGCAGAATGCTAATGCCCTGCGCGGCTATTGGCTGGGCGGACATCGCAATGATGGCCAGGATCGCGGTGATGCGGGCGAGTATGGATCGGGTCATGCGCATAATGTGTGATGGCGTGCCTAGCGCGCCAAGCGCTGAACAGGAAATGAAGATTAACTTTGCTCGCCTTTTCCTCCAGTCGCTTCATCTTCGATTGCGTGGATAATCTGGGCAGCATGGTCGTCGCGCCCTATGCCCAGCGCTTCAAGGAAATCCGTTGCCTCGTCGAAGGTTTCGCCCGTGAAGAGCGGTATGCCATCCGCTTCCAACTGCACTTTCGCCGCCAATTCTTCCGCAGTGTATCCCTCTGTTGCCGCCTTGCGCAGGAATACGCCCGCCACTTGCCCGGGATGTGCGGCAGCGGCATCTGCAAAGGCAGGCAGATCACCTTGGGTGTCGTCTCCGATCATCGCAAAACGCATCTCCGGATAGGTGCTGAGGATGGTGGCGATGGCGGCGCGTTTGTGCGCGCCATGGCTGCCGGAGCCGAAAGTTGCCCGGTTCAGACTCCAATCCCGCAGCATCATTGGTCCGTGCGGCAATCCGTGGGCTTTCTGGAATGCGATGAGATAGGAAAACAGGTTCCATGGACTGGAAGAGACGTAGAAGAACGGGCGTGAAGGAGCCTGCAGCACTGCGGAAGGAGCAGCAGGCGCTTGTCCACCAAGCGCCGTGTAGAAATCTGCAGCGCCCGGCACGGCGATGCGCTCTGCCGGCATTTGCGCGAGCACCCGTTTCCAGTTGCGCGCAATATTGCGGATTCCGCCAGTGATGCCGCTTTCAATGATAGTATCGTCAATGTCGGATATTATGCCGAGGCGTGTCGCGTCAGCGGGGGCGAGCACATTGGCTGTTATGCTTTGCGGCCCGTCGGAGTTCAGCCATTCCAGCGTGACATTTTCCCAGGTCGTATGCTCGGGCAGGTTCACATGGTGAGCAAACGATTCATCGAAATGGACAAAACCCTCGGCGTCGGTCTCGTGGCGGCAATCGAGGATCGTTTTGCCTGCATTTTTGGCCAAAAGGCGTACCGCAACGCCTTTCACTTCGCGGCTGGCGAATTTTGCCATCATTGTGCGGAATGCGCGCAAACTCGAGCTGCGGCCCATGTTGGCAACAGGGGATCTCAATGCACGTACGCTCACGCTCAGGCGTGAACGGTTGCGATAGCCGAAATAGGGCTGCAAGCGGGTCGCGACGCGGCGGGAGAAGACCATACCGATGCAATGGCCAGGGGAGTGAGGCGTTCCTAGCGTGAACTCACCTGCTGGCGATTAGCCGAGAAGTTTGCGCGCGGCTTTCTCGATCAGCGAGGCATCTTCTGAAACCTCTCCCAGCATGACGACATCGCCATTTCCCTTGCGACGGATCATCACCAGCGCGAATTCTTCGCCGGAGGCCGGGACATCGGCAAGCTGACGCGGCGCCATGGCACGAAGCTTCTTGGCAATGGCTTTGCGCGGGCCGGTGCGAGCCGGTCTTGCACTCGAGGCTTCCTGCCCCTTGCGGAAGGCGCGTTCTGCGCCGACGACACCCTTCAGGCCGCCATCGGCGCTTTTGAGGTAATCGCCAAGCGCGCCCTGCGCGATCCCGTTGCGCTGCGCATAGGCGAGCACGGCGGCATATTCGGTCAATCTGGTCTTGTCGTAGTCGACGCCAAAAACAAGCTTCACGACAGGCGTCATCGGTGCGCGTTCCTGCGTCGCGATTCCGGCATCTTCCAGCAGTTCAGCAAAGTCTTCCGGTGCATCGGCGGCAGCAATCGCGAAGTCCCATGCTCGGCCAACGGCCTCGTACAATGCGGCGCGTGTACGCTCTTCACTGCTGCGTGCTTCCTGCGCCATTTCGCGCGCGGCGGCGAGCCAGTCGGTCAGCTCCATGCTTGCTGGCGCGGACGTTTCGACCGTGCCTGACGAGCGGTCGGTCTGGCCCGACAGATCGAAGGACGGGCGTACGACCGCCATGTCTTCAGCGTTGGGATAATCGGCTTCAACAAGCGGGGCATCGAACAAGGCTGCGGGGCCGTCCGCCCAGTCCGTCAAATCGTTGCTATCGCCGTAATCCCCTCCGTGACCGGCCGCGATATCGAGTGCTTGGTCGATTTCGAGCAGGAGTTCGCCAGCCGACTTGGCGTCGGCCATCTCTTTCCAGTTGATCACACCGTAGATGAAATCGATGGTTTCATCATCGCTGGAGAACGGCAGAAGGATGCCGCGATACAGGATTGTTGCGCCGCTTTCGTTCACGAATTCTGCCTCGAAACCAATCGGCGACTGGTTGGCGAGGATTTGCATGTAATGGTCGGTAATGCGGCTCAGTAGCGAACGCGGCGGGACCTGTGAAAGACGCTTTGGCAGTCCATCCAATACGGTAGCGCATTCGCGCCCCAGTCTCTCACCAATGAAATTGATGCTGGCGTCCTCGATACCGTTGGTAAAGTCCAGTAGCACGCTGTTCGGGCCGAAATCGGGTAGAAGGGTGGGATCGAGATCCTCTATTGAAGGGAAATTGCGATCTTCCAGTAAGCTGGCCCAGAAATTGTAGGCGCGCACCTGCATTCGCCGCTCATCGGAACCGATGGCCGGCGGAGGAGTGTGGTCAACCGCTTCCTCATTCTGGTGTTCAGCCTCTGCCGGATCGGCAAAACCGTCCAGATCGAGAGCGTCAAGCGGTCCGAAATTGCCCCGCAAAGTGTCCATGCCCAATAGCCCTTCCGTGATTGGCAAAGACCCTTGTGGCGCGACGTGGTAAATTATTCGTGAAGTTGCGCCCGCGTTTCCTTAACACTGATTGGCTAAATTGCTGAATTCCCTACAGCAGGTATCGCATACGGATAGTTTGTTGACTCGGGGAGGAGCCAACGACGATTGCCGCGTCGTCAAAATCGGGCGGTCCCATGCGCACGCGTGCATCGCGCGAGAAGCCAAAACCTTCTGTCGGCATCATGCCGAGCGCCCGGTCCGCGCGACCATTGTCATTTTCGTCGTGCAACAAGGCGATAGCATAGGTGCCCGGCGCGACATTGCTAAAGCGCAGCGTAGCGGCTTCCCCTGCGGGCACGACAACGCGGTACCCTTGACTGGAATCCTGGCAGCGTGGGAAACGCTCCTGATCGCGCGTCATGCAGGCGCGCACAACACCATCCGCATTGCGCATATTGGTAACCTGAACCGTCACGTCCACACCCGAATGCCCCACAGCTGTGGTTGACGCGAGCAGCGAAGCCGCTGCTGCGGCCACTATTGCGGTAAGACGGGTCGATCCCATTCTTTTGCGGCTAAGCCTTTGTCTGTCTTGCACAAGTGATCCCAAATTCTGAAGTAAAGTCCATAATTGCAGCGATATTCATCATGATGCCGCTGGTGGTGGCTTGCTGTTATCAGCCAATACCCTGCCCGCGAATGAACAAGCCGGCGCGGAAAAATCTCCCAGCCCATGTGGTTGGTAACCCCCATTACCGTCATGATCGCCAGGACCAGTGCCAGTGCGCCGACATGGATCGGGATAGCAAAAACCAGCAATGGAATGATAATAGCGCCCGTCAGCGCTTCCACGGGATGGAAGCTCATCGCTGCCCACGCGGTCGGCGGCTTGCTCGCATGGTGCACGGCATGGGCGATTCGGAACCATTTCGGCCGGTGCATCAGGCGGTGTGTCCAGTAAAACCAGGTGTCATGCGCCAACAGGAAAAGGAACACGGATAGCGGCCAATACCAGAGCGGAAATTCGGCAATGTTGCTGTAGACGCGCGTCCAGCCGTGATTTTCCCAGCCCCATGCGATAATGCCCGCTGGCATGCCGTAGATGGCTGCAGAAATTAGCGACCAGGTTATTTCCTTGCGGATTTGCGGCCCCAATCCCCTGTAGAGCCCGGGACGCACTTTCTGCGTCGCCCAGGCAAAGATGCCCCCGGCCGCGAGATAGCGGAGCCCGACGATGATCGTCATCGCGGCGGCGGAAAGGATGATGGCGGTCAGCATACGCATGTATGTCTATGCCGCGCGTGTGAAGATAGTGCTATCCCGAAATGCGGATTATCCCGCCAGTTCACCGCC
This sequence comes from uncultured Sphingomonadaceae bacterium, assembly GCA_964422435.1. Classification (GTDB taxonomy): domain Bacteria; phylum Pseudomonadota; class Alphaproteobacteria; order Sphingomonadales; family Sphingomonadaceae; genus Alteraurantiacibacter. Next base: position 44,223 of record CAYRBB010000008.1, read on the forward strand.
CCAGCTTGCGCAATGAGGATCGGTGGCCACCACCTGCCTTCGCAATGCAGCGCGCGCCAGAAGCTCTGTCTCCACGCGGCGGCGCGATGCCGCCAGCGGCTGACTTGGTGCTGGGCGTACTATTTCCGCATCGTATTCATCAGCAACGATTACACCGCAGCGATCCGGCATGTAAGCTGCATTGTCGAGCACTTGGCGGTCAAGCTCTGGTGGCAAGCCCCAATAGAAGCGATCGCAGTGTTCGAGATAATAGGGCCATTTATTGTCGCCGAGCAGGTCCGCTCGAGATGTCTTGATCTCCACGATGACGATCTTGTTTTTTGCATCGAGCCCCATCAAATCGGCGCGCCTGCCGCCCCGTAGCGACATTTCGGGCAGGACCCATATGCCATTGCGCGCGAACAGCCGACCGATCCCGCGGCTTACAGCCTGTGATCGGAGGGTGAATTCGCTCTCGGGCGGCAAGACGTCGGAAGGGGCAGCGGGCGAATCAGGCATGCCCTTTATTGGAACGAATGAGGAACATGGTCAAGCGCTCCGCCGCGGCCCCAAGTCACCGCTTGGCGGTAACAGCGTAACGATGCTGGCGCGGGCGACGCAAAACTCTTGCCACAAGGCACGTGCCGCATGGGAGCAACTGGCGCCGCGAGCATTGATTGCAAGCAGGGCGGTGATCCCCGGCTCCATAACAGCGGACAAGTCGGCGCAACCAAGAGTTGCCAGTTCGCGCCGCCATGGCTCGGCATCACGAATAAGGGCCGGGAAATCCTTCACGCTCTTGTCCGTCCGTTCCGCTTCATAGCCAGCCAGGATGCAAACGACCTTACCTGCCTCGCTGAGCGCAGCCCATCGCATGCTTAGCCCGCTCGGGTCGGCATTATGCCGTTGGTAGGCAGAGAAGCGACCGGCTTGCCTGTGACTTTGGCCAAAAACGGGTGACATCGCGCTCATAATGGCCTGCCCTTAGCGTGCTACGTCTTGCCAATCCGTTAGCAAATGATGGCGGAACCACGCGCATCTTCCGCGAGAATGGCGCGGCCCGAGAACAATTCCGCTTGGCGCATGGTCTCGCCATTGCTAGGCGACTTGCCCTGAACGCACCCGTAGCTCAGCTGGATAGAGCGTCGCCCTCCGAAGGCGAAGGCCACAGGTTCGAATCCTGTCGGGTGCGCCAATCATCGTTCTACCGGGCTTCGCCGGCCCCGCCAGATCACGGGACCAGAGCGTTCTAAATATGGCGCTGCATCTGAAACTCGCTTGACCGATTGGCTTGCCGCCCTATGCCCGCCAAGACACCGAGGCAAGGTGAAGGAAACGAATAATATCAAGCAATATTATTCCGTATTCATTCAACACTGATATGGCCTCAATGGGAAAAGCGAGCGAATTGCGGGCGATCAATCCGATGGTCTTTTTGAACACAGGCAAGGGATGTCCCCTCCCCAAATGAACATCATCAAGAAAACGATAGTCATTGGTGCTGCCGCTTTGGCAGCCACAATGCCTACATCCCTGAACGCGCAGGAGGCCATCCGATCGGAGCCGATCACGATCGGCACCTCTTATCCCGTCAACACGCATGAAGCTGATCGCCGGATCAACGTCGTTACTCCTGCAGGCTATGACGAAGATGAGACCGCCTACCCGCTCATTGTTGTGTTGGATGCAGGCCTGAATCAGGATTTCTTTCTTACACTGGGCATGGAGCGCTGGAACCAGTTGTGGCAACGCAGCGCGCCTGCGATCTTCGTCGGTGTGCAAACTGTCGATCGTCAGCGCGAACTGCTGCCGCCCACATCAGACGAAGAAGAAAGCGCCCGCTACCCCACTGCCGGAAACAGTGCCGCCTTTCGCACCTGGCTAGCCGATACGGTCCTCCCGCTGGTTCACGAGAATTATCGAACAGACGGTCGTGCGTTCCTGATCGGTGAGAGCGCTGCAGGGCACTTTGTCGTTGAAACCTGGGTCGACCAGCCTGACTTGTTCAATGGCTACGCCGCCCTTTCACCGAGCCTCCAATGGAGCGACCAGGCTTTGTCGTTTCGATTTGCGAGCATGAACCGAATAGATCGCCCTCCTTTGTTTCTATCGCTTGCTGATGAGGGTGGGGCAACCGAGGAGGGCGTTTTGCGCCTTGCGGCTCGTTCCGATGCTTGCTTCGCCGACCGCAGGGATACCCTCGTCCACGCAACGACGCTGCATGGTCTGTTTCCCGAAGCGCTTCAGTATCTGTTGCCGACCGAAGCGGACTGGCTGGCCGAGTATGGCTTGGTGCTGGATTGTGCGAAGGGTGAGCCCGTGGCCGAGTGATGGTGTGCCGGGCTGAACGCGTTGCGGGGCTCGTCAGGCCTCCTTCGTCTGAACCGAGGCGAGAGAGTCGCTGAGGCCGTCGATTGTGCCCTTGTCGGTCCTGCCGTTGGTCACCCATGCCCGACGAACTGTTGCTCCTTCAAATTGCGCCCTCGAAATCCAGAAGCGACCATAGTCCTGGACGGCCTGAACCCAGTGATCAACCACAGGGCGTCCATCTGGCGGAACCATGCAGACAACGCCCATGAGTGAATTGCCCATATGCGCCCAATTTCTCGCCACGAGTGTGAGCAGAACGAGCATGGCCGTCACCAACGCGAAACCACGGCCCAGACCAGCACAGTCCTGAGCAGCGTCAGTCTGATCGCCATCCTCCTGCGACAGTGTCCTGGCCATGGAGAATGGCGAAATAGCCAGGAAGCAAGGCCTGCAGTTTTGCGATGCCTGTACGCGTAAGCGACACTCGCTTCGATCGGCCATCCCGTTCGTCGCTGGCAATAGCAATAAGTGCGGATTGCTGGAGACTCTTCAGGGTCCTGGTCACAACCGGCCGGGAGACGTCAAGCCTATCGGCGATCTCGCCAACCGTGAGGTTGGTTCGCTCTGGCTCGCGATCGATAAGGATCAGGGTGAGAAAGCGCAGCTGTGACAGATCGTGTTCGGCGAAATAGACCTCGAGGCTGCGGATAAGCAGGCTGGCGCTGCGCATGTGTGCCAGCGCCGCAAGCACATTGTCAGGATCGACGTCATCGAAACGGGCAGCATAACCCTCGACCATCCTCCGACTGGGAAGGTCCTTCAGGAAGAACATCGCGTCAGCGGACCGGCCGCAAATGCAGGATTTTCGGCTCCTCGGAGAGCCAGCTTTTATAGGCTTCGAATACGCCTTGCGTGTAGGCCTGTTCGTGATGCGTGGCGAGTGCTTCCGCGTCGCGCCATTCCTCGTAAAGATGAAGCGTGCCGCTATCTTCGTCTTCGCTAAGGCGGAATGTTATGCATCCTGCCTCCGCGCGGGTCGGCTCGATGATCTCAAGGATCGCGCGCCTCGCGGCGTCGAGAAATTCCGGATGCGGTTTAATGCGAGCGATGACGTTGAGTTGCGCAGTCATATGATTCCTTTTAGTTATCATGATAACTATACATGCTTGTAGAGTGGACCTCAAGGCTTGTTCCGCCGAGCTGCCAGAATGAGCCGGGCCATGGCGCTCGACATAGCCCTTTCAGTGCCAATGCGCCTCTTGGTAAGGATTGAGCAGGCCGGGTGTCGAGATGCCGCGCGAGAAGAAGCCAGCCAGTCCGTTTCGGCCCTTCAACTCTTCGTGCAGGGTGATCCGCTTGGTACTGATGACGTCTGTACGCTTCCCGTTGGCTTTACGGAACGTGACAACCCTGCTGGCGGAGCACTGGACCGACATCTGCCGTTAGACCTTACGCCACTGGTGGAAGCAGACTCCCTGCCATGTTCGCCGGCGAGATGCGCCAGTTCTGGAAAGCGGTCGACCTGGAGGACGAGGTTCCTGAGAGTTACGTGATCAAGACCTGCGACGGGGAGGTGCCATGGCGCTTCATGCGGTAAGCATTGAAGCGCCACGGCTGGCCCCAAGGCGATCAAGACCGACGAGCTGCGCTTCCACGGACAGGTACTTTGTCAAAGGCAAACGAGCATCTGACTACATTTCGATTTTGCGGCTTCAAGTGATCGAGGCCTGTAAGTATTATCGCCCTTGATCTTGAGCCCAAGCAATCAATGCCGGGTATAGCGCTTCAAATTTCACCTCTCCTCCCCGGGCGACCCTCTCATCATATAATGTGAACAGGGTTTCCGAAAATTCCGGGAAGAGAGGAAATCCTCTATCAACCATCTGATTTTGAGTGTTTCTACGAATCCTCTGCGCCGTTTCAGCGTTGTAAGCTTCGGTAGCCCACAACTCGAACAAGGCCCAAGTCATATACTCGTTGAAAACCATGTAGCCGTTCTCATATGCGCCCGTACCGGGAACCAGCCGATCCACCCAGATCGCGTTACCAAACCCCTCTTCCTGGTTCAGTTGCTCCTGAAATCGGTTTGAAACTGGGTTTACATAGCCGTGATCGATTTCGGTAAAAACCATCCGTGCCCAGGCATCCGGCCTTTCGAAACTTGTCGGAAAACCAGGTTGAAGAAATAGAAGGTGATGACCCCTGTCGCCATCTCGTATTATTTGCGTTGAATGCCAGCCATTGAACAGCGGAGAATACACTGCCGAGATCACATTCGAATTTGCATCGAAGCGCTCGTCAAGCCACGATTTCATGCCTGTAATCGACGCTGCGTTTGTATCTCGAGCTATGAGCCCGTCATAGAATTCCCGATTTTCGGCATAAAATTGACGAAATGCACTCACCTCCGCAAAATCTTCGATCAATTCTATGTTTCGCGTGAACGTATTGTCCGGGCGAAACCAGACATGCGAATATGGCATGACATGCTTTAGGCGTTTGCTGCGCCCGCCTTCATCATCGAAGGAATAAAGATAGCTGTTTTCGCGGAAATCATAGAGTCTTTGCCAGTTCTCGACACCATCAAAGTCAATCTTCCGAACGATAGGATGGTCTGCGAACGGTCCGAAATGTTGGCGCACGCGTTCAATATAAGCCGTGAGCTCGGTATCATTTGGTTCAATCCTGAGTTGTGAAGTGCCAAACTCAGACAGGCTGAGAATGATCGAGGCGAGTTCAAAAGTCTCGGGCACATCAATTGGCCGCGCTGCCGCTTCCAAAATATATGCTTCATCCAGCTCGACAAAGCGAGCCTGCCAGATGGGCTCGTAATCAAAAGAGACCTTACTCTCAGCATTTCCGGGGAAACTGAGAAGCATTATGAAAGCAAGGAGAGCCTTGGCAGCATATGTCTTCATAAAGAATCCTTGAAGTTAGAGTTTCAGTACAAATTCCTCGAAGCGGATAGGAAAATACGGATCTCAATTACCCGCCACGTTCAACAGACGGTTTCTAAGGTTCAGCAAGTTTCCTTTCGAAAGCCCTGGAGTCCCGGCCTCGGCTGGGCGCAAGCGCATTGGCTCCGGTATTCGCCCGTTCTTTGACTTGCGTCGGTGCGTTTGTGATTACTCTGGTTCCGGCGATCCATTCCGCGGCAAAAGTCTTGCATGCCGCCCCCGCTTTCGTGAGCTTCCTCTCCCGCGGTTGAGCTCCTCTGGCGGCGTCCAGCTCTTCGCCAAGCATTTCAGACCGCAGTTCGGCAGAGTTTCGCGCGAGGTTACCTTCTATCGCTGACGGAATAAGTAGGCTTACTGTAATTCCGCGAGGCGCAAGCTCATCGGAAAGCACTCGGAAATAGCAGTGCAGACCATGCTTTGCGATTGCATACAGACCGAGGCCAGCCTCCAATGAAGGCGGCTCAATACCAGCGAGGCTTCCGGGCAGCAAAATGCGCGCGCGACCATTTGCGGCGATTGTCGGCAAAATTGCGTCAACTACCATGGCTATCGAAGCAAGATTGATGCTCAGCATCAAATCCCATTTTGCGCGCGATTGCTTCAGTACGGACCCCTGATCGATCACACCGACAAAGATGCCCAGGAGGTCGATCTGCAGCGATTGCTCACGCAGCCAGGCCGCTAGTTTCTCAAGTGATTCATCGTCGCTTATATTCAGGGGTTGATATTCGACCTCCGGATTCTCCGGGTGGAGGCGGTCGGCCACGATCACACGATACCCTTTCTCGATGAGAGCTTCGGACATTCCAGAACCGATGCCTCCGGAGCCGCCGACCAGTAGCGCGGTTCCGGCGGCCTCTTGCCTCACGTTTCCACCAATCACGGCGTGCTTCTGGTCAAAGTTCGTCTGAGTGCAGCCAATCCGCCGACGTGCATTGCTATAAACAAGGGCACTGCAACGAGGGGCAGAAAATTAGGTGGGCTGAACTCAAGACCGCTCGACATCGCCGGGTTCAAGACGGTAATTCCGACGAAAAGCACCGATCCAAAATCCGCTAGACCAACCAGATTCCAGACCAGAAGAAGGGTTGGCCCCGGTGCGGATGCACTGAAGTAGCGGATCGCCAGCGCCAGCAAGCCAACGGCAATATCTCCTAAAGCCACGGGCCAGAAAAACGCTGCTGGCAATTGGCCCTGCATTCCCAAAGCGAGTATTAAAAGGCCAAACCCAATTCGCCACCCCGCAAAGCGGAATGCAATTTGCGACATTAACTCCCGGTTTGCACCATTCGCGTGCATGATTGATATTCCGGAGAGAAAAACAATTGCCAGAAGCATCGCGGCTGCTTGGCCGCCTGGCGGCTGATCCCAACGCCTTTCGGCCATTGAGGGCACGAAAAGCCACGCCATTGCGGAAAGAACCAAGATTACGATTGCGACTACCAAGAGATCACGCGCTTTGCTTCGACCATGGGCGCGCAACAAATGAAGTACCAGCTGAGACAGGAAGATCAGCGTAAAGGCTTCAGTGACAATCAGAAGAGGACTCATTTGGCCTTCCTTTCGATACCACAAACGCATCTGCCGTTTCTCAACAAGCACCTGCCGCGAAGTAGTGGATTGACCAGGCTCATCAGATCGGAAAGGTCAGCCAGAAACAACCAGACGGCCACTGCGCGCCGGGGCAAGCAGACCCTTTTGGGAAAACAGCCGATGCTTCGCCTCCGGCCCATTCAGCAAAACTGCCGCGCGCTCGAACGGCCGGTCGAACCCTGATACACGGACCGAAAGACGGGTCGCGTCCTCGTTCCACGCTATATCCGCTTCTGTCAGCTCAATGGCGAAATTTTCAAACCCGGGCTGCCAGACAGCCATGCTCAGCCTTTCTGCCGGTTCCATTGGTTCGCTGAAAACAAGCTCAACCCAGGTATCTCGTAGATCGCTCGCGACAAATTCGTCGTTCACATTCAAGACACGGGCTTTGGACATGACAGGCTCAAGAACGCTCAGACGATCTAGCAGCTCCGGATACAATGCCCGTACCGGGAGGGAGGGGTTTTCTCTCCTTAATTGCAGCAGTATCTGGGCAAAGTCATAGGAGTAAGGAAAGCCCCTGCTCTCGTTTTGAACGTGCCAGCGAAAACTCACCTGATCCGCAAACGCCGGGAAGTGTTCGGCCGTGAATATGTCAAACAGAGCCCATGTCATATATTCGTTAAAAACAGCGAACGGATAATCTTCATAGCCACTGCCATTTGACCAAAGTGTGCCGTCAAACTTTTCCTCGACCTGCGGGCCAAAATTCTCAGTCGTGGGATTGACATATCCGTGATCCATCTCGGTAAACAAAGTGTGGATCTGAGATGCTTGATCTTGGGGCTGGAAATCATTGCCACGCAGAATTGACATCGCAACCGGCGGGAAATCGACTGTCAGCGTATCTGATACGTCACGATGCAGGTTCTGCGCCCCCACAAAAGGCGACAGCGCAACAATGTACCGCTTGGCAGAAAAATAGTCCCCAAATTCGCGCTCGAGGAAATCGCGCATTTCTTCGATCATGTAGTTGCGTTTGTAATCCGCGACAATTCGGTTGCGACAGGCGCTTTGCGCGTTGAAGAATTGCCGGAAATTCGATTTGTCAGCGAAATCCTGGATCGAATCCAAGTGGTCATCAAACGCGCGGATTTCGAAAGACTGGAAATCTGAGGTCCGTTGCAATTGGCCTTCGTTCGAAAACACAAAGGCGTACGCATCGGTTCTGAAACTTAAAAACTCCATCCATCGCTCGCGCGAAAAATTGGCAGCGGAAATAATTGGATGCGATTTGAAGGAATCAAAATATTCCATCGCCACATCGTAATAAGGGAAGTCTTTCTGCACCTCCCATTCATCCTCCAGGCCATGCTGGGTCATGGCCAAAATGATATTGGAAAGCTCGTAAACCTCGGGGTACTCGACGCCGATCGTCGGTTCCGGCGACAGTCCTATTGCGCCCAATTCTGAAGCAACATTTGGGATCAGTTGGGAAAAAGGCAAACCGGCCAGCAGGGCCATTGCCTCGCGGCGGTGAGTATACAATGTGTCAGCTATCTTCACTTTTTCCACCTTCATTACATGCGCCCAAATATTTCTTCGGACTCAAGAACTAATTAGAATTCGAGACTTTGGTTAAGTTGGCATGTTTTGACAAATCTTTTTTGACTAGTCTGCAAAGTGCATTTGCTCCGGACAACACCCATCGCCGGTGCCCGCTAAAGTCATATCCTGCATGACAAACTTCTGGATCTTGCCGGTGACCGTCCGCGGGAAGCTTTCAACAAAGTGGACCACGATCGGAATCTTATAGTGCGCTATCTTGCCTTTACAGAAGTCGCGGATCCCTTCTTCGCTAGCGATCGCGCCCTCGCGTTTGACAATCCAGCAGGCCACGATTTCGCCAAGCCTCTCGTCCGGCAGACCGAAGACCGCGACTTCTTCAATTGCGGGGTGGGTGTAAAGAAAATCTTCGATTTCTGCGGGATAGATGTTTTCCCCACCCCGGATGATCATATCTTTGATCCGGCCAACTATTCGGCAGTAGCCGGCTTCATCGATCGTGGCCAAATCACCGGTGTGCATCCAGCCGCCTGCGTCTATGACTTCCGAACTCTTTTCTTCATCGCCCCAATAACCGCGCATGACGGAATACCCGCGCACCAAGAGCTCCCCTTTAGTATTTCTTGGCAGGTCGGCCCCTTCAGTGTCGACTACGCGCGCTTCGATATGGGGTTGGACGCGTCCAACAGTGGACACCTTCAATTCCATTGGATCATCAATTCGGGTTTGGAAGCTGACAGGGCTGGTTTCAGTCATGCCATAGGCGATCGTGACCTCTGACATTCCCATGATCGAGCAAACCTTGCGCATCAGTTCGATTGGGCAGGGAGCTCCGGCCATAATACCGGTCCGCAAAGCTGCTCCTTCCAGGCCGCTGCGCTCAACCTCAGCAAGCATTTCAATGAACATGGCTGGCACACCATACAGTGCGGTGCAAGCTTCGGCGCGGACAGTTGCGATGGCCCCTTTCGGGTCAAAGCCTTCTGCCGGGTAGATTGCGGTCGCTCTGTTGCTGAGACAAGCAAGGTTACCAAGGACCATTCCGAAACAGTGGTAAAGCGGGACGGGAATGCAGACACGATCATTTTGTCCAAGCTGCTGCGTTTTGCCGACGAGATTGCCATTGTTGAGGATGTTGAAATGCGTCAGGGTCGCGCCCTTGGGCGATCCGGTTGTACCACTGGTGAACTGGATATTGATGGGATCATCGGGGCTCAGTCGGCCCGCGATCTCTGTAAGAGCTTGTAGGTCGGCCGGGGCAGGCTCTGCCATCAGCGATTTGAAAGGCCGGAAATTGGGACGGTTGCTCTCGCCCAGAGTAACTGCGAACTCGAGCTCAGGAAACGCTGCTAACTCAAGGTTTTCACCCTGCTGTTGATTTAGCTCAGGCGCTAGCTCAAGGAGCATTTCCGGATAGTCGCTGGTCTTGTATCGATCCGCCAGAATGAGTGCCCGGCATCCAACTTTGCGCAGCGCGTAGGCGAGCTCCGAGGTTCTGTAAGCAGGGTTGATCGTAACAAGTATCAGTCCCGCTTTTGCGGTCGCGTATTGTGTCAGCGCCCACTCCATGCAGTTATGCGACCAGATGCCGACACGGTCACCGGATTTGAGGCCCATCGCGATGAAGTTTGCCGCGATAGTATCGGTGACCTGATCCAGCTGCGCATAGTTCAGTCGCCAGCCTTGTGCGACGCTAACTATCGCTTCGTGCTGCCCGAATTTCGCCGCGGCCCGCTTAAGTTCTTGTCCTATTGTGCGATAGATTAACGGCTCTTCTGGAATGCCTTGGACATAGCTCGTGGTGTACAAGGTTACCTCCCCTTCCATTGTGGCTCTCTCTTCTCCAGAAATGCCATGGCGCCTTCTTGTATGTCTTCACTATCCAGCATCCGCTCGACGCTTTCTGCAGGCCAGCCTTCCGTGTTCGTGCCGTGAGCCGAGCGTTCATGGGTCAGCGCCACAGCCTTTGAGGCTTGCAGCGCAAGAGGCGAGCCTTTCACGATTTCGCCGGCAATCGCGCGCGCGAGATTGAGAGCCTGGCCTGGTTCGGCGACCTGATTGACAAAGCCGAGCCTCCATCCCTCGTCAGCGGTGACCATCCGACTGGTCAGTATCAACTCCAAGGCCCGGTGCTTGCCAATCGAGAGCGGCAGTCGCAGCAATCCTCCGGCTAGGGCCGCTTGGCCGACGCGCGGCTCAGGCAAGCTGAAGCGGGCATTGGCATCCGCAATAATCATGTCGCAAGCGAGTGCCAGTTCGAACCCGCCACCCAAGGCGACGCCATTGACGGCGGCAATTACGGGCTTGTCCAATTGGCGAGAGGTTAGTCCGGCAAATCCGCTAGAAGGCAATTGGACTCGCCTGCCCGGTTGGACTGCACGCAGATCAAGACCTGCGCAGAAGTGCCGGTTCCCTTCTGCGGAGACAATCGCAACCTGTAGCTCGTCATCATCGGCGAACGCATCAAAGGTAAGCGATAATGCTTCGCAGCTTTCGGGATCCAGGCTGTTGGCGCACTCAGGCCTGTCGAGTGTGATGATCAGCGATTTCCCCTCTCGCCACACCCGATGCCCGCATCTGGTGTCGGATAAAATTCCAGGCGGCATTACACTTTTTTGCTTGACCACCGAGCTCTCCCACATCAGTAAGTTACTTACGAGTGCATAAATGCACCATAAAGTGAATTAGGGAGAGGTCAATGAGGAAACTTCGGCTGGCATCGACAGCGCTTGCAACCATTCTGGCGGTCAACGCTGCCACTGCATCGGCGCAGGAGGAAGTCGAACCGAGCGATGCGCAAACTGCGCCGGAGGCCGCGGTTGCGGACGACAGGACGAACACGATTGTCGTTACTGCGCGTCGCCGCGAAGAATCGCTGATCGATGTTCCGGAATCCATTTCCGTATTCACGGCGCAGACAATCGAAGATGCGGAGATCGATGAGGCGGCTGATTTCGCTCAGCTGACTCCCGGCGTAGTTGTTCAACAAGGTTTCCAAGGCGGCGACCGCCCAATCATCGTTTTCCGCGGTGTAGGACAAATCGGCGGCAATGCCCCCTCAGTCGTCTTGCTGTCAGATGGTGTTTACCTTCCGGCTGGGGACCCTTTGCGCAACCAGTTGTTCGATATCGAGCGTATCGAAGTCGTAAAGGGGCCGCAGGGCGCGCTCTATGGTCGCGACACCATCGGCGGCGTTATCAATGTCATCACCAGAGAGCCTGAAAACTATTCTGAGTTTAGTGGGCGCGCCTCGTACGGCAGCGGAGATGAGATGAATCTCGCTGGTGCGATCAGCGTTCCCATAGTTGACGATTCCCTCTTTTTCAGACTGAGCGGTTCTTATCTCAAAGCCGATGGCTTCTTCGAGAATGCCAATGGGACGGACCAGGATTTTCGCGAGGAATTCTTCACTCGTGCACGGCTGATCTGGGATACCGAACCGGTGAAAGTGGACTTTCGCGCCTCGTTCAATGGATTTGAAAATGGCTATAACTCTGGCTTTCTTTCAGCCGATGCTTCCACCTATCTAGACGATGTCGGCGGTTTACTGGGTGTCGTCGACCTGGATGATGGTTTCAATGAGCGGGACGTTTTCGACGCGGCTTTAAAGCTTGATATCGATATCGGTTTTGCGACGCTCACATCGATTTCTCAGTATGTAAACTCTCGGCAAACCTTGCGGCAAGACGCAGATTTTAGTCTTGCTCCTGGCCTGCAGATCGTACGCACGACCGATACGGACTATTCGGCTCTTTCGCAGGAATTACGCCTGGTTTCACCGGCAGAAGATCGGCTGCGTTGGATCGTCGGGGCATTCTATGAAGACAATCAAACCGAATTCGACACGCGTGACGAAGAAATCCTGGTCGGGCTTGGTTTGCTGGGTGGTTCTGCCAACGAAACGACAGGAAGCAGGACCGGTATATTCGGTCAGCTTGACTTCGACCTCACCGAAAGGCTCACATTGAGCGGTGCCATGCGGTATGACAAGGATACACAAGAACAGCTTGTTTTGGGTATTGGTCCGGTGGCGGCGCCCACTCGTCAGGAAACCTCGCAGTACTCGCCAAAACTGTCGTTGACATACGAATTTTCCGAAGACGTCACGGGTTATGTCAATTATGGCGAGGGCTTTCGCAGTGGCGGTTTCGATGCTGCAAGCTCGCTCCCATTCGGTGCCGAGTTGCTCGAATCCTACGAAATCGGCCTCAAGACCGACATGTTGGGTGGACGATTGCGCGCAACGCTCGCTGCGTTCCAGATCGACTATGCCAATCAGCAGGTGGCTGTCCTTATCACTGATCCCAATACCGGCAACTTGACGACCTCGACTGAGAACCTCGGCGAGAGCGAGCTGCGCGGTATCGAATTCAGCCTTAATGCCACGCCCATTGATGGCTTGGATTTGTTTGCCAATTTCGACTACCTGGATACGGAGATCAAGAACGATCCTGATCCGACCGTGATCGGCAATCAGACGCCTTTCCGAACGGAGTATACGCTCAGCCTCGGCGGGCAATATCGCGCACCGATCACTGACGGGCTCGACCTGGTCCTGCGGGGCGAGTGGTATCGTCAGGGCCCGCAGACCTGGAACAAAGCGAACACGCTTGTTCAGGAGGCCTATGATCTGGTTTCAGTTCGTGCAGCCATTGAAACAGAGCGTTGGTCGCTTGCCGTTTCGGGCGAGAACATCTTCGATGAGGAGTTCAACGATCAGATCTTTGAAATCGTCCCCGGTTTGAACTTCACGTATCCTGGGTTGCCAGCCCGCTGGCGCGCCACAGCCGCATTGAAATTCTAGGAACGTTTAGCGAGGCCTTTGACCAAAATGTCCATGATCTTGTCGGCAGTATGCTCGGGATTCATAGAGCTGTCTGGTTTCAACCATTTGAACATCCAGTCGATCGCGCCGTTCAGGACATGGACGGCAAGTCGGGGGTCCCAGTCTGCGAATTCGTTGTCAGCGCCGGCAGCGAACAGGCGTGAAAGGCGGGAGTCGTTCTCGCGCCTTCGCTTCTGGATTGCCATGATCTCTTCTTCTTTGAGCGTCTCGAGCTCGCCTACAATTCGGTCCATGGCAACAAAATGACTGTAGACCGACCCGATATACCGCTGCACATAAAGCCGGAGCTTCGCCTCGGCGTTCCCTTCAGCAGCTTCTGCTTGCGCGATCGCGCTTTCCTGCACGTCGAGCCAAAGCCGGAAGATTTCATACAGTATCTGGCTCTTGCCAGACACATAGTGATACAGCGCCTTCTTGCTTACCCCAAGGCTGTCAGCCAACATATCGAGAGTAGTTCCGGCATATCCATTTTCGCTAAACGCTTGAGCGCCTGCGAGAATAACCGCTTCGCGTTTTCGTTCTCTTTGCCTGCTGCGGTCAAAGACCTGCGTGTTCTTATTGCGCGAGCTCGCCAATTCAGTCTCCGTCAAAGTACCGTTCGATCGATAATGGCCCTGTCCGTTGCCAACGTCCATGTCAGGTTAGGAGGGGGTAGTAAATGCTGCTGAGTGACAAAAACCTCCGATCGGTGACAAAAGTTTACGCGGATGCAGGCGAGGTGCAGAACGTCCGCTGTGGGCCGTATGAATTGGCAGTTCGCACATGGGGTGACGACACTTTACCGCCTTTGTTGTGCATGCACGGTCTCGGCGGCCAAGGCTTGAACTTTGCGGCTCTGGCAAAACAGTTGGTAAGGACGCATCGTATAATTGCTCCTGACATGATCGGTCGCGGTGGTTCACCTTGGGCAAGCGACCCGGAGGTCGAATATCGCTTTGAAATCTATGAAGCGGTAATTTGCGATCTTCTTGCCCACTTCGAAGTTGAGCGTTTGAGTTGGTTGGGCGTTTCCATGGGCGGCGCCCTCGGGATAAGGATGGCGGGAGGCGCACTTAAACACCAGGTCGAGCGACTTGTTTTGAATGACGTCGGTCCGAGCCTCGATCCAGCAGTCGCTCAACGCATTCGTGAAGCCATGCAGGCTCCGTCACAATTTCACAGTCTCAAGGCACTTGCGGATTATTTCGCAAATGCATTCGGGCAATTTGGAATGGTCCCACCAGTAGGCATGAGCTGGTATTCGATTGCGCAGCTGGCTTCAGTTCAACTCCCAGATGGCAGCTGGCGCCTTCATTTTGATCCAAACGTAGCCCAGCAGCTCAGACATCACTCCGATGACTATGATAATGCCGACGCTTTTGCCGAAATAGAATGTCCCTTGCTCGTCTTTCGCGGGGCGCAGTCCGAGGTACTTTGCCGCAAATCCCTAACCAGGATGCGCAATCTCCAGCCGTCTTTGCGTGCGATCGAGGTTCCGGATGTCGGGCATACGCCGTTTCTTGACCGCGACAGCGATTTGGCGGTGCTCCGCGATTTTTTGCAGGCCGATCACATATCATGAGTTCTCTTTGGCAGCCGTGTTCGGAGCTCCTTGCTCGGGTCGCATCTCATGCTGCCAACCCTGGGCTGGCCCCGGCGATCCGTTTCCCGAAAGGGGAATGGAGCTGGGGTCAGCTTAACAGCCGAGCCGACGCCATGGCCTCTGGCTTGGCGGAACAGGGCGTCAGGTGCGGCGACCGTGTGGTTATCGCGGCGCGCGTTTCGCCTGACTACGTCGCCGCTATTTTGGCGGTGGCCAAGCTCGGAGCAGTTGTAACACCGCTGTCCCTGATGATCAGTCAGATCGATGCCGCCAAACTCCTGGTTGACGCAGATCCTGCCGCAGTCCTTGTTGATGGGCTGGGCCGAGAGCATCTCAGGGATTTTCAACCAAGCTTTAATATCGCTTCGTTTTGCGCCGAAGGCGACGCCGAGAAGCCACACCAGCGGCCGGACCTGAGCGAGGGTGCGCCAATGAGCCTGATCTACAGCTCCGGCACGACCGGCCTGCCCAAAGGCATCGTGCATTCAATCGGGGCCAGGGACGGATACGGCAAAGTCTTCGCAGCCGAATATGGGATAACACCCGAGAGCATAACGTTGCTGGCCACTGCGCCATATTCCAATGGAACGTGGATGATGCTGCTCCCCACGCTCTACGCTGGGGGGTGCGTTGTTATCGATCCTGACCTCTCATCTGGCGGTATTGCGGCAACCGTCGAGCGCGAAAATGTCACTCACTGCTTTCTGGTGCCCACGCAATTGGCACACCTTTTTGACAATGACCACCGGTGGCAACCTGAACGGTCTGTCACAATTGTTTCGGCAGGATCGCATCTGCCCAAGCCGCTAAAACGGCGGATTCTGGAAACGAAAAACGTTCGCCTATTCGAGCTTTATGGGAACACAGAGGGGGTTTGCTCTGTCCTGCGCCCTCAGCAAATGGGTGAGGGTTTCGAAAGCGTTGGGACTGCCATCGCTGGAGGTGAAATTGCCGTTGTAGATGAGGAGGGCCGAAGGTGCGGCGTGGGTGTGACCGGAGAAATCGTCGGCACAAACGCACTCGTCTCGGACGGGTATCTCAATCAGCCCGAGCTAAGCCGGAAGCTTGAATGGCTTGACGAGAGGGGAACACGTTTCATTCGTTCTGGTGATTTGGGTGCGATTGACAACGGCGGCTTCCTACACTTGCGGGGCCGGATTAAGGACATGATCGTCTCTGGCGGTATCAATGTTTATCCGTCTGACATTGAGGCAGTACTCCGCCTACATCCCGATGTCGCGGATGCCGCCGTGATCGGGGTCGAGCATCCCAAATGGGGCGAGACTCCCTGCGCCTTTATCGAGTGTCGCGCCGAAATCGAGGCGGACCCACAAGCAATCGCGAGTTGGGTCAACGGTAGGCTTGGTCGCCACCAGAGGGTTTCCGAGTGCCACTTGTGCGTTGAACTTCCGCGAAACGCGCTCGGCAAAGTCGTGAAAACCAAACTGAGTGAGTTGCGGAAGGCACCGGTATGACGAGCCCCAACCTTCAGGTCGCAACGGGAAGAGATGGTACGAAAGTAGCCCATCGAATATGGGATGGCGGAGAGGTTGGCACCCTTGTCTTCATTCACGGACTGGGGGCGGATCAACGCCAATTTGCCAATGATGCGGCCTGCTTTGCAGCACGCGGATTTCGGTGTCTGACCTTCGATTTAAGGGGACACGGTCTTTCCACTTTGCCTGAAAGCGTTGAGCGCGCTTCCTTTACCGTTGAAGCATTTGCAGATGACCTCGAGCCAATTATCTCGCGCCATGCGAAAGGGCCTGTCCATCTGATCGGGAATTCGCTCGGCGGCCTGGTGGCTCTCGCGCTGATCAACAAGCAGGCGCAAAACTATCGCTCGCTTGTCACCTTTGGCACCGCCTATCGCCTGCATTTTCCGCCAGGCATACCTACTCTCCAGTATCTTGTGGCTCGCCTGATGGGCCCCAAAAAGCTGGCCGAGGTTATCTCCAAAAACGCTGGCTTTTCTGCGCAGGCTAAGCAACTGCTTCGGCAAATGTACTCGGAAGTTGATCTGAAAGTCACTTATCTCACTCAGAAGAACATCCGTGTTTACGATTATTGTAATGTCGCAGTGGACTTTCCCGGACCAATAGCGATCCTGCGTGGTGACCTCGATCGCGACATCAACAAGCAATTACCCAAGAGCTTGGCTTACTTGGCGGAACTGCCTGGCTTCAGGCTTTATGAAATCGCGGAAGCAGGGCATTTCGCAAATCTCGATCAACCCGAAAGGTTCAGGGAAATAATCGGGAAGTTCCTGAGCGAGATGAACTGCTCGTGATTGCGAAACCGGCCCACCTTACCGCTGGCGACAGTCGCCATTATGGGAGGCTGATCGGATACAGCGCCACGGCTGTGCCGTTGGCGATCATGGTTGTCCCAGTCACTTCGCTTATACCGATCTATTACAGTGACACTTATGCACTTCCTCTGACAGTGATTGGCGCCATCCTGCTTGCCGCCCGGCTGTTTGATGTTGTGACTGACCCGCTGATTGGCGTTATGTCGGATCGAACTTCTGGGCGGTGGGGCCGCCGTCGCCCGTGGATTGCGGCAGGCGTGCCCGTATTGCTCGCGGGTGTGTGGCTACTGTTCGTCCCGCCTTTCGATGTTAGCGCCGCTTATCTTCTGATAGCGAGCCTGATAACCTATCTCGGCTGGACGCTTATCCAAATTCCATACTGGTCTTGGGGCAGCGAGATTGCAGCGGAGTACCATGATCGTTCCACGCTAAGTGGATTTCGCGAATCTGCAATGATTATGGGGATTGCGCTAGCCGCGCTCGTTCCGGTCTTTGCCAGCCAGTATGGCTATGGGATCGACCGCACCACCATGACGGGCCTCGCAGTCTTGATCAGCGTACTTTTGCCGTTGGCGGTGCTGCTCAGCCTGAACAGCTTTACTGAACGACAAGTTCCCAGCAATGAGGGCCAAGCGAATTGGCTGGACGTGTTTCAGATCATTCGTTTTAACCCACACTTTAGATCGCTTATTGCCGCGTTTGCTACGATCGAACTTGGCAAGGCCGCCTCTGTGACTGTGGCCGCGTATTTCCTCACATATTACTTCGGTCAGGCAGAGCTTATTGGCTTGGTTCTCCTCCTGCCTTATCTGGCGATAATTATCTCTGTGCCTGGCTGGCTCTGGGTCAGCAGGCGCATAGGAAAACACAGAACCGTGGCGGTCTCACTCGCGCTGGCGGCTACCATACTGGCTGTCGGCGTGCCTCCGCTTGAGCGAGACGACGGATATATATTCCTCGCAATTGAATGTGCTGTTGGTCTGGGCGCCGGCGGTTTTGCGATTCTGCCTACGGCGCTCGTTGCTGACACTGCAGATTACCACGCTGACCAAAGTGGTTCGTCTCCCAAGGTCGCTACGCATTTCGCCGCCTGGAGTCTTGCGCGAAAACTGATGCAGGCAGTTGCCATAGGTATCGCCTTGCCGATGCTGGCCATGATGGGGTTCGATCCGGCAAATGATCCCAACGCGGGTTCGGAACTTACGAAGTGGATGTTCATCGCCATGTCCACGCCGTTTTACCTCATCGGCGTGATCTTGATGTGGCGTTTCGGGCTCGGTGAGAAAGAGCATGCGGCAATTCGCCGTCGCCTTGTCGCCCGAGGACTGACGCCCGAGTTGCACGGGGAGCGGCTATGAGACTTGAAGGCGCGTCGGTCGTCATTACTGGCGGTGCGTCAGGCCTGGGCCTGGCCGCTGCCAAGCGTTTCGCATCAATGGGTGCGAAGGTTTCCGTCGTGGATCTGGATGAGGGGCCAAGCGAGTTCTTCTTTCAACACGCTGATGTATCGGATGAAGGGTCGATTGCGAACGCCCTAGCCAATATCGCCGAACATAATGGGCCACCTGCGGTTCTTCTCAACGCCGCAGGGAAAGCAGCCCCCTTTAAACGTACTCTTGGCAAATCGGGTCCTTATAGTCTGGCGATTTTCCGCAACATTCTCGATGTCAATCTGGTCGGAAGTTTTAATTGCGCGCGCCTTGCTGCTGAGTACATGGCGACGAACCCGCCCGGCCCACGTGGGGAGAGGGGGGTTATTCTTCATGTAGCCTCCATCAACGCTTTCGACTCGCCATTGGGCACGGTCGCTTACAGTGCGGCAAAGGCAGGGGTCACGGGTATGACTCTGGCGATGGCGCGTGACCTCGGCGGTTTTGGCATTCGGGTTTGCACAATCGCGCCCGGCAGCTTTGCCACCCCGATGCTTGACCGTGCCTTCAATGGCGATGCGAGTGCTTTGCTGGAAGGTGTGCCTTTTCCCAATGACAAGCTGGGTGACGTCGACGATTTCGCCCGGCTCGTGACAAGCATTTGCGAGAACCCGATGTTAAACGGCGAGACTATCCGGCTGGATGGTGCGGCGCGCCTAAAATAAAGCGGAGAAGAAGCGTGCGGGACAATGATGTTCTTTATGAATTGGTTGAAGGCAATGTGGCGCATATCACGCTCAACCGTCCCGAGCGGCGCAATGCGCAGGACACGCATATGCTTTATGCGATCCATTCTGCTTTCAAGCGGGCGGCACATGATGGCTTTGTAAAGGCCATCGTTCTCTCGGCAAATGGCCCGCATTTCTCTGCCGGCAATGATTTGAGCGAAACAGATGAAGTCGTCAATCTTGCGGCTCATGATACGGCGGGAATGTGGGCGGACTTTGATGGGCCTGGCCAAGAAGGGATGATGGGGCGGGAGAAAGAAGTATATTTTGGCTTCTCGGAGGCCATTCGCGCGATCCCCAAGCCGACCCTGGCCGCGGTCCACGGTCGATGCATATCAGGTGGTTTGATGCTGATCTGGCCGTGCGACATCATTATCGCCAGTGAGGACGCGACCTTTTTGGACAATACGTTGCTGATGGGGGTTCCGGGCGTTGAGTGGTTTGCTCATCCCAACGAATTGGGGGTTCGTAAAGCGAAGGAAATGCTGTTTGGATGCGAACCGATCTCATCTCCAGAGGCAAAAGCTGCAGGCATGGTGAATCATGTTGTTCCGAGGGATGAATTGCTGGAATTCACTTTTGCCATGGCACGCCGGTTTGCCAGGAATTCCCGTTTCGCATTGAAGCTGGCAAAGGAGGCGGTCAACAATTTCGAAGACACGATGGGGCGTGAATCGGCAATGAAGTCAGCATTCCTTGCCCATCAGCTTTCTCATTCACATTGCAAGGAGCGCTTCGGCAAATCGATTGATACCCGGCGGCTTGATCCAAAGATCATCAAAGGCACCAAGTATGAATAACGGCAGTTATTTGGTCGGTTTGGCAATTCCACGGCAAATGCACCGGATTGAAGGCCGGGAAGCCAAGTGGAGCCGAGTTAATGTTAGACTGACGGCACAGACTATATCAATCTTTCGCCGCTTCGGGGACGGAGGATTTTCTCACGACAAGCTTCAAGTCTATCTCAACAGATTTCGGGACTTCGCCTTCGATACCCTGAACCAACTGCTGGACTAGTTCCGCTGCGATATCTTTCGTTTTTTGATGAACGGTCGTAAGCGGTGGCGTGAAAAAGCGCGAATTGGGGATATCGTCGAAACCGGCAACGGAGACGTCCAGCGGAACAGAAATACCTGAATCGTGCAGGCATTTGATGGCGCCGAACGCGATTTCATCGTTACATGCAAAGATGCCGTCAAAAGAAACATCTGTTTCTAATAGGCCACTGAGCACTTCATAGGCATGTCGCGCGGATAGCGGACAGCGCCTTACAAGCTCGCCGGTGAATGGAATGCCAGCATCGGCTAACGCCTTTTTATAGCCCGATATTCTTTGTTCTGCGTCAAAATTGTCAGTTGGGCCCAAGTAGAGCACTTTCTTTCTTCCACCATCCACAATGAGATGGCGGGTTGCCAGATGGCCGCCTTTTCTGCTGTCAGCCCCCACAATGCAGTATGCACTTCGCTCGACGTAGCTGCCGAGAACCACAAATGGCGTTTCAGTCCGGCCCAGTTCCTCAAGCACCTGAACATCGCTACCCTGCCCGAGAATAATCAAGCCATCGGCTTTGCGCGAAGTCAGAAAATACCGATCGAGGGAGCCGGCTACGTTCCTTTCCCGGCTTACAATCATGTCGAAATTTCGCTTCGCGAGCTCATCGCTGAGAGAGCCAATCAAGCCCAGTGTATAGGGCTGCGCACCAAGTTCTCCAGTCACTTCATCAGAAGTGTTTAGAATAACTGCGATTGTGCTGGTTTTCTGTAACCTCAGCTTTCGCGCGCTTTCGTTCGTCACATAGTTGTGATCAGCCGCTATTTTCTTGATCCTTGCCTTTGTTTTTTCTCCTATTTCCGGGCTGTTGTTGAGAGCCCTAGATACAGTAGCGGCAGTGACGCCGGCCAGCTTGCCGATGTCAGCAAGACTTTTAGCGCGCTTCTTCATCCTTCATTTCTCTCATCTGCCGTCACATCGATACACGAGGCAGAGGCCCCTATTTGTCAACGGCTTTGTCTAATAAAAAGTTGGGTCGGGTGGACAGCGAAACACAGTTGACAACTTAACGTAATCGATTACGTATTAGCTTATAAGACGAACTTTCGCCCACGTCAAAACCGAACAAGTGGGCGGTGGTGAGGATTACGCTGAGCGGACGATCCGGCCGTTAAGCCGAGATTTGATTAATGTGTCGAGGTAAAGGGGTTGTGTTGGTGTTACCTGACAGCGAACTTGCGGCGGGTGACAGCCGAAAGATATTGATGGTTGCCCCTCACAGCGATGACATCGCACTCTGTTTGGGTGGATGGCTTAGCCAAAGGTATGGCTCGAATTCTGCGCCGCTCCATGATCTCCAGATTCTGACGGTTTTCACCTGGAGCCGATCAGTCCCGCACCGCAAGTTGGCCGCCGATGATATTTTGGCCGCTGTTCGATGTCGAGCTGAGGAGGAGAAAGCTTTCGCGGCCTCTCTTGCCATCCCGGTCAGCCTGGCGGGGCTTCCTGATACTTCTGTGCTCGGCATAGAACATCTGGCAGACCAAGACATTGAATTGGATTGGCGAATGCACTTTTTGCGTTCCAATCTTGCGCCTGTGATTCCGGGGCGGATTATCTTTGCTCCGATATCGCTTGGAAACCACGTCGATCATCGGATTTGCACTGCGGTCTGCTTGGAGCACGCCGCTCGCGCCCAAATGGTCGTGTTCTATGAAGATTTGCCTTACGCCACGTGGTCTGATCGAACCGAACGCGAGGCCACAATAAGGCGAAAATTGGGATCGGATGCGCGGCCTTTTCGGATCGAACTGAATGCAAAGGCCCGGGAGCAAAAAGCCGAACTTTTGCGCGTCTACAGATCCCAGCTCAGTGACGAAGAAATCGAGATTGTGCTCAAGTATCGCGCGATGTCGAGTGGCTGCACGCAGGAAGTGGTTTGGCTAAGAAATCCGACAGCCGATCAGACTCGCGCGCTGGAGTCATTTGGGTTTCGTCCAAGTGACTGAACATTTGCGCAAGGGGCGTTCTTATGAGTCCAGGTAGCAAGCCATCGACATCTCAAGCAACGTGGATGGAGCGAGAGGCCAGTGAAATTCCCTTTGTGGTTGCGCAGCAGCGCGACGGCATTTCGGCTGATTTGCAACAGATTGTCGCCGCGATTGAGGACTTCGATCCTGATGGTGTGGTGATTTGCGGACGAGGCAGTTCGCTTAATGCAGGTGTTTATGGCAAATACCTGTTTGAGACATGCCTGGGGTGGCCGGTTTCGTTCTGTGCGCCCTCTGTAACGACCCTTTATGACCAGAAGCTGGTTTTTGAACGCAAACTGTTCATTGCGATTTCGCAGTCCGGCCAAAGCTCGGATCTGATCGCCGCCTCGCAGGCGGCAAGGAAATCGGGCGCGATGCTGATTGTTCTTGTGAATGACGTCTCTTCTCCGCTGGCCGGCCTTCCCGGCCAGATCCTGCCGATGGGCGCCGGCAAGGAGCGCAGTGTGGCTGCGACGAAAACGTTTGTTGCGTCACTGTCGGCTCTATCCGACCTGATTGCTCGCCTGGCGCGCGATAAGGGCCTTGAAGACGCAATCCATAGTCTGCCGACGTATTTGGATGCCTGCCTTGCGACCTGTAACGGCCTCGATCTGGGGCATTTCCGGGAAACGCCTCATGCGTATTCATTGGCTCGAGGGCTTGGCTATCCGATTGCGCGCGAAGCGGCTTTAAAATTGAAGGAAACTGCGGGTATCTGCGCGGAGGCTTATAGTCTCGCAGAATTCATGCATGGCCCAATAACCACCGTGGATGAAGCCAGCCACTTGCTCGCCTTCATACAGGCGGATGCTGCGTTCGATAGTGCCAAGCAAGCTCTGCGCGAAATTACCAAGCTAAGACCACAATTGACAGTCTTGTCCTCTCAGGCACTCGGCTCAATAGAAACCGTTAATTTTCCAAACGCGCCGCATCCGCTGCTTGAGCCGATCGGCTTCGTCACCGGCTTCTATCCAATGGCTGCTAATCTTGCATCGTTGCGGGGGAGGAGTCCCGACGCCCCCCGGAATATCTCCAAAGTCACCCTTACAATTTAGAATTGAATACAATGTTCCAAACGCAAGACCTTGAACTAGGGATCGTCGGCAATTGTGTCGTCAATGCAATGATCGACAAGCAGGGCAGCATTGTTTTTGCCTGCTTTCCCCGTCCAGATTCAGATCCTGTCTTCAATAAGCTGCTTGATCGCACCAGGGCCGACAATGGGACGGCTGCTTCGTTCGATGTTTCGGTTGAAGGCCAAACCTCCACAACGCAGGCATATTTGGGCGCTACAGCGATCCTGAAGACAACGCTTCACCGGGGCGATCACCCGGCTTTGGAAATTATCGATTTTGCTCCCCGACTAGCTAATTCGAATGCGGTGAATGCTCAACCTTCCGTTGTGCGTATTATTAGACCGGTATCGGCACCTTGCCGCGTTCAAATCCGCTGCACGCCATCTTTCGATTACGGTGAGACTTCTCCATCGCGAGAGCTGAATTCTGGCAGCGTATGTTTTCGTGTCCCGCAAAAGCAAATTTGGCTACAAGCGTCGATTGATCCGACACCGTTACTGGACGGCGCGGAGTTTATTCTCGATCGGCCGATCGCTTGCATTGTTGGATCATCGTTTCATCCCGCCGATGATCTTCTCTTGCTGGCCGAGTATTGGCTCACTGAAACGGAGCGCGAATGGAAAGCTTGGGTCGCAGGTCTTCGATTCCCGACAAAAGAGACGGAAGCGGCAATTCGAGCCGCGATTGGATTGCGCCTCCATTGGTATGAGCCGACTGGCGCGGTGCTGGCAGCTCTCTCATTGGGCATTCCTGCGGAAAGCAACAGCAACAGAAACTGGGATTACCGATACTGCTGGTTGCGGGATGCATTCTATACTGTGCGCTCGCTTACCAGACTGGGCGACAGGCAGGTACTGAAGGGATTTGCCGACTTTCTCCGGCCGATAGCAGAAGAGGCAATCAACGGCCCCGTGCAGTGCCTTTATTGTGTCGATGGTTCTCTTGAGGCGGAGGAGCGAGTTGCATCATCACTCTCAGGCTATCGCGGCCTCGGGCCAGTTCTTATCGGAAATGCCGCGGTCGAACAGACCCAGCTAGACTGCTTTGGGCATATACTGAACGTCTTTGCGCTTTTATCGGAGAATGAGGGTGAGGTCTCGGGGACCGATATAGAGATATGTCGGAAACTGGCGGCTCAGGCTTGGAAAAACTATCGGACACCGGATGCGGGCTTTTGGGAATTGCGAGGGTCCGAACGCGTTCATACCTATTCTGCGATTGTCAGCTGGGATGCACTCCGGGCAATGGCGGAGATGTGTCGCCGCACAGATGATCCGGACGAAGCTAGCGTCTGGGCTGAGCGAGCTGAAATATGTCGCGACTATGTACTTTCCGCTGCGTGGAGTGAAAAAGAGTCTGCAATTGCCGGTTACTTCGGCGGAGATGCGCTGGACGTTACGGTTCTTTATGCCGCTGATGTCGGAATGATTTCCTCAATGGACTCTCGCTTCCGCCAAACAATCGAGGCAATCGAAAGGCGGCTCCTCCGGGAGGATTTCCTGCTCCCTTATGACGAAGAAGACGACTTCGGCAATCGAGAGTGCGGCTTCAATTTATGTACATTCTGGTTCATCAACTCCCTTTATCGTATCGGGCGTTCCAGCGATGCCGAGAAAATGCTCGGCATGCTGCTCCTTTGCCGCAATGATGTCGGCTACCTTTCCGAAGTTATTGAGCCGAAGACCAAAGAGCTCTGGGGGAATTACCCCCAGGCCTATTCACTTTCCGGAATTATCGATTCCCTCATCATTTTTGATGCCCAGCCCTCGATTGAGACGGAGCGTTCTATCGCTTTAGCTGGATCGGAGAAGAGTTGATGCTCGATCTGGCCATAGTAATTGCCTTCATTCTTTATGCAGTGGGCACAGGACTACGCTCTCGTGCCGCCGCATCCAAAGACCTCAGTGAATATTTTCTCGCCGGCCGATCGCTGTCAGGCTGGCGCGCAGGTCTCAGTATGGCGGCCACCCAGTTTTCCGCTGACACACCGTTGTTGATAGCTGGCCTGGTCGCGGCAGGCGGAGTGTTTCTGATTTGGCAAATCTGGGTCTTCGCTCTCGCATTCCTCATGCTTGGCTTCATTTTTGGTGGGCCCTGGCAACGTTCTGGTGTTACAACCGATGCGGAACTTTGCGAATTACGGTATGATGGTTCGGCAGCTTTGTACCTGAGGGTTTTCAAAGCGGTTTACTACGGCGTGGTTCTAAACTGTGCCGCTCTGGCGTTTGTTCTTGTAGCAACAGTCAGGATTACAGAGACATTTTTGCCATGGCATGAGTGGCTGCCCACAAATGTGTATCAGGCCATATTACCATTCGCGCTTTCTGTCTTTCCTGCAGTAGAGAGTGTGACAGTGGGGTTGGGCAATGATTTTGCCACCACTAACGCTTTTATTTCACTATCGGCCATAATCCTCTTCACGCTTGCTTATGCAACAACTGGCGGCCTTCGCAGTGTTGTTGCCACCGATGTCGTCCAGTTTGGGATTTCGGTTCTGGCAATCACAATCTTCACCGTTATCTTGGTGCAGCATCTTGGTGGCATCGACGAGATGCTCAATCAATTGCGGGCACTATATGGCCATGCTCTGAGCGATCGGATACTGTCGTTTTCGCCTATGGAAGACGGCGCGGTCGCGGGGTTCATAGTTATCGTAGCGATTAATTGGTTCTTTCAATACAGTAGCGACGGAACCGGTTACCTGGCGCAACGAGCCATGGCCTGCCGAAGCGAGAAAGACGTCCAGGTCGCGATATTGGTGTTCTCATGGGCGCACGTGATTCTTCGCGGAATTGTCTGGTCGGTGATGGCAATCGGGCTGTTGGTCTTAATACCTTCTGAAGCGAGCGATCTGGTGAACATCAGTGATGCGGTGCGCGGTGCTCGTGAGGCTGCTTTCCCCCAAGCTATCGGGATCTTATTGCCAGCAGGGCTCCTAGGGCTGATGTTGACTGGCTTGCTGGCGGCGCTGGCGTCTACCTTGGACACCCACCTGAATTGGGGTGCAGGCTACTGGGCCAATGACATCTATAGTCGATTGTTGAACAAAGAAATTTTGAAGCGTGAGCCAGGCGCCAGCGAGCTCGTTTGGGTGGCTCGCTTGTCGAACATAGTGATCATCTTCTTAGCAATTATCATTATGGGGCACCTCGGTTCAATTGCAGCTGGATGGAAAGTCTTTTTGTTGCTGGGCGCGGGGACCGCATCGGCGCTGGTGCTTCGCTGGACATGGGAGCGAGCCAATGCCCATGGAGAGATCGCTGCTATCGTTTTCTCAATCGTTGGAAGTATCCTGCTCTTGGAATTCTTCCCGGGGGTAGAGCTTGAATGGCTGCGCTTGACTGCAATGGCCGTGGGCTCGACGGCTGTCGTGATCATCGTCACGCTGCTGACCCAGCCAACTTCGGCCAGAACTCTGGATGAGTTTTATCGAAAGGTCTCTCCGCCAGGATTTTGGCCTGCTACTGCCAAGCGGGTAGGAGATGCCGGCAGCGTCGCGCCAATGCGGTTGGCCTTGGGCGCAGGTATGGTCGCCATGAATGGCGGCGCGCTTTTCCTCGCTCTTATCGGCTTCGGGGAACTTTTGCTGCCGACCGCAGGGCGAGACTGGCTGCTGATTACCTCGTGTATTGGCGGAGCGCTTATTCTGGCTGGTGCAGTGATCAAAGTCATGTTGCGCCCACAGCCGTAAATTCTTCCTGGCACTGCTTGGCCATGCAGTGCGCGCTTTGTCGAGGACAGGTGCTTCGCCAAGATATCGCCATGCTCCGGATTTTCTGAACCAGGCCTTCCTCAGATACCATACAGATCGGCGTTCCGTAATCGTTTGCGCTTGACTTCGTAATCGATTACGTTACAGATGCATTTCAGTTTGGAAACCGTTCGCTCTGAGTGTGTCATTCAGCACAGATCCTTTAGTTCAATGCGGGATCGAGCCAGAGCGTAGCGGCGCCGCCAAACCAGCATATCAGGCAAAAAGTGACGGGAGGAAAATTATGAAAAAACTTCAAATGGCTTTGCGAAGCTCATCTGCAGGAATCGGACTGCTTGCTTTAGTTTCGGCCAACCAGGTCTTCGCGCAAGACGACGGTTCCGTCGCGCCCGAAGAGGCAGAAGGGACTATTGTGGTTGTTGGGACGGCGGGCGGTCGCGGTGTCGACCAGCTCGACGCCAATTTTGCAGTCACGACATTTAATGCAGAGGACCTCTCGATCCTGCAGCCTGTCAGCTCTGCAGACCTCGTCAAGGCGGTTCCGGGTGTCTGGTCTGAAAGCTCCGGGGGTGTGGCAGGTGCGAACATCTTTGTCCGAGGCTTGCCATCGGGCGGAGACGCGCCGTTCGTCTCATTTGCGGTTAACGGTTCTCCGCTGTTTGGCGCCAACACTCTTTCCTTTTTCGAAACCAGCACTCTGTTTCGCCCCGATCTCACGATTTCCAACGTCGAAGCGATCCGCGGTGGTCCGAACGCCGTCTTTGCCAAAGGCGAGCCGGGCGCCACGATCAATTTTGGATTGGTGCGGGGTTCTGATGTTACGGAAGGAACCGCTCAAGTCAGCTTGACCGACTTTGGCGGTTCGCGCTTCGACGGGGTGATGAGCGGTGCGTTGGGCGACGACCTGTTCTACATGATAGGCGGATATATCCAACAATCCGATGGCGTCAGGGACGCGGAATTCACATCGGAAGAAGGTGTACAGTTCACTGCGCAGTTGACGAAAGAATTCAGCAATGGGTCAATCAACGTTTACGGACGTTTTACGGATGACCATGGACAATGGTATCTTCCGTTCAGCCTGAATAACACTCAGCTGGATCAAGGTACTTTCTCCCAGTTAGGCAACGCCACACGCCTGCGTGAGATCCAAGTCGATGCCACCGGAGCCACGCGGACCTTCGATTTTTCGCGCGGCCGGGGATGGGATGGCTTTGTCACCGGTGCAAATATCGAATTTGAATTGGGTGGCGGGTTCACGATCCGTGACAATGTCAATTACCTGAGCGGTAATGCTGACACTTTCGGCTTTGTGCCCTCCGGCTCTGCTGTAACCGTTGCAAACCTGCAAGCAGCCAATCCGACACTTGGCCCCGTGACAACGCTTGGCGGTGAAACGCTCGCGAGCGGCGATTTCGTGCAAACATACGGCCACTGGGTGGTCTTCAAGGAACTGCGGTCATTCTCCAACGACTTGAGCCTGTCGAAGGAATTTGGGGAGCTGGGCCAGCATAGCTTCACGGTCGGGATTTATAATTCATCTTTCAGCTCTGACGATGAATGGTATCTCGGCAATGCAATTGCTGTTCAGAATATCGCAAATGGCGACAGGCTGGCTAATGTCACTGTAGATGACATTGCTGCAGCTGGTGGCGGTGGAGGCTTCCATTTCAATTTGGTCGATGCAGGAGATGCGTCGGTCGTGGCCTTCTACGCCGGCGGCACGTTCGAGTTGACTGACAGGCTGACCTTCGACGCTGGTATACGACATGAGACAATCGATATCGATTTTGTAGCTGACCAGGCGTTCAGTGGTGTCGTAGATTCGCCAGCGTTTCCGGACGGTGTCCTGGATGTAAACTTTGACGAAAAAACGGACGAAATCGCCTGGACGGCTTCTTTGGGTTATGATTTGACCGACGATTTGGCTGCCTATGTCCGCTATTCGGATGGCTTTGCATTCCCAAATTTCGACAGCATTCGAGACGGCAATAGCGCAGTTCAAAGCGTCGAGCAGGGTGAAGTTGGACTAAAATATTCCAGCGGACCACTTCAAGCTTTTGCTACGGCATTCTATACCAAAAACGATCAGTTTCAGAATACCGTCGGCGGCGTCATTCCGGCAACTCAATTCACAAGCGAAACTTTCGGTGTAGAACTCGAAGCGAGCTTGTTTGTCGGAGACTTCACAATTGACGGAAGTTTGACGTTCCAAGACGCGGAGATAATTGCATCTACTACGGCAGCCGATGTCGGCAACCAAATCCAGAGACAGCCACGGTTCCAGGCCCGGCTGTCACCCCGCTACCAGTTTGAGCTCGGAAGCCTGTCTGGCACACTCTACACGAGCTTGAGCCACGCCGGTGATCGATTTGGCGACAACGCCAACACGATCGATCTCCCCGCATATACGAAGGTGGATTTGGGACTCATCGTTGAACACGATTCCGGCATTTTCGGTCAGATACATGGCGACAATATTGGTAACTCAGAAGGCATTACCGAGGGTGACCCAAGAAATCCTGCGGCGCCGAATGGCCGACCAATTCTCGGTCGCTCAGTAAAATTCACTTTAGGCTATAGGTTTTAGTCGAGCTCTCCCCGGCGTCAGGCTTTTTCAAGCACGATGCTGATCCCGGAGGAGGCCGATGGTCGGGTTTCGATAACGCGGCCATCGCGCCTCCTCCAATAGCTAAAGAAGAGGGAATCGCGCAATGGAACGGTATTGGTCTCGTAGTGCGAACGCATCGGCCGTCAGTTCAACAAGTTCAACGGCCTGATTGACGCCGAACTCATCGCTTGCCCGTCCTTCGAATACGAAATCAATCCGGCAGGTCATCCGGCAACGGTTCGCTCCGCCGCTCGGCCTTGTTGATCAGATTTCAGCATTAGCCCTTGGCGCGGAACGGGTCTGATCTTCAGTCCCTCGGAACAAGGGTCTCTTGTTCAAAAACACCAGCTTGGTTCACGAGCAAAGCTGGGAAAGGCATCGCTTTACGCCAATGCCATTTCATCCTTGACCGCCTCATGCTCTCTACATAGTGGCATTTTACACGTTGTGGTGACTTTAAGGCGCTGGGCTCCGCAGACTTCCTCGTGGGAAGGACGGATTGGTGTGGTGGCTCGAACACGAATAACTGAACCAAGACTGGAGATTCGCAGTGATACAGCAAAGCTATATTGGGTTGCGAAAAACGAAGATTGTTCTTTCAACGCTTTTGGCGCTGACAGTGGGCGTTCCGGCGCACGCGCAGGACAGCAGCCAGCCAGCGGCCAGTGCCAGTGCCAGTGCCAGTGTTGATCACGCTCGCGCCGAGAACAGGCTGATGCTCGATGCGCAAGCGACTGCCGTTCGGAACGACATGGCCCCCCAGATCGAACAGCTGTTAGACGATCAGGCAATACCTTCTGCTACAATCATTCTGTTCGACAGTAACGAGATCTTGTGGGCAGAATCATTTGGATTCTCCAACCTCGCCAGCGGGAATCCTGCGACCCTCGATACGGTTTATAACACCGGTTCAACCTTCAAGTTTGTTGTTGTCACAGCAATCATGCAGCTGGTCGAGAGGGGGGAGCTTTCTCTTGATGCGCCCGTCAACCAATATCTTACCACGCCGATCGATGATTTTTCCGAATCTGGGCAGCCCCTTACGCTCAGGGCAATGTTGGCACATAGGGCCGGGCTCCCGCCGTCACGTCCCGTTCCCGAGACCGATGTCTGGTCGCGGACGCTCCCGCCTTCAGACGATGTTCTCTTAGCCAATCTCAACGCGGTCGAACCTCCGGGCGAGAGGTACGATTACTGCAATATCTGCTTTCCCGTTTATGCCGATATCGTCCAGAATGTGACTGGCCAGAGCATAGAGGATTACTTGCGTGACGAGATCCTGGTCCCAGCTGGTGTAAGGTATACGGAACCATTCTATCCTGATGCCCGAGCTGTCGAGGCAATGGCTGTGCCTTACGGGCGCGTCGGCAGATCACCTTGGCCGATTGCTCAAAAGTTTCTCCAAGCTCCCTATTCGGGTGACGCCTACATGCGTCCACTCGATATGGTCAGTCTGCTCCAGCCCTTTCTTTCGGGCGGCGCGTTTCCCGCAGCCCGCTTACTCCGTGAAGAAACCGTTCAAGCCATGATGCCCCCTGTTTTTGCAGATGGTCAAATTAGTCTGGGTTTTCTTTCTCAACTGGAGGACTCGATACGCGTACTGAGCTGGGATGGCGGCATTTACGGGGGAAGTACTGTTTACCAAATCGAACCCAATTCCGGCATCGGCGTCTACATCGCTTCGAACAGCAACGGAACGACAGATATTCTGCATCAATTGGCTCGGCGTACACGTGAATTGATGCGCACAGGAAATAGCGAAACTGACATAGCGAGATTTCCAATTGATGATCATGGACCGGCAATGCTCTCACCTAATCTGCTGAACGGACATGCCGGAACCTACATGATCGATGGAAGTGACCTGGCGCTCATCGTTAGGCGCCTTGGAAATCAGCTCAGCCTCACCAACCCGGCGGGCAAAAGGCTTGAGCTGGTAATGACGGGCGAAAGAGAAGGGGTTCTCGTTAGCACGGGTGAAAGCGTCAGTTTCGAAACGAGCGAAGAGGGCACGTCTCGGTCTTTGATCGTTCGCGGCGACGGCTACGAATTTGCTGCAAGACGCCGATCCTCTCTTGAACCGCTTCCATAAAGTGAAGATCGTCAAGATGTTCCCCGTCAGCGCCTATGGCACAGATTTGAGGTTGTAATTTAAGGAGGATTTGGGTTTCGTCGTGGCCACGAAGGAACGAAGATGAATCCCAAATCCTCAAGGTCCAAAATCCCTGCTGAGCAGGTGGTAAAGGACATTCGCCGCAAGACCCGTCGGCACGTCTCCGCCGAAGATAAGATCAGGATTGTGCTCGATGGCCTGCGTGGTGACGACAGCATCGCCGAGCTGTGTCGCCGCGAGGGGATCGCCCAAAGTCTATACTACACCTGGTCCAAGGAGTTCATGGAGGCCGGCAAGCGCCGCCTGGCTGGCGATACCGCCCGTGCTGCAACCAGTGACGAGGTTAAGGTTCTGCGCCGGGAGGCCCGTGATCTGAAGGAGTGTGTGGCCGACCTCACCATGGAGAACCGTCTGCTCAAAAAAGCCTGATCGCGGATGGCGGAGACGACGAATGAGGTAATCCTGCATCCGAGAAGCTGGAGATCATCCGCATCGTCGAGCAGTTTCACCTGCCCGCCAAGCGCACGCTGGACCAGCTCGGCGTGGCGCGACGGACCCTCTACCGTTGGTATGACCGTTACCTCGAAGGCGGGCCGGAGGCGCTGGCAGACCGGCCATCCACGCCGAGCCGGGTATGGAACCGCATTGGCGACAACATCCAGAAGCAGATCGTCGAGATGGCTCTGGAGCAGACCGATCTCAGCCCGCGCGAGCTGGCGGTGCGCTTTACCGAAAAGAAGCGCTACTTTGTGACCGAAGCCACGGTTTACCGCCTGCTCAAGGCCCATGATCTGATCACCAGCCCGACCTACACCGTGATCAAGGCAGCAGAGGTGTTCGACACGCAGACCACTCGGCCCAACGAGATGTGGCAGAACGATTTTACCTACTTCAAGATCATCGGATGGGGGTGGGTCTACCTCTCCACCGTGCTCGACGATTACTCGCGCTACCTCATTGCCTGGAAGTTGTGCACTACAATCACCAGCGCTACCACGAGAGCCTCGACAACGTGACGCCTGCCGATACCTACTTCGGCAGGGCTAAAGCCATCATCAAACGAAGAGAAAGGATCAAGCGAACGACACTGAAACATCGGCGCTTGCAACACCGCAGGCTCGCCGCCTAGACATCAAACCCAGGCTAGGCCCACACTCCGCGTTCCTACACCGCGAGTTGTGCCAAATGTTCTGACGACGGACACCACGTGGCTTGCCGCGCCCGATGCGTTGAAACGTAGCGCACGCATACGCAAAGTTTGGGATTTGCTCGCTGAAAAACTAAGCCAGTTGAGCGTCGCCTAGAATCCGAAGGTTTCAGTGGCAGTCGGCATATTCTATTCAGGCAGATATTCTGACATTTTGCTTGATCTCCGCCGCGCTCATAGCCGTAGCCCCGCGACTCCGGATTCGGAAGCGCACTCAATATTCTGCAATATCGGTGCCGAGCGGCCCGCCTAGCCTGTTCACGAATGTGCGCATTGCATGAACCTCATTGGCGAGATGGACGGATCATCGACAAATGCGTTAACGGAGGGAAGTATCCGTGATTACGAGATTCTACATTGTGCGTATCCATCCCCAGCTGCGGGAGGAATTCGAGCCGCTTTTCCAGACAGTCGCGCGCGCTTCGGTGGCCGATTATAAAGGGTGCGTGCAGGTCACGGTCGGCGCTCCAACGTCAGCTGCGCCAAACGATTATGCCATGATATCTGTCTGGGACAGCGAGGAAAGCCTCAGCGAGTTCGCGGGTGCTGATTGGACGGTTGCGCACATTCCTGAGGGAATGGAAACGTTTATCGACACCTGCTGGCTTCACCACTTCAATCACATGTAGTGTTTGAAGCGATTCAACCGATGGGCGTCACGTCTCCATGGTCCCGCGCCACTCCCATGGCGGCTTCGGTTTCGGCTATATCGCCGAGGCGGACTACATGGCTGGAGCGGTCGCGGTATGATCGAGGCCGAATATCGCGCGTTGAAAAGCTAACGCTGGAGCACTTATGTCGACCCTTTCCATACCCGCCCTGGAAACTGACCGCCTGATCATTCGGGGTCACACGCCTGCGGATATAGAAGCCAGCGCGACGATGTGGTCAGATCCAGAGGTCGTCAAGCTCATCTCCGGCCAGCCTTCAACTAAGGCGCAATGCTGGAGCCGTATCCTGACTTATGCCGGCCTTTGGCATTACCTCGGCTATGGCTACTGGGCCGTTTGCGACAAGGGCTCGAAGGAGTTTCTCGGTGAGGTTGGCTTCGCAGACTTCAAACGTGAATTGACTCCGCCCGTTGGCGGTGTGCCGGAGATCGGCTGGGCCTTCCAGACACGCGCTCAGGGAAACGGATATGCGATCGAAGCGGTGCGCGGGATTCTCGAATGGTCAGACCGTTCGCTGGAGGCAGCCAAGACGTATTGCATATTCGATCCGGATCATGCGCGATCAATGAAGCTGGCGGAAAAGGCCGGCTACGAGATGGAGGCAAAAGCGCAAAACCCCGACAAGGATGTCCTGATAATGAGCCGTGAACGGAATAAGGCAGGCAACCCGTGATTGGGCGCCGCAGCCAGGCGCGCAGCCTCTGATTCTTGACTGCGGGAGCCCGGTGAGACCGAGCAATCTGCCTCCCTTGCTCTCGGACAAACAGAGGCAGCCGCCGTGGAGATCGACATCGCTCCGTTTGAGGATGATGATCTCGCCGCGCCTGCAACCGGTAAGGGCGATCTGGCGAACGATATTGATCGATCGCATGGGTCATGGGTCCGAATGATGTCGGATGCGGCAGCTCTACTCCCAACCCTTTTCGAGAAATTGCAGCGCGCATCCGGCCAGGAACGCAGTACCCTTGGGGAGCACGTTTTCGTCCAGCACCATGTGGCTGGAATGAAGGCCGCAGCAGCCCTGCCAGTCGACACCTGCCGCAGCAACGCCGAGGAAGAACATCGCCCCCGGTACCTTTTCTATCACGTAAGAAAAGTCTTCGGCACCCATGGTCGGTGCGGGGCGGGTTACCCATGGTTCTTCGCCGCCCAGTGACAGGGCAACCCGCTCGCCCAACGCTACTGCACGCTCATCGTTGATGGTTGGCGGGAAGCCGGGGGTGATGGTAATCTCGGCCGTACAGCGGTGCGCGCGAGCAATGTTCTCCGCTACCTCTGCAATCGCATCCTTCACAGCGGCGCGGCGTTCGGGAGAAAGATTGCGAGCGGTGCCGAGGAGATATGCACTGTCCGGGATGACATTGTTCGTTGTCCCCGCCTCGATCTTGCCAAAAGTCAGCACACTCGCCTCTGCCGCGTTGAAGCGGCGGGTGATCATCGCCTGCAACGCCAGGACAATCTCTGCGGCAACGGGGACCGGATCGATTGCATCATAAGGCATGGAGGCGTGTCCGCCTTTGCCGGTGATCGTGACCTCCACCATATCGGCGGAAGCAAGCATCGCGCCGGCCCGCCCTTCGATTCGCCC
Source organism: uncultured Sphingomonadaceae bacterium (assembly GCA_964422435.1). Classification (GTDB taxonomy): domain Bacteria; phylum Pseudomonadota; class Alphaproteobacteria; order Sphingomonadales; family Sphingomonadaceae; genus Alteraurantiacibacter. The sequence continues at coordinate 79,466 of CAYRBB010000008.1, forward strand.
ATTTGGCGCGTTGGGCCAGACATGCAGCGCAAATGCTGCATCGGGCAGTGGGTAGTCATCGCTGCCACCCAGAATGCCATCTTCCAGCATGAAGCGCGCGCCGTGAAAGCCTTCCTCTCCGGGTTGGAACATGAAGCGTACTTCGCCTTCGAGTTCGTCCCGCACTTTCGCGAGCACACGTGCAGCGCCGGCCAACATAGCGGTATGCGCATCATGTCCACAGGCATGCATCCGGCCCGGGATCGTGGAAGCAAAATCGAGGCCGGTATGCTCGCTCATCGGCAATGCATCCATGTCTCCGCGCAGCAATACGCTGCGGCCGGGCTTGCTGCCTTTCAGGACCGCCACCGCTCCAGTGCAGCTTGGGCCCTCATGCCATTCGAGCGGCAGGTCTGCCAATGCAGCCTTGACCTTGGCGAGTGTTTTGGGCGTGTCCAGCCCCAGTTCAGGCTCGGCATGAATGGCGCGGCGCAAAGAGATGATGGCAGGTTCTTCAGTGCGGGCGGTATCGAGAAGTTTTTGAGTCAGCATGGCAATTGGTCCGCAAAACTATTTCTTGATGCCGGGCGAAGACTCCTTCGCTTGCGACGGGAAAGCCCAACCCTATCTCATGCCAGGAGGTGAATTGGTAGCGGAAGCTTTGACCAACGACTTTTCCATGGCGTTACGTAATGATGTTGCGCTGCGATGACATATGCTGCGCATTCGTGTAGAAGACATAGCCAGCACAGGGCACCGAAGTGTAAGACAGAGGGATAATGCACGGAAGTATTCACCTCTTTGACCGCCTGCCGAAGGTCGACGCCAGCCCCTCCGCTGATTGCGGTGCGGCGCGTGCTCCCGTGCGGAAACAACCCTTGGTTGGCCTCATTCGCAATGCCCGCAGTCACCGCAACGCCGGTGGCAACGCGGCGGCGCAGCAGCCGGACGGCGTTTTGCTCCGCCTCCCTCAGAAACGTAGCGAGCTGCCCGGCATTTTGGCGGAGTTTTGTGAGAAGCAGGTGGATTGCATTGCAATCGATGGCGGCGATGGCACAGTGCGCGATGTGCTAACTTGTGGCGCAAGCGTCTTTGGCGATTGCTGGCCCACGCTGATGGTTGTGCCCAATGGCAAGACCAATGCGCTGGCACTCGATCTCGGCCTACCGACCGATTGGGCCCTGGCAGAAGCGATCAAGGCGCTTGGCAATGGCAAAATCGCACGGCGCCAGCCCTTGGTGATCAACCAGCGCGACAACCCGCAGGCACAGGTGCGCGGCTTCATTATGGGGGGCGGTGTATTCAATCGCTGCATTGCACTAGGTCAGAAATCGCATGACCTTGGTGCCTTCAATGCGGCGGCAATTGGTGTGACGGCAGCATGGAGTGTGCTTCAGGCATTGCTCGGAAACGCAAGCAACCCGTGGCGTAAGGGCACGCATATGCGCATTCGCGATAGCAGCGGGAACGAAGTGCCGCATCTTGGCGGTCTTCCTGCTGAAGAGCGGTACCTGCTGATTGCCTCGACACTGAAGGAATTCCCGGCGGGGCTTGACCCTTTTCGCGGCCTGGAGGCCCCGCTGTGCATGGCCTTGCTTGACAACCCGCGCCGTGGACTGCTGTTGCGGATCGGGTCACTGATGCGCGGCACGGCCGGCCCCAAAATGCTGCGTCGCGGCGGTCATGTGATCGGTGACACGTCAATGGAACTGGATATCGCGGAAAGCTTCATTCTTGATGGAGAGGCGTTTCCGTCCGGCCATTACCAGCTGAGCGCAGGTGCTCCGCTGCGCTTTGTCATCCCCTAAACCACCGATCAGGGTGCTTTTATGGCCCTTTCGCTTCGCATCAATGCAGCGCTTTCACGCAGGGTAGACCCGGCTGTTCGCGCGTTTGCTGCCACCCTGGCACAAGAGGCGGGTGCTCTGGCCGTTCTTTTTTATGGTTCCAATTTGCGCACCGGATCGCGCGAGGGCGTGCTCGATTTTTACGTTTTGCTCCCGGGCGATGCCGAAAGCGGCATGTGGCCAAAGGTCTCCTACCGCGAATGGAATTGCGAGGGGCACACGTTCCGCGCGAAGATCGCGACGCTGACTTTGGCCAAGTTTTCCGATGCTGCCGCGGGCAAATCGCGCGACACAACGATCTGGGCAAGGTTTGTGCAGCCGAGCGCGCTGGTTTGGAGCGAGGGCGAAGCTTCTACGCAAGGCGTTGCCGATGCAGTCCGGGCGGCAAGCGTGACTGCGGCGAAGCTGGCTATCGCCGTGGGGCCGGAGCGCGGGAAAGAGGGGGAGTTCTGGCGAGCGCTTTTTCGTGCGACGTACAAGGCCGAGTTGCGCGTGGAAAAGCCGGGGCGGGAGAATTCAATCCTTGAGCTCAATGCCGCGCATTTCGACGGACTTCTCCCCGATGCACTGGAAGCTGCCGGAATCGGGTTCGCACGCGAGAGCGACTTGATCATCCCGCATGTCAGCGGCGCGGCAAAGCAGAAAATTCTCGACTGGTGGAGGCCGCGGCAAAGGTTCGGCAAAGCGCTCAACATCGCGCGTTTGCTCCGTGCAACGCGTACATTCGAAGGCGCCGGACGCTATGCCGCATGGAAGGTGGAACGGCACACCGGCGTTAAAGTTGAGGTGACACCGTGGCGCGAAAGGCACCCGGTGCTCGCGGCGCCGGGCGTCCTCCTCAAAGTCTGGCGCGCCAAACGCCGCGCCGACTGATCATTACAGATAGCGCATACGGATAGACATCGACTTCACTTCACGCCCCATCGAGAAGCGCGTGCGGTCTATACTCGGACGGCCCAGATTGAAGATATTGATGCTGGGGTTGTTGGACATCCCGCCGCCGTCGCTGCGCAAATCTGTCCGGCCATTGCCGTTCACATCGTGGCGAATGGCGATGGCATAGTTGCCGGTGGCGGGCACTGGCATACACACCTGCACAGAGCCGGCCCGGGCAGGCACTTCGATACGGTGCAGCCATCGGCCGGTTTCCAGCCAATCAGCATCGGTTCCGGGATAGAGCTGAACGCGCAGCGTACCGCGCGATTCCGAAATTTCAGTTATGGTGATCCACACTGCCGGGCCATTGCCCTGGCATGGCGCGACGGAGTGGCGCAGTTCCTGGCGGTAATCCTGGGCGCTGGTTGGCGCAGCAACGGCCAGTGCCATAACCGCAGCGCCGGTAAGGGGAAGCATTCGGTACGTCATAATCCTGCCTGTCAATATTGGGCCGGAACCAAGTGTAGCAACTCTCTAATTCGCCAGAGCGCACTTAAAGATGTTGCCACACTTGCCGGTAATTTCGCGGACTTTTGCAGCAATTCCACTTAACCACGGCTGAAGCACGAGCACAGGTGCCAGAAATACGGAGTTTTCCCCGGAGAAAGGTGCAAAAGCACACTTGGCTGCTTGAGGCGCGATTCGTGCATCTTTAACTGTATTCGCCAACCATGGCGCACCCTCTCATCTCGCCTTCTATCCTTTCGGCAGACTTTGCCCAACTGGGTGAAGAAGTGCGCGCGATCGACAAGGCAGGCTGTGACTGGGTGCATGTTGATGTGATGGACGGGCATTACGTGCCCAATCTCACCATTGGTCCGGGTGTGGTAAGGGCGCTGCGTCCGCATACTCAGAAGACCCTTGATGTGCACCTGATGGTCTCGCCTGTTGACCAGTGGGTGGAAGAGTTCGCCGCTGCGGGGGCGGATATCATCACCGTGCACCCGGAGGCAGGGCCGCATGTGCACCGCACAGTGCAGATGATCCGCGGATTGGGGAAGAAGGCGGGCATTTCGCTCAATCCGGCAACGCCTGCCAAGATGCTCGACTACGTGCTCGAGGAAATCGACCTTGTGCTGATCATGAGCGTCAACCCCGGGTTTGGCGGGCAGAGCTTCATTCCTTCGCAGTTGCGCAAGATCGAGGCAGTGCGGACAATGATCGACAAGGCAGGGCTCGATGTCCTGATCGAAGTCGATGGCGGCGTGAATCCAGATACGGCGCGGCAATGTGTCGATGCTGGCGCGGACGTACTCGTGGCGGGCTCTGCCACATTCAGGGGTGGTCCGTCGCAATATGCCGCCAATATCGCGGCCTTGCGCGGAGGCGAGTCATGAACGCGCCCTTGCTCGGCCTGAAGCGGGAGGAACAGGCGCGCACAACCGAGGAAGACGGCAAAAGCGCAATCCCGCTGGATGCCGATACTGCGGAAGCGTTAGTCGATAATGGCGGTCGTAGGGAAGATCTGAGTGCCGACCGCGCGCTCGTTATTGCCCATTTTGACCCGCCTGCCATTTCGGCGAGTGAGCGTTTGATACGTATGGCTTACCGCATGGGCGTATCGGGCAGCACGCTGGTCGCACCATTCCGCAAACCTGCTCGCCCCCGTTTGCTCGCGACCGTTGAAAGCCCGCTGCAAGGTGACCGGGCCGCTGGCATGGCGCTGCGGGCGGGCCATTTTTACGTCTATGGGGTCAAGGCTCCGATCGCGCAGGTCGATTTCGGTCCGACTGCCAAGCATACGCCTCCTTTCGATAGCGTCCTCCACGGCTTCTCGTGGTTGCGCGATCTCGAAGCGTGCTCGCCGCGCCAGCAATGCGCAGCGGTTGCCGAGCGGGTGCTGACGGCATGGCTCGCGGCCAACCCAAAACCGGGAAAAGGGCCGGCCTGGAAAGTGGAATACGCGGCGCAGCGCCAATTGGCGTGGTTGGTGCACGCACCGCTGATCCTTTCGGGCAAGGACAAAGCGCTGCGCGGAAAGGTGCTGCGGGCGCTGGAGGAAACCGCGCGCTGGCTTGATCGCAATGCGAGCCGCGCGCCAGACCGGCTTGGCGAAGTCTCCGCTTGGTGTGCGATCACCGCATCGGGTTTACTGCTTCCCGAAGGCAAGCCGCGCCGCCTGTTCGGGGAAGCCGGACTGATCCGCGCTTTGGGTGAACTCGTGGGTGACGATGGCGGGGTGCTGTCGCGGAGCCCGCTCGCGCAGATCCACGCGATCGAAATGCTGGTGGAGCTGTCCGCGTGCTATCGTGCGACGCGCCGGGAGGTGCCCGAGGCCATTGAGAATGTGCTCATGATGTTGGTGCCGCCGCTGTTGGCGCTGACGCATGGCGACGGGGGCCTTGGCAGCTGGCAGGGTGCCGCAGCGGTCCCCGCTGAAAGGCTGGCGGCGCTGATCGAAGCGAGCGGTGTTCGTTCGCGCCCGCTGAAAGAGGCGCGCGGTTGGGGCTATCAGCGCGTCTCTGCCAAACCTGCGATCCTGCAGTTCGATGCATCGCCGCCTCCGCTCAGCCGCCACGCGCGCAATGGCTGTGCCTCGACGCTGGCCTTCGAATTCAGCCATGGCGATCACCGGCTCGTCGTCAATTGCGGCGGGGCGGCAACGGCCGGCGGACAAGTGCCGATCCGCGTGGAGCAAGGGCTACGTGCGACGGCTGCGCATTCCACGCTGGTACTGGGTGATGCCAATTCCACGGCGGTTCTGCTCGATGGCAAACTCGGCACGGGCGTAGGCGAAGTCGAGATCGATGTGCGTACGGTGAAGCTGGACAATGGAGGGGCCCGCAGGCTTGAGGCGAGCCATGATGGCTATGCTGCGCGTTTCGGCCTGCTGCACAAGCGCATCCTGATCTTGCGCGACGATGGCAGCGAGCTGCGCGGGGAAGACGTGCTGGTGCCGTCCGGCCGCAAGGGCAAGCGCGGCAAGGTTCCTTATGCGATCCGCTTCCATCTCGGTCGCCATGTCGAGGCCCGCCTGAATGACAATGGCCGTAGCGCCAGCCTGCTGCTTCCCGACGGCGCGCTCTGGCAATTCGTTACCGGGGCGGATGCGCTCGAGATCGAAGAAAGCATGTGGATCGATGGAAACGGTCGTCCGCATCCGGTAGAGCAACTGGTGATTCAGGGACTCGCGTCGCGCGGAGGCGGAAACTTCGCCTGGCTGCTCAAGAAAATGGGATAGAATTCAGGTCATGACGGACGTTGCAATCAAGCGGGCACTGCTCTCGGTGTCCGACAAGACCGGCATTGTCGAACTTGCGGGGCGCCTCGCCAAAGCCGGAGTGGAGCTTGTTTCCACCGGTGGTACAGCGCGCGCACTGCGCGAGGGCGGGCTGGACGTGCTTGATGTTTCTCACATCACCGACTTCCCGGAGATGATGGATGGCCGGGTCAAGACGCTACATCCGATGGTGCATGGCGGATTGCTCGCCGTTCGCGACAACCCGGAACATGCGGAGGCGATGGAAACGCATTCCATTGGCGCAATCGATCTGCTGGTGGTCAACCTGTATCCGTTCGAAGAGACCGTGGCGCGCGGGGCCAGCCGGGCGGACGTAGTCGAAAACATCGATATTGGCGGACCGGCCATGGTCCGCTCTGCCAGCAAGAATCACCAATTCGTGACCATCGTTACCGATCCCTCAGATTACGGCGAGCTGATGGAAGAGCTGGCCGAGCATAACGGCGCAACAACGCTGGCATTTCGCACACGCATGGCGGCCAAGGCTTTTGCCAAGACGGCAAGCTATGATGCCGCGATTGCCAACTGGTTTGCCTTTGGCGATGCCTTTGCCAACCCGCTCGGCACCGAGGCGCTACGCGCTACGCCTTTCGTCGAGAAGATGCCGCTCGCTTTCACCAAGAAGGACGAGCTTCGTTATGGCGAGAACCCGCATCAGGCGGCGGCGATCTACCTGCCGCAAGCAGGCGGACACGGCATCCCGCAAGCCGAGCAGGTCCAGGGCAAGGAGCTCAGCTACAACAATCTCAACGATGCCGACGCGGCGCTAGGTCTTGTGGCCGAATTCCCGGCGGACAAGCCCGCCATCGTCATCATCAAACATGCCAATCCTTGCGGGGTCGCGGTAGCGGATACGCTGCTTGAAGCATGGGAGAAAGCGCTGGCCTGTGATAGTGTCTCGGCGTTCGGCGGGATCGTTGCCAGCAATGTGCCGCTCGATGCTGCGACAGCGGAAGCGATCACGCAGATCTTCACCGAAGTCGTTATCGCACCGGGCGCCGATGATGCAGCGCGCAAAGTCTTCGCGAAGAAAAAGAATCTGCGCCTGCTGATGATCGACCAGCTGCCCGATCCGGCGCGCGGCGGTTTCGAGATGAAGAGCATCACCGGCGGGCTTCTCCTGCAATCGCGCGACAGTGGCGTGATTTCGGCGGAGGACCTGAAGGTCGTCACCAGGCGCCAGCCGACGCAGCAGGAAGTGGCCGATGCGCTGTTCGCGTGGAAAGTGGCCAAGCATGTGAAGTCGAATGCCATCGTTTACGCAAAGGATGGTGTGACAGCCGGCATTGGCGCAGGACAGATGAACCGACGTGATTCGTCCCGCATTGCTGCGGTCCGGGCGCAGGAGGCAGCGGAAGCTGCAGGATGGGACAAGGCGCATACTGTCGGTAGTGCCGTCGCATCAGATGCGTTCTTCCCCTTCGCAGACGGCTTGCTGAGCGCGGTCGAAGCGGGGGCGACTATGGTCATTCAGCCCGGCGGCTCGATGCGCGACGAGGAAGTGATCGCGGCAGCTGATGAGGCTGGCATCGCGATGGTCTTTACCGGCATGCGGCACTTCAAGCATTGAGATTCCGGAAGCAATTAGCGCGGCGTTAACCATGTGGCGGTTAGGGAGTGCATGAACGCCGGGCAACAGCCGTCTCAGACACTCGTCAGCGAGTGCTTGGTATCGCGTAGTCCAACATTCGACGATTCGTATATATTTTTGGACTACCGCCTGATGTCTCTCTTTTCTTCGGAACTGTTTCGCTCTTTCTTCCTGGGCTTCGGTGTAACCACGATCGCTATCGTGGCGAATATGTAACCGAAACCAGGAGGAGCTTGATGCAAGCAAAGCCATTTTTCGCCGCCATTGCGTTGGGCCTTAGCGCCTGCACACTATCCGCCACAGCATCTGCTGAAGAGGTGTTCGATGCGCCGGTCGCCGCGCGCCAGGCAAACGAACGCGGGCTCCAAACCGCGATTTTTGCGGGCGGATGCTTCTGGGGGATTGAAGCGATCTTCAGCCACACGCGCGGTGTGACGAGTGCAGTATCGGGCTATCACGGAGGTACTGCGGACAATGCGAATTACAGTAGGGTAACCTCGGGCTACACGCGCCATGCCGAGTCTGTGCGCGTCACCTACGATCCGTCGGTTGTCCGCTATGACCAGTTGCTACAGATCCTCTTCTCGGTCGGCGCGGACCCGACATTGCTGAACCGACAGGGGCCGGATGTCGGCTCTCACTACCGGGCCGCCATTGTTCCGGTAACCGCTGAACAGCGCACCGTTGCGCGGGCCTATCTCGGCCAGATGCGTCGATCCGGCGTGTGGGACGATCCCATTGTCGTACAGATCGAGGACTACCGCCGCTTCTATCCGGCAGAGGATTACCATCAGGATTATCTGCTGAATAATCCCAACAGTCCCTATATCCGCCGCTGGGATATGCCCAAGGTCCGTGCGTTGCAGGCCAACTTCCCGCAGCTCTATCGTTCGCGCTTCCGCACCGGCTGATTGCCGTTTCGTGTAGCCGACACTATGTTGCCATGCATGGCTACACATGCGCATCACGAACATTCGGGCGACAAGCTGATTACAGAAGCCGCATCGGTCCTTACCGATGCCGGCGAACAATGGACTGCTATGCGGGAAGACGTCTTCCGCGTTCTTGCCGATCAGGCCCGCCCCGCCAGTGCCTATGACATTGCCGAAGATGTCGGCAAAATGCGGGGCAAGCGTGTCGCAGCCAATAGCGTCTACCGCATTCTCGACCTGTTTGTGCGCACTAACCTCGCCAACCGGATCGAAAGCGCCAATGCTTATCTGGTCAACACGCATCCCGGCTGTCGCCACGATTGTATCTTCGTGATCTGCGATGATTGCGGGCAGGCCGACCACTTTGACGATGACAAGCTGACCAACGCCCTGCGCGAAGCGGGGAAGGCGCAGGGCTATTCCAGTGTCCGTCCTGTGGTGGAATTGCGCGGCCTGTGTAGCGATTGCGCCGGGTAGACCGCGCCCAGCCGTGCAAAATCATCGATAAGCCGTTCATCGACACGCCAGAAAATGCGGTGTAGAGCAGTCATATGACTGCACAACGTCCTGAAACGCCGTTGCTAGATACGGTGAACACGCCCGAAGATCTCCGTAAACTTAAAACGGAGCAATTACGCCAACTTTCGGATGAATTGCGCGCCGAAATGATCGATGCCGTTGGCTCGACCGGGGGGCATCTCGGCTCGGGTCTGGGCGTTGTCGAGCTGACTGTTGCGATTCACTACATTTTCAACACGCCGGATGACCGGTTGATCTGGGATGTGGGCCACCAGGCCTATCCGCACAAGATCCTGACCGGTCGGCGCGATCGCATCCGCACCCTGCGCCAGGGCGGCGGTTTGTCCGGCTTCACCAAGCGCAGCGAGAGCGAATACGATCCCTTCGGCGCCGCGCACTCGTCTACTTCGATTTCGGCCGGTCTCGGCTTTGCCGTCGCCAACAAGCTCAATGAAAGGCCGGGCAAGGCGATCGCGGTGATCGGCGACGGCGCGATGAGTGCGGGCATGGCCTATGAGGCGATGAACAATGCGGAGCAGGCGGGCAATCGCCTGATCGTCATTCTCAATGACAATGACATGTCGATTGCGCCGCCAGTCGGCGGCCTGTCCGCCTATCTCGCGCGCATGGTGTCCTCCAGCGAATATCTCGGCCTGCGTTCGCTGGCGTCGAAAGTTGCCAACAAGATCGGTCGCCGTGTGCATTCTTCGCTTGGCAAGGCAGAGGAATACACCCGCGGCATGG
>CAYRBB010000009.1:0-85240 GCA_964422435.1 uncultured Sphingomonadaceae bacterium
GTCCTTGACCTTGTCGAGCGCGTAGTGATCGGCGTCGAGCACTTCCTGCGCCTTGCCGATATTCTTCTTCAGCTTGCTCTTCTTGCCCCAAGGCAGGCCCAGCAACACGTCGAGATAATTGCGCACCACGGTGGCTTCTGCACTCATCGGCTGCATGCTCTTGAGCTTCTTGAGCTCGCCTTCAGCCTTGGCCTTTGCCTCCTTGGAGAGCTTGGTTTCCTCGATCTTCTTGGTGAGTTCGGTAATTTCGTCGCCATCTTCACCATCACCGCCGCCACCGAGCTCGCTTTGGATCGCTTTCAGCTGTTCGTTGAGGTAGTATTCGCGCTGCGTCTTCTCCATCTGCCGCTTCACGCGGCCGCGGATCTTGCGCTCCACCTGTTGCACCGAAATCTCGCCTTCCATCACGGAAAAGACCATTTCAAGGCGCTTCAGCGCGTCGGTTTCAGCAAGCAGCTGTTGCTTGGTATCGACCTTGGCCGACAGCGCTGCGGCAATGGCATCGGCCAGACGACCGGCGTCATCGATATCGGCGAGATCGCCCTCGATATCTTCGGGCAGCTTCTTGTTGGTGCGCGCGTAGTCGGCAAACTGCTCGAGCGCGCTACGCATCATCGCCGCGACTTCAGTGCCGCTGGCGGTCGTTTCTTCGAGCGCGGCGGTCTGCGCGAGCACGAACTCGCCATCCAGCCGCATGTCGCTCATCTTGGCGCGCGCCTGCCCCTCGACCAGCACACGCACGGTGCCATCGGGCAATTTGAGCATCTGCTGCACCTGCGCGACGGTGCCGATATCGTAGAGATCTTCTCGCACCGGATCATCCGTTGCAGGGTCAAGCTGCGCGACGAGGAAAATGTCGCGATCACTCTCCATCGCAGCTTCCAGCGCCGCCACAGACTTGTCGCGCCCGACAAACAGCGGGACGACCATGCCAGGAAAAACGACAATATCGCGCAGAGGAAGAAGGGGGTAGGCGTTCATAATACGATCCGTTGGTTTTACAGCGCCATTAGCGAGGCGCGATCACTTGGCACGGAATATGGGTGCGCTACGCCAGAGGTGCAACGGGTGTGGATCGATTGATGTGGATTGGGGGATTGGGGCCAGCCTAGCTGCACACGCTTGTTATCCGCCAATCGAATAAATGACGACAGTGGTCCAATAGCTTGCGACCGGAGAGCCAGACGCGTCCAATGCAGGCTCGAAGCGGCTGTGCTCAAGCAGGCCTTCGCATGCTGCCTCGTGCAGCGTGGGGTCGTTGAACGCCGATTGCACGACACAATCGGTGGCTCGTCCTTCATCGGACACCATGAGACGAATACGGACGTAGCCCTGATCACCCCTTCGCAATGATCTGCCCGGGTAGCGATCAATGATAGGATGCTTCCAATGATCCATATCGACTGCCTGAACCCTGCGAGTGAGAGCACGGTCCGTTTCGAGATCGATACCCCAGCTTGTCACGAGATTATCCAGACAAACGCGCATTGCTGTCATCACGGGATACAGCGAGCCTGTCTCCAAGACAACTTCACGCACAAACTGGCCTCGGATGGAAACACGCTCGATGGCCTCCTCTCTGGCATTGCGCGCTTCTTCCGAAACCCCGAAAAATGTGCCTTGTTCATATGCTTCGTCCCGGCGAGCCCGATCTTCCGCTGTAAGGAGAGAGGTAGAAAACAGAATGCCATCACCAATCGCGTCCGAACTGACCGCCATTGGCCGCGAAGGCTCGTTGGCTTCGCTGTCGGGCAAGAAAGTGAAGGAGAAATTTCTGAGGCGCGAGCGCTGGCGAACATCGTCACTAGCGACCGTGACAGTTAAGCCTTCATCCGGCGCATATTGCCTGAGCTACAGGTAAACCTGATTGCCTTCTGGTCCGAACACGCGTTGAAGACCGCAGCTCTCCTCCGCCATATCGAGGTTCCAATGCGATGCCGGAGCGAGCATGTAGGCATTGTCATCCTGTGCGGCAGCCGGTGGCGCCATCGCCACAAGGGCGACCGCCGGAACGCCTGCTGCCTTTTTCACGATCCAGATCTTCATACAGCGAATTGGACACCTTTTCAGGCTGATTTCAAAAGCTATTCGCGAAAGCCCGGGTCGATGCGGTCGAGCTTGCGCAAAAGGGCTGGCCAGGCGAGGCCGTTCGCCAGCATCGAAACGCCCTCTGCCGGTGTTTGCTCCTTCACCTTCTCCGGTGTGCCTTGCGGTGGGTTGTGAAGGTTCTCGCGCCCCGCGCTCAGCATTTTGACCTGCGCTTCGCAAGCGCGCTCAATAAAGTAGAGGCGCAGGAAGCATTCGGCCACGGTCCGGCCAATGGCGAGTGTGCCGTGGTTGCGCAGGATCATGGCGTGCTTGTCGCCCATGTCCTGGACCAGCCGCTCGCGCTCTTCGAGGTCCGTCGCGATGCCTTCGTACTCGTGGTAGGCGATGTCGCTGCGGGCGATCATGCCGGTTTGGGTATGCTCCAGCAGGCCTTCACTCATCGCGCTGACCGCCTGCCCGTCCGGCGTATGCAGGTGCATTACCGCATGCGCATCCGGGCAATTCATATGCAGCGCTGAATGGATAACGAACCCCGCCGGGTTAACCGGATGAGACGTGGGAATGACCGGCTGGCCCTCGACATCAATCTTCACAAGAGACGATGCAGTGATTTCCTCAAACATCTTGTCGTAGGGATTGATGAGGAAATGGTGCTCCGGCCCCGGCACGCGGGCAGAGAGATGGGTGAAGATCAAATCGTCCCAGGAATACAGCGCTACCAGCCGGTAGGCCGCCGCAAGGTCAACCCGAACCGCCCATTCCTCTTCAGAAACGATAGCGCGGATATCGCTATCGCTTGTCTCGGACTCTTTGTTCAATGCGCTCGCCATCACGCTTCCTTTCGGGGTTTTTCGGACTGGGTGCTCGTTAAAGCCCTTCTCGCCCTGATCCCGTCAGGTTGCAACCTTGCGAAATGCGATGTCTGGATCGGCTGAGGCGCAGCGAACAAACTTCTAGGCGGCGTCCGAACCATGAGCAGCAACCACCGGGTCACTTTCGCCAAACCGCACGAAGTAGACGCTGCGGGTCGCGTTGCCTTCTGCGTCGAGCGCGGGAGAGAAGCGGGCGTGTTCAATCACCAGCGGGCAGATCGCCTGACCGACGGACGGGCCACCCTGCTGAACCGGCACAGCCCGGCACTCGGTCACGGAGCCATCGGCTTCTACCATCAGGCCTAGTCGCATTTCGGGAAGTCCCTGAAACGCCACCATTCCGGGGATATCGTTCGCAATCCGCTGCTGCCAGATTTGCGCATCGACCGGTTCAGCCATTTGCGCCGGCTCCAACAAGGGTGACCGCTCAACCGGGGCGTCCTGCGCGATAGCGGGGCTGGCCGCCAGAATGAATGCAGTTGCGGCGGAAGCAGTAATTCGGCGCATGGGACTCTCCTCAGTTTCTAAACGAGACAAGAAGAAACTGGAGGGACAAACCTTGCCCCCGTCTGAACTGCGACAAGAAAATGCTTTTACTTCAACCCATCCCGGGCAGATTGAAGCCCGGCGGCAGTCCGAGCCCTTGTTGCATTTCGGCCATGTGCTCGCCAGCCTTGCGGTCGGCCTTGTCGCGGGCATCGTTGAAAGCGGCGGTCACAAGGTCTTCAAGGATCGATTTTTCGTCTTCCTTGAACAGGCTTTCGTCGATGGTCACACCGAGGATGCGGCCACGGGCGCTGGCACGGACTTTCACAAGACCACCGCCGGCCGTGCCTTCCACTTCGATATTGTCGAGCTGGACCTGCGCATCCTGCATCTGCTGCTGGATTTTGCTCGCCGCTTCCTGCGCGGCCTTCATCATTTCTTCCATGTTCTGCATCGGTGTTTCCTCAGCGGTAAATGCGTGTCGTTCGCCCTGTTCTAACCTTGGGAGCATCGCCTGGATTTCAAGCTCCGGCACTAAGCCCGGCGGCTCCAATCCTCGCGGCCACGCGCCGGTTCTTTCTGTTCAACCAACTGTGCATCGGGGAATGCGTTGAACGCGGCTTCCACCAATGGGTGATTGCGTATGCGATCCGCTTCTGCCTTGCGCCGGGCTTCATCCTGCTCGAGCAGAGTAGGTGTGCCCTCACCCGCGACCCGTACGATTTCCCATTTGGTACCGAACACCTGCTGAAAGGCCTGTCGCAATTCGGGTGCAAGATCCTCGTCAAAATCCTTGGGCTGGGTGTATTCAAGCCTGCCGGGTGCGAGCGAAACAACTCGGACCTGCATGCGCAGTTTGGTCGCCAGAGACATGGCGTTTGGCAAGTGCGAATGATCGACCTGATCGACGATATCACGCCAATGCGCCGCCGGGTTGCCGCCGCCTGCGGGAGCACCTCCGGAAGATCCGGGCACGGCACCTGTCAGCGTAAAATCCTTCAACTGCTTTGCCAGCTTGCCTGGGTCAGGCAAATCTGCAGCGTGCATTACACGCAGCAACGCCATTTGCGCTGCGACCAGTGGATCGGGCGCGGTTCGCACTTCGTCATGGCCTTTCAGTAGCAATTGCCAAAGGCGATGGACTTGCCCGGCAGAAAGTCGCTGTGACCACTCGGCAATGGCTGCACGCTCTTCCTCGGTCGGCGCATCGGGCTCGCCAATCTGGCCGATGGTCACGCGATGGGTGAATTCCATCAATGCGCGCACGAGCGAAAGCGGTTCGATGCCGAGAGCATATTGCTCGGCAATCGCATCGAGCAGCTTCTGCGGCTCACCCTCCAGGACGTACTGAAAAAGCCGCCTCTGCGCACTCTTATCGGCTAGGCCAAGCATATCATGTACCATAGACACGGTGACATGCGGTTTGCTGTGATCGGCGGCCATATCGGCGTGCGCGATTGCCTGGTCTAGGATCGACAGGCCGTCTCGCGCCGAACCCTCGGCCGCAGCCGCGATGATAGCCAGTGCCTCGTCTTCCGCCTCGACACCTTCCTGCTTGCAGACATTGGCATAGTGCTGGTGCAACAACTCTGCCGGGATGCGCCGCAAGTCGAAACGCTGCGTCCGGCTGAGGACGGTAACCGGAAGCTTCTCTACCTCGGTGGTGGCAAAGAGGAACTTCACATGCGCGGGCGGTTCCTCAAGTGTCTTGAGCAAAGCATTGAAAGCATTACGCGACAACATGTGGACTTCGTCGATAATGTAGATCTTGTAGCGCGCCGAAACAGCAGCATAACGCACCGCCTCGATTATCTCGCGCACATCATCGACACCGGTGTGGGAGGCGGCATCCATCTCGATCACATCGATATGGCGCCCCTCTGCGATAGCCTTGCATGGTTCGCATTTGCCACAAGGATCGATAGTCGCCCCCCCCTGCCCATCCGGTCCGACGCAGTTTAGCGACTTGGCAATCAGACGCGCAGTAGAGGTTTTCCCGACACCGCGCACACCCGTCATCAGGAAGGCATGCGCCAACCGGTCGCGCTCGATAGCATTCGCCAGCGTGCGCACCATCGGCTCCTGCCCAATCAGTTCGCTGAAAGTTTGCGGACGGTATTTGCGCGCGAGCACGCGATACGGCTGTGCAGGATCCGCCGCAGGCGCGGCGGCGGGTTCGGGCGCCGGAGCTGGCGGCGCACTCTCCACCACCGTGGGTTCGGGCGTGGTCGCTGCCGGCGTTTCACCAAACATCGAATTCTGCCCGGCCGCTTCCAGCTCGGCGGCGGACGGCTGCGCGTCTTCCACTTCTTCGGGCTTGCCGTCACTCCAAGGTGGCGCGTCGGAATTCTCCGGGGAATCACTCATACGAGCGAGACTAGGCGTTCGCCGAGCGAATGTCATCGCGCTTGCGCAGTTACCGATGTGGGAAAAAGGAGCCGAGCGACCCGCTGCCATTTACCTGGGCTGCTTCCTTCCGGACCTGACCCGGTGAGCAAACGCGAACGTCCACCCGACTCCCGCAGCGCATATGGCGGCGTATTGACATGATTTCAAGTCGATTGGGATGCAGCCGCAACCTACCCGGGCATATAGCAAGGAGAACCTCGCGGAAGCAGGCTAGAAGAACGAATTAACGAAAATTATCGGCGTAGGCCTGGATCTTGAGCTTTTTCGCCGGAACTGTGTGGACGCGCGCGCTGATGCCGTATTTTTCGGCATAGGCCCGCGCGGCCTCGCAACTCGGGAATTTAAGCTGTACTTGCTGGCGCGTATCGCCGCTGCCCGCCCATCCCATCAGCGGATCGGGTCTCTTCGCTTCTGCCGGAACGAAATCGAGCACCCACTGATCGGTGAGCGCCTTGCCGGACTGCATTGCGCTTTGCGGGCGCTTGTAGATACGTGCTTCTGCCATGGCGTTCTCTTAATTCACCTGCCCGTGTTTTTGAAGGCGTTTTTGGTCTTCAGGCTCGGCTTTTCGACCCATGGCTCTTCCGGCCAGCGATGCTTGGGGTAGCGACCTTTCATATCCTTGCACACATCCGCCCAACTCCCTCGCCAGAAACCGGGCAGGTCGCGTGTGGCCTGGATCGGGCGTCCGGCGGGGCTGGTGAGGTGGATGAGCAATGGCGTATCGCCTATCCTCGGATGCCGGTCGAGCCCGAACAGCGCTTGCACGCGAACTTCTGCGCTGGGGGCATGTTCGCCTGCATAATCGATGGAGTGTGTGGTGCCAGCCGGGCTGGTGAAATGGCGCGGTGCGCGTTTGTCGAGCTGCTGGCGTTCGTCCCAGCTCAACAGGCCGAGCGCGGCTTCGGCCACCCGACTTTTTGCGAGCTTGAGGTCGCGTCGACCCGACAGGAGCGGCGCCAACCATTCATCCGCTCGCTGCGTCAGTGCCATGGCGGAAAGCGTTTCGACGCCGGCAAAACGCGCCCTGCCAAGCAGAGCTTCCGGCATCAGCGCATCTAGCTGTGACAGTGCCTTCTCCATCAAAAGGGAGAGCAAAGCATCGGGATCAGGGTCGGGGTCGGAACCGCTGGCAAGAATGATAGCGCCCAGCCGCCGCTCGCGCCTTGCTTCAACCCGGCCCTCGGCCTGGTTCCATCGCGCCACAGTACAGCTTTCGATCATGTGCCCGAGATGCTGCTCAATCTCCTGCATGGTGATCTCGGCCGCAGCAGTGATCCGCGCGCCTTTCGCCTGACCCTGCGCATCGGCAATGATCAGCCATTCGGCCCGCGCGAGCGGTGATGCCGGATCGAGCGCGAAGCCGCGACCTCCGGCCGAAGCCCAGTTCTCGCCCGATGGATCGCGGCGTTTAGCCACCATTTCAGGTCGGCCAACTGCCAAGAGCATCCCCGCCCTCAACTGCGTTCGTCCGGAACTTGTCGCAGGACGAATGGAAGTGGCCTTCTTTGCCCAGCCCTCTGCCAGCCGAAATGCGCCTTTGGCTCGTGCGGAACGATCACTGTCCCAACGCGCCAATCGCGCTTCCAAGTCTTCAGTCCGTCCACCAAGACCACGTTCCTGGACCAGCACAGCCAGTTTTGCAGCCAACAGAGCTTCGCCATTTTCGACGCCTGCCAAAAGCATTGCCGCCTGCCAGGGCTCCATCGGCAGGCTGGCAATCCGGTTGCCATGCTGCGTGATCCGCCCCTCCGCATCAAGTGCGCCGAGCTTCTCTAATCGCGAATGCGCGCTGGCAAGCGACGCATCTGGCGGGGCGTCGAGCCATTGCAAGCCGGTGGGGTCGGCCACGCCCCATTTCGCCAGCCCCAACACCAACGGCGCGAGATCGGCGCTGAGCATTTCCGGCGTATCGAATACGGGCCGCCCCGCATGGCCGTCCTCTTCCCACAGGCGATAGGCGACACCGGGGCCTTGCCGGGCCGCGCGACCTGAGCGCTGGGCCGCCGCCGCTTGGCTGGCACGGACCGTGACGAGATGCGTGGTGCCCGCTGCCCGATCGAACTCGGCGCGCCGGGCGAGGCCGCTATCGACCACGACGGAAACACCCTCCAGCGTCAGCGAGGTTTCGGCTATGCTGGTGGCGAGGACAATGCGCCTGTTCCCGTCAGGGTCACGGCGGATGACGGCGCGTTGGTCGGTAGGTTGCACTTGACCGTGCAATGGTAGGACACACGTGTTGGGAAGCTTGTCGCGGAGGCGCTCCTGCACCCGCACGATCTCTCCAACGCCCGGCAGAAAAGCGAGAATATCGCCATCTTCCTCGCGCCATGCTGTCAAGATTGCAGAGGTCATAGCCTCGTCCAGCCGCTTTTCCGGCGAGGCACCGAGCCATTTGATTGTGAGGGGCCAGGCCTTGCCTTCGCTCTCGATCACGGTGGTCTCTTCGCCTAACAGCCGGGCAAAGCGCGCGCCATCGATGGTGGCAGACATCACGCAGATGCGCAGGTCATCGCGCAGCACGCCCCGCGTTTCCAGCGCGAGCGCGAGCCCGAGGTCGCTATCGAGCGAACGTTCGTGCGCCTCATCGAACAACAGGACGGACACGCCTTCCAATTCCTGGTCTTCGAGCAGTCGGTTGACCAGGATCGCTTCTGTAACGACCAGTATACGGGTGGCTGTACTTGTCTTGCTATCGAGCCTCGTCATGTAACCGACCCGCTCACCCACCGCTTCACCGAGCAATTGCGCCATCCGCTCCGCCGCCGCCCGCGCCGCGACACGGCGAGGCGAGGTGATAATGATTTTGCCAGTGCACCACGCCTCGTCGAGCAGCGCCGGAGCGACAGCGGTGGTCTTGCCTGCGCCTGGTGGGGCAACAAGCACGGCGCTGGATTTCGCACGCAAGGCAGCCAGCAACGCTGGCAGGACGGCATGGATGGGGAGCGACTCGTCCAACCCTAACTGCGCTCACGCTGAGCTTGTCGAAGCATCGCTTTTCCTTTTCAGCTCTACGCTAAGAGAAAGGGCAACCCTTAGACAAGCTCAGGGTGAACGGATTTTTTTGGTTGGGAATGCCTCAATACCCCCGGCTCACCGCGAATTGCGCGGCTTCGACCATCGCGCGACGGGCGGCGGAATCGGGGAAGATATGGAGCGCATCACAGGCGCGCTGGGCGAAATGGCGGGCGCGTTCGCGAGTGGCGGAAACGCAATCATGCTTGCGGATCAGTTCGACAGCATGGGCGAGGTCTTCGTCCTCCACTGCAAAACCCGCAATGGCGTCCTGCCAGAAACGGCGCTCCTCCGCCTCTCCGCGCTGATAGGCGAGGATTACCGGCAGGGTCATCTTGCCTTCGCGAAAATCGTCGCCGCGCGATTTGCCCATTTCCTCTGCGTCGGAATCGTAATCAATAGCATCATCCACGAGCTGGAATGCGATACCGAGGTTGCGGCCATAGGCGTCGAGCGCCATTTCTTCGTCCTCACTGCATTCGGCAACGACTGCCGAAATGCGGCTGGCAGCGGCGAACAATGCAGCGGTCTTGGCGCCGATAATGTGTAAATACCGCTCTTCGGACGTTTCGATCTTGCGTTGGGCAACCAGCTGGTCGACCTCACCCTGCGCGATTATGGCGCTGGCGCCCGAGAGGATTTTGAGAACCTTCAGGCTGCCGTCTTCCACCATCAACTCGAACGCCCGGCTGAACAGGAAATCGCCAACCAGAACGGTGGCAGGGTTGCCATAAACGATGTTGGCCGCTTCCTTGCCGCGACGCATTTCGCTGCCGTCCACAACATCGTCATGCAGCAGCGTGGCGGTGTGGATGAACTCGACTGCGGCGGCGAGTTTGTGATGGCGCGTCCCCTGGTATCCGACGACCTGTGCCCCCGCGAGCGTCAGCATCGGGCGCATGCGCTTGCCGCCGCCCGCGATCAGGTGCCCGGCCAGCGCCGGGATCAACGGAATTTCGCTCTGCATTCGGTCCAGGATGATCGAATTGACCGCGTTCATAGGTGTCGCCGTCAGCGACAGGATGGGGCCCAGCGTGGGCCGTTCTTCGCCATTAGCGCGCTTGATGGGGACGACGTTGTCGCTCATGGCGTCTCCATGAAGAGTGCAACAACGGTTGGCAAGCCAGCATTTCTGCCGCATTGTCCGTAGGCAGCTGGCAATCCGCTGGGGCCCTAGATCAGAGAAAGCGTTGAGGAACAATGACAGAGCCGCCTACCGACCCTGTCCGTGTTGACCCTGTACTGGCCGGCTTCCGCCGCAGTATCGACAATATCGATGCGGCGCTGATCCACATTCTGGCGGAGCGTTTTCGCATTACCCAGGCAGTGGGCGAATATAAGGCGAAAAGCGCACTTCCCGCAGCCGATCCCGATCGGGAAGCCAAACAGATCGCCCGGCTTCGCGCGCTAGCGGTGGAGGCGGATCTGGACCCGGAATTTAGCGAAAAGCTGCTGCGGTTTATCATCGACGAAGTGATCCGGCACCACAGAAAAGCGCAGGGAAACTAGGTCTCCCCGCGCTTCTCCACCCCCGCGTTTAGCTCTGATCAATCTGGTTGCCGTTCCGGCCGCGAGCTGTCGCTGCTGCGACGGTTGCTGCGTTCGCGCCTTGGCGACGAGCGTTCGGGCTCACGTGCACGGCGGCCCTCGCCACGAGATGGCCTGCGGCTGTTATTTGTCCGCTCTGGTTGCCGGCGAGGTCGTTCAACCCCGCGGTCGTCACGGCGGTCGCCTCGGTCAGCCTGACGGTCTTCACGCCGTTCGTTCCGGTCGGCGCGAGGGTCATCACGGCGATCTCCTCTGCGACTATCACCGTCCACGTCACGCCTGATATCGCGTGCTACATCACGGGCCAGATCCCGATCTGCGCGGTCACGCTGGCGGTCATCTCGGTCGTACCGATCTCGCCTGCGATCTCCACGATAACGGCGATCGTCGCGGTCGCGATAGCGGCGTTGGTCGCGATTGTCGTAGCGGCGCTGATCACGATAGCGATGCGGAATTGCGTAGCCGTAATTGCCCCAATGCGCGCGGAAATCACGATGCCCGTGGCGGCGACTGTACCAGTAGTCGCGATGGCGGGGCGACCAGCGATATTCGCGGCCCCAGCGATCATACACGTAATACCCGATACCGGGGTAGAAATAGTCGTCGTACCATCCATAATACGGGCTGCTGCCATAGCTCACGCCGACAGATACGCCCGAATGGCCGTAACCATAGTCGTCATAATAGGTCGAACAGGCCCCAAGGCCCAAGGATGCGGTCGCAACCGCGATTGCCCCTAAGATGCGGGGGGACATAAGCATTCTCCCACGAGATCCTTCAATGCGTGCGATATATGCGACGGGCCGTGGACGGATCCTGAATGGCGCCGTTGTGAAGTAGAAAGGTTGGAAAGCGCCAGACCCTAGCCCGCACGCGGCAGTATCAGCCTCACCAGCAAGCCGCCCATGTCCTCGCTCTCGTGGAGCGAAACAGTGCCGTCATATATCTGCGCCACATCGCGCACGATGGCCAAGCCAAGGCCAGTCCCGGGCTTGCTCATATCCAGTCGGGCGCCTCTGCCGAAGATAGCGTCGCGCTCCTTTTCGGGAATGCCGCGCCCATCATCTTCGATCCAGATCACGCAATTCTTCGCATCTGGCTCCGCATCGATAGTGATGAATACACTGCCACCGCCATACTTCGCAGCATTCTCAATCAGATTGCCCAACAATTCGTCCAGATCCTGTCGCTCCATCGCAACATCGGCGGCCTTGCCGTCAATGTCGAAGCGGACATGCTGGTAAAGGCGTGAAACTGCGCGTTCTACGCCCAGCGCGCTCTCCATTGCATTGGCACGCGAAAGGCCCGTGGCACGGCGACCGACGGCGCGGGCACGTGCGAGGTGATGGTCGACATGCCGCTGCATCGCATTTGCTTCGCGCAGCACCGTCTCGTCCAAATCGGGAGATTGCGCATGCGCCGCATTGTTGAGCACGGTGAGCGGAGTCTTGAGTGCATGTGCGAGATTGCCCGCATGGGTGCGCGCTTCTTCCGCCTGCTTTTCCGAATGCGCGAGCAGCGCGTTGAGTTCGCTCACCATCGGCTGCACTTCAAGCGGAAGAGGTTCGGTGACGCGGTTGCTACCGGTGGAGCGGATACGTGCAATTGCCTGGCGCACCCGGCGCAGGGGGCCCAGCCCATACCAGGTCTGAGCCATCGCCATCAGGAACAGGCCGATACCGAGTATGGCAAATGACCATATGAGTGTGGAGCGCACCCGCGCGATTTGGTTGTCGATCTCTTCGCGGTTCTGCGCGACGACGAACTGCCAGTTGACGTCTGAACCGGGCAATTGCACCGTGCGCTGCGCTATCCTGAGCGTCTCCTCACGGAACTGCACGGAATCATAAAAGATCGGCTCCAGCGCAACTTCATCACGCACAACCAGTCGATCGTCCCACAGGCTGCGCGAAGGGTATGGTTCGTAGCCCTCCCCGCTAATCTGCCAATAAGAGCCGCTACCCGGTTCGAGATAATTCTGGTCCCCGAGGATCGAATTGAACCGCACGCCCCATACATCATCGACCTCCGCAGAGCGCAGCATTGAGTTGAGCGGGATCAGCAGCCGGTTGTCGAATTCCTGTTCAAGCTGATTGGTAAGTACGCGATCGAGCGCCACTCCGCCGACGGTCAGCAGGATCAGGATCCAGCCCGCTGCGATCACCATCATGCGCCGGGAAAGGCTGCCTGTGTGGCTTACGCCATCTCCGTCATCCCATTCGTCGACAGCATCCCCCGCCGCCTCGCCTTGAGCCGTTTCCTTCTCTTGTGGAGAGACTTCGCCGTTGTCCGGCTCGCCGCTATTCGCGGGGAGCGTCTGCGGGGTCGTCGAGGCTGTAACCGAGGCCACGGATGGTGGTTATGACGTCTGCGCCGAGTTTCTTGCGGATGCGGGTAACGAAGACTTCGATGGTGTTGCTGTCGCGGTCGAAATCCTGGTCGTAAATATGTTCGATAAGCTCCGTGCGACTGACGACCTTGCCCTTGTGATGCATCAGATAGCTCAGCAGCTTGTATTCCTGCGCGGTCAGCTTGACCGGCTCGCCATCCAGCGTAACGCGGCCAGAGCGCGTATCTAGGCGGACACCGCCAGCGGTAAGCTCGGACGAAGCATTGCCCGATGCACGGCGGATGAGCGCTCGCAGGCGGGCAATTAGCTCTTCGGTCTGGAAGGGCTTGGCAAGATAATCGTCAGCACCGGCATCGAGGCCGGCAACCTTGTCGCTCCAGCTATCGCGCGCGGTCAGCACCAGGACAGGGAACTTGCGCCCTTCCTTGCGCCACATGCCAAGAACGGTCAAACCGTCGATCTCGGGCAGGCCGAGATCGAGGATTACTGCGTCATAATCCTCTGTGCTGCCAAGGAAATGCCCGTCCTCCCCGTCAGTCGAAAGGTCGACGGCATAGCCGTTCTGTTCCAGTGTCGATTTGAGTTGTTGGCCGAGAGTGGGCTCGTCCTCAACAATCAGAATGCGCATCAAGAAATCCCTGTATAGAGTGGCGTCGAAATGTTGCGCTTACAACATGAACGCGTCAAGCGAGCGGCAGGTTTCCGGTGGGGAGAGGATTGGCCGCGCCCTAGCGTGAAACGCGCAAGACGCGCGCCGTTTGCGCATCGACATCGACCCAGATCATCCGGCCGTTGCGGATGAATTTGAGCCGGTAGGCCTGCGCGACGGGATCGTATTCGAAGCCGATATACTCGTCATCATCACGCATTTGCGGGATGATGCGGCGCTCGATCTCACGGATCGGCATATTGCGCCCAGCCTGCATTTCGGCGCGCGCGGAATTCTGATCGCCCCGCTCTCGGTCGAACGACTGTGCAGCGGCAGGCGTTGCCACCAGCATCAGGGCAGCAAAAATCGCAGCGGTGAAAGCACTCAGCTTGGTCATAATGGCTGTGTGCCTAAACCGTGTCCGTTGAACAAGGTGTGAATTGCACCGAGAATTCCCGTTCAGGCTTGTTTCGACTTGTAAGCCCCCCTAACTGCGCGCCAATCATGGCCGAACCACCCATCCTCTCGCTCGAAGGCATTGGCCTGCAACAAGGCGGACGGTGGCTATTTGGCGATCCGCAGGCAGGGGACGGGCTCGACCTGCATATTGGCCCGCGGGACAGGCTGGCTCTGATCGGGCGGAACGGTGTCGGCAAGACGACACTCCTGCGGCTCATCACCGGAGAAATCGAGCCTGATCGCGGCGTGCGCAAGGTGAAGCCGCATGCGAATATCGTATGGTTGGAACAAGAGCCGGACTTTTCGCGGCATGTAACACTGATGGATTTTGCCCTTTCGGGCGATCTGGCACCCGCCGAACATGCGGTCGAATCAATTGCCGGACAGCTCGGCATCGACATGACCACCGAAGCCGCAACCGCCAGCGGGGGCGAAATGCGCCGCGCAGCAATTGCCCGCGCCCTGGCGCAGGAGCCGGACCTGCTGCTGCTCGACGAGCCGACCAACCACCTCGACCTTGGCGCTATCGACTGGCTCGAAAGCTGGCTCGATCGGTTCAAGGGCGCCTTCATCGTCATCAGCCACGACCGGACCTTCTTGAAGCGCCTTACGCGTGCGACGCTGTGGCTCGATCGCGGCAATATGCGCCGCAGGGAAGTCGGCTTCGGTGGGTATGAGGCATGGGAAGAGCAGGTCTATGCCGAGGAAGCGCGCGCTGCCGAAAAACTGGATGCGAAGCTGAAAATTGAGGCGCATTGGCTGGAACGCGGTGTCACTGCGCGGCGCAAGCGCAATATGGGGCGACTCGAAAAGCTCTGGGAAATGCGCGCGGCCCGCGCCGCTATGATCACACCTGGCGGCACGGCAAAACTCAAGCTCGCCAGCGATGAAGACTTCAAGAGCAAGTCCGTGATAGTCGCGGAAGATATTTCGAAGACCTATGACGGCCGCGAGGTCATCACACCCTTTTCCCTGCGCATACAGAGGGGAGACCGGATCGGCATCGTTGGCGCCAATGGCGCAGGTAAGACGACCCTGCTAAAGATGCTCACCAAGGAAATAGCGCCGGATAGCGGCTCGGTAACCCATGCCAAGACGCTCAGCGGGGTGATGGTCGACCAGCAGCGAGCGCTCCTGCAACCCGAGCTGACTGTGCGTCAGGTGCTGGCCGAAGGCGGCGACTGGCTGGACGTACGCGGCCATCGCAAGCATGTTCAGGCCTATCTCAAGGACTTCCTGTTCGATCCGTCCCTGATCGACGCGAAAATCGGCACCTTTTCTGGCGGCGAGCGCAGTCGACTCCTGCTGGCCCGCGAATTCGCCCGCACGTCCAACCTGCTTGTGCTGGACGAACCGACCAACGATCTCGATCTCGAAACGCTCGACCTGCTACAAGAAGTGATAGCCGATTACGAAGGCACCGTATTGATCGTCAGCCACGACCGGGACTTTCTTGATCGAACCGTTACGATAACTCTCGGCCTCGATGGCTGTGGCACGGTCGATATCGTTGCGGGCGGTTACGAGGACTGGGAAGCCAAACGGAAGAAGCGCCCTGGCAGAAAGGAGAAGGGCACTACGGATGCTGCCAAGCCTTCTTCGCCGCCATTTCCTCCGCCCAAATCGGACAAGCTCTCCTATAAAGACCAGCGCGATTACGAGCAGCTTCCGGCGCGCATCGAGGAGCTCGAAGTGCTCATCGGCAAAGGCGAAACCGCGCTCGCCGATCCGGAATTGTACGGCAAAGATCCGGACAAATTCGCCCGCATTAGCAAGTCGCTCGAACTCGCGCGTAACGAAAAGTACGAGGCTGAAGAACGTTGGCTTGTTCTGGCAGAGCAGGTCGAGGGCTGACACGCGCGAGAGTCTTACCGGACCGTTAACCACGTTCACTTACAGCGTTTGCACCAAAGCAGGGCAGACAGAAGCGCTATGGGCATTGCTGCATCCTCCGCCTTGCGTGACGAAAACGCTGCCAACGGGCCCGCCTATGGTAGCCTGGAGTCGCTTGGCGGCCCCAAAAAGCTCAAGAAAAAACCTGTCCTAGTGCTTGATCCGGAAGAGCTGGAAGCCGCCCACGCGATGTTCCACGAAGCCTCTGCCGACCTTTTAGGCGAAAATGTGGAACGCACCCGCAGGCCTGCCATGATTCTCGGCCTCGCCCCAATGGAAGACGACGATCCTGATGAAATGGGCGAGTCCGACGAAGCCGACAGCGCGGATGATGGAAACCAGCCCGATGCCGAAGCTGTGCTCAGCCTGACACGTCGCAAGTCCGCTCCCATCCTAGATGAAAGTGGTGAGAGCCTTGGCGAAGTGCAGACGGAAGCGGACCGTTTTGGTGATGGCGGCTTTGCCGATCCTGAAGGTCTCGAACAGGATGACATCGATCTCGAACAACGCATTTTCCCGACCCTGCCGATTCAGCCCGATCTGGCCCAGGATGAAACTGAAAAGGCCGCATCTTCTCAGGAGGCCGAAGCACTCGGAGATCTCACGCCGGTTATAGAGCCTGCACCGGAAGAAGAAAGCAATCCTTCGGCTAATTACGCTTCGCTGAGTTCCGGGCCGGAGCCAAAGCGCGAAAGCAAGGCTCAGCTCGAGATCGAGCAGCAACCACGCGATGATTTCGCTGCACCAGCGGAGGCGGGATCACCGTTGGAAGACACGGTGCCAATGCCGGAAGATCACATCGAAGCGCCGCTGGGGCGGCTTGGATCGCTGCAGGATCGCATCGCCCAACGCCGCAGGGAGCAGCAAGCGACGGCCGAACAGGAAGCGAAGTCCGCCTCCAACGAGCACGATTTTACACCGCTGCCCGAAAGCTACGAAACACTTCGCGAACGCCATAAAAAGGACTGGTTCAAACTGGACCGGGACGAGGTCGAAGCACGCGAGGTTCCGGCTTGGGTTGACGAGAACTGGAGTGACGACGAGATCCTCGATCCGCCTGCCGAGGAAACGCCCGCGGCTGAAGAGTCTTTTGAAGGCAAGCCGACTGCTACGGATCCGGCAGAAACGGTGGCACATGACCCCGCACCATTACCGCCTGCACACTTCGATAGTGCCGGTCCTCCCGAGCTTCCCGCAACACGCGACGCTGCTACGGCGGTAGACACGCAATTCGAGCGACAGACGCCGTCACCCATACCGCCCGTAGTTGAGGAACAGCAAGTACGTCCACACCATCATGCCGACGAGGCATCAAATTATGAGGGCCGACGCGAAGGCGATGACCTTACTGCTGAAAACGAATTCGTTGCAGAGCAAGAGCTCGACAATGAGCAGAAACTGGCCGCACCGGTCGACAACGCTGAGCCAACGCCTCAGGAAAACGTGACGCTGACCGAAGACGACCACGTCGATGGCTACGCCTTCATGCGTGACCAGCGTTCGCGCCGTTCTGCCATTGCGGCAACACGGCAAGGGCAGCAAAGCGCACTGCGTGCCAAATTACTGCGTGAAGCAGAACTGGAAGCCGAAAAGGCCGAAGAACGAAACTCACTGGCTGTACGATTCTGGAAATGGCTGCGCGGCCTGTTCGGCTAATTTCCGTTACGCAATCCGGTAGAAGTCAGCGACCCGGTCCAGTGCCAGCCTGAGCACAAGCTTGCCGCTGCGAGCGGGCCATGCCAGCGCCTTTTCCGCAACCGGCAAGGTCTCGCCAGCACAGACGACACGCCAAAGAATATCCGCCAACCCTTTTCCTGCTTCTTGCAGCGCGCCATTGAAACGGTCGCGTGCGACAATCTGGTGTTCCGTCGGATTGAGGCCCCTCTCTCCTGTGCTCTTTATACGAACAGGGTCCCAGCGCATGGTGACATTCGGGCCGAGCTGCGATCGCTCATAATCAGCACGCAGGCGCTCGCCGGCATCGAACAGGCGATCTTCAAGATGGCCATGCGCGTGGAGCCAGCCGAGCGGACTTTCCGCCACGTTTACCGTCACGCTGCGCCGGCGGCGCTGTACACCTTCCTTGCGGCGCGGGCCTTCGGATGTGAGTTCGCGTTCGACCAGTTTGCGTTGCAGCATGCTTTTCCCCTTCTTGCGAGCCAAAGCGCCTTGCAAAATCGAATCGGTTGTAGGAAAGCTGTTTTTAAAACCAATTCGGTTAAATATGGGGGTGATCCACATGATCAACCGTATCCGCGATATCCGCCGGCAAAAGGGTATGACCCTCGCCGAGGTCGCTGCCGCCTGCGACCCACAAACCACCGCGCAAACGATCGGACGGCTTGAAACCGGCATGCGCAATCTGTCGCTTGCGTGGATGAACCGCATCGGCGCGGCGCTGGGTGTCGATCCCGAAACGCTGGTGAAGGCGGAGAACGAAGAGCAGCCGCAAGTCATCGCCCGACTGACTGGCGCGGGAGCGGAAAGCCTGGCCTACCCGCGGGACGCGATCCTGCCGACGGAGCTGCTTGAAGGAGACGCGCTCGTCTGCCTTGAAGTCGAGAGCGGCCAAGGCGAGTATCGCAGCGGCGACCAGTTGTGGATGCGGCAAGTCGCACCGGAAGACGCCAGCAATTTGATCAATCGTGATGTGCTCGCGCCTCGCTCTGGCGGGCGATTCGCTTTCGGGCGACTGATCGACCGGCAGGGCAACCTTGTCGGGCTACTCCCTCCGGGTATTGGCCAACGCCAGATCGTGATCGACAACCCCGTCTGGCTTGCCGTGGCGGAAATGCTGGTGCGCAAGCTCTAAGGCAACCCGGCATGCCTCGCATCCTGTCCATCTCCACTCTTTTTCCCAATGCACATACCCCGCGCTTCGGGACTTTTGTCGCGCGGCAAATGGAAGCATTGGCCGCCAAAGACGGTTGGGATGTCACCGTAATCAACCCCATCGGTGTTCCGCCCGTTGCGGCGGGTCGTTACGCGCCGCTCGCAAAAGCCGCGATCGATGACGTGGAAGGCGGGGTTCAGGTCTATCGTCCGCGCTTCACTCTGTTTCCCAAATTTGGGGGGCGCTTCAATCCGACGATGATTGCGCGCAAAGTTTTGCCGTTGGCAAGGCGCCTGCATGCAGAAAAGCCATTCGACCTCCTCGACGCACAGTTCTTCTATCCTGACGGCCCGGCGGTAGCGAAGCTTGCGAAGGCGTTGCAATTACCCTTCAGCATCAAGGCGCGTGGCGCGGATATTTCGCACTGGGGTGAAATCGAATATAGCCGCGCCGCTATGGTGGACGCCGCGGAAGCGGCTGGCGGTCTGCTGGCGGTGAGCGAGAAGCTGCGGCTCGATATGGGCGATATCGGTTTGCCGGTAGAAAAGATCGCCGTCCACTATACCGGGCTTAACCGGGACCTGTTCCGCCCACTCGATCGGGGGCAATGCCGCACGCATCTGGCAGAAAAGTGCGATATGGTTCTCCGGCCGGAAGAGACGCTTATCAGCTCCGTCGGCGCGCTGATCCCGCGCAAGGGGCAGGTGCTGCTGGTCAATATGATCGCGAACATGCCCGATACCCAATTGGCTCTTGTTGGGCGCGGTGAAGATCGGGAAATGCTGGTTGCGGAGGCGAAGCGGCTGGGAATCGCGAATCGCGTGCACATGCTTGGCGGTCTCGATCATCGTGAACTGCCCATCGTGCTGTCCGCCAGCAATGTGATGGCGCTCAATTCGGCAAGCGAAGGCTTGGCAAATGCATGGGTCGAAGCGCTGGCCTGCGGTACGCCTGTTGTAACCACAGATGTCGGTGGCGCTCGCGAGTTGGTGCAAGCCGAGACTGCGGGGCGGCTCGTTCCCTACGATCAGGAGATGGATCCAACGCCGTTCGCCGCGGCCATCCAAGACGTTATCGCTGCCAATTATGCACAAGCAGAAGTCGCCACCAACGCCGCGCGCTTCAGCTGGGAAGCCAATGCGGCGGACTTGGCCGCATACTACTCCGGATTGATCGGCTAGATCTCGCCGCGGGCCTTCTTTTCCTGGCGGTCGGCAATCGTTTCCTCAGGCACGAAGCTGTCAGAGGTTACGCCCAACCATACCAGGATCGGTGCGGCCATGTAGACCGAGCTGTAAGTACCCACGAAGATACCGAGCACAATCGCGGCGACCAAACCGAACAGGCTCGCGGGACCGAAGAACAGCAGCGGCAGCAATGCGACGAGCAGCGTCAGGCTGGTCATCACCGTACGGGCCAGCGTTTCGTTCACCGACAGGTCGAGCAGTTCGGGCAGAGGCATCTTGCGAAACTTCTTCAGGTTCTCTCGAATACGGTCGTAGACAACGATCGTATCGTTCAGCGAGTAACCGATGATCGCCAGGATCGCGGCTATGATCTGCAGCGAGAATTCGAGCTGGAACAACGCAAACATGCCCAGCGTCAGCGATACGTCATGGAACAGCGCAAACAGCGCGCCGACGCCGAACTGCCATTCAAAACGAATCCAGATGTAGATGCTGATCGCGAGCATTGCGAATAGCAATGCCTGCAGAGCGGTGGCGCGAAATTCGCCCGAGACCTTGCCCGACACCGTGTTGTTGCTGTCCACGCGGAAGTCTTCATGCGCCGCCGTAACGGTCGAGATAATCTCTGTTGCGATGCGGTTGGCCGCTGCCGGATCACCCTCTGCATTTTCGGGCAGACGCACACGGATGGAAACCTGGTTGGCCTCGCCAAAGCGCTGGATCACCGGCTCGCCATAATCGAGTGTGGAAAGCGTTTCGCGCAGTTCCGCCACCGGCGCTTCGGTTTCTTGCTCGAAGGTGCCGGTAATCTCTTGGCCGCCGGCAAAGTCGACGCCGTAATTGAGGCCCTTGGTCACCACCAGTGCCCAACTCGCTGCTATCAGCAGGCAGCTGACCACGTAGAACGGCAAGCGCCATTTCAGGAAGCTGATGTTGGTGTTTTCAGGGACTAGCTTGAGAAGTTTCATGGTTCCTGCCTCCCGCTTAAATCGTGATGCCGGTCGGGCGTTTGGCTTTCAGCCATCCGGCGACCCACATGCGGGTGAGCGTCACTGCGGTAAACACGCTGGTGAACAGGCCAATGATCAGAACCACGGCAAAGCCGCGTATCGGACCGGACCCGAACAGGAACAGCAGTGCACCTGCAATGAAGTTGGTGATATTGGCATCGTAAATCGCGCGGCTGGCTTCTTTGTAGCCCGTTTCCACGGCGGAGACGACGCGCCGCCCTCGTCTGCGTTCTTCACGGATACGTTCGTTGATCAGCACGTTGGCGTCTACCGCCGCGCCGATTGTCAGCACGAAGCCCGCAATACCCGGCAGCGTGAGCGTGGTATTCATAACGGCCATGATCCCAAGGATCATCAGAACGTTCAGCACCAGCGCGACAGTCGAGTAGACGCCAAAGCGGCCATAGCTCGCCATCATCAGCAGGACGACCAGCAGCGAGCCGATTGCCATGGCAATCCCGCCCTTGATGATGGAGTCTCGACCAAGGTCGGGGCCGACCGTGCGTTCCTCGATCACCATCAAATCGACCGGAAGCGCACCCGAGCGCAGCTGGATGGCCAGAGCATTCGCACTATCAACCGTAAAGTTACCCGAGATCTGCGCCGAACCGCCGAGGATGGGCTCGTTGAAGTTGGGCGCTGAAATCACCTCATCATCCAGGATGATGGCAAATCGTCGGTTGACGTTCTCGGTCGAAAGGCGGGCGAAAATCGCGCCGCCGGAAGGGTCGAACTGGATCGTAACCACCGGCACGTTCGTCTGCGGATCAAAACTCTGCTGGGCGCCGGTAAGCGAATCTCCGCGAATACCGCCAAGGCGGTTGACCACCATGACCATGCCGGGCAGGCCCGCATCCTCTGCATAAGGCACGATCTCGGTGCCCGGAATCGGATCGGCGCGAGCCGCCTCTTCTGTCATTTCGTTCTGGCGTGCCGGATGCACCAGTTTGAATTCGAGATTGGCGGTCTGGCCCAGCAAGTCCTTCAAAGCCTGCGGATCTTCGAGGCCCGGCACCTGCACAACAATGCGGCTGTCACCCTGGCGGATGATCGTCGGCTCACGCGTGCCCAGCGCGTCGATACGGCGGCGCACAACTTCGGTGGCGCTTTCCATCGCATTATCGACTGCAGCCTCAAGCCCCTGCTCGGTCTGCGTCAGCACCATGCGGTTGCCATCGAGCACTTCCAGGTCCCATTCCGCGACAACGCCGGTGCCGTTGATGACATCGCGCAATTCCTCGCGCGCCCGGTCGATATCGGCCGGGTCCTGCAACATGAAAGATACACGGTTGTCGAGCGTCGTCAGCTCGCCAATTTCGATGCGCGGCTCGGCATCGGCCATGATCTGGATGACCGACTCTTCCATCGTTTCCAGCCGTTGTTCGGCCACCTGTGCAGGATCGGCTTCCAGCAGGATGTGGCTGCCACCGGCAAGGTCGAGGCCGAGATTGATCTCTGGCGAGTCTTCGAGGAAATCGGGCATCGCAACGCCCGAAAGCGAGGCAATCGAGGGCAGCGCAAATACTGCCAGCAGCAGCGTTACGGCCCAGAGAGAGATGCGCTTCCAAAGGGGAAATTCGAGCATGGGGAAGTGCCTGCGAGCCTTTGTCTGTTAGTCGTTGGCCGGTTTGCCGCCGGGCTGCAGGATATCGCCGATCGTGCCTTTGACGACCTTGATCCGCGTGCCTTGGGCAATCTCGACTTCGGCATATTCGTCATCGACCTTGGTCACCTTGCCGACGATGCCGCCAGCCGTGACAACCTTGTCGTTCTTCTTGATTCCGGCGATCTTGGTCTGGTGTTCCTTGTGCCGCTTCATCTGCGGGCGGAAAAGCAGGAACCAGAAGATCAGGATCATACCCACGATAGGCAGAAACTGGACCCATCCCGGAGGGGCAGCCTGTGCACCAGCGGCTGCGAGAATATCAAGCATGTGTTCGTTCCATTCAGGAGCGTTGAAAGAGAAACCTATGTGTCGGGAAATGCGCCCAAGCAGACGCGGTGTGAACCGCCCCTGATCAGCCTCCTCCCCGACATATGGGCGCTGCGCCTAGCAGCATTGCGGATAGGTGGCAATTGGACGGGAATTAACAAGCCCTGCCGTGTGAACAGAGGCGCTTGCCATCAAGTGCCACCCTTTCTATAGGCGCGCTTCCACTGGTCTCGGGAAGTAGCGCAGCCTGGTAGCGCATCACACTGGGGGTGTGGGGGTCGCAGGTTCGAATCCTGTCTTCCCGACCAGTGGATTTTTGGAGCATCAGCAGGCAGACAGAATACGGTGCTCGGGCCGCCGTTTCGGCGACAGCCCCTTTCCTACAGACCTGCCCCTCCGCCAGTTCCGTTTGCGAATCCAACCGCAAAGGAGCACTGCCCCATGGCAATTCTCGAATCCCTGATTGGTCCGATCGTCTCGATCATCGACAAGGTCATCCCCGACAAGGAAGCGCGCGATCGTGCGAAATTGGAGCTCATCAAGCTCGAAGGCACGCAGGATATGCAGCAGATCGAGGCGCGGCTTTCGGCCATTGTAGCGGAAGCGAACAGCCGCGATCCCTGGACCAGCCGCGCGCGGCCGAGTTTTCTTTACGTCATGTACACGATAATCCTGTTCGCGCTGCCGATGGGCGTGCTTGCCGCGTTCAATCCACGCGTCGCTAGCGATATTGGCGCGGGCATGAATGCCTATCTCGCCGGGCTTCCCGAACCTCTCTACGCGCTATTCGGCACTGGCTACCTCGGCTACACGGCGGCGCGCCAGTGGGGGAAGGTGAAGGGCGCGGAGAAATAATCGCCAGGACACTGTCAAACCCTTGTTGGAGACGATGCCGTCAAAAAGCATGCGTTTGCCCTTGGCCTCTGGCCCCATCAGCGGCTAAGGGCACTCGCATGACAGACACCGTATTCATCCTGAACGGCCCGAATCTCAACTTGCTCGGCGTACGTGAGCCCGAAGTCTACGGAGCGGACACGCTCGACGATCTGGCAACGCGCTGCGAGGAAAAGGCCAAGGCGCTCGGCCTCGAGGTCGAGATGCGTCAGTCCAACCACGAAGGCCATCTGTGCGACTGGCTGCACGAGGCGCAGGCGGATGGTGCCAAGGCCATCATCCTGAACGCCGGCGCACTTACCCATACCAGCCTGGCGCTGTACGATGCGATCCGCGCGATCCGCACGCCAGTGATCGAAGTGCACATCTCCAATCCCGCCGCGCGCGAGGCCTATCGCCACAAGAGCTATGTCGCGATGGGGGCTGTCGGCTCAATTTCAGGCTTTGGCGCCTACGGATACGAAATGGCGCTTGACGCCGCCGCCAAACTGTAGGGCCGCGGAGGCCAAAACCCGCGCAAAGCCTTGCTTTGGCCTTAAAGCAGGTCTAGCCCCCCGCCATTCACATTCACAATGCATTGGGGATTGCATGCCCGTTAAAAAGGGAAGCGCCGCTAGCAAAAGCGGCATGACTGTCGATCCGAGCCTGGTTCGCGAGCTGGCCGAGATGTTGGCCGAAACCGGTCTCACCGAAATCGAGCTGGAAGAAGGCAATAAGCGCATCCGTGTGGCGCGTAATATTACCGCTGCGGCGGCTCCGGCACCTGTTGCGGCCGCCCCTGCGACCGCACCGGTTCCTTCCTCGACAGGTGCCATCCCTGCAACGCCGTCGTCATCCGATGCACCCGGAGAGTCCAGCAGCAGCGACGATGTCGCCAATGCTGTAAAATCCCCGATGGTGGGCACCGCCTATCTCGCACCTGAACCGGACGCACCCAATTTCGTGTCTGTCGGTGACAGCGTAAAGAAGGGCGATACGCTACTTATCGTAGAAGCGATGAAAGTGATGAACCCGATCACGGCTCCGGCAGATGGCAAGGTCCAGCAATTGCTGGTCGAGAACGGTTCTCCGGTCGAGTTCGACCAGCCGCTCGTCGTCATCGCCTGAGGGGGCTTCTGACCGCATGGGAATTTCGCGTATTCTGATCGCCAATCGCGGGGAAATTGCCCTGCGGATCCACCGCGCGGCACATGAGATGGGGATCGAGACTGTGGCGGTGCACTCCACCGCCGATGCCGATGCCATGCATGTGCGGCTGGCAGATCACGCCATCTGCATTGGCCCTCCCGCTGCAAGCGAGAGCTATCTTAACATCGCGGCGATCATCTCGGCTGCAGAGATCAGCGATGCCGATGCGATCCACCCGGGCTACGGTTTCCTGTCCGAAAACGCGCATTTCGCCGAAGTGGTTGAAGCGCATGACATCAAGTGGATTGGCCCCAAACCCGAACATATCCGCACAATGGGCGACAAGGTAGCTGCCAAACAAACCGCCGGTGCGCTGGGCCTACCACTCGTCCCCGGATCGGACGGGGCGATTT
The DNA here is from genome assembly GCA_964422435.1 of uncultured Sphingomonadaceae bacterium. Classification (GTDB taxonomy): domain Bacteria; phylum Pseudomonadota; class Alphaproteobacteria; order Sphingomonadales; family Sphingomonadaceae; genus Alteraurantiacibacter. The sequence continues at coordinate 25,129 of CAYRBB010000009.1, forward strand.
CCGACTTCGACGAGATGCGCCGCGTCGCAGACGATATCGGCTATCCTGTCATAGCCAAGGCCGCAGCCGGTGGCGGTGGCCGCGGGATGCAGGTTATCCCCGATGCGGACTCTATGGAGCCGCTGGTGAAGCGCGCCATGAGCGAGGCGAAGGCCGCGTTCGGTGACGACACCATGTATCTCGAAAAGTATCTCGGCAATCCGCGCCATATCGAGTTCCAGGTTTTCGGTGACGGCAACGGCAACGCTATCCATCTGGGTGAGCGCGATTGCTCGCTCCAGCGTCGCCACCAGAAGGTTTTCGAGGAAGCCCCCTCCCCCGTTATTAACGCCGAAGAGCGGGAGCGGATGGGTGGTATCGTGTCCAAGGCGATGGCTGACATGGGCTATCGCGGCGCGGGCACGATCGAATTCCTGTGGGAAAATGGCGAGTTTTACTTCATCGAAATGAACACACGCCTGCAAGTCGAACACCCCGTGACCGAAGCGATCACCGGCGTCGACTTGGTGCGCGAGCAAATACGCATTGCCGATGGCAAGGCGCTCTCTGTGGCGCAGGAAGACCTGCGCTTCACCGGCCATGCAATCGAATGCCGGATCAACGCGGAAGACCCGTTCACCTTTTCGCCGAGCCCCGGCAAGATCACCTATTACCATCCCGCTGGCGGCATGCATGTGCGCGTGGATAGCGGACTGTATGCCGGCTATTCGATCCCGCCCTATTACGACTCCATGATCGCCAAGCTGATAGTATATGGGCGAAACCGCGAAGGCTGCCTGATGCGCTTGCGCCGCGCGCTGGAGGAAATGGTGATAGAGGGCGTGAAACATTCCGTCCCGCTCCACCAGGAACTGATCCGTCAACCCGACGTGATCAGCGGCGATTACACGATCAAATGGCTGGAAGAATGGCTCAAGAAGCGCGAGGCTGAGGGCGAGTAAGCCAGCCCGAAATCCTCGTCACCGAGACGATCGAGGTATTCCTCGATCATATCGAGCGCGATCTGGCTGGCGAATAGAAAACGGGGCGAACCTCTCGGCTCGCCCCGTCGTTACTCAACCGACAAGGTTGCGCGAACTTAGCCGCCCATGCCTTCGTCGAGAGCCTTGCTCACGAGCATGTTTACCGAAACGCGGCGGTTCTGCGCGCGGCCGGCCTCGGTGGTGTTGTCGGCAGCCGGATCAGCTTCGGCCATACCCGTCGGCGTCATCATACGCCAAGGCGCCCAACCGCATTCCTGCTGCAGATAGTTCACCACGCCTTCCGCCCGACGCTCGCTCAGACGCTGGTTGAATTCCTGGTTACCGACGTTGTCGGTGTAGCCAACAACGATCAGCTGTGCGCCGTCAGTCGCCGCAGCGTCAGTAGCAAACTCACAGAGTTCTTGCTGCGCAATCGGAGAGATGTTGTGGCGACCAGTGTCAAAATAGACATTGGTGACGCCCATCACATTGTACTGGTCGATATTCGCAACACGGCCACGCAGCGCTTCCGCTGCGGCGGCATTTTCTTCGATCGCCATTTCATTGCTGGCAAAGCGCTGTTCGGTACCATTGCGAACCATCTGAGCGGTTTCGAAATCTTCGGAAGAGAAGCGGATCTCACTGGCAAGCAGACCGCCTTCCCACTGCACCGTCTCAACTTCTACAGGAAGCCCGTTGTAAAGCGATGCGGTAGTCAACTCTGTACGACCCAATCCAAGGAAGCCGCCGCGCGCCTTGATATCGGTGATCGGCCCAACAACGAAAGTCGTCACCGCACCATTGGCACCCGTAACTTCGATCTCGTTGCCTGTGCGCGAGGAGATGAAGCCTTCAAACGTCGGTCCGGCAGGCAGGCCCGAAAGGTCGCTGGGCAGGTTGCCATACACGTTGATGTTGTCAGATGCGGCAGCCGGCTCAAGTTCCTGCGCCATGACGCTGCCCGTCGCGGGAACAGCAAGCAAAGCGAACAGGGCAATACCTGCACGCATATTAGACATCGTATTCATAACTGTACTCCTCCAGTCCCGGCAGAAACATGCTTTGACCCGCCGAGGCATTCTTAATTCATCCCCTATTTCGAAACGCATGTTGCACAACATGTGCCACACGCCGCCCCACTGAATTGCCAAACCTAGTGTCTTGGTTAAGGGTTCCACGCCGCGTTGAGACTCGCGTTAATTCGAGTTCTAATTGCGATGAACGGTTCAAATTGCCCGTTGGAAGAGAATAAATGGACCATCCCTGGCACTAGCCGGGATCCGGACCGGCTTGGTCGAAGCTAAATCCCGCCGATTTTGCTTTTGCTATTGCATTTTCACCTGTCAGCCGAGGGTGGTCACCCGGAGGTTCCGCCCATGCTGCTTGTTCGTCGACAAAAATTCTCGACCCATGGGAAGCTCACTAGCTCCATCGAACAGTCCTGCCAGAAAGCTGCGATTGCCGGTCGGAAGGAATGCATACCACAGGCTGCTTCCGCATTTCTTGCAAAATACCCGCTCCGCCCAATCGCTCGAACGATAGTTTGTGATATTATCCTCACCAGAAACTTCAAACGACACGCTTTCCAAGACCGGAAAATACGAACCGGTCCAGCGCCGCCAACATATTGCCGTGGCAGAACTCGACATGTCGTTTGGCGTCGGCAAGCTTGATCTGCACCGATCCACAAAGACAGTGGCCCTCGAGCCTTTTCGCACTCATCCCAGCGGCACGCCCGGTTCATGTTTGGCGGTGCGGATCGTCAGCGAGGTTTTTACGCTCGCCACATTTGGCGCGGGTGTGAGCTTGCTGGTGAGAAATTCCTGGAAGCTTTGAAGGTCGCGGCTGACGATCTTCAGGATGAAGTCGATTTCGCCATTGAGCATGTGGCACTCGCGCACTTCGGGCAGCAGGTTGATATGCTCTTCAAAAGCGCGGAGATCTTCTTCGGCCTGGCTTCGCAGCGACACCATCGCGAACACCGTAATCGCGAAGCCCAGCTTCGAGGCGTTCAGATCGGCGTGATAGCCGCGAATAACGCCCTCTTCTTCCAGCGCGCGGACACGACGGAGGCAAGGCGGCGCAGTCAGACCGACACGGCGGGCCAGATCGACGTTCGTCACCCGTCCCTCCGCCTGCAATTCCGCCAGCAATTTGCGATCAATTGAATCGAGCGTCGACATCGGTCAGCCCCCATGTGCTAATTGTTCGTGTTTTTCGTGCAACCTGCTTACCGATACAGGCAATTTCCGGCACGTTAAACAACAACAGTCGGAACGATTATTGTGTATGGACGCAATTGTCCCTTTTTGCAACGCGCCGGGCACGGCGCATGTGCCTTGGACGCACTCCCGCTATTGCGAAGTAGGAATATCTTAACTTTCGCCACGCTGGAGCCTGAATGCAGTTCGACGATCGCCTTGCCACTGTGCTGCGTATGCGCGCGGACAGCGAAGGCGTTTTGCGCACGCAATTCAGGCAATTGGTTGACCTGCTAGGCACGTCCCGCGATGATAATGAGAGCCTGCTTCGCGATGAAGCTTATGGCCGGCTTGGCGAGATCATGGCAAAGCTACCGCAGGAAGAGCAATCGCGAATCCTGCGCGAACCGGGCCTGAGGCTGCGAAATAGCGATTTGGTCGCCTTTATCGCAGCCGGAAATGCAAAGCCTGCCGCCTCCGCCATGGCAACAGCCCGGCTGACCGATACGCAGTGGATCGCGCTGATCCCGACACTGCCGGTGAATGCGCGCGGCTTTCTGCGCCATCGCAGGGACCTCTCGCCCAAGGTGAAGGAATTGCTCGCCCGGCTGGGCGTACAGGACCTTGTGCTTCCCGATCCGCGTTTGGAGGATTCCACGCTTGCGTCCGTGCCCGAGGCACCACCTCGTCCTGCACCGGAAGCTAAGCCAAAGACTGCGCCTGCGGCGCCGCAAAAGCATACCCGGGGCGATCAGGAAGGCATTGGCGCGCTGGTGCGCAGGATCGAACGGTTCCGTGAAGAACGCCGCGCCAAACCGGTCGCACCGCGCCTGCCGCTGGGTGAGGAAGAGATTGCTCACACCCCTCTTATGGGTTTCGAGTTCGCGACCGATGCCAATGGACTCGTGACGTGGGCTAGCGGGCCGATCGCTCCGCTGGTCGTCGGCCTGCAGCTGACATCGTCCCGACCCGGCATGCTGGTAACAATCGACGCGTCGACCGCAGCTTCACTCGCTTCTTATCAGCCAGTTCATACAGCAAAGCTCACACTTGATGCAGCACGCGAGATCAGCGGGGATTGGCGCATGGACGCTGCTCCATTGTTCGACCGCATGAGTGGCCGCTTCAAAGGTTATCGCGGATGCCTGCGTCGCCCGATGGCCGCGGAGAAGGAGGCGCAGCGGGATAGCGAGGGAGACCAGATGCGGCAGGTATTGCACGAACTGCGGACGCCGGTGAACGCCATCCAGGGATTTGCCGAAATCATCCAGCAACAGCTGTTCGGCCCTGCCCCACACGAATATCGCGCCCATGCAGCGGGTATTTCCGTTGATGCGGCCAAACTTCTCGCTGCCTTCGATGAAGTCGACCGTCTTGTGAAACTCGATTCCGGCGCCATGGAACTGGAAGATGGCGAAACTGATTTCCGCGTTGCCATCGCCGATACGACGCAACGCCTGCAGGCCGTCCTGCGCCCGCGCGATGCGGGTTTCGATATACGGGTTAAAGGATCGCCCTTCATGATCGGTATCGCCCGAAGCGATGCGATGGCCTTGTGCTGGCGCATTTTGGCAACGGCCGCAGGTGCGCTGGGACCCGGCGAGACAATTGCATTACGCTTATCAGGAAATGAGCAACGCGTCAGGCTGCGCCTCAAGGTTCCCGAATCGCTGCGTGTAAAGTCCGATCTGAACCGCCGACCATCTGGTGAAGCGCAGCGCGAAAGAGCGGTCAGCGCCGGCATGTTCGGCCCGACCTTTGCATTCAAACTGGCACGGGCAGAGGCCGAAGCGGCTGGCGGAACCCTCAAATGTAAAAAAGATCGTGTAACACTTTGGCTTCCCTCCTTGACCGCATCAACGGACGACCATAGCGCAGATGCGGGACGTGCAAGCGGAGAACAATCCGCATAACCTGGAGATCACTGCTGATGCGGAGCTTGCTCGATCCGCCTCCGGAAAGCAGCCTTGCGCGCTTTCGTGACCGTATCCCTCGGTGGCTACTGACGGTCGATACGGAAGAGGAATTCGACTGGGCCAAGCCGCTGGGTCGCGATACTCATGGCATCGATCATGTCGGGCGCCTGTCCAAATTCCAGGAGTTCTGCGAGCGACAGAATATCGTGCCTATTTACCTGGTCGACTGGCCGATCGCCAATTCCAAACTCGCTCGTGAAATACTGACGGAACCACTCGCGGCCGGTCGCGCAGAGATCGGTGTGCAATTGCACCCGTGGGTCAACCCGCCCTTCGACGAAGAAGTCACGCAGCTGAATTCCTTCGCCGGCAACCTTCCGCGTGAGCTGGAACGATCGAAGCTTCGCAAACTTCGTGACGCGATCGAAAAGAACTTCGAGATCGTCCCGCTGATCTACCGCGCCGGTCGCTATGGGGCAGGTCACCACACGGCCGAGCTGCTGTCCGAGCAAGGCATAGCGGTCGACAGCTCGATAAGGCCAAAGTTTGACTATTCCTCGCTCGGAGGCCCGGACTACCGCAGTTTTCCAACCCACCCTTATTGGCTTGATGATGCCAAGACGTTGCTCGAGCTCCCTCTAACGACCTCTTTCTGGGGTTTGTTGCGGAAACAGGGTGACTACATTTACCCCCGGCTGTGGCGCGCGCCATCGATCCGCGGTGTTCTCTCCCAATTCGGCATGCTGGAGCGGGTTCCCCTAACACCTGAAGGCGTGAGTGTAGAAGAAGCGATTCGTGGCATCGATATGGCCCTTGACGATGGCACGCCTCTGCTCGTTTTCTCTTTCCACAGTCCGTCATTGCGACCAGGTGACACGCCTTATGTGCGGACAGAGGAAGATCTGGACATTCTCTACGATTGGTGGCGTCGCGTGCTAGCCTATTTGCGCCAGCGCGGGGTCAAGCCCTCCAGTGTAAAGGACGTCATGCTTTCGGTGGAGCGCTAGGGCTGCACTATGCTCTCGCTTCCCGTCGCTTGCTGGCCTATGGGTAGAGGCAAGAGCTGAAAACAGCAGGTGCAGGACAGGGATGCAAAACCAGACACAGCCCGTGCACAGGGTCACTTCGTTTGAAGTTGCAGAACGTGCGGGGGTCAACCAATCGACGGTTTCGCGTGCCCTTTCAGGCGACACGTCTATTACCGAGGCGACGCGCGAGAAGGTGCGCCAGGCGGCAGATGAGCTGGGCTACCGCGTGGACGCACGCGCCGCGCGCCTACGCAGCGGAAAAACCCGGACGATCGCGATTGTCGTTATCACGAAGCCGGATGTGGAAGCGACCGGGATCAACCCTTTCCATTACAATCTGCTCGGCAGCGTATGCGCTGCCGCTTCGGACAAGGGCTACCAGGCACTCGTATCGTTCCAGTCGTCCGCAGACCAGTTCTACAGCGATTTTGTCGAAACACGGCAAGCTGATGCCGTCGTGCTGATTGGCACCAGCACCAATGATGCAGCATGGGCGCACCACCGCTCCATTCTCAATCGCGATGATGTGGCCTGTTGGGGTTCGCCCTATATTGATCACCGCCGGGTCGATTCCGATAATCGCGAAGGCGCGCGTGTCGCGGTCCAGCGGCTGATCGATGGCGGCAACAAGAAAATCGCTTTTATCGGCGATACGCGTGAAACGCAGCCACAATTCCGCGAACGCTATGAGGCGTATTGCTCGCTGGCCAGTGAACTCGGCTTTGAAAGCGGTCCGGCAATTTTCGAAGACGGGCAGACGCGTGCGGCGCAGGGCCGCCGCTCTGCCCGCAAACTTATCGCGAGCGGGCGTGCGTTCGACAGCATTTTCTGTTCGTGCGATGCGATGGCGTTCGGCGTATTGCAAATCCTGCGGGAAGAAGGCCTTTCCGTCCCCGGCGATATAAGCGTGATCGGTTTCGACGGATTGGGTAGCGGCGCCCATTCGAGCCCGCCGCTTACGACGGTGGAGCCGGACTTTGCCCGCGCCGGCGTATTGCTAGTGGAATTCGCGCTCGGCCAGATGGCGGAGGACACGCGCCCGCGTGCGCCGGTAAAGCTGGTCGAACGAGACAGTGTGAGAAAGAGCGGATAGCGGAAGGGCTAATTGGGCCTCACCCTTCGCTATCGCCCAATTGCCTCCAACTTCAGAGGCTGGTCGGGGAGACAGGATTTGAACCTGCGACCCCCTGTACCCAAAACAGGTGCGCTACCAGGCTGCGCCACTCCCCGGACCGCGCACGCCCCTAGATTTTGCGCCGCAGTGGCGCAAGTCCTAAAAGCGCAATGCGCAGGGTAAAAAACGTAAACCCGTGCATTTCCGCCGCATCGCAATCTGTTTGGGAAAATGCACGAGGGAGTGGTGGGCCCGGCAGGACTCGAACCCGCGACCTAGCCGTTATGAGCGGCCAGCTCTAACCAACTGAGCTACAGGCCCCTACCATCCCTTCGTGCGAAGCTGCACCTAATGCGTGGTGCGCTGCTCGGCAAGCGGTCTCATTCACCCAATATCGGTTCGGCACCCAGAAAGCTGCCCTGATGGTTCGCCAGCACGCCTGTGACCGCAGTCCACACCGCGACATTCTGCGCCAGTTCGCCCGGATCGACCTTGTCCAGCGTGTCATTCGCGGTGTGGTGCAGATCGAAATAATGGCTCCCATCCTGCTGCAAGTCGATGATTGCCCCGCCCTGATCGCGCAAGATATTGAGGTCCGCACCTCCAGTCGCGGTTATTTGTGGCGCAGGCAGCACACCATAGGGCATCACCGCATCGGCCAGCTGCTGGAAAAGCGCCGGGTTGCTGCGGCTGAAATTGGTTTCGAGCCGCCAGATCAGACCCGCGCCAAAATCGCTTTCCAATCCGACGCCGATTTCCTCATCGGCATGCGCTTGCGAATAAGCGGCACTGCCCCAAAGACCGGTTTCCTCTGCCCCCGCAAACAACACGCGAATCGTTCGGAGCGGCTGGCCCTCCTCCGATGCGTGGAGCGCCGCAGAGGCGGCAATCGCGCAGCCCGAAGCATCGTCTATCGCGCCCGTGCCATTGTCCCAGCTATCGAGATGGCAAGCGAGCAGTACCGGCGGCAGCGATGGATCGCGCCCGACGATCTCCCCCACCACATTACCGCTCTGCGTCATACCGAGGAACTGCGGGGTAAGAACCAGTTCCAGCGTCAGTGCTTCGCCGCGTTCGAGCAGCCGCTCGACATTGTCCGCATCAGGATTGCTCAGCGCCGCTGCGGGTATGGGATCAACTCCGTCGGGCCAGCTCGTAGCGCCGGTATGTGGCAGCCGGTCATTGTCCGTACCGATGGATCGGATCACGATAGCCGCAGCACCCTTTTGTGCAGCAATCCCCGGCCCCTGACGACGCGGCGAGCCGAAAAGGCCGTAGTGTGAGCCATCCTGCGTCGCGCGCATCGGGTTACCGATATAGACGATCTTGCCGGCAACTTCGGATGGATCGGCATCGCGCAGGGCGTCGACCGTTTCGAAATGCACGATCTCCGCGGTGATGCCCGCTGCCGGCGTCGCGCCGCTATAGCCGAGCGCGGTCAGCACCAATGGCTGCGCTCCCGGCCCGACAAGCCGCGCACGCTCTTCCCCACGTATCCAGGTGTTGTGCATCAACGGCTCGTCCGCAACATTCTGGAAACCACGCGCATGCAGCCAATCCATGGCCCATGCGCGCCCGCGCGCCTCGTCTTCCGTCCCGGCAAGACGCGGGCCGACTTCCGTGGTGATGCCTTCAAGGAAGTCCCACGCAATCTCGTCATGCGCGCCCGGTTCCAGCGAATAGCGATGATCGTAACGCTGGGCAGCAGCGGTAGAGGGGATGGCGAGCGAGAGCGCGGCGATGGCCGTGAAGGGCGCGAGCATGGTCTTGTTCATGGCGCCAAGGGCTACTCGACGGGCCGTGCGCTGCCAAGTCCTACCAGAAGCGGCTGCCGGGAATACCCTTGAATGGTCCGACAACCTTGCTGGTGATCCACCCGCCATAGAAATCGCCGGGTTGCGGCTTTACCTCTTCCCCGTCCACCAGGCAGCGATCAAACGGCGCTGCGTAAAAGGCGAGAAAATCGCGGAGCATTTGGAAGCCGGACGTCGGATTGGGATAGGACCAGCCGACCTGTTCCAGAACGTCATCGTCCGCCACCACATCCCAGTATTTCGCCGCGCCTTTCCATTCGCAATAGGACGATCCGGCGGCACGGCGTAAAACGCCTTCTGCAATGTCATCGGGCGGAATGTAATAGTTTGGCGGGTGACTGGTTTCGAGCACGCGGACGGCGCGGGTCGTGTCGGCGATGGTGATGCCGTTGTGTTCGATCACGATACGGGCATCGCTTGGCTCGGCAATGGCGGGCCGTGGATATTCCCAGACGCTTTCCTGTCCGGGACCGGCGGGATCGGGTTCGGGCTTCTGCATCAATCACTCACCATGCGCTGGAGACGCGGGCGCACCCGCAGGAAGAGGCGGTACAGCACCTCGAATAGCTGGTCCAACAGCGGCAACTGCGCGAGGTATCCGAACGGCTTCAGGGCCGGTATTGCACGCCACATCGCTGCGAAGCCAGCGGCACCCGAAAGGATACACCCATCTTCCCGCACATGGAACCGGGCAAGCAATTCGTCCTGCGAAATCGGGCAGCTTTCCGGTCGTCCCTTGCTTACATCGACAAAATCGATCGCCCCGCGCCGGTCCAGCCGTTGCATCACCGCGATTTCCCTGCAGCACAGCGGACAAGCGCCGTCATACCAGACCGTCACATCAGCCATCGGCGATGATCCTTTCTGCCAGCTCGATGCCGGAGAGATAGGCGCTTTCGATGCGCGGACCGACAAGCCAGTCTCCGCAAGCGCCGATTTGCTGCTGCAAGTCCCAAAAGGCACCGCCTCTTGCGGCATGATCGGCCTCGCCGCTAAGTGCATAGCGCCAGCGATGCGCGGCAATGTGGATCGCGTCAGGCAAGCTGCCAACCCGGGCAGAGAAAGCCTCCAGCAGCAACGCGGCCACTTCATGAGTTTCTTGTTCAAGATGCTCGCGACTCCAGTCCGGCGTGGCCTGCACCACCCAGCATTCCTTTGCGGGCTCGCGTTCCGGCTTGGCGGAATTGCGTGCCGCCCAGCCGATGGCACCTTCTTCGCGGAGGATGTCACCATGTTCGACCATCCCCTCGAAAGCGGCCATAAGCGTCCAGCACGGATCGGATGGTGTATTCTCTGCAAGCTCGGCGAGTTCCCCTTCGTAGGCGGACACAAGCGGAGCGACCTGTTCGGCGGGCACCGCGATCACCACCGCGTCAAAAACGGTTTCGGGAACGCCCTCACCATCCAGCCGCCATCCGTCGCCTGATCGGCCAACCGTCGCCACGCGCACGCCGAACCGGACGTCCAGTCTCTGAGACATCGCCCGGATCGGCGCATTCATCCCGGGGGTTCCGACAAAAGCATCATCGCCTGCGACGGGCCATGGCGAGGCGACGCCAGCTGCCTGCCACTGTTCTACCTGCTCGCGGAAACGCGTGTCCCGCACAGTGAAGTACTGCGCCCCATGATCGAAATGCAGCGTCTCGCCATCCACTTGCGCCCGGCGTGTCGCCATACGTCCGCCCGGCCCGCGGCCCTTGTCGAACAGCACAACCCCGTGGCCCGCATCCCGCAGTTTCATACCGCAGGAAAGGCCAGCCATTCCGGCACCGATAATTGCAATATCCATGCATGTTCAATCGGTCGTAGCCGTCAGTGTTCCAAGATGGCCTTTCGCCTTGCCCCCCGCTGCGTGAAGCCCTATCTGCGCGTCCAACAGATTCCCACCGAATGACCGATACGAAGGACCGCCCGATGGCCGCTCAATACGCCTATGTCATGAAGAACATGACCAAGACTTTCCCCGGCGCGCAAAAGCCCGTGCTGCAGGATATCAACCTGCAATTCTATCGCGGCGCGAAGATCGGCATCGTCGGCCCTAACGGCGCGGGTAAGTCCACGCTGATCAAGATCATGGCGGGCATCGATACCGATATTTCGGGCGAGGCCTGGCCGGGCGAGAACATCACCGTCGGCTATCTGGAGCAGGAGCCGGAGCTCGACGAGAGCAAGACCGTGCTCGAAAACGTCAAGGATGGTGCGCGCGAAACCGCCGACAAGGTCGACGAGTATAACGGTATCGCCGCGCAGATGGCTGAGCCCGATGCCGATTTCGAAGCGCTGGGCGACCGGATGGCGGAACTGCAGGCGGAGATCGATGCGGTGGACGGGTGGACCCTGGACAACCAGCTCGAGATCGCGATGGAGGCCTTGCGCTGCCCGCCTTCGGATAGCGGTGTTGAAAGCCTGTCCGGCGGTGAAAAGCGCCGTGTCGCGCTCACCCGCCTGCTGATCCAGAAGCCGGATATCCTGCTGCTGGACGAACCGACCAACCACCTCGATGCCGAAAGCGTCCAGTGGCTTGAAAACCACCTGAAGGAATATGCGGGCGCCGTGCTGATGATCACCCACGACCGCTACTTCCTCGACAATGTCGTCGGCTGGATTCTGGAGCTCGATCGCGGCTCCTACTATCCGTACGAGGGTAATTACTCGACCTACCTCGAGAAGAAAGCCAAGCGTCTGGAGCAGGAAAGCCGCGAGGAATCGGGCAAGCAGAAGGCGCTGCAGCGCGAGCTTGAATGGATGCGGCAGACGCCGAGTGCGCGCCAGACCAAGAGCAAGGCCCGTATCCGCAAGTTCGACCAGCTGCAGGACGAAATGGGCAACCGCAAGCCGGGCAAGGCGCAGATCGTCATCCAGGTGCCCGAACGCCTTGGCGGCAAGGTCATCGAAGCCAAGGGCATCACCAAGGCATATGGCGACAAGCTGCTCTTTGAAAACCTCTCCTTCATGCTTCCCCCGGGTGGCATTGTCGGCGTGATCGGCCCCAACGGCGCAGGTAAATCGACGCTGTTCAAGATCCTGACCGGCAAGGAAACGCCCGACGAAGGCACCGTGGAAATCGGCGAGACCGTTCGCCTCGGCTATGTCGACCAGAGCCGCGATCACCTCGACCCGAAGAACAACGTGTGGGAGGAAATCTCCGACGGGCTCGATTATATGAAGGTCAATGGCCACGACGCGAGCACCCGCGCTTACGTGGGCGCATTCAACTTCAAAGGCGCAGACCAGCAGAAGAACGTCGGCAAACTGTCAGGCGGTGAACGCAACCGCGTGCACATGGCCAAGATGCTGAAGCAGGGCGGCAACGTGCTGCTGCTGGACGAACCGACCAACGACCTCGACGTGGAAACGCTCTCCGCACTGGAAGACGCCATCGAAAACTTCGCCGGCTGCGCCGTGGTCATCAGCCACGACCGCTTCTTCCTCGACCGCCTGGCCACGCACATCCTCGCGTTTGAAGGCGACAGCCACGTGGAATGGTTCGAAGGGAACTTCGAAGCCTACGAGGAAGACAAGCGCCGCCGTCTGGGCGATGCCGCGGACCGTCCAAGCCGGGTGCAGTACAAGAAGCTGACGAGGTAGTGACTAAGACAATTTCATGGCTGAAAACCCAATAGATGACGAGTTGGATTTGATACCTGCAAACGATTTGCAGGCCGCACAGATCCGCGAAATTGCCATTAATGGTGTTGAGTCACTTCAACAAACTGCCACTGGTATGCAGGACAATTCGGCAGCAATGGGCCGTTGGATTCTCGCTTCATTGCTAGCAATGAATTCGGGCGGTGCCGCAGCGGTCTTGTCAGCGTCAGATCAAGTCGTGGGGCCGATAGGTCCTTCGGTGATCTCGTTTAGTATCGGTGCGGTCTTTGCTGTGTTAACCGGGATCAACGGATTGGTGACCGGCCTCAGAGCGGGACCGATAATTGGTAATGGCATCGAACTTCTCAGGTTGAGTATCTTCGAAAACACAATTCTCGCATCGACAAAGCGCGAGATACGCTCGCTTGGCCAAATTCTACGGCAGCAAATGATAGTATCCGGATGCCTTTCGGCGGCTTCAATAGCTGCGTTCGGGCTTGGTGTCTTTTCGGCAGTCACCTAGCCGCCAGTCATAAGAGACAAATTGTTTAGGAAAAGCCTTATCCCGGCTCGGGGGCCGGGATGACGGTTTTGTGGCGCGATGCCCTAGCCTCCCTCGTCGCCCCGGACTTGATCCGGGGTCAGGCTATTCTTCTGGCTCGTGCCATAGCTCCCAAAGATCGCGCCAATCGGGATTTTCCTCCTCGATCAGCGCGAACTTCCATTCACGACGCCAGCGTTTGACCCGTTTTTCGCGGAGAATCGCGCTTTCGATGTCATCATGCCACTCGGCATAGACCAGTATGGTTTTGCCGCTCTTCGCGACATGCTCCGAGCCCTCTCCATTGCGGTGTTGCCAGATGCGACTCTCGAGCTTCGCCGTTACACCGACATACATCCCACCGCGGTAGCGGTTTGCCATGATGTAGACCCATCCGCCTTTTTTCATCGTTGGGGTGTGGCGGGAAATCAGGAAGAAAGGAAGCCCAGCCCCGGATCAAGTCCGGGGCGACGGGTGGGGTAAGGCGCTTGCTACTTGGAGAATTTGACTCCCCCCGTCCCCGTCCCCACATTCCGCTCAAGGCGCTCGATACGCGGGCGCGTGTACCTGTCGGCGCGTTGGCTCGCGCCGCGAACACCAATCCCCAAAGGATTTTCATGACTACACCCAACAACGGCGACACCGTGACCATCGACTACATCGTGAAGAAGGGCGACGGCACCGTTGTCGGCAATACCGAGCAGACCGGCCCGCAAGAGGTAAAGCTGGGCGACAACCAGATTTTCCCGCAGGTTGAAGCCGTGCTGGCCGATATGACCGTGGGTGACCAAGAGTCAGTTACGATTCCGTCCGACAATGCCTTCGGCCCGCGTAGGGACGAAATGATCGTCGATATCCCCCTCGCCAATCTGCCGGCTGAACCCGCTCCGCAGCCCGGCATGCAGCTGCAGGCGCAAGGTCAGAACGGCGAGCCGGTTTCGTTGCAGATCATCGAGGTTGGCAAAGAGACTGTGAAGGCCGATGGCAACCACCCGCTAGCAGGCGAAGACATCACCTTCGATGTGACCCTGCGGGATATCAAGCAGGCGGCGTAAAACACTTTCCTACTTTGCCAAGTCTGCGAGATAGCATGCCGCGATTCTTGCGATCTCGGACAATCCGATACAATTGCGCCCGGCCCACCCGCCGGGCGTCTTTGTATCTGCCACAATTTTATTGCTTCAGGACACTGCCACACCTCTAAGCCCTTGCACGAAACGCAACACAGGCCGAGGGTGCGCGGCTCAAGGAGCGACCCAGCGCCCCTCACCGCTAAGCATGTCGATCACCGCACGGCGGTGCCCGTCATTGCTAAGGTAGAACCAGTCGACCTCATGCAGCGTGACCAGCAGGATGGCGAAGTGCTCTCGCGCAGGCGCAACCTCGTCCTCGGTGGGCTGGATACCCTCGGCCCAGTCCGGCAAGCCGCTGGTGGGCTCGTCCGCCACGGCACCGGGGCCCTCACCCAGATAGCAGCGGCGCGCGAATGTGGTGCTCTCTTCCCACGCGGCATCGGCGGCGGCAGTGCGATGCTCGATCTGCCCGGTCCCACGGCAGCGCAGCTGGATCTTGGAATCGCGATCGTAGAGTAGCACGCCCACGGGGGCTCCTTCGCCGATCACGCCGCATTTGGGCGATCGAATATCGGTGTGGAACCGCAGCGTACGTGTCTCCGGCGCATAGGCGCGCAGCACCATGATGCGCGTATCGGCATCGGCCGTTGCGACCACCGGCGTGTGCATTTGAGAGCGGCGGTCGCGCGCACCCTCCTGCAACCGCCTGGCAATGTCCTGCGCTATCTCTGAAAAGCTGTCATACACACGGGCACACCTGCCCTCCCTCACGCGCGAGGGCAAGGGGAAGCTATGTTCAGAAACATAGCCTCAAATATGAACGTTAAGGCAACAAGGTGGTTCAGTTAACGCTCATGCCGACTTGTTACACATTGCGAAGTCCGGAAACGGATCATTGGACACAATCGGAGACACTGGGGCCGCAGCACTCGGGCGGCATTGGTCAACATAGGGAGATGTTGCAATGCAACTCGCTGATCTATTGAAGTCAAGCGGTATCGCCGCCATCGCAGCCTTCATGCTGGCACCATCGGCCCCCGCCGTCGCGGCAGATGCCGATGCCAGCGCAACTGCCAATACTACATTCGAAGAACAGCGTCGCGACCGCGCCGACAGGCAGGATCGGCGCGGCCGTGCAGATCGCCAGGACCGCGGCAATCGCGGAGACCGGGCGCGGGGCCAGCAACGCCGGGAGGGCGGCGAACGCAGCCGCTCACGGCCAAGCCGTGCCGACAGCAATGGCGGCGGGCGTCGCCGTGCACCGGAACCGGCCGCAGTCGCACCGCCGCGCGCGTTGCCTGCCGCCGGCGACCGTAACAGATTTGGCAGCGACAATCGCCGGGATCGCACGAGCCAGGATCGTGGTCGCGGTGCCGATCGGGGCCGCGATCCCAATCGCGTTACAGACCGTGGTCGTGACCGCAATCGCGGAGCGGATCGCAATCGTGATCGAGACCGTAACGCTGATCGTGCCCGGGACGAGCGCCGCTTGGGCGATCGTGATCGCAGCTATGGCAGCCGAGACCGCGATCGTCGCCAATACCGGGATCAAAGACGGGACCGCACTTATGGCAGCCGCTATCGGGACGGATACAGGGAAGGCCGGCGCGACACACGCCGGGACTATCGCCACCGCGACCGCAGTCGCTACCGTGACGGATATCGCGAGGGTCGGCGCGATGCGCGGCGCGACTATCGCCGCTGGGATCGCCACAACTGGCGGCGCGATAACCGCTACAACTGGAACCGCCATCGCTACAACAACCGGCACGTGTTCCGCCTGGGCCGCTACTACTCGCCCTATCGGAACTACAGCTATCGCCGCCTGAGCATCGGGTTCTACCTCGATAGTCTGTTCTTCGGCAGCCGCTACTGGATCAACGATCCGTGGCAGTACCGCTTGCCGGAGGTCTACGGACCGTACCGCTGGGTCCGCTATTATGACGATGTTTTGCTGGTCGACATCTACACCGGCGAAGTGGTGGACGTGATCTACGACTTCTTCTGGTAACGCCAGCTCTCCTCACATTGCCGGAGCGAGTGGCCGGCGGTGGCCCCCCGTCGCCCTGTTGGCGGGGGGTTTTGGCGTTCCTGGAGGAAATGGGGCTTGCCTACTGGCGGTTCGGGTGGAATGGCTCGCGCTGACATGACTACCGATACGAAGAACGAATTCCCGCCCAATGCCGATCAGCCTGGCCTCAAGAGCGTCGGCAAGCGCGTGCGCGAGCGCTTGGATGCCAACCCGGCAGCCTACAAGGTGCCGAATGACGAGGTTGAACTCTACGCTATCGGCGACTTTATGACTGCCAATGAATGCCGCAAGATGATAGAGTTGATCGACGCGACGGCGCGCCCGAGCCAGGTGTTCGATCTCGACTATTCCTCGGGCTATCGCACCAGCTATTCGGGTGATGTCGACGCGCATGACCCTTTTGTAAAGAAGATCAGCCGCAGAATCGACGACCTGCTTGGCGTCGATGCCGGCATGGGCGAAACGATCCAGGGCCAGCGTTACATGCCGGGGCAGGAATTCCAGCCGCATCATGACTGGTTCCATCCCGGCACCAGTTATTGGGACCTCGAAATGGGTCGCGGCGGGCAGCGCAGCTACACCACCATGGTCTTCCTTAACGAAGTGGAGGCTGGCGGAACGACTGATTTTACCGATATCGGCCTGTCTATCGAGCCCAAGCCCGGCGTCCTGCTCGCCTGGAACAACGCGACCCCGGAGGGAATCACCAATCCCAAGACAATGCATGCCGGTCGCCCCGTTCAGCAGGGCTGCAAATACATCATTACCAAATGGTACCGGACGAAGAACTGGAACTGATCACGCTCAACGGGCGAGTGCGTCGGCAATCAACTTGCGGGTGTTCTCGACACCGTAAAGCGCTATGAAGCTCCCCATGCGCGGGCCTTGGGCAGAGCCGAGCAAGGTCTCGTATTGCGCCCGGAACCAGTCGCGCAGGGATTCAAAGCCGAATGCCTCGTCCTTGCCGATTTCGTAAACGATAGTCTGCAAGTCTTCGGCTACCATATCGGCAGGCACTTCCGCCAGCCGCGCATCGAGCGCCTTGAGCGCTGCCGCCTCGTTTGGCTGGGGAGCCCGCTTCACCATGTTCGGGGCGATGAAATCACGGTTATACGCGAGCGCCTTCCCGACCAGCACATCCAGTGCCGGATGCACTTCGGGACGGGCATCGTCGACATAATTGCCAAGATAAGACCATACCTGGTCCCGATCAGCCTCTGCCCCTAGAACCCCGACGAGGTTGAGCAGCAGGCTGTAGGTAACGGGCAAGGTGTCGCCCGCTCCTACCGGCGGCTGCGGGGGATTGACATCGGTCACACGTAGCAGGTTCCACGCCGGATTACCGAGTTGTTTGTCGATATCCTGCGTCGGTATGGTGCCGCGGAATTGCCAGTAGTCGTCAACCGCACGCGGTATAACACCTGCATGCAGCTGCTTCGCGCTCTTCGGATTTGGGAATATGTAGAAGCCGAGGCTCTCCTCGCTGCCATAAGTGAGCCATTCCTCAATCGTCAGGCCATTGCCCTTCGACTTGGATATCTTCTCGCCTTTCTCATCAAGGAACAGCTCATAGATCAGGCCTTCCGGCTTCCTGCCGCCAAGCACTTTCGCAATCTTGCCCGACTGGATTCCGGTATCCGTCAGGTCCTTGCCGTACATCTCGTAATCGACGCCAAGAGCGACCCAGCGCATAGCGAAATCGACCTTCCACTGGAGCTTGGACATACCGCCGAGGGCGCTCTGTTCGATAACGCTGCCATCTTCGTCGGTGAAGCGGATAATGCCTTCATCGGCGTCGACAACTTCGACCGGAACTTGCAGCACGTGGCCGGTCGCAGGGCTGATCGGCATGATCGGCGAGTATGTCGCCGCTCGCTCTGCACGCAGCGTCGGCAGCATGATATCCAGGATCGCCTGGTTGTTGCGCAACACATCCTTTAGCGCATCGTCGAACGCGCCCGAATTGTAGCGGTCGCTCGCGGCCACGAATTCGTAGTCGAAACCGAAGCGGTCGAGAAACTCGCGCAGCATCGCATTGTTGTGCGCCGCAAAGCTCTCATACTTCCCGAATGGATCGGGAATACGGCTCAGCGGCTTATGCAGGTGCTCTGCCAGCATGTCCTTGCTAGGCACGTTGTCCGGCACCTTGCGCAGGCCATCCATGTCGTCACTGAAAGCAACCAGCCGGGTCGGCGCCGGATTGCCGTCAGCATCGGCAGCAACAATCTCATAAGCCTTGCGGACCAGTGTTGTGCGCAACACTTCCTGGAACGTGCCGATGTGCGGCAAGCCCGACGGACCGTAACCGGTCTCGAACAGCACCGGCGCGCCGCCAGGCTTGCCTTCCCGATGGCGTTTGAACAGCCGCTGTGCTTCCTGAAAGGGCCATGCCTTGGAATTGCGCGCTGCTTCGATCAGTTCGGTGCTGTACGTCATGGCGAGCGCTTATGCCTAAGCGAGTGCGTTTCGCAAGTGCGAAGACTTCTTGGAACCAGCGCCCCACGCTCCCGTTGCAAACATACTGGACAAATCTGAGGGAAAACATCTTGCAATATATCGATACGCTGCAGCAGCAGGCCATGAACATGTGGTGGTCATTCGTGGGGATCGTTCCCAATCTGGCGATCGCCTTGGTCGTACTCATCGTGACCGCCATCGTTGCCAAATTCGCCGTGAAGATCGCCGACCGGCTCATCGGAAAGACTGAACTGCGTGAAGACTTGCGCCAACTCATCCATACAGTCGCGAAACTCATCATCTGGCTGGGGGGGGTGGTACTGGCTCTCATCGTAGCCATTCCCGGCTTTACTCCCGCAGGGCTTATCGCGGGTCTGGGCATTGGCGCTCTAGCGATTGGCTTCGCTTTCCAGGATATCTTCGAGAATTTCTTGGCAGGCGTGCTGATTATGTTGCGTGAAAAGATGCGTATCGGCGATCTAATCGAATGCGAAGGCGTGCTGGGCAAGGTTGAGAAGATCACACTGCGTGAAACCTATATCCGCCAACTCTCCAACGAACTGACCGTTATGCCCAACTCCATGCTGTTCAAAAACCCGGTCGAAATCCTTACCGATGATACGATCCGCCGGAACGAGGTCATCGTAGGGGTCAGTTACGATACTGATCTGGAAAAGGCGCAGCAGGCGATTTACGATGCGATGGCAACCGTCGATGCCATCGTGACCGATCGGCCGGTCATCGTATACGCGCAGGAATTTGGCGGCAGCTCCATCGACTTTCTTGTCCAGTGGTATGCACAATCGGCATCGCGCGATCTGCGGCAGACCAAGAGTGAGGCAATCAAGGCCATCAAGAAGGGCCTCGACGCCGCCGGAATCGAAATTCCGTTCCCCATCGTCACCAACATGTTCCCCGAGCCACTACGGATCGAACAACAATCCGGCGAGACCGCTACAGCCTGACCGGTTACGACCAATCGAATGAAACGCTCTGGTTGACCTTGGGGCGCGCGGGAGCCTGTCTCTGGCGCGCCTCTTGCCTTGCTCTTTCAAGCGCCTCCGCTTCAGCACGTCGCTTGGCCGCAAGATTGGTAGTCACCAGACCCCTCGATTGCGACGATTGGGGCGGTGTCTGTGTGGGCGATATTGTCGCTCCTCGCGGGCGCGTCGATACAATTGTCGCAGGATTGACCGCGCTCGTATTGACGAGAGATCCGATCATATGTTGCGGCGGGCGACTATCCGGTCGCGGCGCTGGGGGTGGTTCTGCCGGAAACGCAGCCTGCGGCAGGGTCGGCTCCTCCCTTTCGAATGCAGGACGATCAATAACTGTCTCCGGATTGGCTTCACGCCTGCGCCACCACAACAACCCGATGACGGCGAACACCAGTGCGGCAATACCGCCAAGGATAATCGCGAATACGCCTGTCCCGCCAACTGCTCCATCTGCGCCAGACTCTTGAAAGACGTCGTTCGAGCCAGCATCCAAGGATGATCCTGTCGCCGCACCTTCATCCCCGGCCGCTTCAACCGTGCTCGGCCGGGAAGGTATGTCGGCGTCGCTCTCTGTTTCGGGCCCGGGCGCCGTTATGGCCGGCGGCCGCGTCGGTCGATCGACCGACGTTCGGTTCGGCTGCGAAGTCGCCCCGCCTGCATTTTGTGAACTCGTCTCTTGCTCTTCGGGTAAAGGTTGAATGACCGGTACATTCGCAGAAGGGGTAGAAGTCGGTGCCCTTGGTTCCCCCTCGCCCGGATCAAGGCGAAAGTCGTTAGGAAGACTTTGCACCGGAGTTATGGGCGTAAAAGTCGGCGTGGGCGTGGGTGTGGGAGTGGGCGTAGCAATATCCTGCGCTACAGCACTCGCGGGCAGCACCAAAAAAGCCAAAGCAAGGACAACTTGGCGTAACGACATGCAGGAATGCATTATCAATGACACTTGTCATTGGGATGAACGACAGATTGGCATTCTTGTTACCGGAGGAATCGCACGACGAGCCGACGCTGGCCTGCGGCGGGTGGCTGAACGGCCGGCTTCTTACAGCAAAATGAGTGGCGGTATTGCAGGTTCTTGGGAAAATATGCCGCCGTTACCCGCCGCGATGGCTGACGATCACTCGTGCGATGCGGCCGTCTTCTGCCCAGATCGCGGAGACGGTGCAGCATTCCTCGCTGCCGTCAGCGAACACATAGATCTCTTCGCGCACGATCGAGCCACCGGAGCCGCGGCCCTGACGTATAATCACATTACGCGGCGAACCGGGAGCAAAGTCAGGCGCATAGCCTGCCGCAATCGCGTCTCTCCCTTCGAATGCAACCCCATCGAAGACGACGACTGCATCATCTGCGAATGTCGCCATGAAAGCATCGAAATCGCCCTCCGACCATGCCGAATTATGCTCGGCAATGACATCGGCAGAGCCATTTGCCGCGACTGGCCGCGCGATGGCAACGCAAAGGCAGGCAAGAATGACGATGTATCGGCGCATTTTGCATCTCCGAAGGGGCGACGGTCCATAATGTTACACCCCGCAAAGTGTCAGCGGGTTATCCGTCATGCCTAAGCGGCGATTAACCAGATGAATGACTGTTCTGCGGGGATATTTGAACGCCACCTAACCAGTCATGTTTACATTTCGTTCTCATGCGCGATAGTGGCGGGGATGGCCGCCCAACGTCTTCCCCTTCCTGCCCTGCATGCCAGCCATGCGGGTAACTGGGCCCGCGCAGCGAACGGAGACACGCGCGGTATTTCAAAGGGTGAAGCGGTGATGGCGACTGCGGATACACCGCATCTCATCCTCAATGCGCCGCTTATCGCCACGCGGCTTGGCTATCCAGACCTTTCCGGGCTCGACCTTCTCGAGCTCTTTGCCTTCATTCACCCGGCGAAATTCTGCGTGCCAACGCCCAAGGGACTCGCCCATGCGCTCGATTTGGAGGAGCCCGCCGATGGCGCGGATGTTCCCGCCTTCCTTCAACAAGCCGCCGGTAAATTGCTTGCCCGCTGCGAAGCAGTTGAGTGGGCCGAGCGTGAAGGCGCGTGGAGCGCACTGCAATCGCTCGCCAAGCTGCGTTGGCCATGGGCACCCGTATTGGCGCCGCATATCCGCCGGCCGGACAAAGCCGAACGCTGGCTTTTCGCGCGATTGCCGGAATGGGAAGACGTTCCCGAAAGGCCGCAGCCACAGCAGGTGTCGATCAACGAAACGGCCATTCATAACCAGCTTGAATACCTGACCGGAGCGGGGGCGGAACGGCGCGAAGGCCAGCGGGACTATTCCAGCGCAGTCGGCGGAATCTTCGCGCCGCGCCAACAACATGCGCGTCCGCATGTATTGTTGGCAGAGGCGGGCACAGGCATTGGCAAGACACTGGGCTATCTGGCGCCCGCGTCGCTCTGGTCGGGCGAGGCACAAGGCACTGTTTGGGTCAGCACCTACACCAAGAACCTCCAGCGCCAACTTCGTGCCGAGAGCCGCCGGGCCTGGCCGGAAGAGCGCGCGGATGGCTCCAGTCCGGTGGTGGTGCGAAAAGGCCGTGAGAATTACCTCTGCCTGCTCAATCTGGAGGATGCCGTCCAAGGGGGCTTTGGCGGGCGTGCGGCAGTTTTGGCACAATTGGTTGCACGCTGGGCTGCGTTCACACAGGATGGTGACATGATCGGCGGTGATCTGCCCGGCTGGCTTGGTACATTGTTCCGCAGCCGCGCCATCAAATCGTTGACGGACCAGCGCGGCGAATGTGTCTATGCCGGATGTCCGCATTACCGGAAGTGCTTTATTGAACGCGCTGCAAGAGCCTCCGCACAGGCGGATCTGGTGATTGCCAATCATGCGCTGGTAATGGTCAATGCCGCCAGGGGCCGCGACCACGCCCAGCGCCCGACTCGCATCATTTTTGACGAGGGTCACCACGTATTCGATGCAGCGGATAGCACCTTTTCGGCAGCACTATCGGGACAGGAAGCAGTCGAACTGCGGCGCTGGATCATCGGACCGGAGCGCGGCTCCAAAGGGCGCAGGCGCGGCCTCTCCGCACGACTTGCCGATGTGGCGAGCTATGACGATGCCGGTGGAGAAGCGATTGAGGCAGCGCGCGAGGCTGCCGCCGCGCTTCCTTCCGACGGTTGGCTGGCGCGCATTGCCGAAAATGCTCCCTCGGGTGAAATCGAAACACTGCTCGCTGCGGTTCGCGGCATCACCTATGCCCGCGATGAAAGCGGTGCGGCGGATGCGGGCTACGGAATTGAAACTGAAGCTGCCGGCCTGGAAGGCAATTTCATCGAGCTGGCGCAAGCAGCAGCCCAGGCTCTCGCCGCCATTCGTATACCGCTCATCAAGCTTGGCGTTCGACTGGAAGCAATGCTCGAGGAATCGCCGGACTGGCTCGACGGGCAAGGCCGCGCCCGGATCGAAGGCGCGCGCTTCTCTCTCAGCTGGCGGATCGACACACTGGCAGCTTGGGAAGCGTTGCTGGGCAGGCTTGGCGGACCGGCGGATCCGGAATTTGTCGATTGGTTGGCAGTGGATCGTAACGACGCACGCGAGTTCGACATCGGCCTGTACCGGCACTTCCTCGACCCCATGAAGCCCTTTGCCAACACCGTGCTCGAAGGCACGCATGGCGTGATGCTGACCAGCGCCACTTTGACCGACCGCATAGAGGAGGGGCGCGATTGGCAGAGCGCAATCGACCGATCAGGCGTGCGACACATTGAAGTGCAACCACGCGTAGCCGAAGCCGAAAGCCCGTTCGATTACGCCAGCAATTCCGAAGTATTGATCGTCACCGATGTCAAAAAAGGGGACCTCGCCGCACTTGCCGGTGCCTATGCCCGCATCATCGAGGCCTCGGGCGGCGGCGTACTTGGCCTGTTTACAGCCATTCGTCGCCTGCGCGCGGTGCACGGGCGGATTGCGGACAGGCTTGCGCGCGCCGGGCTTCCACTGTTTGCCCAGCACACCGATCCGATCGATACCGGCACGCTAGTCGATATTTTCCGCGACGATCCGAGTTCCAGCCTACTTGGCACCGACGCCTTGCGCGACGGTGTTGACGTGCCGGGCGATAGCCTGCGCTGCGTCGTAATGGAGCAGGTGCCATGGCCCAAACCCAGTATTTTGCACCGTGCCCGTCGTGCGGCGCAGGGTGGCAGCGCCTATGATGACAGGATTATTCGTGGACGATTGGCGCAAGCCTTCGGGCGCCTGATCCGCAGCCGTGAGGATAGTGGGCACTTTATTGTGCTATCACCCGCATTTCCGAGCCGCTTGTTGAGTGCCTTCCCCAGAGGTGTGCCCATCATTAAGCTTTCGCTCGATGAGGCTTTACAACGCGTAGCAGGCGGTGTTTCGTGCGCCGGGGACCAAATCGAAGAGGACAAACTGGTTTGAAACGTCTCGGCCTGTTGCGCCATGCCAAATCGGATTGGGATGATCTTTCACTGCGGGATTTCGATCGCGGTCTGAATGATCGTGGCAGGCGCGGCGCAAAGCTGATGGGTGACCACATCCGCGATCACGGCGCGAAATGGGATTTGGCGGTTGCTAGCCCGGCAGAGCGTGTGAGAAAAACACTTGATGCAAGCCGGCTCGACATTGCAACAGTCTTTGACGACAAGGCGTATCTCGCTGATGCTTCAACGCTGATAACTGTGGTGAGCAAGCATGCAGGAGAGAACGACGCGGTCCTGCTCGTAGCTCACAATCCGGGCTTGCAGGAACTCGCGCTCAACCTTGTCGCTCATGAGAATGAAAACGCGTTATTCCATGAGATCATGCGCAAATACCCAACAGCAGCCTTTGCCGTGTTCGATCTGGATATTGACGATTGGGCCGATCTGGCTCCTGAATGCGGTAATCTTGTCTATTTTGCCCGGCCGCGTGATCTTGACCCCGATCTCGGCCCGGAGGCGCTTGGTTAGCCATTTTCTGGAGTCAGCAAATCAAGCTGACGCTCAACGCTTCGTACAATTTGGGCGGACCATTCTTCCGGAGCGGAAACGGGTCCGAAATCCTGCCCGCGCAAGGCGACGTGGCCGTGAACGAGAGCGAACAGGTCTGTCGCCATCCGACGGGCATCCGATCCTATGTCCGGCAACCTCTCGACCAGCTCCACAAAACGGGCATAATTGGCGTAAGCCACGTCCTTGGCTTCCTTCGAAGGGCTGTATCCGGTCATCTGGCGGTTGAACATCAGGCGGTAATGCTGGGGCTGGCATCGAGCCAGCTCGAGATATTCCTGCACTGCCATCAAAACAGCTTCACGGGAGCTTGCAGCTCGTTTTCCCGCGCGCTGAGCAGCCTCTCCCAACCTCTCGAAGCCCTGAATGAAAAGCGCATCGAGAAGCCCCGATTTTCCGGAAAAATTGCGGTAGATACCGATCGTCGATTGTTTGGCGCGCTGGGCAACTTCGCGCACAGTCAGTTCCTCGACAGAGATCTCTTCAATCGCGATTGCTGCGGCGGTGATCAGCGCTTTGCGTGTGTTCATCGGTTTCATGTCGGTCCACCCCCCCTTGACGAGACTGGTCAGAAGGCGCAATTGATAACACTGTTATCAAAAACCGCAAATACCGTGACATCGATGCCGCGCTTTTTTGAAAATCTTTCCTCTGCCAGTCCTACCGCCGCAGGGCGCGCTGCGCTGCTGCTGTTTACGCATCCATTGCGCCCATCTGTGCAGACCAAGGCAGAGCAGCGACTCGTGCGCAAGGCGCAGGCCAAACTGAATACTGCGGAGCGCAAGGACCTGCGTGTTGCCGGATATCGCATTGCGACCTACTCATGGGCAGCTTCTTCCCATCAGCCGAAGGGCCGCGTTTTACTGGTGCACGGCTGGACAAGCGCATCGCAATTCATGACTGCGCCCGTCGATGACCTGCTGTCACGCGGTTATGAAGTTATTGCTTTCGACATGCCGGCGCATGGACGATCCAGTGGCAAGCGGGCGGAGTTGATGGACTGCGTGCTCGCAATGCTTGCGGTCACCGATCATTATGGCGCGATCGATCAGGTAATTGCGCACAGCTTTGGCGGCCCTGTGACGTCGCTGGCGGTGGCATCAGAACTCTCGCGCGGACTGACGGACGAGACACGGTTGCTCTTCATTGCTTCCCCCAACAGGCTCGCCGATGTGACCGAGCAGTTCGCTCGCGCCATTGGTCTAAGCCGTGAAGCGCAGGCCTGGTTCGAAGAACGCGTGGTCGAACCATTTGGCGTGGATCTGGATGACATGGATGCCAGCCTGTTGCTGGCGGACTGCCCCAACCCGCTGACCATTCTGCACTCGCGCGATGACCAAGAAGTCGCCTATGAGGCAGCGGAGAAATTCGCCCAGATCAACGACCGGGTCGCATTGCGGCCGCTCGATGGTTTGGGGCACCGGCGTATCCTTCATGCCCAGCCAAGCATGGAAGCTTTGCTGGAGGCAGTTTCATGTTAAATCATAACGTTAGCAGCGTATCTTAATCCAGCGCGGCAGCCAGGCGATTACGTATTGCACGCAATTTCTCCGTTACTTCTGGCGGCGGCTTTGCGGTACTTGCTGAGGGATCGCGCGTGATTTCGGCGGACGTCTGGGTTACCGCAGTGGTTGCGCCGGAACCGTCAGCCGCAATCGCCTTCTTCGCGCCTTTCAACGTATAGCCTTCCTCATTGACGAGGCGATTGATCGTCTCGACCATCGCGACATCTTCCGCACGGTAGAGTCTGCGACCGCCGCTCCGCTTCAATGGCTGGAGCGAAGGGAATTGCTGTTCCCAATAACGCAGGACATGCGCCTTGATGCCAAAGGCCGCCGATACTTCTCCGATGGTGCGCATCGCACCCTCAGCCTTACCATCGTCAAACAGCGGGCCCGGGGATGATCTTTCGACCATCAGGCCTTGGCAATCCGCTCTTTCATCTTGTGGCTGGCACGGAAGGTCATTACCCGGCGCGGCGTAATCGGCACTTCGACACCGGTTTTCGGGTTGCGGCCAATACGTTCTTTCTTGTCGCGCAATATAAAGCTGCCGAAGCCGGAGACCTTCACATTCTCTCCATCGGCCATCGCATCACACATCTTCGCCAAGATCGCTTCGACCAGATCCAAGCTCTCTGCACGCGAGAACCCCATCTTGTGATTGATGGTTTCTGCCAGATCGGCTCGCGTCAACGTTCCAACGGATCGCATGGAATCCATCCCAAATCCTCCAACAGTTTATCCGACCCAGTTAATGATTATGAACAGGCTGCAAGACGAAAGCAAGCGACCGGCGCTGTTTTTGCGGGACAAATCCTAGGCGCGCAGGAGGCTTGCGCCCCAGGTGAACCCACCGCCCATTGCTTCAAGAGCGACCAGATCCCCCTTCTTGATCCTTCCGTCCCTGCGGGCGACGTCATAGGCAAGCGGCACGGACGCTGCAGAAGTATTGGCGTGCTGCGCCACTGTGACGACCAGCTTTTCTGTCGGCAGGCCCAGTTTTTTGGCTGTTGCATCAAGAATACGCTGGTTTGCCTGATGCGGTACGACCCAATCGATATCTGTGGCGACAAGGCCAGTTTCTTCCAGGACTTCTCCCAACACGCTGGAAAGGTTGGTTACGGCGTGACGGAACACTTCGCGCCCCTTCATGCGCAGCTTGCCGACTTCGCCCGTGGTCGAGGGGCCACCATCGACATAGAGGAGATCGCAATGCTCGCCTTCGGCATGCAGCCGCGTGGCAAGTACACCCGACCCGTCTGCTGCAACATCCTGCGCCTCCAGGACCAGCGCCCCGGCACCGTCTCCGAACAGCACGCAGGTCGTCCGGTCTTCCCAATCGAGAATTCGGCTGAACGTTTCAGCCCCGATCACGATGGCACGTTTCGCCATGCCGGCGCGGATCATCGAATCCGCAGTTCCCATTGCATAGAGAAATCCCGAACATACGGCTGCTACGTCGAAAGCAGCAAAGCCGCTGCCACCGAGTGCAGCCTGTACTTGTGTGGCGGTAGCCGGAAAGGTCCGGTCCGGTGTCGCGGTGGCGAGAACAATCAGATCGACCTGGCCAATCGTTATACCGGCATCGTCCATTGCAGCCTGCGCCGCCGCTGTGCCGAGCGTCCCGGTGGTCTCGCCCTCACCCGCAATATAGCGCTGGGTAATTCCCGTGCGCTCGCGGATCCAATCGTCGCTGGTGTCTACGGTCTTGGCGAGTTCGGCATTACTGACGCAACGCTTCGGCAAGGCGGAGCCCGACCCGATGACAACCGAACGGATCATTTGGACACTTCTTCTCCGGCAACGGTGCCATTGGCTGCATCGCGGAGCACGTCCTCGCCCATTTCGGCAAGATCGGCGGCGATGCGGGTGGTGATATCGTCTTCCAGCAAGCGTGCGGTCACGTGCACCGCATTGGCCACCCCCTTGGCATTGGCACTGCCATGCGACTTCACTATCACCCCGTTAAGGCCGAGGAACACCCCGCCATTATGATTGTTCGGGTCAAGATGGTGACGCAGCAGTTCGGTTGCCGGACGGCTGACAAGAAAGCCGATCTTGGAGCGCAGCGAGCTGGTGAAGGCCGTACGCAGGAGATCGGTCACGAAACGCGCCGACCCCTCGATTGCCTTGAGCGCGATATTGCCGGAGAAGCCGTCTGTCACGACAACATCGACTTCGCCGCGATTGATCTTGTCCGCTTCGATAAAGCCGTCAAACTCCATCGCCAGTCCCGCATTGCTCAGTAGCTGGCTGGCAGTACGCAGATGATCCGTACCCTTGATGCTCTCGGTGCCGATATTCAGCAAGCGAACACGAGGCTTCGGCTTGCCGGTAACGATCCGCGCATAGGCGGCACCCATGATGGCGAACTGGACGAGATTGCGGGCATCGCAATCGGTATTGGCGCCCAGATCGAGCATCACAACATCATTGTCACCCAGCGTCGGCATCAGGCCGGCCAGTGCCGGACGATCGATTCCGGGCATGGTGCGCAGGGCGAGCTTACTCATCGCCATCAACGCGCCCGTATTGCCCCCACTGACGGCAGCTGCACAGTCGCCTTCTCTCACTGCATTGATGGCAAGGCCCATGCTTGTGGTTTTGGCCCGGCGAATCGCACGGCTGGGCTTTTCATCGCCCTCCACAACCTCGTCGCAATGTAGAATTTCACTGGCAGAAGCCATGCCGGGATGCCCTTCGAGCGCGGCCTTGATCCGCGCCTCGTCACCCACCAGCAGAAAACGGAACCTGTCGTGCGCGCGGCGCGCCTCGGCAGCGCCATCAACCATTACACGCACGCCTTCATCACCGCCCATCGCATCAACGGCGATACGCGGCAGACTCATGCGCTTGTGCTCCTATCCAATGCCGAAGTCTTTACAGACCCTTGGGCTCGATCACCTGGCGGCCATTGTAGTGGCCACAGGCGTTGCAGAGCATGTGCGGGCGCTTCAATTCGCCACAATTCGAGCATTCCTGGAATGCTTCGACCTTGAGCGAGTCATGACCCCGGCGATTGCCCCGGCGATGCGGTGAAACTTTTCTCTTAGGGACAGCCATCTCGGCACCTGTTCCTGTAAACTGATTAAAACTGTTGGATGCCGCCCTAGGCGAAGGCTCACCTACGCGCAAGCGCGGCGGAGAACATTCTCTCGAAGGTTCGGCGAAGGCGCGCGCTATACCGACTTTTCCGCGCGTTGCAAGCGTTGTTGGCCGTGTTAGGCATCACGAAACGAACGAATCGGGGAAAGCATGTCCGACTTGCATATCACGCTGCTGAGCGCCGGGATCGCCGCGCTGATCAATCTGTGGCTTTCCATCCGCTGCGGCCGCGCCCGGACCAAGGGCAAGATTGCCCATGGTGACGGCGGCGACGTGACATTGCAGCGTGCAATGCGGGCGCACAGTAATTTTACCGAGTACACGCCGATCTTTCTGGTCCTGGTCTTTGCGCTTGAAATTACTGGCCACTCCGGTTGGCTTCTCGGCGTAGCAGCGGGCGTGTTCCTGGTTGGCCGCATCCTCCACCCGTTCGGGCTCGATGCAGACAAGCCTGGAATGCTGCGCCTGATCGGCGCGCTCAGCACGCTGATCGTCCTCTTGGCACTGGGTATCGCGGCGATACTGGCAGGAGCGAAGTTGCTCTAGCTCCGCGCCATCGCAGCATCGCCGACAAACGGGTTGCTTTGGCGTTCCTTACCGAAAGTGCTGGTCGGTCCGTGGCCGGGAACAAACGTCACCCCGTCACCCAGCGGCCACAGCTTTTGCGTGATCGCATCGAGCAGACTCTGGTGGTCACTCATCGGGAAATCGGTGCGACCGATGCTGCCATTGAAGATCACATCGCCGACAAAAGCGAAATTCGTCTCTCTGTGAAAGAACACGACATGGCCGGGCGTGTGGCCGGGACAATGGATGACTTCCAGTGTTGCCTCGCCAAAGCTGACCGTGTCGCCATCGTCCAGCCAGCGGGTCGGCTCGAACACCGCGCATTCCATGCCGAAGCGCGGACCATCATCGTCGAGACGGCTGATCCAGAATCGGTCAGCCTCGTGCGGGCCTTCGATCGGCAGACCCAGCTCCTTCGCCAGCATCCCCGCCTGACCGCAGTGATCGGCATGGCCGTGGGTGAGGATGATCTTTTCCAGCGTCACGCCGGCCTTGGCCACTGCCGCTTTAAGCTTGTCCAGCTCACCGCCAGGATCGACCAGCACGCCGCGCATGGTCCTGGTGCACCACACCAGCGAGCAGTTCTGCTGGAACGGCGTGACGGGAACGATAGCGGCATTGATGGGCGCGTTGTTGTTCATGCGAGCCAAATGGCGGTGACGGCCGGGCGATGCAAGTCTATTGCAGGCAGATGGACCTGACCTATCGCGACGCAACCGAAGCTGACTTGCCGTTCCTCGATGCACTCGCGGCAGATGACGATATCGGTGCCCAGCGCGATGCCCTACGCCCTGACCACCACGAGCAGGCGCTCGAGGGGCTGCGCGCCATCGCCGCCGATCCCAACCACACGCTCTACATCGTCGAGCGCGAAGGCGAGCCCGTCGGTAGCTTCCAGCTAAGCTTCATCCCCGGAGTAGCCCGCATAGGCGCATGGCGCGGCCAGATCGAGAGCGTGCGGGTGCGGAAAGCGCTGCGCGGGCAAGGTATTGGCGACGCGATGATGCGCTGGACCGTGGAGCGATGCCGCGAGCGCGGCTGCGCGATCGTGCAGCTGACGAGCGACCGCCAGCGCGAGGGAGCGCACAGGTTCTATGAGCGGCTAGGCTTTGTGCCGAGCCACACAGGGTTTAAGTTAGGGTTGAGCTGATAAAGCGTAGATCACGCCGTGATTTGTTTTCCTTCATATAACGAAATAGCTGATAGAAGCTGCAATGTTGAATAAGGCAACGCGCAAAACCCTACTCATTATCCTCCCATTATTTATGGGCGCAGCAATTGTATTTGTTCCAAGTGTGCCAAGGGAACTTCAGCCCTTCTGGCTTGCCGGATGTGCGTTGTTACTGGGTTATGGGATCCACCAGGCGAGAACCCCACGTCCTTGTGGCCACGGGACGATCGCGCAGGACAGATACGGGATCAGTTATCCTTATGTTATCAAGCAATTTCCTACCTGTGGTGAAATCTACAAATAGTCACCTGCGCAATCGAGCTATCACACCCGCCCGCTCTTCCAAACCACGCGGCCGATCACTTCGAATTCCTCCGCGCTCACCTGTATCGGCGGATAGGCGAGGTTCTGGCTGAGCAGGCTGAAGCGCCCTGCCCCCTGGTTGGCGACACGCTTTACCAGCAGGCTATCATCGAGCCGGACGACGTGGACGCCGTCGCGGAAGGGTTGATCGCGTCGATCGACAAGCACCTCGTCGCCTTCGCGAAGCAGTGGCTCCATTGAATCGCCAACCACGCGGATGGCGGAAAGCTGCGCACCGTCGAGACCCTGTTCGGCGAGCCATTTTCGCGAGAAGCGGAAGGCGTCGAACGGCACTTCCTGTGCGGTGACTGCGCCCGGACCGGCCGATACGTCCACATCGAGGCGCGGGACATCGATCCAGTCGGACTTGCGATTCGGGGCATAGGATTTATCCTGCGGGCCACCCAGTTCGGCCTCTTCGATGGCGAGGAACTGGGCCAGCTTGCGGCGGTCCTCCTCCTCCAGCTTGCGAGGGCTTCCCTTGGTAATATACTGTTGAAGATAAGTCGCATTTCGCCCGATCATGCGTGAAAGAGCCGCCAGACTGCTACCCCGTTCCTTCGCCGCCTGTGTCAGTTTTTCGCGCGGATCCATGCGATTTCCCTACCTGTAGTTACCAAAAACTTCCTACGCGATGTATTTTTCCTAGACAAGTAGGATTTCACGCGCTGTTTTGCATCCATCGAGTTGGCACCGAGTCGCTCGCACAATTGGTTCAATCTCAGCTGTGAGGGGTCACACGCATGCTCATCCGCAAGATCGAAGTCTTCCTTCGCCACACCAGAATGCCGCCCACCAAATTCGGCCGTCTCGCTGCCAACGATCCGCGCTTCGTCCTCGACCTGCGCAATGGCCGCATGCCCCGCGCTGCAACAGAATCACGGGTAGAACATTTCATGAACAAATATCGGGAGACGACCGGTGCATACTGACAGCAAGCCGCCCAAACCACCCCAGCGCCCCCGCCGTAAAGGTCCGCGCGAGAAACTGGCAGAGGCGCTGGTAGCGCTCGCCAATGATCATGGTACGATCACGTCACACTCGGAGAAAACTTGGGCAAGCATCACATTTGCCGGCACGCGTCACCGGGTGGAGATTGTATTCGAAGGCGAGGACTCAGTCGAGGCAGGCGAATGCTTCATCGTTTTCCTGCCAGAGCATGAGTTCGCCATTCCCGGCCAACTGGTGGCGGATGCCGCTGTGGTGGAAGTCGACCACGTGCTGGCCCCACCCCGCATGGTGGTGACCTGCGAGATCTTGCTGTTGGAGGAGGGGTGACCGCATGTGTTTCGTCAACTAAGTCCGCCGGATCACCAGGTTCCTGATCTCGGTCATGTCCTCCATGGCAAAGCGGATACCCTCGCGGCCCAGCCCTGAGTCCTTCACGCCGCCGTAGGGCATGTTGTCGACGCGGTAGGACGAGACATCGTTCACCACCACGCCGCCGACATCGAGTGTGTCCCAGGCATCGAGCACCTGATGGATATCGCGCGTGAAGATGCCCGCCTGCAGACCGAACTTGCTGTCGTTCACCTGATCGAGAGCTTCGTAGAAGTCGGAGAACTTGCTGAGGTTCGCGAGCGGACCGAACGCTTCTTCGGTATTGGCATCGCAATTGCGCGGCACGCCTTCGAGCAGCGTCGCCTCCAGCATGTTGCCATTGGTGAGCCCGCCCCCGCACAATATCGTTGCCCCTGCCGCCACCGCATCATCGATCCACCCCTTCAGGCGGCTGGCCTCGCCATTGGAGATCATCGGGCCGATGAAGGTATCACGGTTCTTCGGGTCGCCTGCCACCAGCGAAGCGGTCTTTTCGACCAGCATGGCCTTGAAAGTGTCATAGACGTGTTCGTGGATGATGATGCGCTGCACGCCGATGCAGCTTTGGCCGCTCTGGTAGAAGGCGCCGAAGATGATGCGCTCCAGCGCATGGTCGAGATCGGCATCCTTGTCGACGATCACCGCGGCATTGCCGCCCAATTCCAGCACCACAGGCTTCTTGCCCGCCTTCGCCTTGAGCGCCCAGCCCACGCCCGGCGAGCCGGTGAAGCTGAGCAGCTTGAGCCGCTCGTCCTCGGTGAAAAGGTCCGCGCCATCGCGGCTTGCGGGCAGGATGCTGAATGCACCTTCGGGCAGATCGGTCTCCGCCAGAATCTCGCCCATGATGAGCGCGCCCAGCGGCGTCTTGCTCGCAGGCTTCATCACGAAGGGGCAGCCCACCGCAATGGCAGGCGCAATCTTGTGCGCGGCAAGGTTGAGCGGGAAGTTGAACGGCGAAATAAAGCTGCACGGACCGATCGGCACGCGCTTCCACATGCCCATGTACCCCTTGGCACGTGCCGAGATATCGAGCGGCTGGACCTCTCCGTAATTGCGCGTTGCTTCCTCGGCAGCGATCCTGAAGGTGTCGATCAGCCGGGTGACTTCACCCTCGGCATCGTTAATCGGCTTTCCGGCCTCTACACATAGCGAATAGGCCAGCTCGTCAAACCGCTCACGAAACCGCGACACACAGTGTTCGAGCACGGCCTGACGTTCAAAGCTCGCCATCTTCGCCATCGGCTCAGCCGCACGCACGGCTCCGGCGATGCCTTCCTCTATGACATCGGGCGTGGCGAGCGCGGTGCGGAATGCGACTTCACCGGTGTACTTGTCCGTCACCGCCAGATCGGTGTTCGGCTGCGCGGCCTTGTTGTTGAGATAGAGCGGGTATGTATCTTTGAGTGTGGGCATGAAACCTCCTGCTCTACCAAGTCAAAGCTTCTTGCTCAGTTCCTTGATATCGTGGTTCAGGATCTGGTCGTTCTCGTCATAATCGACCGGGCAATCGATCAGGTGGACACCGGGCGTGTCGCGGCAATTGGCGAGCAGTTCGCGCAGGTGATCGCTGCTTTCCGCGCGGTGCCCCTTAGCGCCGTAGCTGTTGGCATAGGCCACGAAATCGGGGTTGTTGTAGGTCAGCCCCCAATCCTTGAAGCCCATGTTCGCCTGCTTCCATCGGATCATGCCGTAAGCGCTGTCATTGAGGATCAAGACCGTCAGATTGAGCCCGAGGCGCACTGCGGTGTCCAGCTCCTGGCTGTTCATCATGAACCCGCCATCGCCGCAGATCGCCATGACCTTGCGATCAGGATAGAGCATCGCGCTCATCATCGCACTGGGCAGCCCCGCCCCCATCGTGGCGAGCGCATTGTCCAGCAGCACGGTGTTGGGCAGGTAGGCAGTGTAGTTGCGGGCGAACCAGATCTTGTAAACCCCGTTATCGAGGCAGATGATCCCGTCTTCGGGCATGCATTCGCGCACCTGTTTGACCAGATGCGGCGGGAAGATCGGGAAGCGCGCGTCATCGCACAGGGTGGCGGCGTGCTCCTCATCCGCGCGGCGGTATTGGGTGAGCACCTGGGCATTCCACTTGCCCTGCGGGACGATGTCTTCCTTGATCTGCCAGATGGCGTTGGCGATATCGCCGATCACCTCGATCTGCGGGAAGTAGACCGGGTCCACTTCCGCGGTCTTGGTCGATACGTGGATCACCGTCGGGCCGCCCTGCTGCATGAAGAACGGCGGTTTCTCGATGACGTCGTGCCCGATGTTGACGATGCAGTCGCTCGCCTCGATCGCGCGGTGGACGAAGTCTCCGGCAGAGAGCGCCGCGCAGCCGAGGAACAGCGGGTGGCGCTCGTCGATCACGCCCTTGCCCATTTGCGTGGTGACGAAGGGGATGCCGGTCTTCTCGATGAACTGGCGCAGCATCCGGCTCGTCATCTTGCGGTTGGCTCCGGCCCCGATCACCAGGACCGGGCGCTCGGCAGCCTCAAGCGCGTTTACGGCCTGCCGCACCGCCTTGTGTTCGGCAGAGGGGCGGCGCGCGACGGATGCGGGTATCGGGTGCGATGTGCACTGCTCTTCGGCGATGTCTTCGGGGAACTCGATATGTGTTGCGCCGGGCTTCTCTTCCTCGGCCAGGCGGAAGGCTTCGCGCACGCGGCTGGGGATGTTCTCGCCCGCCGCCAGCTGGTGCGCGTACTTGGTGATCGGGCCCATCATCTCGACCACGTCGAGGATCTGGAAGCGGCCCTGCTTGCTCTTCTTGATGGGCTTTTGACCGGTGATCATCAGCATCGGCATCCCGCCAAGCTGGGCATAGGCGCCTGCAGTCACGAGGTTGGTCGCTCCCGGGCCAAGCGTCGCGATACACACCCCGGTCTTGCCGGTATGCCGGCCGTAAGTCGCCGCCATGAAGCCTGCGCCCTGTTCGTGGCGGGTGAGGATCAGCTTGATCTGCTTGCTGCCCGAGAGGCTCTCAAGGAAGTCGAGGTTCTCTTCGCCCGGTACGCCGAAGATGTACTCGACACCTTCTGCCTCCAGGCACTCGATGAACAGGTCCGACGCTTTCTTGGTATCACTCATGTTTCCCCCCTCCTTACGCGGTGCGTTTCGCGGCGTAAGCCAAGGGGGGTACAGCAATTCACCTAGAGCTTCCACTCCCAGCCGAGCGGATCGCCGTCCATCACCTCGACACCCTTGGCCGCAAGCTCGCCTCGCAGGGCGTCAGATGTCGCGAAGTCCTTCTCCGCCCGCGCGGCCTTGCGGCGGGTGAGCATGTCTTCGATCTCGGCCTCGGTGATCGTGCCGGTCTTGGGGCGAATGCGGAGATCGGCGCGGGTGAGCGCGAACAGGCCCAGGCCAAGCACTTCGTCCATCGCCTCCACCACGGCACGCTTGATACCGGCATCGACCTTCTTGACCGCCAGCGCCTCTTCGAGCGCAGTCAGCGCAACAGGCGTGTTCAGATCATCGCACATCGCATCGTCAAACCTGGCGAGGACCGGAGCGAACTTGGGATGTTCGGCTTCTGGCTGCGGTTCTGCGTCCACCAGCCGCTCGACCGCCATCACGATCCGCTTCAGCCGCACGAGCGCCGCTTCCAGCCCTTCCCAGCTGAACTCCAGCTCGCTGCGGTAGTGCGCCTGCAGGCACATCATGCGGTAGGCGAGCGGGTGATAGCCCTTGTCGATGAGGAGCTGGAGGCGGAGGAACTCGCCACTGGACTTGCTCATCTTGCCCGAACGTTCGACGAGGAAGTTGTTGTGCATCCACATCTTCGCGCCCGAATTGGTCGCTTCGGTTAGCCCACCACAACCGCAGAAGGCCTGGTTCTGCGCGATCTCGTTCGGGTGGTGGATCTCGCGGTGATCGATCCCGCCGGTGTGGATGTCGAAGGGGAAGCCAAGCAGCTTGCCGCCCATGACCGAGCATTCCAGGTGCCAGCCCGGCGCGCCCCTGCCCCACGGGCTGTCCCATTCCATCTGTCGCTTCTCGCCGGCGGGCGTCTTGCGCCAGATCGCGAAATCCTCGGTATTTCGTTTCTCTTCTACTTCATCAATGCGAGCTTCATTGAGCATTAGGCGCGTATCAGACAACAGTCTTGGCAGACCGTCCATGAAGCTCTCATCGTCAGATTGCAGGCCTCGAGACCACAGCTCTTTAAGGTTTGCGATTTGCGCTCCGCCACCGAGACGCAGTTTTGCATCAAACGCAGAGACTAATTCTTCGACCTGACTGCGATATGCCCGGACCCTCTCACCTTCGTCAGCAATCAAGTTCGCTTCTCGAATCGCTCGCCCGATCCTTCTTAGATGAGCGAGGATTGGAGTTTGGCCAGCCAGCCGCCCGTAGTCCTCCACGGTCGAGACATCGAAGTAGAGGCCGCTGTCGAGCTCATAGCAGTGCTTGTCCGCAATCGCGCTGGCAAAGTCGATCATCTCGGCGATGTAGTCGGTGGCGACCGACCAATGCGCCGCCTCCGGCTTGCCGTCCTTCATCGGTCCCCGGATACCCAGCGCCTTCACATCGGCCCAATATGCCTCGGTATAGTGCCTCGCGATGTCCCAGATCGACTGCGCCTTTTCCGCAGCCATCTTCTCCATCTTGTCCTCACCGCTATCTGCATCATCGGTCAGGTGGCCGACATCGGTGATGTTGATGACATGAGTGAGCGTATAGCCTTTCCAGCTCAGCGTGCGGCCCAGCACATCGGCGAAGACATAGGCGCGCATGTTGCCGATATGCGGGTAGTTGTAGACCGTCGGCCCGCAAGTGTAGACGCGTGCCTCGCCTGCATGGACGGGCACGAAGGGCTCGATCTGGCGGGTGAGCGAGTTGAAGAGCTTGAGGTCGGTCATCGTGGGAAGGCGCTTAGAGCGGCTGGCGGCGGCATGCAATTCCTACAAGGTGTGACAGGTGTGACAGTGTCCTGAGCGGAATTTCCGGCACACGCGGATTGCAACTGTGAAGCGCGGATTTCTGCGGGTTTTGCTGAGGCTGCGAACATTCGGGAGACACTGCGCCTGGCGTTGATTTGTAGGAAAGCACTATCGCCAAGTCTCGTCATTGCGAGGAGCCGAAGACGACGCGGCAATCCAGAGTGTCACACACAGCGGCTCTGGCGGCGCTGCCAACCTACGCGGGCATAATCGACAAGGTCCGGACGATCTCGAACCCTGTCAGCTTCCAGCCCAGACCGTCGCGTTGGAACAGCAAGATCGGCCCCGCGGTTCCGTCCTCAAACGTCCCTATCGCACGGAAGGTGTCCAACCCTTCACGCGCGACATCCCACTCAATCTCTTGACCGCGCAGCCTTTCCGGCAGCAGTCCCGCGACTAGCGCGCCCGAGGCGACAAGCCCGCCAACATTCTCCGGCGTGACCATCGTATTGACCACCCCGCCACCAAACCGCTCGGCCAGCGCGCCGCCGACATCACCCAACACCCCGCCCTGCCCGCGCGCAGCCTCGGTCAGCTGGTCTGATGCGGATGCGCGCAGAGCCGGAAAGTCCACCTTCTCCTCCAGCGCCGCATAGTCCCGCGCCTGCGCCGCATCGCTGAGCGACTTCATCGCCCACCACGGCGAAGCGACATACCAGCCGCCGAAGACAAGCGCGACGAGGAGGATGAGGGTGAGGAGTTTTTTCATGATGTTTTTGCCTTACTTCACGGCAACAAATTTTCGCGCTGTGAATCGAGCAATACGTTGCACTCACAGTCAAAATGACTCCAACTTGCATCTCTCTTGCGGAAGAACGTCATCGCGGCATTCACCTGTCTCGGCCTCATCTTGTAAGCGGTACCGTACACTGGGCGATTCTCCAGAGTGATAGGAAATAGAAGCTCCAAATTTTGGGGATGATATCCGAAACCTAAGAAGACGATCTTCTCGGACATATTAACCGTTCGCCGCACCAGCCAACTATGCTCATCGTCCTTTTCTTCGGTAAAAGTCCTAATTTTTCCCGCCGATCGATTAATATACCAGCTCTCGCACATGCCGAACGGCACATGATCATCCGATGACTCAAATATCGAGCCAAGACTGCCATAGGCATGGATTATTGGGATGCTCTCGACGACGTCCTTCGCCGAATCATGGTCCAGGCCCTGGCCAAATCGACAAAATAGATAAAGCGCCGTCTCCAAGCATCGGTCATAGTTGAAAGTGATGAAGCCGATATTTGCAAGGCACTCGCGGACGTCTCTGCGTCTCGCGTGCAGATTCGCATAGCGAAGAATTTGACCTAGCCAAGAATCGCGTATTTCGGCCATTGCGGTGACTGCAAGTGCACTATCACTCAGCCCATTGCATAATCGGGTCCGCGATTCTGCTTCCAGAATTTGGAAGGCGATAGCTGTTTTGCCAACCCGAAGCATTTCGGGCATATCCGACCACTCATCCAAAAACTCATCGATCGAATCTCTGTAGATTATCCCTTGCTCGATCCGAGACATCGCTTGCATTTGCTCAGAACCGAGACCGCCATAACTCGCAAAGACTGAACTAATTGGTCCCTCCGAAAAGCGACCTTCGGTACGCAGTTCAGTGAGAATTTGCGATTGAATACGGTTCGCAAGCTCAGCGCCAATGGGCATCGCACCGTGAGCATCAAGTTCGATATTGGCACCAGCGCCTAAGACAAACAGTGTCTTCAATCTCACTCCACCTCGAACAAATCCGCAAGCTGCTCGATAATCGTGCCGCCCAGCTGTTCGGCATCCATGATCGTCACGGCGCGCTTGTAATAGCGGGTCACGTCATGGCCGATGCCGATGGCGACGAGCTGGACAGGCGATTGCTTTTCGATCCATTCGATCACCTTGCGCAAATGCCCTTCGAGGTAGCCCGCGGTGTTTACGCTGAGCGTTGAATCGTCGACCGGCGCGCCGTCCGAAATCACCATCAGCACGCGGCGGTCTTCGGGCCGCGCGAGGAGGCGTTCGTGCGCCCAGAGCAGTGCCTCGCCGTCGATATTCTCTTTCAGCAGACCTTCGCGCATCATCAGGCCGAGGCTGCGGCGCGCGCGGCGCATGGGTTCGTCGGCTTTCTTGTAGATGATGTGGCGCAGGTCGTTGAGGCGGCCGGGGTTCTGCTGGCGGCCATCGGCGAGCCATTTCTCGCGGCTCTGCCCGCCTTTCCACGCACGGGTGGTAAAGCCGAGGATTTCCACTTTCACGCCGCAGCGTTCCAGCGTGCGCGCAAGGATATCGGCGCTGATCGCCGCGATGGAGATCGGGCGGCCGCGCATCGAGCCGGAATTGTCGATCAGCAGGGTGACGACGGTGTCCTTGAAG
Organism: uncultured Sphingomonadaceae bacterium; assembly: GCA_964422435.1. GTDB lineage: Bacteria > Pseudomonadota > Alphaproteobacteria > Sphingomonadales > Sphingomonadaceae > Alteraurantiacibacter. The sequence goes on from CAYRBB010000009.1 coordinate 65,151, forward strand.
TCCTGCTCCTGCTCCTGCTTGTAGCTGAGCGAATGGCCGGGGCTGACGATGACGCGGGCGAGGCGTGCGGCATCGAGCAGTCCCTCTTCCTGGTCGAAATCCCAGCTGCGGTTCTGCTGCGCCATCAGGCGGCGCTGGAGGCGGTTGGCGAGGCGCGTAACCACCGATTGCAGCCCCGCAAGCTGGCTGTCGAGATAGGCGCGCAGCCGCGTCAGTTCCTCGACATCGCAGAGGTCTTCGGCTTCGACCACTTCGTCGAATTCGGTGGTGTAGGGCTTGTAATCGAAGCTTTCGGGAATATCCTGCCACGGCGCATTGCGGCGCTGCGGGAGCATGAACTCCTCGCCGTCGTCACCCGGATCGCCTTCGGCCAGGTTCTCGTCGCCCGTCGCCTCGTCCTGCTCTTCGCCCTCGCCTTCCTCGCCCTCGGCCCCTTCGGCGCGGGCATCGGGCTGGTCGGTGGCGTCGTTGTCGCCGTCCTCGTCTTCGGGCTTGTCGTCTTCCTCGCTCCCGTCCGAATCCTCGCCTTCGTCATCGTCGAAGCCGTCTTCGGGGTCGATCTCGGCGGGCACCATGTCGAGATGGCGCAGCATGTCGAGGCCGAGCTTCTGGAACGCGGACTGGTCCTCGATCAATTCGCCCAACCGCTCGAAATCGTCACCCGTGCGGCTTTCCACGAATTCGCGCACCATTTCGACACCGGCACGCGCGGCGTCGGGAATAGGCTGGCCTGTAAGCTGTTCGCGGAGCATCAATCCAAGCGCAGTGTTGAGCGGAACCTCATCCGATGTTTGCGCCTTGGCAATGCCGCTGGCGAAAACGCGCTGTTCTTGCATCGCGGCAAGGTTGCCGCGCATTCCGACGAAATTGTTCTCGCCAATCGCCTCGAACCGGGCCCGCTCGATAGCATCGTAACAAGCGCGCGCATCCGGATCGCCCGGGCGGCCCTTCATATGCAGGGCGGGATTGTGATGCCGCAGACGCAGCGCAAAACTGTCAGCATAGCCGCGCGCGAGTTCCGCATCTTCTGCCGGGATACTGCGGGCGGGCATGGGCACGCGCGCGGTCTTGCCCTGCTCGCTCGCGGCGTCGGCGGTGAAGCCCACCTCCACCTCCTCATCGCGCGCAATTGCGCGGGCGGCGCCGGTCAGCGCCAGCTTGAATTTGTCGAGAGGAGATTCGTCTGCCATCTGCTGGGGCTAGCTAAAGCACGCAGCGCGCGGCGCAAGGGGGTAGAAGGGCTTTAGAACGCCCGTGCGCCGCCCAATACGCCGATGAGAACTGGATCCCCGGTTGCTCGGGGATTAGCGCGGATTTCCTGCTCTTCGAAGCCGATCTCGTTCCAGATCGCGGTATCGATGCGGGTGGACACGTTCTGCGCCACGCCGGTCACATTGATGCCGGTGAGGCCCGCCAGCAATTCGCCCACCAGCGGCTCGCGGGCGATGCGCATCGCCTGGCCAAGCTCGGGCACCATGGCTTCGACCAAGGTCGAGCCCATACTGTTGCGCAGGAAGCCGGTCGCCGCACGCGGCCCGCCATTGATCAACGCCACTGCGTTCTCGATGCCAATCACGCGGACCGCATCGGTTACGATAGGCGCAGCGCGCTCCGCGCCTTCGATGGCGATGTCTGCGAAAGCGCCTTCGAGCCGGTCCTTGAACAAAGAAGATGTGAGGATGCTCGCCACCACGCCGCCGCGCGAACCGATCAGGTTTTCGAGGCCGATCGCCGCAACCTGTTCGTCCCAGAAACCGCCCGGCTGCAGCATGCGGACAAAGGCGCGTTCGCTCGAAAGGTATAGCAGGCGGCGCACCGCGTCGGTCAGGCTGAACCCGCCAAGGCTTTCGCAACCCGGCAGCACGAGCAGTGCGCTGGTCGCTCCGGCCCCGGCAATAAACTTGCGGCGGCTGGTGCGGGTGTTCTCAACAGTCAATTCGGTCATAATCCCGGTCCTCTCCTTGCCGCAGTGGCGGCGGTGCTCCCATATAACGTGCGATGCCTGTAAATCGTGCCCGACTACTGGTGATGAACGCCGCGCTTGGTCCGCTCGACTATCGCGTGCCGGAGGGCATGACAGTGGAATATGGCAGCGTGGTCGTCGCGCCACTCGGGCCGCGGCAGGTCACGGGTGTGGTGTGGGAAGAGAACAAGCTTCCTGCAAATTCGGTACCCGATGCCAAGTTGCGGCCTTTGCTGGCGGTGCTCGATGTGCCTCCTATTCGCGACGAGTTACGGCAGCTGATCGAGTGGACAGCCGACTATTACATCGCCCCGATGGCTGCTGTTGCGCGCATGGTCATTTCCAGCGGCGGCGCGCTGCGTGGCCCTGCGACCATGACGGAATACCGCTTGTCCGGCGGAATGCCCGAACGGATGACGCCGCAACGCGAGGCAGCCCTGGAGGCGCTTGAAGGAGAACAGGCAACGATCCGCGAGCTGGCGGGGATTGCGGGTGTTTCGGAGGGCGTGCTGCGCGGGCTTGTCAATCAGGGCGTGCTGGAGCCCGTCGAAGTCGATGTCGACCGCCCTTACCCCCGCGCCGAGCCGGGCCACGCGACGGTGGACCTCTCCGACGATCAGCACGCCGTGGCTTCGCGGCTGGTAACGGCAGTGCAAACCGAGGAGTTTGCGCCTTTCCTGCTTGATGGCGTCACCGGATCGGGCAAGACGGAGACCTATTTCGAAGCCGTGGCGCAGGCTCTGCGACAGGACCGTCAGGTGCTCGTGCTGCTCCCCGAAATCGCGCTCACCGAAGCTTTCCTGTCGCGGTTCGAGGCGCGCTTCGGCACCGCGCCTATCGTCTGGCATTCGAGCCTGAAGAGCACCGAACGCCGCCGCGCGTGGCGCGCCATTGCGAGCGGAGAGGCGCAGGTGGTGGTCGGCGCGCGTTCGGCGCTGTTCCTGCCCTACGCCAATCTCGGCCTGATCGTGGTCGACGAGGCGCACGAGATCAGCTTTAAGCAGGAAGACGGCGTGCGCTACAACGCCCGCGATGTGGCGGTGATGCGCGCGCATTTCGAGGCGATCCCCGTGGTCCTTGCCAGTGCCACACCCGCGCTTGAAAGCCTGCATATGGCGGACAGCGGGACATACGAGAAACTCGTCCTTCCCAGCCGCTACGGCGGAGCGACGCTGCCTACGATCAAGCTTATCAACCTTACCGAAGAACAACCCGGACGCGGCGCGTGGATTGCAGCACCCCTTCGTGCGGCGCTGGAGGACCGGCTGGAAAAGGGCGAGCAGTCTCTGCTCTTCCTCAACCGCCGCGGCTATGCGCCGCTCACGCTGTGCCGCAACTGCGGCTTCCGCTTCCAGTGCCCCAACTGCAGCGCGTGGCTGGTCGAACACCGCCTCTCGCGCCGCCTCGCTTGTCACCACTGCGGGCACGAGGCCAAGCCGCCCGAAGTCTGCCCCGAATGCGGCGAGCCCGATTGCCTTGTCGCCTGTGGTCCCGGCGTGGAACGGATCGCGGACGAGGTCGCGGAAATCCTGCCCGATGCGCGGGTGGCGCTGGTCACTTCGGACACGCTCAATTCGCCCGAAAAGGCCGCCGAATTCGTGGCACAGGCGGAGGCGAGGGCGATCGATGTGATTGTCGGCACGCAGCTTGTCACCAAGGGCTTCCACTTCCCCGAGCTAACGCTGGTGGGCGTGATCGATGCCGATCTCGGCCTTGAAGGCGGAGACCTGCGCGCAGCAGAACGGACGTACCAACAGGTTGCACAGGTCGCCGGGCGCGCCGGGCGTGGCTCAAAGCCAGGAGAAGTCCTGATCCAGACGCGCCATCCCGAGGCCCCCGTGATCGCGGCGCTGGAAGCAGGCGACCGCGATGCCTTCTACGAAGCCGAAACCGATGCGCGCCAACATGCCGGAGCGCCACCCTTCGGTCGCTGGGCGGCGATCATCGTATCCTCTGAGGACGAGGCCGAAGCGCGCGAAGCCGCCAACCGCATAGGGGCGACGCGCCCGTTCATTGGCGACGTTATGATTCTCGGCCCTGCCCCCGCCCCGCTCGCGCTGCTGCGCAACCGTTATCGCTATCGCCTGCTGATCAACGCCAAACGCACAGCAAACTTGCAGGCCTTGATCCGCGACTGGCTGGGCAAGGTCGACCATCCGCCCGGCGTACGCCTGGCAGTTGACATAGACCCCTATTCCTTCGTTTAGTAAGAACTTGCAGACAGTTAAATTTCACAGCAATCGCCCGGCAACCGAACAACAAGGATAGAAATGTCGAAGACGTCAGATCGTGTGGCTCGCGCAGATAATGCGGCCGAAAATCTGCCTGCGGGAATTTCTGCCCGCACGATGCAGCATTTGCCGATTTCACTTGTGATCGCCGATGCGCAACTCGACGATATGCCTTTGATTTACGTCAACAGCGCGTTCGAACGCATGACCGGATACAATCGCGAAGCGATTATCGGACGTAATTGCCGATTCCTCCAAGGCGAGGAAACCGACCCTGATACCCGCCAACAAATTCGCGAAGCACTGGAAGCAGGGGAGGAAATTACCGCTGACATCGTCAATTACCGTGCCGATGGAGAGAGATTCATCAATCGGCTGATGTTGGTTCCAATGCGTGATGAGAATGGCGTTATTACTCACTTCATGGGTATCCAGACAGCGATCTCAGAAGACAACAGCCCCGCCATACGCGCGGCGAAACTGGATGAATCGCTGCGGGAAGTGCAGCACCGGGTCAAAAACCATCTAGCCATGCTGCTTGCACTCATCCGGATGGAAGCAAAGCAGACCCGCGATGCCAAATCGGCGCTCGAAGTGCTGGCAAACCGCGTGGAAGCGCTCAATTTGCTGTATGACGAATTCACCCGCACCGGCAAAATGGACGGTGGTAGAATAGCTCTCGGCGCATATGTCTCGCGTGTCTGCGGTGCACTCAACATGCTCGACGGAAAAAGTGAAGTACGTCTCAACCTGCAAACCGATAGCCTCGATGCTTCGATAGATGCAGCTTCGCAAGTAGGCCTCTTGGTTTCTGAACTGTTGACCAATGCGCTTCAACACGGTTTCGAAACCGATCAAAGCGGTACTGTCGAAGTCCGCTTGTGGGAGAGCGACGAGGATTTTGTCTGCCTGATGGTCAAGGATGATGGCCGTGGCCTTCCCGAAGGCAGCAAGTGGCCTGAAGAAGGCAATCTCGGGGCAAGAATTGTCTGCGATCTGACGGGCAGGCTGGAAGCCGACCTGACGGTTGATTCCGATAGCTCGGGAACGAGCGTTACCCTGGCTATTCCATTGAAAGCCATCGCGCCGCGCAGCTAACGGCGCCTGACAATAGCGGCGTGATCGCCGCGCAGGAAGTTTCCAAAGAAACCGCATTTTCACTTTGCATATAACAAAATCGTTATATGCTTATGTGCATGTTGATTGAAGCTGCCTTCCGTGCACTTTCGGATACGTCGCGCCTGCGGGTTATGCGGCTCGTCGGGCAGATGGAATTGTCAGTGGGCGAGATTGCGCAGGTGCTCGGCCAGAGCCAGCCGCGTGTTTCGCAACATGTGGCGCGGCTTGTCGATGCAGGGCTGGTGGAGCGCCGCAAAGAAGGCAATTCGGTATTCGTGCGCGAAGTCGTGCCGTGCCCGCTGGGCGATGCCTTCGCGCGGCTGCTCGTCACCGCCGAGCGTGAGGACAGAGCTTTCGCCGAGCAATCCGAAACTGACCGTACCCGCCTCGCCGCAATCCGCCACGCGCGCGAGAAGGAAGCGGACCGCTATTTTGCCCGTCATGCCGATGAATGGGACACGCTGCGTGAAATCCACGGGCCGGAAAAGGCCAGCGAGGAAGCTCTGCTATCACTGCTATCCGACACACCGCCCGGCCACTTGCTCGACATTGGCACGGGAACCGGCAGGATTGCAGAACTGCTTGCGCCCTATGCCGAACATATCGTCGCGCTCGACAAGAGCCTTGATATGCTGCGCGTTGCGCGTGCCCGCCTGCAAGCGCTGGCGCCTGACAAGGTCGAGCTGGCGCAGGGCGATTTTACCAACCTGCCCTTCCCCGCCGCAAGCTTTGACACGGTGCTGCTGCATCAGGTGCTGCATTTCGCGCAGGACCCGGCGCTTGCGATCAAGGAAGCCGCGCGCGTCACGCGCCCCGGTGGCCGCATTGCGGTGGTCGATCTGGCGCGCCACGAGCTTGATGAATTGCGCACCCGCCATGCCCATGCGCGGCTGGGCTTTGCCGATGACACGATGACCAAACTGCTTACCCAGGCCGGTTTCGATCCGGCCGCCCCGGTTGAAGTCCCGGGCCGCGAACTAACCGTAAAGATCTGGTCCGCAACCCGCGTCCTGCACCCTGCTCCGCAAGAAAGAGAAATCGCCTGATGAGCTCCGCCCCTCCCGTTGCCCCCTTCCCCGGTGCCGTTCCGCTGGATGCCACGCATGAAGCGCGCCGATCGCGTGAAACGCCGCTTTTCAGTGGCTTGCCGGGCGATATTGCCGTGAGTTTTGAATTCTTCCCGCCCAAGACAGAGAAGATGGAAGAGAAGCTGTGGAAAGCCGTGCAGGAACTCGCCCCGCTTGCGCCCGAATTCGTCTCCGTCACCTACGGCGCGGGTGGTTCAACGCGCGAACGCACGCACAACACCGTGGCGCGGTTGATTAGGGAAGCGGGCATTCCAGCCGCAGCGCACCTCACCTGTGTCGATGCCAGCAAGGCGGAAACGCAGGCCATCGCCGAAGCATACTGGGAAGCGGGTGTGCGCCATATCGTTGCCCTGCGCGGTGACGCGGGGGAACCCGGCGCGCCGTTTGTTCCGCATCCCGATGGGTACAGGAACGCAGCCGAGCTGGTGAGCGGTCTGAAAGAGGTGGCCGACTTCGAGATTTCGGTTGCCGCCTATCCCGAAACGCATCCCGATGCCGATTGCCCGCAAAGCGACCTCGACAACCTGAAGCGCAAGATTGATGCAGGCGCCACGCGGGGCATCACCCAGTTCTTCTTTTCCGCCGAGACATTCTTCGATTTCACCGACAAGTGCCGCGTGGCTGGCATCGATGCCCCGATGGTGCCGGGCATCCTGCCGGTCACCAATGTGGCGCAGGCACGCAAGTTTGCCGGCCAGTGCGGAGCGGTAATTCCTGACTGGATGGACGGCCTTTTCGAAGGTCTGGATGAGCGCCCTGCGGCGCGCCAGCTGGTCGCCGCCACCGTGGCTGCCGAACTGTGCCGCCGCCTATACGCGGGCGGTGTGCGCAACTTCCATTTCTACACGCTCAACCGAGCGGACCTCGCCTATGCGATCTGCCACATGCTTGGGCGGCGTCCGCAGGAGCAATTGGCATGACCAAGCGCGAAGAACTCAACGCAGCAGCCGCCGAGCGTGTGCTGATTTTCGACGGTGCCTTTGGCACGCAGATCCAGGACCGCAAGCTGTCCGAAGAGGATTACGCAGGCGACCTTGGCCTTTCTGCCGACCAGAAGGGCAACAACGATATTCTCGCCCTGACGCGGCCCGATGTGATCGCGGACATCACTCGTGCCTATCTCGATGCGGGATCGGACCTCGTCTCAACCAACACTTTCTCTGCCAACCGGATTTCGCAGGCCGACTACGCTGCCGAGGGTCTGGTCCGCGAGATCAACGTGGCATCGGCAAAGATCGCGCGCGAGCTGGCGGACGAATATGCCGCAAAGGACGGCAAGCCGCGCTTTGTGGCAGGAGCCATCGGGCCGACCAACAAGACTCTTTCCTTGAGCCCCGATGTCGAAGACCCGGGCTTTCGCGAGATCGATTTCGACTATCTGACCGAAGTCTACTTCGAGCAGGCGGAGGCACTGGTCGAGGGCGGTGCCGACTTCATCCTGATCGAGACAATCTTCGATACGCTCAACGCCAAGGCTGGCATCATGGCGGTGAAGCAGCTTTCAGCAAAGCTTGGGCGCGACGTGCCGATCATGCTTTCCATGACCCTCACCGATCTTTCGGGCCGCAACCTCTCGGGCCACACGGTGGAGGCGTTCTGGAACGCGGTGCGCCACGCCAATCCCGTCACCATCGGCCTCAATTGCAGCTTCGGTGCGGACCAGTTGCGCCCGCACGTGCAGGCGCTCTCCGCTATCGCCGACACGCTGCTGCTCGCCTACCCCAATGCAGGCCTGCCCAACGAGCTGGGCGAGTATGACGAGCTGCCCGAAACCACTGCGGAGCTGACCGGCATCTGGGCAGACAATGGCCGCGTGAACATCCTCGGCGGGTGCTGCGGCTCGACGCCCGAACATATCGCCGCGATTGCCGAACGCGTGAAAGGCAAGACTCCGCGCAAAGTGCCCGAAGGCGACAATGTGATGCGGCTTGCCGGGCTCGAGCCGTTTGTGCTGGCTGCGTGATTACGGACAACCAATGACCACCAACACCTCCGCCCGTTTCGTCAATATCGGCGAGCGCACCAATGTCACCGGCTCGGCCGCGTTCAAGAAGCTCATCATGGGCGGCGACTATGCGACCGCCGTGGATGTCGCGCGCCAGCAGGTCGAAAACGGCGCGCAAATCATCGATGTGAACATGGATGAAGGTCTGCTCGACGCTGTGGAAGCGATGACGACCTTCCTCAAGCTGATCGCTGCCGAGCCCGATATTGCGCGTGTTCCGGTGATGATCGACTCATCGAAATGGGACGTGATCGAAGCGGGTCTGAAATGCGTTTCGGGCAAGCCCATCGTCAATTCGATCAGCATGAAGGAAGGCGAGGAGCAATTCCTCGAGCACGCCCGCAAATGCCGCGATTACGGCGCTGCCGTGGTGGTGATGGCGTTCGACGAGGTCGGCCAGGCGGACACGAAAGAACGCAAGGTCGAAATCTGCTCGCGCGCCTACGATCTGCTGGTCGAAAACGGATTCCCGCCCGAAGACATCATCTTCGACCCCAACATTTTCGCCGTCGCAACCGGCATTGCCGAGCATGACCGCTACGGGCTCGACTTCATCGAGGCGGTGGCGGAAATAAAGCAGCGCTGCCCGCATGCGAAGACGAGCGGCGGCCTCTCCAACCTCTCTTTCAGCTTCCGCGGCAACGAGACCGTGCGCCGCGCGATGCACTCTGTGTTCCTCTACCACGCGATCCCCGCCGGGCTCGACATGGCGATCGTCAATGCCGGCCAGCTTGATGTTTACGACGCCATCGACCCGCAATTGCGCGAACTGTGCGAGGACGTGATCCTCGCCCGCCGTCCCGATGCGGCCGAGCGGCTGGTGGACCTTGCGGAAAGCTATCGCGGCACCACCGAAAAGGACGCGAAGGCAGCGCAGGAATGGCGCTCGCTCCCCGTCACGAAGCGGCTGGAACACGCGCTCGTCAAAGGTATCGACGCGCATATCGTCGAGGACACCGAGGAAGCGCGGCAGGCTGCCGATCGCCCCATCGAGGTGATCGAAGGCCCGTTGATGGACGGAATGAATGTCGTCGGTGATCTGTTCGGTAGCGGCAAGATGTTCCTGCCACAGGTGGTGAAATCAGCCCGCGTCATGAAGAAAGCCGTCGCCCACCTCATCCCCTTCATCGAGGCGGAGAAGGACAAGCTCCCCGAAGCCGAGCAGAAATCCAAGGGCAAGATCGTGATGGCGACCGTTAAGGGCGACGTGCACGATATCGGCAAGAACATCGTGGGCGTGGTGCTGCAATGTAACGGCTACGATGTCATCGATCTTGGCGTCATGGTGCCATGGTCGAAGATCTTAGAAACAGCGCGCGAAGAGAAGGCGGACATTATCGGCCTTTCGGGCCTCATCACCCCTTCGCTGGACGAGATGGTGACCGTGGCCGAGGAAATGCAGCGCGCGGAAATGGACATTCCATTGCTGATCGGCGGCGCGACGACCAGCAAGGTCCACACCGCGCTCAAGATTGATCCGGCCTACTCCGGCCCGGTCATCCACGTGCTCGACGCCAGCCGCGCGGTCGGTGTCGCTTCTCGCCTGCTGTCGGACACGCAGAAGGACGAATTCGTTCAGACTACGGCCTCGGAATACGAGAAAACCCGCCTCGCCCGCGAAGGAAAAACGCCGAGTGTTCTCCTCACTATCGATGAGGCGCGGGACAACTATTACGACGCCTATCTGTCGGACAAACCGGCCCCGCCCGAAAAGCCCGGCTTGCACGTGTTCGACGACTGGGACCTTGCTGACCTGCGTGAATATATCGACTGGACGCCGTTCTTCCGCGCGTGGGAACTGCACGGCACCTATCCCAAGATCCTGAAAGACGAGGTTGTCGGCGAAACCGCCGTGCAGCTGTTCGCGGACGCCAATGCCATGCTCGACAAGATCATCGCGGAGAAGTGGCTAACGGCGAAGGGCGTCGCGGGGTTCTGGCCCTGCGCGCGCGATGGCGACGATGTGACCATCCACCGCGTGAACCGCGAAGAACATATCGTCCTGCCCTTCCTTCGCCAGCAGGTCCGCAAGTCGCGCGACCGCGCCAACATGTGCCTTTCCGACTTTATCGATCCCGCAGGCGACTGGATTGGCGGTTTCGCGGTCGGCATCCACGGGATCGAACCGCATTCCAAGCGTTTCCTTGAAGACAAGGACGACTATTCCGACATCCTGCTCAAGGCTCTGGCAGACCGCTTCGCCGAGGCGTTTGCAGAGCGGCTGCACAAGCACACCCGCACCGATCTGTGGGGCTATGCACCGAACGAACAGCTCACCAATGCGGCGCTCATCAGGGAAGAATATCGCGGCATCCGCCCTGCCCCGGGCTATCCCGCCTGCCCCGATCACTCGCTCAAACCGATCCTGTTCGACTTGCTCGATGCACCAGCCAATGCCGGACTGACGCTGACGGAGAATTTCGCCATGTGGCCGACAGCGGCAGTCAGCGGCTTCTATTTTGGCCATCCTGAAAGCCAGTACTTCGGCGTTGCCCGCATCGGGCGGGACCAGCTGGAGGATTACGCTGCGCGCCGCGGTGTCGATCTGGAGACGGCAGAACGCTGGCTGCGCCCCAATCTGGACTGACCGACTTTCCCATTCTGCTGAATACCGCCTTTAGGGGGGTTGAGTCTTCGCGTGCGTCCAATAATCTTCACGCTAGGACTGGAGAACATTGATGAGTCGTACATTGATCGCCGCATTGGCGGTATTCACCCTGCTCATTCCCAATATTGCCAAGGCAGCCGACTGGTATCTGGCGGAAACGCAGAATTTCCGCCTGTACTCCTACGGTGACGAAGAGGACGCGCGCGAGTTCGCGATCGAGATGGAACGGCTCGATCAGGCGCTGCGGATTATTTCGCTCATCGGCCCGGCGCAGGAAATGCCCGATGCGCATGACAAGGTGACCGTTTTCCGCTTTGGCACGACCTCGGACATGGGCGATCTGGTCGGGCGCCGAAGCGTGGGCGGGTTCTTCATTCCCCGTGCGGGCCAGCCAGTGGCCTTTGTGCCGCGGCGCAACGATAATGCCCGCGGTCTGGGCCAGAACAACCGCCGTTTCGGGCTCGATCCGCGTGGCACCCTGTTCCACGAATACACACACTATTTCATGAATTTCCACGCACCCGCCGCCTATCCATCCTGGTATAGCGAAGGGTTCGCGGAACTGTTCTTCACCATCGACTTCGAAGAAGACCGGTTTACCATCGGACAGCCGCCTGAAGCACGTGAATATGCGCTGCGTGAAATGGAAATTGAAACCCGCAAGATGTTCGATCCACCGCCGCCAATGGGCGGCCGCGCAGGTGCGATCGAGAGCGAGCGCATTTACGGCCACGGCTGGCTGCTGACTAGCTATCTGACCTTTGAGCCCAGCAGGCGCGGACAGGGGCGCGAATATCTCGTGCTCATCAATCAGGGACGCGATTCACTCGAAGTCGCGGAAGAGGTCTTCGGCGATCTCACCGCGTTTGACCGTGAAGTGGACCGTTACCGCCAATCCAACGCGCATATCATGCGCATTCCCTACCTCTTCGAGGAAGAACCGGAAGTCACTGTGCGCCGCCTGACTGACGGCGAAGTGGCTGTGATGGATCTGGTCACGCGCTCGAAAGTCGGTGTCAGTGAGGAGCAGGCGCAGGCACAGGTTGGCGATGCAAGATCAGCTGTTGCCCAATATCCCAGCAGCATTCCAGTGCTTCTGGCGGCAATGGAAGTCGAATTCGACGCAGGCAACCTGGATGAAGCCGAGGCGCTGGTGGACCGTGCGCTGGAAATCGATCCCAACGCAATTCGCGCAGCTATCTATCGCGCTGACATCACCATGCGCCGCGCGGCCGAAAACGCCGAACTCTATGAGCTCGCGCGCTCGCAATATATTGCGGCCAACAACATCGTGCCGAACCACCCGGAGGCGCTGTTCGGCTACTATCGCAGCTTCATCCTGAATGATGAGCGGCCGACCGATAACGCCGCACTTGCGCTGGAGCAGGCCTATTTCGAAGCGCCCTTCGACTTCGGGATCCGCCAGGCACTGGCACACCTGCTGATGACCGAAGATCGTGACGAGGAAGCCTTCGCTATCATGTCACCGGTGGTCAATAACCCGCACAACGGGTTTGGCCGCGTGCTCCGGCCTCTGATCGAAAGCGAGGAAGAGGAAGACCGCGAAGAGCTGATGTCCCTGATCCAGCCACGTCCCTATGGCTACGAACCGCCGGAAGATGAAGAAGGCGAAGATGGCGACGGTGGCGAGAGCTAGGCCTAAAGACATATTGGGAAACGGCGGCGGGTTCACGCATTGAAGGCCTATGCCTTCCCCCGTCCTCGTGCCCATTCTGGGCGATCAGCTCACCCGCAACCTCGCTTCGCTTCGCGGCAGGACAAAGGATGACACCGTCATCCTGATGATGGAGGTGTGGGACGAGGCAACCTACGTCAAACACCACAAGCAGAAGATTGCCCTGATCTTTTCGGCAATGCGGCACTTCGCCAACGAGCTGGAGGAGGCCGGCTGGCAGGTCGACTATGTCCGCCTGACCGATACCGACAATGCGCACAGCTTTACCGGCGAAGTGGCGCGCGCTGTCGAGCGGCATTCTCCGCGCGCTATCCACGTGGTCGAGGCTGGCGAATGGCGGGTGCAGGAAGCTATTGAGCAATGGCCCGACAAGTTCGACTGCGAAGTAGAGATTCTGCCGGATGACCGGTTCCTCTGCTCAAAGGCCGAATTCAACGACTGGGCTGAAGGCCGCAAGACGCTGCGGATGGAGTATTTCTACCGCGAGATGCGCCGCAAGACGGGTATCCTCATCGATGACCACGGCAAGCCCGAAGGCGGCGAGTGGAATTACGACAGCGAAAACCGCAAGCCGCCGAAGGAAGGTCTCTCCGCCCCGCAGCGCCCGCTATTCGAACCCGACGACGTTACCCGCGAAGTGCTCGATCTGGTCGCAGAGAAGTTCAGCGATCACTTCGGCGATCTTGAACCTTTCTGCTGGCCGGTCACGCGCGATCAGGCGGAAATGGCGGCCGATGCCTTCTTCGCCGAACGCCTGCCCAGGTTCGGCGATTATCAGGATGCGATGGTGCATGGCGAAGACGATCTCTTCCACTCCATGCTTTCGACCAGCATCAACCTTGGCCTGCTCGATCCGGTCGACCTGTGTCGCCGCGCTGAGCAGGAATACAAGGCAGGCAATGCGCCATTGAACGCGGTAGAGGGCTTCATCCGTCAGCTGATCGGCTGGCGCGAATATGTGCGCGGCTTTTACTGGCGTTTCATGCCGGGGCTGGAAAGCGACAATGCGCTGAACGCGCAGCGCGCCTTGCCGGAATTCTACTGGACGGGCGATACCGACATGCGGTGCCTTGCGGACAGTATTCGCTCGACGCGAGAGAATGCCCATGCGCACCATATCCAGCGGCTGATGGTACTCGGCAACTTCGCGTTGATTGCAGGTGTCGATCCGCGCGAGGTGCAGGACTGGTATCTCGCGGTCTACGCTGATGCCTATGAATGGGTGGAGCTACCGAATGTCAGCGCCATGGTGCTCTACGCCGATGGCGGGAAGCTGGCCTCCAAGCCCTATGCTGCGAGCGGCAATTACATCAATAAAATGAGCAATTATTGCGCAGATTGCAAATACTCGGTCAGCAAGAAAACCGGCCAAGGAGCGTGCCCATTCAATGCGCTCTATTGGCACTTCATGGACAGGCATCGCGAGCGGCTCGAAAAGAATCCACGAATCGGGCGAATCTATTCGACCTGGGACCGGATGGGCACGGAGAAGCAACGCGAATACCACGATAGCGCGGAGGCATTTCTCGATACGCTGGAGCCCGCCAGCAAAGGCTGGGCCAGAAGCGAAAAGACTTAGTGAATAGCCGTTCGTCGAATGCACAAGTCGTCGGCAGAAGGGGCACTTGCTCTTATCGACAAGCGGTTGCTGCGCGATGTGTCTTGGTGCCTTGGCTCCAGCATAATGAAGGAGCCGTGCCCGATGGCCACGCGACAATTGACCGAAGCCGATATCCGCAACGAACTGCGCAAACTGGTGCAGTCTGCCCGCAAGAAGTTCCGCGAGGATATGGACGACAATGTGGCGCTGATCGAGGCGCAGGCGAGCATTTACAGCGACGAGGAAAAGGCTCGCGCACCCAAGGTTATCGCCAGCATCAAGATCAAGGCGGAAGCGGCCGATGCGATATACGACCAGCTGTTTCATTTCCTCGATCACAGTCGTTAAGTGTGGCCCGACACGGCTGTTTTGGCGATCGCATGCTCACTTTTCCAAACGCGCGGTGTCGATCACATTGCCTGGATTGCTTGATCGCGCAAATTGGCCATAGCGTCACGCCACGGTTGGGGGCCGAAACTGATACGCGCTACTCCCAACCGGCCAAGTTCGGCATTGCTGGCCATTCCGTCTGATCGCATAACATTGACCGGAAGCTCTACGCGGGCACAAAGATCGCTGATCAACGCTTTATCACTCAGTCCGGGAACAAAAAGGCAATTTGCGCCAGCATCGCGATAGGCTCCAGCGCGCGCAACCGCAGCATCTACCAGATCGGGGTGATTGGGATCTTCCCCAGCCATTAGTGGCCCAAGAAACAGGTCGGTACGCGCGTTAACGAAAATACCCGTATTCGTCAGTGCCTCGATCCGCCGGCATTGGTCATCGGCATCCCTCATGGCATGCTGTCCGACAAGCTGGTCTTCGAGATTACAGCCCGACGCTCCGGCCGAAATGAGCTGCGCTGCATTGGTGGCCAACTCCTCCAAACTTGCCGCATAACCGGACTCAATGTCTACCGAGAGCGGGAGATCGGTGACACGCGAAATTTGTTCGACTGTCCGCAGCAGGTCGGCAAACGGCAACGCCTCACCGTCATCATAACCCTGCGCACCGGCCATGGAGAAACTTCCTGTCGCTATCGCACTGGCACCGGCCTCAGCGACCATTCGCGCGCTTCCCGCATCCCACACATTGAACAGCACCAGAGGCTCCGCGTTGGTGTGCAACGCGGCAAAATTGCCATTGATCATTTGATTAGTCCTTCTCTCGTCTGAGTAGCTCGCGCTTGATGTCCGGCCCGTAGGCATATCCCCCGATAGAGCCATCGGCCTGCACTACACGGTGGCAGGGGATCAGTACCGCGATGTTGTTCGCACCATTGGCAGTGCCGACCGCGCGGCTGGCTTTGGGGTTACCAAGCATGGCTGCCTGTTCCCCATATGAGCGCGTCTCTCCTGGCGGGATTTCGCGCAGCGCCTGCCAGCATTTCTGCTGAAAGGCAGTGCCTTTGACATCGAGCGGGATTTCCGCACTAGCTGGTGATGCAGGATCTTCCACGGCGGTGGTAACCTTCTCGAATAGTGCGCGAAATTCGTGGCTGCCTGCAATCAGTTCCGCATTGGGAAAACGCGCTCGCAGTTCGGCCTCGCTTTCATTGAAACTGAGGCAGCACACGCCTTTTTCCGTCGCCGCGACCAGCATCGGGCCAAGTGTTGTTTCAATCACGGCATAATGGATCACCCGCCCTGCACCTCCTTTGCTCCAATCACTCGCTGTCATGCCCATCTTTCCCTCCATCGCCGCGTAAAAGCGGCTCGGTGCTTCATAGCGAGCTTCGTAAATCGCATCGGTGACGCGATCAGTTGTCGCCAGTGCATTCTTCGCGCGTTCTTCCCGCAATGCGCGATAATAGGCTGCCGGAGACATCCCGACTGCCCGCTTGAACAATCGCTGCAAATGGGTTGGCGAATAGCCGGTGGCCGCACCAAGCTTCTCAAGCGGGACAGCAGCCTCCGCCTTCCGCACCATCGCAATGACCTGCAGCACCGCCGCCTCGTCGCGACTCTGCTCATCCGGCGCGCAGCGTTTGCAGGCGCGTAGGCCCGCTGCCTCTGCCGCGACTGGCGTGGCGTAGAAACGGACATTCTCCCGCTTGGGAGCGCGCGCAGGGCAGCTGGGGCGGCAATAAATACCGGTCGAATGTACGCCTGTAACGAATACGCCATCGAAACGGCGATCCTTCGCCAACGCTATCTGCCAGCGATCATTGTCGGTGAGTTTGTCTACTTTCGTCATACACAGGCTTCAACCACAACCCACATTGCTGCGCATCCCGAAGCTTGCGGTCAATGCAATGAAAGGTAGAGACTGTGCGCAATGCCACGGATTCTAGCCCTCCTCGTCTTTGCGCTGTGCTCCATAGTGCTGCGCCCTGCCCCGGCCCTGGCCGATCCTGCCGATATAGATGCCGCCGCGCGCGGCGTGGTGCGGGTAGTGATTATCGGGAATGACGGGCCGGAGATATTCCCGATTTCGCACGGCACCGGCTTTTCCGTTGGTGGAGAGCGGATTGTCACCAATGCACATGTCGTGGCCGCCGCAATAGAGGATGATCGCCTCGCCATCGGTATCGTCCCGGCAGATGGCAGTGCGGCAGTCTATGCCCGGATCGTCGCCATCAGCCAGCGTAATGACCTCGCCCTGCTTACTACGACCGAGCCGCTTGGTCTCCCACCGCTTGCCATCGCCGGCAACCCAGCGCAGGACGGACAAGTGACGGCTATCGGCTACCCGATGAATGTCGACCGCGCACAGGGGCTTTCCTTTTCGGACATGTTCCGCGCCCAGCCTCCGGTTACCGCAACGGGATTCCTCTCCGGTCGCCGCCCCAGCAGGGATTTCGATACACTGCTGCACACCGCACCAATCGCGGCGGGTAATAGCGGCGGACCACTGGTTGACTCCTGCGGGCGCGTTATAGGGGTCAATTCTTTCGGTGCCGAGAGTGCCGGATCGGATGCCGAATTTTTCTTTGCAGTCACGACGCGCGAACTGCTGCCCTTCCTGCGCGCCAACGATGTCGCGCCGCGCCTAAACTCTTCCTTATGCAGAAGTATCGCCGATCTCGATGCCGACGAACGCGCACGTGAAGAAGCGGAGCGCGAGGCCGAGGAGCGCCGTGCACAGGCAGAAGCCGAAGCGCTGAAAGATCGCACCGCCGAATTGCGCCGCAATGTCAGCTATGGGGTAATGGACGAACGCTCCAACAAACTCGCTTTCACCTTCCTGCTGCTGCTCATCGCCAGCGGAGCAGGTGGCCTTGCCGCGTTCGCGCACCAATCCAGGGACTATCGCATGCGCGCCATTGCCGGGGGCGTGGCGTTGGTGGCGGTAGTGGGTGCGCTCATTGCCTGGTTTACGCGTCCCAACTTCTCGGAGATCGACACCCGCGTGGAAGAGCAATTGCGCAACAGCATGGATAATGGCGAGAACACCGGCCCCATCGAAATCACAACCGATGCGGGCGAATATATGTGCGTTCTCCAGACCGAGCGCAGCCGCTTCGTTGGCGATCCGCAGGAAGATATGACCATCGGCTGGGATGATGCGGGCTGCGTTAACGGACGCACGCAATACGGGCTCGACAATGGCAGCTGGACCCGCGTGTTCGTACCGGGAAGCGAGGCGGCGGTATCGGTCAACCGTTT
This sequence comes from uncultured Sphingomonadaceae bacterium, assembly GCA_964422435.1. Taxonomy (GTDB): domain Bacteria; phylum Pseudomonadota; class Alphaproteobacteria; order Sphingomonadales; family Sphingomonadaceae; genus Alteraurantiacibacter. The sequence continues at coordinate 83,069 of CAYRBB010000009.1, forward strand.
CGATCCGGCAGAAGGAGAATTCACGATGGAGCGATACTTGCTCGGCCGCGATGCCATGACTGAGGCGCGCACCGCGCGCGGCCAGTATGAAGCCCCAAGCTGCGGTGTTGGCGAAAGCGCCGCGCGCGAACTCGGCAACCGCCAGAGCGCCATTACCACTGCCCTGCCCGACCGTCCGAACGAACGGCTGGTCTACAGCTGCGAATTGAGCGGCAACGCAAACGAGGCGGAGTAAACAGCTTGCAAAATGCGCTCGTCTTTGCCTCAATCGTTCTCGGCATCGCCGTCGCCTTCGAATTGCAACACCTGCACCATTTGCTGCGCGCGCCGAATGTGAAATGGCACTGGGCACAGCCGCTTTTTGCTCTGTTCGTGTTGCTCTCCATCATGTCGATGTGGTGGATGATTGCTGGACGACCCATCGAAGGGCCAATTACCCTTGCCCGCTTTCTGCCGATCATGTGGGCAATGGTGATCCTCAACCTGCTCGCCGCAGTGGCGCTACCCGATAAAGTCCCGGAAAATGGAATTGATCTGGCCGCGTATTATCAGGCCAACCGGCGGTACATGTGGGGCCTCTATATCTTGTTCTTCCTACCGCTCAGTGCAACTTGGCTATGGGTGGCGCTCTATCAGGCCGAAAGCGTGGGAGATTTTATGCGCATGGTGTCGGCAGACATGCTGGCATTCGCGCTCATTATTTTCCTGTTTTTCGCAAGAAAATGGTGGATGGTCGCTATTGGATTTGCCGGACTGACGCTGCTCGCGGCCAATTGGATGGGCCGCGCCATCTAGCTAGTTTGCCCCGGGGTGACGAAAAGCCGTGGGGACTCGGCTTGCATCCCTTGCCACCCGATGCTAGGCGCGCGCCAGCTTTGGCAGGGTGCATCATGCGTCCGATTCCATTGCATCCGAATTTTTCCGTTTCTCGGACCCAAGAGGACCTTCGCGCGTGGAAATTTCCGCCGGTATTCAGGCAAGCCTGGCAGGACGTTATGCCAGCGCCCTTTTCGAACTCGCCAGTGAATCTGGTACAGTAACCGCCGTCGAGTCCGATCTCGACAAGTTGGACGCCGCCCTGCACGCATCGGATGAGCTAAAAGCGCTCATCCACAATCCCGAAATCAGCCGCGGCCAGATCGCTGCCGTGATGGCGGGTCTGGGTGATCATCTGGGCCTCTCCGAACTGACCCGCAACTTCCTTGGCGTGCTGGCGGAAAACCGCCGCGTTTCGGCTCTCCCCGGCATGATCCGCGCTTTCGCCACCATCGCAGCCGCCCAGCGCGGCGAAGTGCAGGCAGAAGTCGCCAGCGCCCACGCGCTGACCGACGAGCAGATCGCGACATTGGAAACCAAACTGCGTGCCCGCGAAGGCCGCACCGTCAAACTGAAATCACGCGTCGATCCCGACCTTCTGGGCGGGCTCGTCGTGACTATCGGATCGCAGCGCATCGACAGCTCGATCCGCACCCGTCTCAACTCGCTTGCACAAGCCATGAAGAGCGCCTGAGCGCGCTCCCACCATATAAGAAGGCATAGACATGGAAATCCGCGCCGCAGAAATCAGCAAGGTCATCAAGGACCAGATCGCCAATTTCGGCACCGAAGCCGAAGTGAGCGAAGTCGGCTCCGTTCTCTCGGTGGGTGACGGTATTGCCCGTATCCACGGCCTCGACAAGGTGCAGGCCGGCGAGATGGTCAAGTTCGCCAACGGCGTGGAAGGCATGGCGCTGAACCTCGAAGCTGACAATGTCGGTGTCGTGATCTTCGGCTCCGACCAGGACATCAAGGAAGGCGACAGCGTCAAGCGGACCGGCACGATTGTGGACGTTCCGGTCGGCAAAGGCCTGCTCGGCCGCGTGGTGGACGCGCTCGGCAATCCGATCGACGGCAAGGGCCCGTTGACCGACACCAACCGCCAGCGCGTGGAAGTGAAGGCACCGGGCATTATCCCGCGTAAGTCGGTTCACGAGCCCGTGCAAACCGGCCTCAAAGCCATCGACGCACTCGTTCCCGTTGGCCGTGGCCAGCGCGAGCTGATTATTGGTGACCGCCAGACCGGCAAGACCGCTGTCGCCATCGACTCCTTCATTAACCAGAAGGAAATCAATGCCGGTGATGACGAGAGCAAGAAGCTTTACTGCATCTACGTGGCCGTGGGCCAGAAGCGCT
>CAYRBB010000010.1:0-70588 GCA_964422435.1 uncultured Sphingomonadaceae bacterium
CCGAAAAGCTGGAAGGAGATGGGGCCAACCCGTCTCCTTTTTTGATTCTCCTTCCGTTGCCGGGCCGGGCAGGCATCAGTTTTTGCTTCGCGCAACAAATCTGCAGTCTGCCAGACTCAATATTGCAACACCGGGCGACTATTGGAGCCAGCGTCCGGCATAGGGGAGAAACCCGATGTTCATGCGTACCGAACGGCTGTTCCTGCGGCCTGTATTTCCCGAAGACTGGCGCGGTGTTTATCGCGGCATTGCGGATGAGAGCATTGTCCGCAACCTTGCCCGCGCGCCGTGGCCATATCGCGAAGACCATGCGCGCCAATTCTGTGCGATGGCGCATGCTGAGCGACGCAAGCGCTTTGTTGTGACATTGCCTTCGGATGTCGGTGCGCCGATTGTCGGGATGATTGGTTTCGAACAACTCGACGGGTCGGGTCAGGAGCTCGGCTACTGGATCGGCAAGGACTGGCAAGGCCGCGGCTTTGCGACCGAAGCGGTGCGGGGAGTGATCGAAATTGCTCGAGCGATTGGGATCGATTCGCTCGAAGCCGGGCATTTCATAGATAACCCCGCCAGCGGGCGCGTGCTGCGCAAGGCCGGGTTCGAGGATACCGGCGAAATTCGCACTATCGAAAGTGCTGGGCGTGACGGCAGGAAGATCCCGTGCCGGCGGCTGGTGAAATACTTGAGGGAAAATGCGGTAAGCGTTCGCCCCGCCGCTGCCTGAAAGATCAGGCGGTGGCGGGGCCACCCTTTGCCGTGTTGTCTCGCGCTGCGTTACGAGCTTGCTCGTCATCCCATGCGGCGATCAGGTGCCGGTCATTATGGTCCCAAGGGTGAAACCCCGGCTTGAAATAGCTGAGCCAGGCGGGGAAAATCTTGCGCAGGATTCCCGGTCTGCCGACCAGATAGGCGAACAGGCGCCATTTTGCGCGCATGCCGGTAATGCCATCCTGCTTCAGCAGTTCCACCGCATCGGTGGCGCGATTGCGAATGAAGCGGAAAGTTACCAGCGCCATTATCAGGCACCGAACCTTCCAGCGTTTCCAGTCAGACCAGTCGCGCGTTGCATGCGACCATGTGTCGAAGGCGACGCCCTTATGCTCGATCTCCTCCACCGCGTGCCATAGCCAGAGCTGCACATCGCCCATCCCGGCGCTGGCAATCGAATCTGGATTGCGCAGGAATTCATGCGCGAACATAGCAGTGAAGTGCTCGAGCGCGCAGGTGATGGCGAGTTGCACGATCGGCGGTTTCGATTGCGTCATGTTTACGAGCGATTTTACCCGGGCATCGATGGCAGTCAGGTCGTACCCCGCATCGGCCACTGCGCGATTGAACGCGATATGCTCGCGCGAATGGTTGACCTCTTGCTTGATAAAATCACGGATTTCCTGCGCCAGCTCCGGCGGGACTGCATCACGATGCGCTTTGACGGCATCGATGAACATCGCCTCGCCACGCGGGAAGCTGGCAGAAAGCGCAGCGAACCAGGCCGATGCGACCGGATCAATACCACGAACCCGTTCACGACCGCGACCGAAACGGCGGTTGCGCACCGTAATACCTGGAGTTTTCGTGCGGTTCGCTTGCCAGTCGGGAGCGGCGGTCATAACATTTACTCCACAGCGTTCGCTTGTTTAAACTGACACCAGTGTTAATAGGTTACTGACATACATGTCAACAAAGAAAAGACTGAGCCCGGAGGAGAGCCGCGCCGCCGCCCTTGCGGCTGCGCGCGAATTGCTGATCGAGGCGGGGCCGCAAGCTGTCACCTTGAAGGCAGTCGCCACGCGAATCGGGCGCACCCATGCAAATTTGCTGCATCACTTCGGCAGCGCGGCGGGTTTGCAGAAAGAACTCGCGGCGCATCTGGCGCAGACCGTGTGCGACACCATTGCCGATGCCGTGCGGGCAACGCGCGCCGGGATCGGGAGTCCGCGTGAAGTGGTGGACCTCACTTTCGATGCAATGGGCAAGGAAGGTGGCGGAGCGCTGGCCAGCTGGATGCTCGCTTCGGGCAATGAAGATGCGCTCGATCCCATTATCGGTGCGGTCCACAGGCTGGTGCACGATCTCGCGCCTGACGAAATGGATCACGCCCACGAAATGGTAATGCACGAGAATACCTTCACGCTGGTGTTGCTGGCGTTGGGAGACGCGCTGGTTGGAGAGCCGCTGGCCGACTCGCTATCGGTCAAGCGCTCGGTCGCGCGAGATCGTGCGGAGGAGATGCTGGTCTCGACATTTATCAAGACCTACGGCCAGAACGCCTAAACTTCGCTGGAGAGGCTCATCCAGTCCGGCACATGCTCGGGTGGGATATCGTCCACGCGCAAGTGGTCGATTGCGAGGCCTAACGCCGGATAGTCCGCCTTGCGCCGCTTTTCCTGCGATTGCTCCAGCGGAACCACAACCAGTCGCCGGTTGACCTTGCTCCGCCAGTTCATCCGTGCGGTGTTTTCCTGCCCGATATAGCAGCCCTTGTTGAAGCTGACGCCGTTGAGTTCGGCGGCATTGGTTTCCAGCCACAGGATATCGCCAAGCTCGCCAAAGCCCTCAGGCACGCCGAGCGCCAGGCGGTGGGCAAGATATTTTTCGTCTGCCTTGCCTTCATAAAGGTCCACTGGACCAAGGCATCTCGAGCCAAGGGCGGGCAGACGAGGATCGTTTCCAAGTTCCGGGCCTTGCTCCATTGGTGCCCAGAATACGCTAATGTCTTCATCAACTTCGATGTCGATTGCTCGTCGCAGGCGATAAAGGCCAAGCCGCCTTGCCAGATCCCAAGCCAGGTTTCTCTCGCACTCCAGCAAAGCCCCTCGTCCATGGTCGAAATCAGCGGACCAAACCAGCATATCAAACATGGTCTTGCCTTGCGCGCTCAGTAGCGCTGCATAGACCGGAACATCCTTGCTGGCCTTGGTCACATCGTTGGTTAGCAAGCCTTGCAAAAAGCCAATGGCATCTTCGCCTTCTTCGCGAGGAGCCACGCGCACCACCGCGCGATTGTTCAATCGTCCCATTGTCATAGGTGACAGATAGGGCGGGGCGCGGCATAGGCAATCCCATGACCGATACGATCACCATCCGCCGCCCCGATGACTGGCACGTGCACCTGCGCGATGGCGCGATGTTGGAGGGCGTGATCGCCTATACCGCGCGCCAGTTTGCCCGTGCGATTGTGATGCCCAATCTCACTCCGCCGGTGACCACGGTGGAGGCAGGGCGCGCCTATCGGGACCGGATCATGGCGGCGGTGCCCGAAGGCATGACCTTCGAACCGTTGATGACTTGCTACCTGACCGACAACCTCGATCCCGAAGAAGTGCGGCGCGGTTTTGCAGAAGGCGTATTTACCGCAGCCAAGCTCTATCCCGCCGGCGCGACGACCAATTCGGACAGCGGCGTTACCGATGTCGCCAATATTCGCGGCGTGCTGGAAGTGATGGCAGAGATCGGCATGGTCCTGTGCGTGCACGGCGAAGTGACGCATTCCGATATCGACATATTCGACCGTGAGGCGGTGTTTATCGACCGCGTGCTTGGCCCGTTGCTTGCAGACCTGCCTGAACTCAAGACTGTGTTCGAACACATCACCACGGCCGACGCGGTGCAGTTTGTCGAAAGTGCGGGTGCCAATGTCGGCGCAACGATCACTCCGCAACACCTCCATATCAATCGCAATGCCATGCTGGTGGGCGGTATTCGCCCGCACGCCTATTGCCTGCCGGTTGCCAAGCGCGAGGCGCATCGCCTTGCGCTGCGCAAGGCAGCGACTTCCGGCAATCCGAAATTCTTCCTCGGCACGGACAGCGCTCCGCATGCGCGCGAGGCCAAGGAGAGCGCCTGCGGCTGTGCCGGTATCTTCAACGCGCCTTTCGCACTGGAAAGCTATCTCTCCGTGTTCGAGGCAGAAGATGCCATCGCGCATTTCGAGGGCTTTGCCAGCCTTCATGGCCCGGCATTTTACGGTCTTCCGCTCAATGAAGAGACCGTAACGCTGGAGAAGACCGGCTGTACCGTGCCGGACGCATTTTCAGTCGGCGGCAACGCACTTGTGCCCTTCCATGCCGGTGAAATGCTCGGCTGGACGTTCCGCGGCTGATCACCGCTCAGACCGGTTTGGGAACCCGGCTCTTCGCGCGGATATCCCAGCTGAACAAGGCGACCGCGCACCAGATGGCGATGAAGGCGGCAAGTTGGGAAGGGAGTAGCACTTCGCCGAATACTGTCAGGCCAAGAATGAAGACAAGCGTCGGGGCAATGAATTGCATGAAGCCGATCAGCGTGTAGGGCAGCGCGCGCGCGGCGCTGGCAAAAAGGAGCAAGGGAATGGCCGTCCACAAACCGCCCGCCATGATCGCCAGCGTCTCGACCGTTTCGCGCCCAAATGCAGTGCCGCCTGCACCCCATTGGACCCAGGCCAGGTACCCGCTCACGATCGGCAGCAGGATGATCGCTTCCACGGTCAGCCCCACCAGCGGCCCTGCGTCCACCGTCTTGCGCAGCAAACCGTAAATGCCGAAGGAAATCGCCAGCAGGAGGCTCAGCCACAATGTCGTCAACGCGCCGGTCGCAAGGGCACCGACGGCAAGCGCCGCCATGCCGACAGCCGCCCATTGCCGCTTGGTCAGCTTCTCTCCCAGGAACGCCACGCCCAGAACCATCATGACCAGCGGCAGGATGTAATAACCAAGGCTGGCGGCGTAGACATAGGTGTTCTGGATCGCCCAGATATAGCCGAGCCAGTTGATCGCGACCATCGCCGCACTGCCCATCAGCGTGAAGACGATCTTGCGGTCAGTGAGGCATCGGAGCAGCTCCGGCCCGCGATTGCGAAGCCAGACAAACAGCAGGCAGATCGGCAAGGTGAAGAGGGTGCGCCAGGCGACGAATTCCACCGAGGGAACCGCAGCCACCAACAACAGGTAAAGCGGCATGAAACCCCAGAACATATGCGCGAGAAAGGCATAACCAATCGCGCGCGGCCTGTTGGCTGGAATGTCGGGAGATTGGGTACTCACCCGCGCTGCGCTAAACGCTGAACGGCTTGGCCACAAGCTTTCTGGATAGTTGCCGCGCATTCAGCATCAGCTTGCTAGACATCCAACTCCCGATAGCGGCGTGAAGCAGGCCCGGTCGGGCAACCACTCCCTGTTGGTTATTTCCGACCGCACGGTCTTTCGGGTCGCAGAAGCGAAGGCCGCGCATTGCTTCAGCCCGCTGCGAGAGGCGTCCGTGCCTTGCGGTGCGGGCGCCTTACCTTTTTACCGGGTACTCAGCGTCCGTCTTTGAAGCCGACGCCGACGCTGGCGCGCGGCTGCTCCATTTCGGTGCTTGTGACGGGGTATGCGCAATAGTCCGCAGCGTAGAATGCCGCCGGACGGTGATTGCCTGAATAGCCAATTCCGCCGAACGGGGCGGCTGACGACGCGCCATTGGTCGGGCGGTTCCAGTTGACGATCCCCGCCCGAACATTAGCCCAAAAGCGGTTATATTGCTGCGGCGTGCCACCGACGAGCGAGGCTGACAAACCGAAGCGCGTATTGTTTGCTTCTGCAATCGCTGCGTCGAAATCATCAACCTTGATGACCTGCAGCAGCGGACCAAACAGCTCGACATCTGGACGCTCCTTCATCGCGGTCGTGTCGATAATGCCCGGTGTAACAAACGGAAGATCGTCATTAAGCCGCAGCATATGCTTGATCGCCTTGCCGCCGTGGGAGAGGAGATAGACGAAGCTCTCGGTCAGCTGATCTGCGGTCTTGTTGTCGATCACCGGGCCCATAAAGGGCGCCGGATTATCGAAAGGATCGCCGACAATGAGACGGTCGGTCAGCTTCTTTAGCTCGGCAATCGTTTCATCATACATGCTGTCTTTTATGATCAATCGCCTTGCCGCCGTGCATCGCTGGCCTGCAGTTGTGAAAGCGGATTGGACGATCAGCGCTACAGCATCGGAAATCTTGGGCGTATCCCACACCACCATCGGATTGTTGCCGCCCATTTCCAGTGCGACGATCTTGCCCGGGTCGGTCGCCAGCTTCTTGTTGATCGCGATCCCTACCTGCGCCGAGCCGGTAAAGAGCACGCCGTTTACGTCACGATGGGCGACGACTTCCTTGCCTTCATCAGGGCCACCGATGAGTAGCTGCACGACGCCTTCCGGGATGCCTGATCGGTTGAACAGTTCGACGAGTTTCTCGCCGACTGCCGGTGTTTTTTCGGAAGGCTTCAGAATCACGCAATTGCCCGCAATCAGCGCGGGAACCATGTGGCCGTTGGGCAGGTGTGCAGGGAAGTTATACGGGCCCAGAACCGCCATAACGCCATGCGGCTTGTGCCGCAGGGCGGCGGTGCCTTGCAGTGCGCTGTCGAGCTTGCGCTGGCCTGTACGATCCGCATAAGCGCGCACCGAGATTTCAACCTTGGCAATAACCGCTTCAACTTCGGTGCGGGCTTCCCAAAGCGGCTTACCTGTCTCGCGGGAAATCAGTTCTGCAAGCTGATCCTGGTCCTTCAGCACTTCGTTGGAGAAACGCCGGATAAGCTCGATCCTGTTGGCAAGCGGTCGGGCCGCCCAGTTCGGCCATGCCTTGCGTGCCGCTCGGACAATCGCGTTCACATCACCATGAGCACCGCGCCAAAGCTCGGCACCGGTAGCAGGCTCGAACGAAATCAGTTCTGGTTGGCTGGGCAAACTCTTGTTCTCGCGTGTTCTGTTATTGGGCCCACTAACGCTTCTTGTTGGCGGGCGTAAGGCCTCAAATGTAAATTGTTACACACGCTGCGCGACAGCTTTCCCGCTAACCGCTACAGTCACCCAATCGGCGCCCTTCAATTGCCATGGAAAGCGTCATCGGTCCCATTTCTTCGCCCATGTCACCATTGGCGGTTACATTCATTGAATAGGTTGTGTCAGTGTAGGTGCCTTCGAGCACGATATTCATGTTGCTTTCGCATATTGCAGAACCGCGAATGATGCCGTTTGTCATCTGCATGTCGCTGTATTCGCAATTATCACCGCTGCCGTTGAGGAAGTTTTCGGGGCCTTCATCTATATCTTCCTGAGTGACACAGCTTTGCGATGTGATGCCGTCTCCGCCCATTGCTGCGCGCATCCCCTCTGCCATTCCTGGGGGTGCGCCAGGTGAGAGCGTAATGTCATTCAGGGTGACGGTCGTTTCCCAGTTCCCGGGAACGATATCGCTGTTGGACGCGGTAATGGTGAGCAGGGCTACAGCGGCGGCAAGCAATTTCATCGAAAATTCCTCCAATCCAAAATCCCCCGGCGGGATAGCACGATTGCCGACGAATGCGAATGAGGCGCTTTGATCATGCGTGTCCTTGCGGTAGCGGTGGCTCGCCGAGTGCATCTCCCATATGCCGTATCGCCGATATCTTGTCGTGCAGCGGTCGCCAGTCGTCACGTTCATCAATGGCCGACCAGAGCGTTTCGACCTCGTCTATTAGCAAGCCTTGCTCTCCGCCACCGGACCAGTAATCGTGTTCACTCGGAACCGGCGAATAACCCGCCAGAGCATCGGCTAGCTTGCCCTCTGCACCGCGTCCTTCCCGGTGGCGATAAAAGAATATGTCCGGGCCGATCTTGCCATCACGCATCGTGATTTCGGCAGCTTCAACCAGTGCCGCATCCCTGTCCGGGCCCTGCTGTTTGACCCCCAACCGCCAGCAAAACCGCCGCATCATCGCTTCACCGTAGAGTGGGCCAAACCGTTCGAGCGCCGCAATCAGGGGCTCGCTTTCCGCCAGTGGGCGCAGGGCAATCGCCAATTGCTGCAGGTTCCAGCGTATTGCTTCTGGCTGGCGACCGAAAGCGTATAGCCCTGTCTGGTCGAAATAGGCGGCGGTGAATTGCGGCTCCCACCCCGGCAGCCAGCGCCACGGCCCGTAATCGAAACTTTCACCGGTAATGTTCATATTGTCGGTATTGAGCACGCCGTGGACGAAGCCTGCGACCATGTAGCTTGCTGCCAAATCTGCAAGGCGCTCGGTCACTTGGTGCAGCAGGATGACGGCTGGCTCGTCATGTCCGGGTGCACCCTCAGGCGGCGCTTTGCCAGGAAATGTATCGACGCAATATTCGACCAGTTCTTGGAGAGCCGCATGCTCTTTCAGCACCATCAGCCGCTGGAAACTACCGATCCGGATATGCCCGTGGCTCAGCCGCACCATTACGGCAGAGCGGGTGGGGGAAGGCTCGTCATTACGCCACAGTTCCTCGCCTGTCTCGACGACGGAAAAAGTCTTCGAGGTATAGACGCCCAGCGCTTCAAGCATTTCGGTAGCGAGGATTTCCCGCACCGCGCCCTTCAGGGTCAGTCGCCCGTCCGCCGTACGGCTGTAAGGCGTCGTCCCGCTGCCTTTGGTGCCGCAGTCGAGCAGGCGCCTGTTCCCGTCGCGCATCTGGGCAAAAAGAAACCCCCGTCCATCGCCAATCTCGGGATTGTAGTTGCGGAACTGATGTCCGTGATATCGCAGCGCGAGTGGCTTGGGGAGATTGCCCGGTAAGGGCGCGAATGCGCCGAAATGCTCGACCCATTGCTCGTCTGACAAATGACCGAGACCCACCGCTGTGTCCCAGCGGCGGTTGCGAAAACGCAATTCGTGGCGCGGAAACCGCGCAGCTTGCACGGGATCGGCCAGGAATGAGGCGATTTCCGTGATTTTGGTGTCCGGGCGATAATCGGCAGGTTGCGGTTCGGCACGCATGTTTGCATTAGTGGCCATCCGCAAGCGCCGCCGCAAGGTGCAGATCGAATCAGGGGACATAGCTTGAACGCAACCGCCTATCAGGACGGCACTTGGCAAAGCAGCGACGGGCTGACTTTGCATTACCGCGATTATGCAGGTCGCGACGACCGTCCGCCGATCCTATGCATCCCCGGCCTGACCCGCAACGCCCGCGATTTCGAGCCGGTCGCGGAGACCTTTGCCGGCGAATGGCGCATCATCTGCGCGGAACTGCGTGGGCGTGGCGAAAGCGACTATGCGAAGGATTGGGATACTTACACGCCCTCGCAATATGTCGAGGATATTGTTGCGTTGCTGGATACTATAGGAGCCGAGAAGGCCGTTTCGGTAGGCACTTCGCTCGGCGGTATCGTCACGATGCTGCTGGCCTTTACGCATCCCGGACGGCTGGCGGGTGTCGTGCTCAACGATATCGGACCCGATGTCGAAGAGGCCGGGCTGGAACGCATCAAAGACTATGTGGGGCAAGGCCGCAGCTATCCGACTTGGATGCACGCGGCGCGCTCTCTCAGGGAAGCCAATTCGGACGTTTATCCTTGTTATGACACGACGGACTGGTTGCGTTTTGCCAAGCGGCTTTGCGTAATCGGGAATAACGGGCGCATCAGCTACGATTACGACATGCATATCGCCGAGCCGTTCAACCGCCCGCCGCCTGCGCCAGTTGATATGTGGCCGCTATTTGCGGCGTTCGAAGGCTTGCCAGTGCTCGCCTTGCGGGGCGAATTATCGGACATTCTGTCTGCTGAAACACTTGATCGGATGAAGGACGAAATGCCCTCTATGGAAGCGGTAACGGTGCCGCAGGTGGGGCATGTGCCGACACTGGAAGAACCTCAGGCGCAGCAGGCCATCGCCAGCTTGCTGGGCAAAGTCGCATGAGTGGCAAGGTCCCCAAGATCCTTCACCTGCATTCTACCTTCGATCCCGGAGGCAAGGAGCTTCGTTGCGTTCGCCTGATCAATGCGTGGGGCAAGGAAGTCGATCATGCCATTGTTTCAGGCGACCTGGAAAAGCGCAACGCCGCGCATCTGATTGGCAATAAGCCGAAAATTAACTGGCCTAAATTCCCCGCGCTCCGCGGCAAGCCGACACCGGGACGTTTCAAGAGCCTCGCCCAGGCGATGGCAGGGTATGATCTGATCTGCACCTATAATTGGGGAGCGATGGATGCGGTGATGGCGCACACCATTTTCGCTGATCCATTCAAGCTCCCGCCGCTCGTGCATCACGAGGATGGTTTTAACGAGGATGAAGCACACCGGCTGAAGCGCCGCCGCAATGTTTACCGGAAGATTGCCTTGGGGCGCACCGCGGCGCTGGTCGTTCCCTCTGCGAAGCTGGAGGATATTGCGCTTAATATCTGGGCGCAGCCGCGCACCCGTGTTCGCCGTATTCCCAACGGTATCGACACGCGCGCCTTCGCCGCGCCTGCCAAGCGCGATCTACTGCCCGGCCTGATCAAGCGTAAGGATGAGTTCTGGCTCGGCTCGCTTGCGGGTCTTCGCAAGGTCAAACAGCTCGACGTGCTGGTGCGTGCGCTCGCGAAAATGCCGGCCGAATGGCAGCTCGTTATTGCCGGGGAAGGTCCGGAGCGCGATATGTTGCTGGCAGAGGCCGAGCACATGGGACTGGAAGATCGCGTCCATCTCCCCGGCTTCGTCCAGGAACCGAAAAAGCTGGTTGGCCTGTTTGATATCTTCGCGTTGTCGAGCCAATCCGAGCAATTCCCGATTTCGGTGGTGGAAGCAATGTCGGCCAGCCTGCCTGTCGTGTCTCCGCGTGTGGGTGATGTCGGAGCTATGGTGGCAAGCGATAACGGACCTTACCTGGTCGATCCGGGAGACGAGCAGGCGCTCGCCGATTCTCTCGTCCGGCTGGCCGCCGATCCGGTTTCTCGCAAACGTATCGGAAAGGCCAATCGCGAAAAGGCACGCGCCGAATTTGACGAGAATCGCATGATCGAGCGGTATCGAGCGCTCTATTGGGGGCTGATGCAGAAGTATCCGCAGGGCTGATTGCCGCTTCATCGGCCATTCACTGCAGCGGGGACACCCTAGTATCTTGGATTGAAAAGCGCCGCCCATCCGCTAGGGAGGGGCGCAACAACAGCAATCTGCAAGTTAGACAAGATACGTGGCACGCACACCGACCGAAACCAACCTGCCTGAAAAGGCCAAACCCGAATCGCGCAAGGATGCCGAGCAGGAAATGCTCATGCGCGAAGTGGACGAGGCTGTCCGTCAGGACGAGGTCACCGATTTCGCCAAAAAATATGGCTGGCCTGTAGGTATCGGCCTGACCATGGTGTTCGCTATTTTCGGCGCTTTCCTGTTCTGGCAATCGCGCACCGAAGCGGCGCTGGAAGAACGTTCCGAAACGCTGATCCTGGCGATGGACGAACTTGAAGCGGGCAATATCGAAATTGCCGATGGAGAACTGGCGCAGCTTACCGATGGAACCGATGGTGCCGCAGCCTCTGCTGCTTTTCTGCGCGCCGGGATCGCCATCCAGCAGGATCGTATCGCAGATGCCGTCGCGTTGTTCGATGGCGTTGCCAATAATGGTGAACTGCCTTCCGAATTGCGCGATATAGCCGCGATACGCTCGGTCACGCTGCAGTTCGATGATATGGAACCGCAAGCGGTTATCCAGCGCATTGGTCCGCTCGCACAGCCCGACAATGCCTACTATGGTAGCGCCGGGGAACTCGTGGCGCATGCCTATCTCGCGCTAAACCAACGCGATCAGGCTGGTCCTCTACTCGTTGCCATTTCGCAGAATGAAGACGTGCCGAGCAGCATTCGTGGCCGCACACGTCAACTCGCCGGCCTGCTGGGCTTTGACCCGATCGACGATGTCGATGATGCGCTGGCGGAAATTACCGGACAAGACGCGCCCGAAAACGGCGATGTCGAGCTGGTCGAATAAGGATTCCCAATTAGCCCATGAGCACTATTGCAATGCGCCACGTTACCGCACCATTCCGTCCTGCCATCATGGCTCTGTCCGCTCTCGCTCTCGCGAGCTGCAGCACGCTTGGCCTTGGCGGCGGCAATGACGATCAGGATGAAACGCCGACCGTCGGCAATCGCCAACCGATCCTGTCGCGTATCGCGACCGAGGTAACCGCCGATCCGGCGCTCGCCAATGTCGCGGTGGTCGTGCCGCCAGCACAGACCAATACCTCCTGGCCACAGGCCGGTGGCAACGCCGCCAAGGTTGCCGGGCATGTCACGCTTTCGACGACGCCGAGCCGTATTTGGAGTGCCCAGATTTCGGGTACGACGAACACCCGACGTCTCGCATCGGCTCCGGTTGTGGCAGATGGCATGCTGTTCGCCATCGATACGAGCGCGGTAGTCTATGCGTTCGATGCCAATACCGGTGCACGCCGCTGGCAGCACCGCATTCAGGTTTCGGGCGATCTCGAAGATGCTACATTCGGCGGCGGTGCCGCCTATGATGGTGGCCGTGTTTACGCGACCAATGGTGTAGGTGATGTGGTGGCGCTGGATGCCACGACCGGGTCCGAAATCTGGCGGGTGAAGCCGGCCGGGCCGCTGCGTGGCGCGCCGACAGTTGCGTTCAACAGTGTCTTCGTGATGACGCAGGATAACCAGATTTTTGCGCTCAATACCGATGATGGTGCGGTGAACTGGCAGCAGGCTGCCGCGATTGGCCAGTCGGGCGTTTTCGGGGTTGCCGCTCCAGCTGCAGGGCAAGGCACGGTGATTGCCGGCTTCTCGAGCGGTGAGCTTGTCGCCTATCGTTATGAGAATGGGCGTGAATTGTGGTCGGACGCGCTTGCGCGAACGTCTATCTCCACGCAGGTCGGCACACTTACTGACGTTGATGCCGATCCGATCATCGACCAAGGCCGTGTCTATGCTTTAGGCCAGGGTGGCCGCATGGCGGCGTATGAACTCATCACCGGGCAGCGCATTTGGGAACTGACACTCGCCGGTATTTCTGCCCCGACCATTGTGGGGGAATGGGTGTTCACGTTGACCGATGATGCCCGCATTCTCGCGATCCAGCGCAATACCGGTCGTATCCGCTGGATGACGCAGCTGGAGCAATGGCGCGATCCGGATGACCGCGAAGGCCCGATCTTCTGGACGGGCCCGGTGCTGGCGAACAACCGTCTTTGGATCGCCAGCTCGCGTGGCTACATCAAGTCTGTCGATGTAATGACGGGCGAGGTCGCCGAGCACTCCCGCCTGGATGATGGTGTTTCGCTGCCACCGGTGGTGGCCAACAACACCATGTACATCCTCGATGATAGCGGCCGCATCACGGCTTACCGCTAAGGAACTGTAAAGCAAGGAATTTACTTTTTTACTGCGGCGCGTCTCTTTGCGGGACAGCGGCGACTGGTATTACGCGGGCTTTAACGCTTCTACGGTATTGGCAGCGCCTATGAGAGCGCCCGATTCCGCATCCCGTCCAGCCCCGGCTCAAATGCCGCGAAGCGATGTATCTCCATGGGTGGGTCTGGTCGGCCTTACCACCCTGTTGGCCTACATCCTGTTCGCGCGCAGCTTTCCTGAAATCTCGACTGCATTGGGCTATCCGAACGAACTGGGCCGTTTGTCAGGCCCTTATTCGGCCCTGCTGGCAATGGTACTGACGGGCGGTACGATGACGGTATATTCGGTGTTTGTCGAGAAGGTGCATCGCAACCCGTCGACCGGGATCAATTGGGACAAGCGCCGCGAAATTGGTGACATTATCGATATTTCGGTCACCAAGCTTGCCGGGTTATGGGCGACGTGGTTCATAATTGGCGGGCTCTATTGCCTCGGCCGCTGGTATTGGGACGGGCAATATCTCTTCGCCATGCAGGTACTTGGCGCGGCGATCATCCCAATGGTGGTGCTGAGCGTGCCATACGTTCTCTGGATTGACCGCGTGTTAGTCAATCCGCGGGATCATTCCTGGCATTTTGGCGCGATGCTGATCGGCAAGGAAGCTTACGACGTCGAAAAAGTGAAGAAACATTGGCGCAGCTGGATCATCAAGGGCTTCTTCACCGCCTTCATGATCTCCATACTGCCCATCGGCTTCGCCACCATAGTCGATACCGAGGCTGCCGAGATATGGAACGATCCGGTGCGACTGGGTGTCTTCCTGTTCGAAATCCTGTTCGTGATCGATGTGCAGATCGGCACGGTGGGATACCTCCTCACCATGCGCCCGCTCGATGCGCATATCCGCAGCGGGAACCCGTTCCTGGCCGGCTGGCTGGCGGCGCTTGCCTGCTATCCGCCGCTCGCCTGGGGCGTGCTTGGTAATATTATCAACTACGAATACAATACGGCGGACTGGGCATATTGGCTGGCGGACTATCCTTCGCTGCTTTGGCTTTGGGCTGGCTGGCTGGTGTTCCTTACGGGCGTTTATGCGTGGGCGACGGTGGCCTTCGGCATTCGTTTCTCCAACCTTACGTATCGCGGGGTAATCACCAACGGCCCGTATCGCTATACGCGGCACCCGGCCTATGTGTCGAAGAACCTGTTCTGGTGGTGCGCGACAATGCCGTTCCTCGTTACCAGCGATTCGCTGACCGATGCGATCCGCAACACGGCGTTCATCATGATGGTGAGCGGGATCTATTACTGGCGCGCGCGGACGGAGGAGGCGCATCTGCTGACCGAAGACCCGAAATACCGCGAATATTATGACTGGATGCAGGAAAATGGCGTGATCACGTCACGCCTTGCAAAGCTGCTGCGCTGGGCGAATCCTCGCAAGGGGCAGGGCCGCGTCGTGGCGCAACCGGCAGAGTAGTTACGCCCCGGCATTCCCGACAACAAAACACGCTGCCGCCATCAGTGCACCAGCCACGCGATTGGAGCGGAAACGCTCGAGCGGGTTATCAGCGCCTGAGGTTTCGAGCGTTGCCACTTGCCACAGCAAATGCACTGCCATCGGCATCAGCGCCAACAGGGCGATCCAATCCCCGCGCAATATCCAGAAGGCGAGCGCCCAAAGGCTCAATGCCAGCACGTAGAACAGCGCAACACCGCTCTGGACGCGCCCTCCAAGCCGCAGGGCGGAGCTCTTGATGCCCACCAGCGCGTCATCCTCCCGATCTTGCAGCGCGTAGATCGTGTCGTATCCGATCGTCCAGCAGGCGGCACCTGCGTACAGCGCAAACATTACCGCCAGGCTGTCATCACGCAGCGCCATCCAGCCCACCGGCGCGCCCCAGTTGAATACCAGACCCAGCCATGCCTGCGGCCACCATGTAATGCGCTTCATGAAGGGATAGGCGGCAACCATGGCGAGGCTGCCGAGCGCGACCAGCTGCGCCTGCCACTGCAGTTGCAACAGGACCACAAGGCCGACGAGGCACAGGCTCACGAGCCAAACCCACGCCGCGCGCTTGCTGACACGGCCGCTGGCGATGGGACGATTTGCGGTGCGCTCGACCTGCTTGTCCAGGTCTGCATCGACGATATCGTTATAGACGCACCCCGCCGCGCGCATCGCTATCGCGCCCAGCAGAAGCCAGAGCAGGAGCTGCCACTGCAACCCTGCGCCGGTCAGCCAAACGCCCCAAGCACAGGGCCAGAAAAGCAGCCACCAACCGATCGGACGATCGAACCGGCCGAGCAGCGCATAATCGCGAAACGGCTGCGGCAGCCGCTCGGCGAGCGATTTGTGCTGGCTATCCGGTGTAACGGTGTCGGTCGTCATGACTCGCCCCATAACACACCGCCATCGCGGCGAAAGCCGGGATCGGTCTGTGAGCGATCCCGGCTTTGGCCTTCGGCCAGCAATGGCTTCCGCTGCGGTGACGAGTGGGCTAGGTAAGCGCGATGCCCGCTACTCCTGCATGGCCTCCCCGTTCTGCACCGCGATTGTTTGTCGATACGCCGGTCGTCGCAGGTGCGCCCTTCGCCGTAGCTGCCGAGCAAGCGCACTACCTTTTGCGAGTCATGCGTGTTGCAGGGGGCGATACGGTTATTGTCTGCGACAATGTTACAGGCGAATGGGCGACGCGTGTTGCCGAAGCCGGGAAGCGCAGCATCACTCTGGAGCCGGTCGAGAAGCTGCGCGAGCGAGAGGCCGTGCCCGATCTGTGGCTGTGCCCAGCGCTGCTCAAGAAAGACCGCTTCGATTTTGTGCTGGAGAAGGTAACCGAACTTGGCACAGCGGCGATACATCCGGTCATCACAAGGCGGTGCGTGGCGGACAAGCTCAATCGCGATCGTGCCCTGCGTGTCGCCAGCGAAGCAGCCGAGCAATGCGCAAGAACCGCGCTGCCGGAACTTTGCGAACCGCAGAAGCTCGACGCTTTCCTGCGCGATTTTCCACCTGAGCGCGCGCTGCTATTCGCCGATGAATTGGGCGGGGAACCGGCTGCGAATGCGTTCGCTGCGCACGGCACCCCTGCCGCGATCCTCATCGGCCCCGAAGGCGGTTTTGACGACGCGGAACGGAAGGCCATTCGTGCTCACCCGAGCGCAAGACCGATCACGGTGGGACCACGAATATTGCGGGGGGAAACTGCCGCGATTGCCGCTGTCGCGCTGTGGATGGGCACGACTGGCGATTGGTGAAAGTCCGCTTGAGGGCGGGGTAAGCAAAATATTGCGTGGCGCTTTCAGACCTATCTTGTAAGGCGCTGGTCGCAAAGTTGAGGAGAGCCGATGAGCACGCGCAAGGCATCGACAAGCGATGAACCACGCATCGAAAGTCGTGACCAGCTAATTGCCCCGATGCAAGCGGGGGAAAAGCCCAAGAGCCGTTGGCGTATCGGCACCGAGCACGAGAAGCTCGTCTACAAGACGGATGACCATCGCGCGCCAAGCTATGACGAACAGGGCGGCATTCGCGATATCCTCCTCTCCATGCGCGAATTTGGCTGGGAACCGGTTGAAGAAGCGGGACCTAGCGGGACCGTGGACGTCATCGCTATGTCGGGAGATGATGGCACGATCAGTCTGGAGCCCGCCGGACAACTGGAGTTATCGGGCGCCCCGCTGGAAGCATTGCATGAAACATGCGCGGAGACCGGACGCCATCTAACCCAGGTAAAGAGTGTCAGTGACGAATTCGGCGTGGGCTTTCTGGGCCTCGGCATGTGGCCGGACAAGACGCGCGACGAGTTGCCGGTCATGCCCAAGCAGCGCTATGCCATCATGATGCGGCATATGCCCCGCGTTGGTGAGCTTGGCCTCGATATGATGCTGCGTACGTGTACCATTCAGGTTAATCTGGACTACAGTTCAGAGCTAGATATGGTGAAAAAGTTCCGCACCGGCCTCGCGCTGCAGCCTCTCGCCACCGCTTTGTTTGCAAATTCGCCCTTCACTGAGGGCAAGCCCAACGGTTTCCTTTCTTATCGCAGCCATATCTGGAGCGATACCGACCCGCACCGCACCGGTATGCTGCCCTTCGTGTTCGAGGACGGCTTCGGGTATGAGCGCTATGTCGACTACATGCTCGACGTACCGATGTATTTTGTCTTCCGTGACGGGAAATACCTCGATGCCGCAGGCCTCAGCTTCCGCGACTTCTTGAAAGGCGAGTTGTCGATCCTTCCCGGTGAATTGCCGACCGAAAGCGACTGGTGGGACCACCTTTCCACTGCCTTTCCCGAAGTGCGCCTCAAAAGCTTCCTTGAAATGCGCGGCGCCGATGGCGGGCCGTGGAATCGCATTTGTGCGCTACCTGCCCTTTGGGTCGGCCTGCTCTATGACGATGCTGCGCTCGATGCGGCGTGGGACCTCGTCAAGGACTGGTCGATGGAGGAGCGCGAAGCGCTGCGCAACGCGGTTCCCGCCCAGGCGCTGGACGCTCCGGTTCCGGGTGGAGGCAAACTGCGGGATCTGGCTGGTGAAGTTCTCGATATCGCGCATACGGGCCTGGCCGCACGCGGCCGACTCAATTCGATGGGCGACAACGAAACCGGATTTCTCAACCCGCTTCGCCAGATCGTGGAAAGCGGGAAAGTCCCCGCCCAGGTCTTGCTCGACAAATTCCACGGCGAGTGGGGCGGGGCCATATCGCGGATCTACGAAGAGAGTTTCTAAGCAGGTCGCGGCACACCCGGCGCCGGCTTGGGCCTTTGCGGAAGCGGTGGTGTGCGCTTACGTTTGCGGGGCGGCGGGAAAGGCGGCTCGCGCAGGACAATCTCATTCATAGCTGACCACCTCGAACTCGATCCCGTCCCAATCGAAGAAGTAGAAGCTGCGCGGGCCGGGATCGTACTTGGTGTGACTGAACGGTTCCAACCCGTGCTTCGTCACCGCGCGTTCCGCCGCGTCGAGATCGGCGACTTGCAAGCCGACATGGTTCATCGGCTTGCCCTTCTGCTGGCCGGAATAGTCTTCGCCATCCGCCCACAGCGCGAGATAGTCATCGCCCGATCCGATATGCGCGAATTCGCCGCGCATCCCGTGCTCGGCGCGCATGCGCACATTCCAGCCCATGAGGTTTTCGAATAGCGCGATGGAACGATCGAGATCGCTGACCGTGATGTTCACGTGCTCGATCCGGGCAATGGTTTGGTTGTCTGACATAGTGGTAAGTCCTTTTATCAAGTCACTGTAATAAAATCGGTTCTTCAGCGATATTCTCCGCCCTTCCGACTCGGGGCTTGCTCAATCTGCAACCTCAATCTAGGTTGAGGTCAAGCTTTTGTTGAAAATTGGTTGAGACGGATGCAGACGAGTTTCATTACGATCGGGCAATTGGCCAAGCGCACGGGTGTCGCGGTGTCGGCGCTACGCTTCTACGAGGAAAAGGGGCTACTCGATCCGATCCGCACGGGCGGTAACCAGCGGCGTTTCCTGCGCGGGGATATTCGCCGGGTGAGCTTTATCCTGATCGCACAGAAACTCGGCCTGGCGCTAAACGAGATCGAGGATCACCTTGCCGCATTGCCGCAAGGCCGCAATCCGACCCTGGCCGATTGGCAAAGGATCAGCCGTCAGATGCGCGTGGCGATCGACGAGAAGATCAAGCTTCTCAACCGCACCCGCAACCAGCTCGACCAGTGCATCGGCTGCGGGTGCCTGAGCCTGACGAAGTGCCAGCTCTACAACAAGGACGACAAACTCGGGCTGAAAGGACCGGGACCCAGAGCAGTGCTCGATTAGTTCTATGCTTTGTGATGGCAGAGAAAAATCAGGTGACTTCATCAGTAACCGTGATCCAGCTACTGCTTGGCATGGCGCTATTCGGAAGCGCCACGCCGCTTAGCAAGATCATCGGTGCCAATTTCCCGGTGTTCACTGCATCATTCATGCGCATGGCAATCGCCTGCTTGGTGCTCGCACCATTCGCCTATCTCCAGACAGATCGTTTCGCCAAGGTTCAAAAGTCCGACTGGGTTGTGATTGGCGCCATTGCGCTATTCGGAATGGTCGGATTCACAGCGACCATGCTGTACGGCATGCGTCTGACAACGGGAGTGATTGGGTCTACGATCATGAGTGCGGCTCCTGCCGTTACCGCCACGGCCGCCGTCATATTCTTTGCAGCGGCTATGAACCGACGGAAAGCAAGCGCTTTGGCCCTCGCAGTCGCCGGTGTTGCCGCAATCAACGTTCTGCGTGCCGGTGGACAGGGCGGGGCAGATGCCCCGTTGCCGGGCGCCGGGCTGGTGGCAATCGCTGTGTGTTTCGAAGCGGCTTACACACTGCTGTCGCGCAAGCTGTCCGATAACATCAGCTCGCTGGAGGCGACTTTAGCGGCATCGATATTGGCCGCACCACTCTTCATTGTGCTGTCATTCCTGTTCGATCCACAGCCCCTCAGTGTTAGCCAAGCCGAAACGTCTGGCTGGGTTGCGCTCATATTCTGGGGCGCGGCGACAGGGGGATTGGCCCCTGTTCTCTGGTACAACGGGGTACGGAAAGCCCCGGGTGCATTGACGGCCGGTGCAATGGCGGTGATGCCAATCACCGCGCTCGGCTTATCCTATGTTCTGCTTGGCGAAGCGTTCCACTGGTCCCACCTGCTCGGCTTCGGTCTCGTATTTGCGGGCTTGCTGTTGATGATTGTGGAGCACGTCAAGGGTGCGGATGAGGGCTAGTCCCTATTCCGCCGCTAGCGCTTCGGCTTCACCAAGATCCACGCTAACCAGGCGCGATATACCTTTCTCTACCATCGTTACGCCAAACAGGCGGTGCATACGGCTCATGGTGACGGCGTTGTGGGTAACGATAAGGTAGCGCGTGTTGGTTTCGCGCACCATGCTGTCCAGCAGATCGCAGAAGCGCTCGATATTGGCATCGTCCAACGGGGCATCGACCTCGTCCAGCACGCAGATGGGTGCCGGATTGGTTAGGAACAGGGCGAAAATAAGTGCTGTTGCGGTTAATGCCTGTTCGCCGCCCGAGAGCAGGCTGAGGCTCTGCAGGCGTTTGCCAGGCGGTTGGGCGTAGATTTCGAGTCCGGCTTCCAAAGGATCATCGCTATCGATCAGAGCGAGATGCGCCTGCCCGCCTTCGAACAGCCGTGTGAACAGCTTGCGGAAATGGCCGTCCACTTCCTCGAATGCGGCGCGCAGGCGCTCGCGGCCCTCGCGGTTGAGATTGCCGATGCTGTTGCGCAGGCGGCGCACCGCTTCGGCCAGTTCTTCCTGTTCAGCGGCATTGGCGCCGTGCTCTTCTTCGATGCGGGAAAGTTCTTCCGATGCGACGAGGTTGACCGGGCCAATCCGCTCGCGGCTCGCCACCAGCCGGTCCATCTCTTCGCTTTCGAGGCCGGAATTTTTCACTTCTTCTTCGTCGAAGTCGAATTTACCTGCCAGCAGTGAAGGCGGCGACTGGAAACGCTCGCCGGAAATGCGTGCCATTTCCTCGCGACGCTGTTCTTCGTTCTCGGCCCGTGCGGCCAGGGTTGCACGGTGCTCGCGCGTGGCGGAGAGTGCCTCGTTGAGGTCACCCAGCGCCGCGTCAGCCTTGCGCGCTTCCGCTTCGGCAGCGCGCACGAATTCCTCGGCCTTCTCCAGCTCTTCACCCAGACGGGCGCGGACTTTCTCTCCGCCTTCGATCTCGCGCATCAGGCCTTCGGGCTTGGCCGCGACAACGGCGCGTTCCTCGGCGATTTCCTCGAACCGGGCGGACATGCCAGCAAGGCGGCTGGCGGCATCGCCTGCGCGGGCCTGCCAGCCATTGATATCGGCACGCTGGGCCGCCACCCGCTCGCGCAGCACGGCGAGTGCCTGATCATGCGCCGCGACTGACGCATTGGCGGCCTGCAGGCTCTCGCGCGTCGCTTCGTTCTTGGCCTTGGCGGCATCGAGTTCGGCGCGCCCTGCTTCGGGATCAGGCAGGTCGTCCAGCTTCGCCTTGGCTGATGTCAGTTCCGTTTCGGCAATTTTACGTTGTTCGGCAAGCTCGCCGGATGCCGATGCGATCTGCTCGACGCGCGATGCCATTTGGGCCACCGCCGCCTCGGCCAGGTCCGCCGCACGCAGCGCCTTGCGTTCGCTCTCCGAGGCCTCGGCAATAGAACGGTCGCGGTTGATCAGTGCTTGCTGCATTTGCGCGTATTGCTCTTGTGTGCGCGCAACCTCGGCTTCGGTCTCTGCCAGCTTTTCGCGCAGGGCCGGCAGCTGTGCTTTCAGCTCGGCATAGCGATTGTCCGCTTCCAGTCGTGCCGCTTCGGCGCCGCCTTCGCCGCGCGCGACAAAACCGTCCCAACGCCGCAGCGCGCCGTCTTTCGTGACCAGCCAGTGCCCCGGTTCAAGATCGCGGCCATCATCGCTATCGGACACATGCACGAGCGCCATACGGGCAGCGAGTTCGTCTGGGCAATTGGCGATGTGCTGTGCGAGCGAATCCGCGACGGGGGAAGGCGCATTGCGACCTGTCCAGTAGCGTCCATCGCCCTCTGGCTTGCCCAGCGGAGACTTGGCATCGCGACCCAGCACAGCAGCGAGCGCGCGTTCATAACCCGGCGCGGCGCGAACGGTATCATTGGCCAACTTACGGCCGGAGCGGTTGGTCTTGTGCCTTTCGCGCGCAACCCGATCGCGTTCCAGAGCGGCAAATTCGCGCTCGATCCCGGTGAGTTCGGCTTTGGCGGCGGAATGGGCCTCGCGCGCATCTTCCCGCGCCTTCGCGATGGCTTCCTTGCGCTCGCGATCTTCAGCGGTTTCGTTGCGGAGCAATTCGACGAGGGCTGTCGCTTTGGTCGCCGCCTCCTGTGCGTCGGCCAGTTCCTCCGCCGGATCCCGCGCGCTGTTAAGCGCCTCGCGCTGCTGTGCCAGCCGCGCAGCATCCTGATCGAGCCGGTCGAGCCTTGCCTTTGCCTGCGCAATCTCGGCTTCGGCCACGCGCCATTCGGCCTCGACACCGGCATGGTCTGCCGTGGCATTGGCCAGGGCGAGTTCGGCCGCTCGGCCTGCACGCTCGGCATTCTCGACCTTGGCAACGAGCGCGGGGCGCTCTGCCTCATCTTTTTCGAGCGATGCCTCACCCGATGCCAGCGCTGCTTCAAGATCCTTGAGTGCCTTAGCCGCGTCTTGCGTCATGCGGTCGGCATCGATTTTGTCTTCTTCCAGCCGTTCCCTCTGGCGGTCGAGGTCTGCCAGCCGCTGTTCAGCCGCTTCCAGCTGGCTGGACAAAGCTGCCATCCGATGTCCGTGCGCACTGGCATCGTCTCGCCGGTCGGCCAGTTCATCGCGCAGCTCATGCAGCTTCTCGGCAAGCGCGGTTTGCGCCTTTTGCCCCGCCTTTGCCGCCTCCTGCGCGCTTGCGACCTTCTCATCCGCAGCCTGCGCTTCGTTGCGCGCAGCCTCAGCCGCCGCTGCCGCATCGCGCCAGCGGGCAAACAGCAGCCGTGCCTCTGCCACGCGGATTTGGTCGGAGAGTTTCTTGTACCGCTCGGCCTGCTTCGCCTGCCGCCGAAGCGAGGTGATCTGCGAATCCAACCCAGCCATCAGATCTTCGAGCCGTTCGAGGTTCTTTTCGGTGCTGCGCAGCTTGCTTTCGGCATCGCGGCGGCGAACGTGCAGTCCGGCAATACCCGCGGCTTCCTCCAGCATCATGCGTCGTTCGGTCGGCTTGGCGGCGATCACCTGCGCAATCTTTCCTTGGCTTACAAGCGCTGGCGAATGAGCACCCGTTGCCGCATCGGCGAACATAAGTGAGACGTCCTTGGCGCGCACGTCGTTGCCGTTCATGCGATAGGCGCTGCCTGCGCCTCGCTCGATCCGACGGGTCACATCGAACGGATCGCCTTCGTCGTCGGTAGCGTGGAGCACGACTTCGGCGAAATCGCGGGGTGGTCGACCCGCAGTCCCGGCAAAGATGACATCTTCCATCCCGCCCGAACGCATCGACTTGGGCGAGTTTTCGCCCATCACCCAGCGGATCGCTTCCAGCAGGTTGGATTTGCCGCAGCCATTGGGGCCGACAACGCCCGTCAGGCCCGGCTCGATGCGCAGTTCCGCGGGCTCTACAAAGCTCTTGAAGCCACTCAGGCGAAGCTTGCGGAACTCCATGCCTCGCCCCGGCCCGTTCTTATTCTTCCCGCGCGCCTGCGCGGCGCAGGACAGGCTCGAGATCCATCCAGGTCACACCGTCGATCTTGCTGCCGTTTACGTAGAAGGATGGCGTTCCCGTCGCGCCCATTTCGTCAGCGATCGCGTTGGTGGCGTTGCTAAAGGCGACAATACCTTCCCCATCGGAAAGGCAAGAGGCAGCCTGGTCACGGCTGATGCCGCGCGCTGCGAAGAAATCGAGCAAGCCGCTTTCTTGCGCTACGTAGACCCATTGTTGGTCTTCCGGCAGGCCAGCCGCTGTTTCGAGATCGGCCGATTGGACGCCTTGCATCACGGATTCGAAGTTTCTCCAGACCTGGTCGGCCAGCGGGTGGAACGCTTCGGGCGCGGTGCAGCGGGTGATCGCGCTAATGACCGTGTCGATACCATTGCGGTCAAGGTTGCGCAGTTCGAAGGAAACGAGGCCGGTGCTCACATAATCCTGCTTCAGCGGCTCCGAGCCCTCCATCGTAAAGCGAGCACAGGTGCCGCAGGTGAAGGAACCGTATTCGATCAGTTTGATTGGAGCATCCGGATTGCCGAGCACAAAGCCATATTCTTCAGTCGGCGTGACGACTTCCAACCAGCTGCCACCATCGGGCGCCGCAATCGGGTCGAGTGCTTCGCCCTCGGCAACTTCGCCACCATCGGCATCGCCGCCACAGGCGGAGAGTGTCAGCGCGAGCGGCGCAGCGAAGAGAGCTAGGGTGATACGGTGTGAAGCTTTGATCATGAGAATCTTTCCGTCATCAGGCGAGCCCCGAAGGTAGCCTTAGCCAAGTGAATACGAAAAGCGCCGGGGGCTCGGAATCGGCGCTTTTGCACAGGGTTTTCCCCTTATTCGAAGTCTTCCGGCGCGTTTTCGCGCATGGCCATGATGACTTGGCTCAATTGCGGCCAGCTGTGGACGCCTTCAAGCAGATTGCCATTGAGGACGAAACTGGGTGTCCCCTGCACGCCAAACTCCTGCGCATTGGCCTGCGAGGTGGTAAGCAGTTGCTCGGCGCGCTCTTCGTCCGACAGGCATCGGTCAAGCTCGCTGATTGAATAGCCGCGCGGCTCCATCAATTCATAAAAGTCGAGGTCCGAGGCGATCGCGCGCATCCGTTCGGACACACGGCCAGTGTTCCAACGCGCTTGCTGGGCGGGTGTGAGTGCCTGTGCGCGGGCGATCCAATTGGGCTGTTCGTGCAACATGATCCGATGGTTGGCGAAGAATTTGTCTTCCGGCCCGCATTCGGTGACGAGCGCCGCAGCGACATCGGCAAGGTTGCGGATCAAGTGCCGCACTTCGACCGCGGCATAGCCTTCATGCACGTAGAAATAGCGCAGCTCTGCCTCACTCTCCTGCTCGAAATGCGCGCAATGTGGACAGGTGTAGCTCACGAACTCGATCAGTTGCAGCGGCGCCTCCGGGTTGCCCACGCGGTGTCCTTTGGCGGTCTGTTCAATTTCGGCATTCCAGTGCTGCGCGGCGGCGGGGGCTGCGAGCAGCGCCATGGCGGCAAGCAGCAGGCCGGCGAGTGCGGCGCGTTTCATTTACTCTCATCCTCCTTGTTCGCCACGGATTGAGCGAGCGATTCCAGTACGGCACGCAATTCGGGATCGCCGATATCGCGCAAACCTTCACCGAGGTCCATCGGAATGGGCTTTAGTGACGGCGGGGCCTTGCGGCTTTCTCCAGCAGCAGGCGGCTGAACCGCACCTTGCCGGATTTTGACTTTCGCCACCGCCTTATAGCCGAAAAAGCGGTTCACTCGCTCAATGATTTCGGGGATCACATGCTGGATCAGCGGCGCATGCGCGGGCATCACGACGAGCTGCATGATGCCGTCAGATTTCTCTCCTGGCGGGAAACGAATGCTTTCCGGCGCACACACCTTGGCATGATGCGGGCCGACGATTTCCGGCCAGCGGGTTACAACGCTCGATTGCACGAAGCCGAAGCGGCGAAAGGCCGCGCGCCCGATCTGCGGGACGAGCTCTGCCACCTGCTTGGCCGGGCCGCCGCGCGGGCGCTGATAGGGGCGCGCTTTCTTGAGCCCCCGGGCCTTGTCGGTGCTCTTCCCCGATTTCAATATGTCTTCACGTTTCATGAGGACATGGTCCATGCCATAGGCGGGGCGTGACTACCACCATCTCTTCATTGCTTTTGGACTGGTATGATGATCATGCGCGCGCGCTGCCCTGGCGTGTGCAGCCGGGCGGTGAACGGCCCGATCCCTATCGAGTGTGGCTGTCTGAAGTCATGCTGCAGCAAACCACGGTTGCGGCTGTCACGCCCTATTTCGCCAAATTCACCGGGACGTGGCCGACGGTAGAGGCGCTGGCGGCAGCTGCCGAAGAAGATGTGATGGCGGCGTGGGCGGGGCTGGGATATTATTCGCGCGCCCGCAATCTCGTGAAATGTGCACGCGCTGTGGCTAAAATGGGCGGATTTCCGGAAACCGAGGCAGAGCTGAAGAAGCTGCCGGGGCTGGGCGATTACACCGCAGCGGCAGTGGCCGCGATTGCTTTTGGCGAGCGTGCGGTGGTGGTGGACGCCAATGTCGAACGGGTGGTTGCACGGCTGTTTGCTATCGATGAACCACTGCCGGGAGCGCGAAAGGCGATCCGCGCCCGGGCGGATACCATAACGCCGGACGAGCGTGCCGGGGACTTTGCACAGGCTATGATGGACCTCGGTGCGACGATCTGTACCGCTCGAGACGCCAGGTGCCTGCTGTGCCCGTTGCGCGACAAGTGTGACGGCCGCATGAATGGCGACCCAACCTGCCTGCCGGTTAAAGCTGCGAAGAAGGCGAAGCCCAGCCGAACCGGAACGGCATTCTGGATCGAAAAGGACAGTGCGGTCTGGGTCATCCAGCGTCCGGGAAAGGGCATGCTCGGTGGGATGCGCGCTTTACCTGATGATGGCTGGTCATCGCGCACAAATGGCGATGAAGAAGCGCCGTTAACTGGCGCATGGAAGGCAGCAGGCGTGGTCCGCCATTCGTTCACCCATTTCGACCTTGAACTGGGTGTGGCCGTGTTTGCAGGCGATGAACCCGTCCCACCGGGCGACGGTATGTGGTGGCCGATCGACCGGCTGGACAATGCTGGCCTGCCTACATTGTTCGCCAAGGCTGCGCAAATCGTCCTCGCGAGCCGTTAGAAACCGCCGAAGAGCAGCAGCCGGCCAACAGCGATCACCAGCACCACAAGGTTCAGGTTGCGTCCAGTATTGCTGCTCGAAAGCTGCCCGATGACCAGACCGAGCGCGATAAGCGGCAGGGCGAAAACATTCGCCCACCCAAGAAAGGGAATCTGCGCCGGGATCACGATGATCAGCGACAACAGGCCGATAAGAATAGAAATGATATTGAACATGTGTCCTATATAGGTAACACACTGCCCTTCGACAAGTTTGTTGCTGCAATTTCTCCTGCTAGACTGGTTTCACAAGAAAAAGGTAAGAGATACCAATGTCCCATCATTTGATGTCCGTCCCGTTTTCGCGTCGCGACGCATTGCGCTCAGGCGCGCTGTTCGGTGCCGGTGCGGCGGCCAGCACATTACCCATCGGTGCAGCAGCTTTCGCCCAAAGCGAGGATGCGCGTGCGCGCTGGCCACAGGTAGCGGCAATGGTGGATCGTTATGTCCGGCAGGGGCGGATTTCCGGGATGGTTACAGCAATGGGATTTGGCGCGTCTTCGCCTGACGTCATCGCTGCCGGCAATCGCAGCTTTGCCGGGGCCAGCGCGGTCGATGCCGATACGATTTACCGCATTTATTCGATGACCAAGCCGGTTACCGGCATGGCAACCATGATGTGCGTTTCGGATGGACTGCTGGAGCTGGACCAGCCGCTCCACGAAATCTTGCCCGCGTTCCGCAACATGCAGGTGCAGAAGCAATATGACGGGGCGATTACGCAAGACAATTTGGAACCGGCCGAGCGTGATATCACGATTCGCCATTTGCTCACCCACACGGCGGGTTTGGGCTACGGGATTATCCAGAGCGGGCCGATCCGTGACGCTTACATGCGCAACGGCATCAATCCGGGCCGTGTGAGCAACTTGCCCATTGCCCGCGACCTGCTTGGCGGTGCCATTGCGCCCAGCCTTGAGGTCTTCGCGGATCGCCTCGCCGAGCTGCCTCTTGTCAGCCAGCCGGGGCGCCGCTGGCGTTATTCGATCAGCCTGGACTTGATGGGGCGGGTCATCGAAGTCGTGAGTGGTCAGAGCTTCGAGGATTTCCTGCAAGGCCGCATCTTCGATCCTGTCGGGATGCCGGATACAGGTTTCCGAGTTCCGCGGGAAAAAGCCAATCGGTTGGCGGCGAATTACTTCCTTCTCGGCGGCATGCCGGTGCCGCTCGATCTGCCGAACAGTTCCGTCTATCTTGAAGAACCCGAATTTCCTTTTGGTGGCGCGGGCCTCGTCTCAACCGCACGCGACTACGACCGCTTCCTGCAAATGCTCGGCAATCTCGGCGAAATCGACGGGACGCGTGTGATGAGCGAGGAAGCGGTGCGCCTTGGTACTTCGAACCTGTTCCCCGATTCACTCGTATCCGGCGGCGGATTTGTAAACGATGGCACCGAATATGGCTTTGGTGCTGGTGGCCTGGCCGGCAGAGGCGAAGCAGCAGGATTGTTCGGCTGGTTCGGCGCCGCCGGCACGGCTGGATTGGTCAATATGGATTACGCTCTGCGCATGACAATGATGACGCAATATATGCCGCAGGAAAGCCTGCCACTGCCGTCCGAATTCCCGCGCAATGTCGGTCGCGATGCGCTGGCAATGCTCGCCAACTGATGGGTGAACTGACCCCAGCCCTGACCGGCCATGGTATCGACCGGGACGATCATACCCGATCCGATCCGTATCGGTTGGAGAAGGTCATGGCCCGCGCGGACGCGCAACTGATGCGCCTCGACGGATTGATGCCGGTGATCGAGGATGGTGCGATCACCTACGCTCCGTTCGCCGGTGCTACGGACGATGCCGAAACGGTATATCTGGGCCTGAAGGATGGAGCGCCGGTTTTCGTCCCCGTCCCTGGTGCAGGCGATACGCGCCAGGCGCTGGAACAACGCGCCAACCGCGCGATCATCATGCAGCTCGCTCCGCGCGACCTGGCGATTTACGCCGGTGCGCGCAGTCTCGTCGATTGGCATGCGCGCCATCGCTTTTGCGCCAATTGCGGGCAAGCGACTGTGCTCGCCAAAGCCGGGTGGCAGCGCACATGCGACAAGGATACGGGCGGCTGTGGCGCGATGCATTTCCCGCGTACCGATCCGGTGGCGATCATGCTGGTGGAGTACGACGGTGATGTCCTGCTGGGGCGCGGACACGGTTGGCCTGAACGCAGCTATTCCGCACTCGCCGGCTTTGTTGAACCGGGTGAAAGCATAGAGGAAGCGGTCTCTCGTGAAGTGTTAGAGGAGGCAGGCGTTACGGTGAGCGGCGTCCAATATGTCGCCAGCCAGCCCTGGCCATTCCCTTCGCAATTGATGATCGGGTGCCACGGCTTTGCCAGCGGGCGCGAGCTGACCATTGACGAGACTGAAATGGAGGATGTGCGCTGGTTCACGCGTGAAGAGGTGGCGGAAAGCATGCAAAATGCCCCCGACGGCGCGAGCTTTCGCACGCCACCCAAAGAGGCGATCGCGCACACGTTGCTGCAATGGTGGCTCGCACAAAGCACATAGCCGAAATCAGCAACGCCCGGTCAGATCGAAACCTGACCGGGCGCTGCTTTGCGCGATTGGTGCGAAAATTACCCGGCTGCGCCAAGCCGTTCCATGACCGCGGCCTGCACGCGCTGCTGGAGTGCCGGATCAGCGTCGATGGCCTGCGCCACTTCCGTGAAGCGCGTCATACCCAAATCGGATTCGCTGATGATGGTTACCATCGCGCTCTGCTTGTCGGCATCGGACATGGTCGTATCGTTCTGGATGCCCTGGCCCTGCATCACGATGTCGACGAACTGCGTAAGCTCGGCATCGGTTACGGTGGCAGTGTTTGCTTCTGCAGCAGGCGCATCTTGGGCGATTGCCGTGGCAGGCATGGCGAGAGCGGCAGTTGCCGCGAAAATTGCGATAAATTTCATAGCGATCCCTTTCGGTTTGGTTCGCGGCGCGCCCTATAGGGCTGCACCTTTCGCTGCGCTTAAGATGGCTCAGATGAGCCCCAGGCGTTGCAGCTTGCCAGCCAGTTTGCCGGGTATAATGTCGCCGACCTCCTCGCCATCTTCGAGGTCGCGCGGCGGATCGCCTTTGAGGTATCGCCAGCCTTGATGCGCACGCTTGGGACGCGGCATGACTTTGACGAGGCGGGGCTCCAGTTCGATCCGCCAGCGGCCATTATCGGTCTGGGAAAAGCCGGTGATGGTGGAGCGCGCGACGATATTGTGCTCGTGAATCCAGAACAGCGACCCGCCAATGCACTGCTCCCACTTGGTCGGACGATAGCGGGTTGTCAGGTAGGGGCTGCGGCGATGGGCATACCACTCCTCGATATCGGCAAAGCTCTTCGCGCCAAAAGCGATCTTGGTCAGGTGCAACGGCATTGGTGCTAGATGGGGCGTTTTGCCCGTCGCTCAAGACTGGGTTGTGGCTGGTCTGATGCCGGCTATGATCGGCGAAGCAATTACGAGGAGTTCCCGCATGCTTAACTATTACGGTGCCATCGCTGTCAGCGCCGCCATCGTAGTCGCCGCGCCCGCCCAGGCGCAGGACGCCGAAGGGTATTGGGAAGGCACGCTCGATGCTGGATCGGTACAGCTTCCAATCGGCGTGAATATCGAAAGGCAGGCGGATGGATCGCTGTCGGGCACGCTCGACAGCCCCAGCCAGAATTCTTTCGACATCCCGCTCGGCGAAGTCGAAGCAACCGGCACCACGTTTTCGTTCACGGTTCCGGTCGTGGGCGGTCGATACCAGGCAGAATGGAATGACGCGCGCGAAAGCTGGGACGGATTGTGGAGCCAGAGCGGCCAGTCCATCGCGCTTAACCTAACGGCAGCAGAGCGAACGGATCGTGCCACTGCCGCGGAACGGCCGCAATTGCCGGACAGATGGACAGTCCCTGCCGACGCGGAGATCGCCGCCATACTGGCCGAGCGCCTTGTGGAACGCCCGGGCACCGGCATTGTGGTCGGCGTCGCTACGCCCGACGGCATGCGCGTTGTGTCTGAAGGCCCTTCTCAGGACTTCGTTTTCGATGCCGATACGGTCTTCGAAATAGGTTCGATCACCAAGGTGTTCGCCTCGCTCTTGCTGGCCGACATGGTGAATGGGGGTCTTGTTGCGCTTGACGATCCCGTAGTGGATTACCTGCCAGAAGGCGCGACCATGCCGATGTTCGACGACCAGGCAATTACACTACGCCATCTTGCCCGGCACGAATCCGGCCTTCCGCGGCTGCCCGCCAACCTGGCCTATTCGGACCTTCGCAATCCGTATGTCGATTACGGTGAGGAACAGCTTCTCGCTTTCCTTGCCAGCTACGAACCTCAACGCGCGCCGGGTAGCGAGTATGCCTATTCCAACCTCGGGTTCGGACTTCTCGGCTATGCGCTAGCGCGCGCCGGAGGCGAGGATTTCGAAACGCTGCTGCGTATGCGGATCCTCGATCCGCTGGAAATGGACGATACAGGCATTACGCTCACCGCCGATCAACAGGCGCGCTTCGCCAAGGGCAGGGACGAATATAATCGTGAAACGCCCGCGTGGGACTTGGGGGTGCTCACCGGAGCGGGTGCGATGCGCTCAACCGTGAACGACATGCTGAAGTTCGCCGCAGCAGCCATCGACCCAGCATCGCCGCTAGCCCCTGCCATGCAACTGGCGCTGTCGGACCTCAGGCAGGCCCCTGGATATCGCGCGGGCCTTGGTTGGATGGTTGTGCCTGCACCCAGCGGCGTGATTGCGATGCATGGAGGCGGCACGGGCGGTTTCCGCTCCCATATCGCGGTGCAGGAGGACAGCGGGCAGAGTGTGGTTGTGCTGACCAACAGTGCCGTCGAACCGTCGGCCCAGGACATTTCGCTGCACCTGCTGATCGGGACGCCGCTGGCAGAGGCTGGGCCCGTACCCGCCGCACCAGAAACAGTCGAGCGCGAGGAAATCCAATTGACCGATGCGCAGCTGGACAGAATCGTCGGGACGTATCGTTTTGCTCCGAGCCTCGACCTGAGGGTGGTACGGGTTGCAGGCGGGTTGCAAGCGAGACTGACCGACCAGGCCCCACTACCAATTTATCCGCGGGCGCCGCTCGAATTCTTTTTTCGCGCGGTGAATGCGGACATCGTTTTTGACGAAGAAAATGGCGAGATCGCGGGCGCCACTTTCACCCAGGATGGCAGGACAAGCACGGCAACCCGAGTGGATTGACAGAAATTCGAGGCGCTCGCGACAGAGCACCTCTACGGCTCAGATGTCGTGCTTCTCGCAGAAGGCTGCCATCTGCTTGTCGATCTCCTCCGCCAGTTCAGGATCGGAGACGAAGAAGGCGATATCGGGTGCGTCGATATCGTCCATGAAGACGACATAAGTCATGCTGACCTCTTCCCCGCGGAAATCGACATCGAAGGTCCGTTGCCGTTCGTCTTCCACCTCGGTGTTCTCGGCAAAATCGTAAAGCTCGTCGACATCGATTCCGAGTTCGAGTTCATCTTCGATCTGTTCAAGGAAATCGCGCAGCAGTTCCATGTCAAAGGTCATGGACGCTTCGTACTTGTTGGCCATCCCGTTACTCCTGCAGGATCATATGCTGACAAGACCGCTTGCCACGGCGAGGCCGAGGAAAGCGAAGAAACCCATAGAATCGGTGATCATCGTCACAAAAACGCTCGATGCAACTGCCGGATCCTGATCGAGCCGGTCGAAGGCGACGGGCACCAACACGCCAGCCATGCCCGATACGATGATGTTGATCACCATGGCGGCAGCGATCACTGCGCCGAGTTGCGGAGTGAACAGCACCGCGGTCGCCGCGCCGATCAGCACTGCGATGGTGGTGCCGTTCATCAGCGCAACCTTCAGCTCTCGCAGTACCAGCCGCCGCGTGTTGGACCGGGTCAGCTGGTTCATCGCGATCGCACGCACGGTGACCGCCATAGTCTGCGTCCCGGCATTACCGCCGATGCTGGCGACAATCGGCATCAGTACTGCGAGCGCGACAAGCTGCTCGATCGCGGCGCCGAAGAAGGCGATGATCGCGCTCGCGACAACGGCAGTGCCAAGATTGGCGATCAGCCAGCGCACGCGGGCGGAATAGGCATCGCGCAGCGGTTCATTGATGTCACCATCCCCGGCACCCGACATCAGCATGACGTCCTCGTCCGCCTCTTCCTGAATGATGTGGACGATGTCATCGACCGTCAACTGGCCGACGAGCCGACCGTCTTCATTGACCACAGCGGCGGAGATGAGTGCGTATTTCTGGAAGCGCAGCGCAACTTCTTCCTGGTCCATATCGACCGGGATCAGCGTTTGGTCGCGCTTCATAACATCGGCCAACGCAATGTCGCGCGGCGTGCGCAGGATCCAGCTCAGCTGACACGATCCGACGGGATGATAGCGATGATCGACGACGAAGATCTCCCAGAACTCGGTCGGCATATCGTCGTCGCGGCGCAGGTAATCGATCAGGTCGCCCACTGT
The DNA here is from genome assembly GCA_964422435.1 of uncultured Sphingomonadaceae bacterium. GTDB lineage: Bacteria > Pseudomonadota > Alphaproteobacteria > Sphingomonadales > Sphingomonadaceae > Alteraurantiacibacter. The sequence continues at coordinate 32,940 of CAYRBB010000010.1, forward strand.
CATGCTCTCCGGAACAGCGACCAATTCGCGCTGCATCAGGCGGCCCGCGGTCTCCTCCGGATAGGCGAGCGCGGCCTCGATTGCAGTGCGGTCTTCCGCTTCCACCTCGGCAAGGATGGCGCGCTGGTCTGCGTCATCGAGGTCTTCGATGAGCTGCACCGCATCATCGGTATCGAGCTGTTCGACGATATCTGCCACTGCTCCCGGTGCCAGCGCTTCCACCATGTCCTCGCGCACATAGTCGTTGAGTTCGGCGATGACCTCGCTGCTCATCAAATCGGTGATTGCGGCTGCGAGCGGCGCGCGCTCGTCCCGGTCGATCAGCTCGAACAGGTCGGCGATGTCGGCCGGGTGGAGCGGTTCGACGAGGTCGTAAGTGCTCTCGTCATTGTCATCATGCAGCGATGCCGAGACCTGGCGAACGAATTCGGGCTTGAGCCGGTTCTCCTCGTCAAACTGCTCGCCTTCGCCCTGTACGGGCGTATCAGCAGCAGCATCCTTGAGATCGATCTCACTCATGAGGCAGGGTGTATTGGCATTGCCTGCAAAAGCAAGCGCGGCGGGGTGACTTTACGCGGATGATCCCTATACGGAAGCCAAGCCACCGAACGGCAAACCAAGGAGATTCCCCAATGGCTGATGAAACGCTCACCTTCACCCTCGATACTGGCGATGGGGAGGGCAAGGAAGTCGTGATCAAGCTGCGCCCCGACCTGGCGCCCAGCCACGTCGAACGCATTACCGATCTGGCAAAGGCAGGCTTCTATGATGGCGTGGTGTTCCACCGCGTGATCCCTGGCTTCATGGCGCAGGGCGGCGATCCCACCGGCACCGGCATGAGCGGATCGGACAAGCCCAATCTGAAGCAGGAATTCAGCGACCAGGCTCACGTTCGCGGCACCTGCTCGATGGCACGCACAATGGACCCGGACAGCGCGAATTCGCAATTCTTCATCTGCTTCGACGATGCCCGCTTCCTCGATCGGCAGTACACCGTTTGGGGCGAAGTGGAGAGCGGCATGGAGCATATCGATGCCCTGCCGACGGGTGAGCCGCCCGCCAATCCGGGCAAGATCGTGAACGCGACTGTCGGCTGATGCGCCCGGGCTCGGCCGTATGTGCCGTGTTTGTGTCTGCCTTGCTGGGCGGCTGCGCGATTACCGGGACCATTCCCGAGCCCGCATCCGGCAACGCGATTGCCGGATGGCAAGAGAACACACGCAGGGTTGCCGAGGAAACATGGCTTTATGCGCAGCTTTCCAGCAATGCCTATGACGATGAAGACGCCTTCCTCCTTCCCGGCGACGTCGTACTCCGTCACATGGAGCCCAATGATGGCCGCGGTTATGCCTACGCCATCTATGATCGTTTCGAAGGGGAACGATTGGCCGAAACCATCATCGCATTCCGCGGGACCGAGCCATCCGTAGCTGACTGGGTGCTTGGCAACATTCTTGGCCTGCAGAACGGCCGGGCGCTGCTGACGGCGCGCTCGGTCGCCAGCGAACTCGGCGGTGCTGCATTGACCGTTACGGGCCACTCGCTTGGCGGCGCGTTGGCACATCATGTGACGCTGAACGATCTGCATATCGAAGGGATCGATGCCCCCGGATCGCGGGTGTTCAATAACTCGCCACGCTTTTCCGGTTATGCGCGCGACGGAGACCGTATTGCGGTTGTAGAGCGAGGTGACTGGCTGACGCCATTGCGCTTCTTTGGAAGCGAGCCCAACCAGCTCTACACTTCGCTCAATTGTCAGCCTGGCTATGCACCTATCCGTGATCACTCGATCCGGACGCTTGCCGAATGCCTCACCTGGATTGCGGCCTACGAAAAAGAGGAAGCGCAACGGGCCCTGGCGGCCAATCCGCTCATCGGCCGGCCGGAAAGCCAACAAAGCGACGATCTGCCACCGGGAGCGGACCGGGAAGATCGTGGCATTCCGCTTAGTCCTTTTGTCACCGATCCTGCTATGGCCCGCGCCATCGATGCCAGCCTGCAGAGGTCGGGCAACCTTTCTGCATCGTATTGCCCCGTCAGCAATGAAGCACCTTGCCACCCCACAGGGCTTCGGCTGCATGTCGAAGGCAATCCGGAGAATGGGCCGGTCAGCACCCGATGGGTGATCAGCGGCATAGAGCAGGCGAAGCGCGATTTTGACTGCGATCCCGAAAATCTGTCAGAATGTACCGATGCGATTGTGGCGCTGGGTGTCGACGTGATCAGTCGTCCGCCTGTAACGCGGCATAATCCCTAGAGGCCGGCTTTCAGAATCCAGTCGTGGAAGATGCGCACCGGCCGCGCCTCAAGATCGGCCGGGCGGCACAGGAACCAGTAAGAATAGGGGCTGGGCACGCTCTGGTCGAACAGCAGGGCGAGGCGCGGATCGTTGTTTCGTGCCAAGTGATCGTCATGCATGATGGCGATGCCGATCTTCTGCGCCGCAGCCTCGAGGATAAGTTGCCCCGAATCGTAGTGATCGATGGCAGACGGTTGCATCCCCTTGATACCAAGGCCCGATTTCCATGCCTCGAAACTTTGCGGCATGTCCGTGTGGACGAGGAAGGTCTGCTTTGCCAGCGCCTCGGCATCCGGCGTGCGGCCCAACTCCTTCACCAGATCAGCATTGGCGATGGCGTGGATCGTGTTGTTGTCGAGCTGGATACCGTACAGGCTTGGGTCGGGTTCGGTCGTTAGCGCAATCGCGGCATCGAGCGTATCGCCCACGCGGTCGATCAGGTGCGGCCCCGTATCGATATCAAGATGCAGGCGTGGATGGCTGGCGCGCAATTCGCTGAGGCGCGGGAACAGCCGTTGCGTCCCGAATAGCGGCATTACCCCAAGGCGCAGGCGCATCAGCTGCAGGTTTTCGCTCTGCGATTCCACCGCTGCTGCGAGTGCTTCCAGCTGCGGGGCTACGGCATCGTAGAATGTCCGACCTTCATCGGTCAGTCGCATGGTCTGGCCGGAGCGGGAAAACAGCTTGCGACCGGTGAATTCTTCCAGATTGCTGATGCGGCGAGAAAGGGCCGATGGGCTCAGCCCCAGCTCGTTCGCCGCAGAGCGCGCCGAACCCAACCGTACGGTACGAATAAATGCCTCAAGGGCACGAAGGGGTGGGAGCCGTCGCATGGGCGTGTTCTCTGCAACACCGGCCCCGCTGTCGAGAGCTAATGTTGCATGTCATGCAATTAATTGGTGCGCCCGGTCGAACATAAGACCCATCGCTTAACCGTCGTCTTTGGCGTCCGCTTCGCCATCGCCTGTGGGCGCATGGAGGCGCAGACGCGTCACATGCGTTTCGTCGCCGGCTGTGACTTCTACTTTCCATCCGCTCGGATGATCAAGCACGGCACCAGGCTGCGGCACTTCTTCAGCCAGAACAAAGGCCAGGCCGCCCAGCGTGTCTACGGCTTCCTCGATTTCGGCGAGCTGCGGATCGCCGACCTTTTCGGCCACGTCATCCAGCTCGGCGCGCGCATCGGCATCCCACATGCCGGGTGCGATTTCGACCAGCTGCTCGATCGGGGCCTCGTCATGTTCGTCTTCGATCTCACCAACGATCTCTTCCACGAGGTCTTCGATGGTGATGATCCCGTCAGTACCGGAAAACTCGTCAAGAACGATGGCAAGGTGTGTGCGGCGCTGGCGCATATCGGCAAGCACATCGAGCGCACCGCGCGCCTGTGGCACATAGAGTGGCTGTCGCATCAGCGCAGACCACTCTTCAGGAGGGGTTTCCCCGCTGACAATCGTGGCAAATACGTCTTTCAAGTGCATCATGCCAATCACGTCGTCGAGCTGATCGCGATAGACGGGCATTCGAGAAATGCCGTGCTCGGCAAAGATGGCGACCATCTCGTCCCAGCTGGCATTCACGTCGACTGCAATGATCTCGCTGCGCGGAATGGCCACGTCATCGGCATCGTGCTCGCTGAAATGGAGAAGGTTGCGCAGCATGGTAAGCTCGACGGCGGACATATCGCCCTTTTCCGGCTCCTCCCCGCCATTGCGAGAGGCTTCGTCCTCATGCTCGTCGATCTTTTCCTCAATCTGCGCGCGCAGCGACGTATCGCCATCGCCATCAAACAGCTTGCGGATTGCGTTCCAGATGCCGCCGGATTCGACAATGGTCGAACCCTCGCTCCTACTGCTACTGTCCCCATCTCCCGAAGGAGATCCGTCCGTCTTTTCCGAATCGGGCATTGCCCTGTCACTTTTCCTTATTCAGTCGTGATCGAGGTATATGGGTTCGCAATGCCTAAAAGTGCAAGAACCTTCACTTCCATTTCTTCCATCGCCTCGGCGTCTTCATCCGAAATTTCGTGATCGTATCCGGCCAGATGCAGCAGGCCGTGGACAATCAGATGCGCTGTGTGGTTCCTGAGCGGGATATTCTTTTCCGCCGCCTCCCGCACGCAAACGCCATGTGCGATGGCGATATCACCAAGCATCTGGGGCGGGCCTTCATTTGGGTCGAGATGGACGAGATCGGTGCGATCGAGCATCGGGAATGAGAGAACATTGGTGGGTTTGTTCTTCCCGCGCCAATCGGCGTTCAGCATGCGGACGCTCTCATCATCGGTGAACAGCACGCTGGTGACGAGCCGTGGATTGGCCAATTCGACTGCTATCTGCGCCGTGGCTAGCGCTACGCTGGCAGTAAGGTTTTCCCATTCGCCTTCGGGCCAATGCTCTATGTCGATTTCGAGTTCCACGCCTAATCCGCGTGACCGTCAGGACCTTCATACGCTTCGACGATGCGGCCCACGATCGGGTGACGCACGACGTCAGCCGCGGTGAAGCGGGTCACACCGATGCCTTCCACGCCTTCAAGACGGCCAACGGCGTCGGCAAGGCCGCTCATGCGGTCGCCGCCGGGAATGTCGACCTGTTTCGGGTCGCCGCAAATGACCATGCGGCTGTTTTGGCCGAAGCGGGTCAGGAACATCTTCATCTGCTCACGCGTGGTGTTCTGCGCCTCATCGAGAATCACAAAGGCATCGGCCAAGGTCCGTCCACGCATAAAAGCGATGGGCGCGATCTCAATTTCGCCCGATGCAATGCGCCGGTCCACCTGTTCGGGCGGCATGCAATCGTACAGCGCGTCATAAAGCGGGCGCAGGTATGGATCGACCTTTTCCTTCATGTCGCCGGGCAGGAAGCCCAGCTTTTCGCCAGCCTCTACTGCGGGGCGGGAGAGGATCAGGCGCTGTACGCTGCCTGTGATCAGCTGGCTGATCGCCTGCGCCACTGCGAGATAGGTTTTGCCAGTCCCAGCGGGGCCTAGTGAGAAGATGATGTCGCGGCTCACCAGTTGGCGCATGTAATCGCCCTGCATCGCGCTCCGCGGCGTGATCGTCTTCTTGCGCGTGCGGATCATGATCGGCGGCGCCTTGGCGTCCCCCGTCACGATGCCTTCCAGCGTTGGCTCGTCCGACATGGAGATCAGCGCATCGATCGCGCCGGCGTCCATTTCTTCGCCCATCACCAGCTTTTCGTGCATCTTCACCAGCACGTCGCGGGCGCGGGCGACATCATCTGCCACGCCTTCAATCGCCACCTTGTCTCCGCGCGCGGCGATATAGACACCAAGGCGGTTTTCAATCTGGACGAGGTTGGCGTCAAACTCTCCGAACAAGGCGCCGAGAACGGCCTGCTCGTCAAAACCCACTTCGATCCGGGCGCGGCGCGAATGATCGAGGCGCTCTTCCGGGTGAGCGATGGTGGCAGCGTGATCGCCGCCTTTTGTTGCTTTGCGGGCCATGCGTGTGTGGGCGAGTCCTTTCGCGTCTGTACTTGCGAATGTAAGCCGGAGATCGCGGCTGGCAAGCGCGGTAGGGGCGCTTGGCGGTGGAAAGGCGTACATCTGCAGTTCACATTGCGAGCATATACCTTGAATTTATGAGGGTTTTTCAAGCTTGTTTCGTGGTCTTCGGGGCCGTTGCGCTGGTACAATCCGGCTACGCTCTTGCGCAGGATGGGGAAGAGCCTGACAACGCGCAGGATGCCATCATCGTGTCCGGCCAATTGCCCGAAGGCAGCGATATCCGCGATGCCGTGCGATCGGTGATGCAGGAACGTGGCAATTCCGAGCCGCTTCATCGCTATTTCGATCCGCTGTGTCTGCACGTGACAGGCATGGTGGCGCAGGCGAACGCCTTTGTGCGGGAAAGGATGCTGGCCAATGCACGTGAGGCACAAGTGCCTGTCGATGACGATGATTGCCGCACCAACGCCATCGTGTTCGTTGTTGAAGAGCCCACACGGCTGCTTGCCCTGCTCGATGAACGTCAACCCTGGTTGTTGACCAACGAGAACCGGCGCCGGATCGAGCAGGAGGCGAGCGACGGGGAACCGGTGCTTGTCTGGCATGACACCGAAGTCCGCACCGCTGATGGCGGCACGCTGGCCCACAGTGCGACCGTGGCAGGGGCCACGGGCAGCAGTACACCCCTGCAGGTCAACGTTCGCGTCAACAATGGCGCGCGGCCAAGCCGGGGCAGGGCGTCTCACAGCATGGGCGTTGGCGTCGGTATTGTGGTTCTCGACACGGACTGGCTCGTCGGAATGGACCTTGAACGGGTGAGCGACTTTGCCACCATGCGATTGCTCGCACCGGGGCTGCAGCCGTTCGGGCACGAGTTCGACGTGCCAACCTCGGTCACTTCGCCCTTCATCGCCGACGAGGGCGAAACCGAATTGACCCGCTTCGACCGCGCATACCTGCGAGCGCTCTACGGTTTGCAGCCGAATGCGGGCGCGAACCGGCTGCCGACAGCGGTGGTGAGGGCATATGAGAGCGAGAGCTAGGCGCTGACGCTTTCCAGCACGCGGCCCTGCAGCGAGCTTGGCCCTGCGTGGAGCAGTTCTGCGCGGACCATGTCGCCGATCTGCAGGTCGGCATCGAAGAAAACCGATTGCAGCCAGGGTGACTTGCCGAGCATTTGCCCGGGGCGGCGGCCCTTGCGCTCGATCAGCACTTCGCAGGTCTTGCCGACGCTCGCTTCGTTGAATGCGAACTGGTCGCGGTTCAGCGCGGCTTGCAGTCGCTGCAGGCGCTCGTCCATCACTTCAAGCGAGATCTGGTCATCCATGCTCGCGGCGGGTGTGCCGGGGCGGGGCGAATACTTGAAGCTGAAGGCGGAGGCATACCGCACCGCATCGACAATGCGCAGCGTGTCCTCAAACTCGGCATCGGTTTCACCCGGGAAGCCTACGATGAAGTCACCGCTCAGCGCGATGTCGGGCCGTACAGCGCGGAAACGGTCGAGCAGCTTGAGATAGCTTTCGGCAGTGTGGCTGCGGTTCATGGCTTTCAGCACGCGGTCGCTACCGCTCTGCACGGGCAGGTGCAGGTATGGCATCAGCTTGTCGACCTCGCCATGTGCGGCGATCAGCGCCTCGGTCATGTCGTTGGGGTGGCTGGTGGTGTAGCGGATGCGGTGCAGGTCGGGCAGGGCAGCAAGCGCGTGGATCAGTCCTTCGAGACCGACCGCGCGGCCCTTGTCATCCTCTCCGGACCATGCGTTCACGTTCTGGCCAAGCAGCGTGATCTCGCGGGCCCCTGCATCAACCAGTCTTTTCGCTTCCTCCACCAAATCACTGTAAGGGCGCGATATTTCCGCCCCGCGAGTGTAGGGCACCACGCAATAGGTGCAGAACTTGTCGCACCCTTCCTGCACGGTGAGGAAGGCACTGGGATTGACGCGGCGGCGCGCGGGCAGGGCACCGAACTTCGCGTTGTTTTCCGGCATGTCGGTATCGGTGGTGCGCTCGCCGCGGGCAGCGCGGTCCACCATGTCACCCAGCCGGTGATAGGCCTGCGGACCCACGACCATGCCCACGCCGGGAGAGCGCTTCATGATCTCCTCACCCTCGGCCTGCGCAACGCAGCCCGCGACCGCGATCATCGGCTCCTTGCCACCCTTGCGCAGGCGGCCGATGTCCGAATAGACCTTCTCGGTCGCCTTCTCGCGGATGTGGCAGGTATTGAGCACGACAAGGTCGGCATCCTCGCCCTCGGCCGCAGGTGTGATGCCCTTTGCTTCCAGCAATTCGCCCATCCGCTCGCCATCGTAGACGTTCATCTGGCAGCCGAAGCTTTTGACCCGGTAGGTCTTGGGAGTGTCAGTCGGTTTCATGATGCGCGCGCCTTAGGGCAATTCTCCGCGCAATTAAAGCATCGCCTCACGTACCGCCTTTTGCGCCGCTGCGGTCATCGTTTTGCGGTTGGTCAGTTCCTCTCCCGATAGCGGTGTGAGGAAGTGAATATTGAGCCGCACCGGTTTGGTCCGCGAAAGGATTCGCTTGAAATTGTCGAGGCCGGGCTCGTCTCCGACCCAGCTGACTTCTGGTGCATCCTCGTATCGCAGCAGGACCGGCTGCACCACTGCCCCCTCGGGCAATGGCTCGAGCGCGCCAAGCAACGATGATTTGAAGGGCAGCAATTCGGTCCCGTCTGCCGTGGTACCTTCGGGAAACAGCGTCAATGTGCCCCCGTGGTCGAGCGCTGCTCGAATTTGGTCTGCCTGGTTGGAAACATCCGCGCGACGGTGCCGTGCAATAAAAATGGTCTCGTTCATCTCGCACAGCCATTTAAGGAAGCCGAATTGTGCCAGTCCATCATGCGCAACATAGGCGCTGTTGGCGGCATGACTGAGCGCAAGAATGTCCATCCAAGACACGTGATTGGCGAGCAATAATGCGCCTGGCACACGTTTGCCTCGACGGCGCAGATTGAGGCCGGCGACCAATCCGACACCGGCCAGGAATACGCGCGGCCAAGTCCGATCCAGCCCCAGCCATTTCCAAAGGTAATGGAGTGGCACACAGACGAGCAGCAATAGTAGCATGAGCAGGACACGGAAGATGACCAGCGCATATCCCGGCGGCGAAATCCGCAATTCGGGATAGGCAGCGGAGCCGACCATTGAGCCGCTGCTCAGATCTTCTCTTCGCGGTCGAGACGAACAGCGTAAAGTTCCATCCGGTGATCGACGAGGCGATAGCCGAGTTTTTCCGCGATCTGGCGCTGCAAGGCTTCGAGCTCGGGATCCACGAATTCAACGACTTTGCCCGTTTCTACGTCAATCAAGTGATCGTGATGCGCTTCGGGCGCGGCTTCATAACGGGCACGGCCGTCGCCGAAATCGTGACGATCAAGGATACCGGCTTCTTCGAACAGGCGAACGGTTCGATAGACCGTAGCGATGGAGATACCCGGATCGACTGCAGATGCGCGCTCGTGGAGCTTTTCGACATCGGGGTGATCGTCACTTTCGGACAGCACTTTGGCAATTACACGCCGCTGGTCGGTAATCCGGAGGCCGCGTTCGGCGCAAAGTGCTTCAAGATCGATCATGGCTATAGTCTTGGCCTGCATTGGCTAAAAATCAAACCCCGAAAACCCCGAAACGGGAAATGTCCTCAAAGGATCACTTCTGGCCTTAGAGCGAAGGGCCGCGTCACTCAAGCGCCCCCTCGCTCTAAGGCAAGAAGCAATGATCGGGACAATTTGATCGAATGCCCCGATCAACGTGCGCCTATTTCTTCTTTTTCTTGGGGCTTCCGCCGGGCTTGCGACCCAAACCGATCTTCTTGGCGAGCTGGCGGCGCTTTTCCGCATAGGCTGGCGCGACCAGTGGATAATCGGCGGGCAGGTTCCAGCGTTCGCGATATTCCTCAGGCGTCATCCCGTGATCAGTCATCAGGTGACGCTTTAACATCTTCATCTTCTTGCCGTCTTCCAGGCAAACGACATGATCGTTTTTGACCGATGCGCGGATCGAAACTGCAGGTTCGGGGCGCTCTTCCTGCGGCGCGGTCTGGCCGAGGCCAGCCAGCGCGCCGTAAACATTCTCGATCAAAGTTGGGACGGCATCCACCTCCACATCGTTGTTGGCGACATGCGCTGTGACGATATCTGCGGTCAGTTCGATCAGCAGTTCGTTATCGCCGTTGTCGTTACTGTTCATTGGTGCCTCTATTCTGCAAACCCGATATGTTCGGAGCGGCGTCGTTCGTTGCGCCGCTTTGGTTGGCATGCAGTGACGCAAACCTGCCAAGATGACAACCGGCCAAGCAGTGGATTCAGGCCAACTTGCGCTCAATCACTGAAATTGCGCGATGAATTATTTCCGCGATTGCCAAGAAAGGTCGCAAGCGAAAGTAATCGCGTCAAGCGGCCCCCCTACAGCACCGCGATAATAGCCTTTACGAAGGCCCACCTCTTCGAATCCAAACTGGCGATAAAGGTGTTCCGCCGGGTTGCCGGAGCGCATCTCGAGGAAAATGCGATTGGCGCCCCGGGCTTTTGCTGCATCGAGAAATTCGCGCATTAACTGCTTCCCGACCCCCCGACCGCGGCAGCCGGGCCTGACGGCGATAAGCAGCAATTCCTCCTCGTCCGCCGCGCTGCGGGACAGGGTAAAGCCTGTCGCGCGGGAGGCGGACACGTGTTCTGCGCTGTCCTGTCCGCCCAAGAAGTAATGCGTGTTGGGCGTGATGAGCGCATCGCTTACTTGCCGCCGTGTCCATGCTTCCCCATAGGAATGGTCAAAGGCTTCATGCATGACTGCCATGATGGCATCGACCGGCTCGTCCATTACGCCTCTCCGGGTTTCTTTGCATCAGGCGCACGGACATAGATGGGGGTCAGATCGGCGGTCAGCTGCGTTTCGTGCAGCAGATATGCCGCGCGTGCGTCTGGCAGCAGATCGAGCGCTATGGTGTCACTTCCCAGCAGTTCAGCGAGATCGTTTGCACGATTGCCGGCGATGACCGTGTGCTTTGCCAATTTCGCCGCTTCTTTTGGAGCGACCGAACGCACATCGTCATCGCCTTGCATGCCATCAGCAAAGTTCTGCACGAACCATTCGCCGTGCCCGCCATTCATGCACACGGTAACGGGCCGAGGTGCAGACTGCCATGTCCGCACAGCAACCAACGTGAGTGTCGGATAGCCGAGAACCTGTGCGCCCCAAGCCAAACCCAGCCCCCGGGCAGTGGCGAGGCCGATGCGCACGCCGGTGAAGCTGCCGGGACCGAGCGAAACGAGTATTCGGTCGGCATGCCCTTTGTCGGGCAATTCGGCGATCATCGGGACAAGCCGTTCGGCATGGCCCCGGCCCAGTACCTCGTACCGACCGTCGATAAGCTCCGACCCGTCATACAGCGCCGCCGAGCACGCCTCGGTCGCGCATTCTATTGCCAGAGTTTTCACGATCCCGTCCTCACGCCCCCTTATTTGACGGATCAGACCATTTTATTGAAGGTGTCAAATTCTGGACGCGGGCTGCGGTCGAAGATCGATTCCGGGTCGCCATAGCCGATCGAGCACAACCAGTCGGCGCGATATCGCGGCTGGTCTGCAAAAAATTCCGTAGTGGTCTTGTCCTGGTCGAAGCCCGACATCGGACCGCAATCGAGGCCAAGAGCGCGCGCGGCAATAATCAGGTAGGCACCCTGCAACACGGAATTGCGAAAGGCGCTTTCCTTGCGACCTTCGACACTGCCTTCGAACCAGCTCTTGGCATCGGTATGCGGGAAGAGCCAGGGCAGTTCTTCGTGGAAATCGAGATCGTATCCGATGATGACAGTAGCAGGCGCGCGGAGGATCTTGTCCTTGTTTCCTTCGGCCGCGCAACCGGCCAGTTTATGCTTGGCTTCGTCCGAACGAACCCAGACAAAGCGGCCCGGCTGCTGGTTTGCCGAGGTTGGGCCCATCTTCATAAGGTCGTAAATTGCACGGATTTGTTCGTCGGTGACCTCCTTGTCGAGCCAGCCATTATAGCTGCGTGCGTCACGGAAGATGAGGTCGAGGGCAGAATCGGAAAGGGTCTCGGTCATGCGGGGCCTTTGCTCAGGGTGTGAATGTCTTTCACCGGGCTAACGCGGCAGCGGCCCTATGGTTCTCGCCAAGCTTCTCGGCGGATCAGGCCGCGCGCACTTCTTTCACTTCGGGCACATAGTGCTTCAGCAGGCCTTCGATGCCGTGCTTGAGCGTCGCGGTGGAGCTTGGACAGCCCGAGCACGCGCCCTGCATTTGCAGGAACACCACGCCATCGCGAAAACCGCGATATTTGATGTCCCCGCCATCGCTGGCAACGGCTGGACGAACGCGTGTTTCGATAAGCTCGTTGATCTGCGCCACAATGTCTTCGGTGCCGTCGTCATTGCCCATATCGCTGTCGTTGATTTCGGGCGGGACGGAAAAGCCGCTGGCGTCGCCGCCAGCGAACAGCGGTGCTTCCGAAACGAAGTGATCGAGAAGCACGGCAACGACTTGTGGCTTGAGATCGCTCCACGACGCGCCCGGCGCCGCTGTGACGGAAACGAAATTGTAGCCGTAGAATACGCCCGTCACCTCGCCAGTGTCGAATAGCGCCTGCGCCAGCGGGCTCGCTTCTGCCTCTTCCGGTGTCGCGAAATCGCGGGTTCCGCTCTTCATTACCTCCCGACCGGGCAAGAATTTGAGCGTGGAGGGGTTTGGCGTCGTTTCCGTCTCTATGAACATGTCTGTGATGTAGGCGCGCGGTCCGACGCTCGCAAGGTCGCGAAAGCTTGGGTAGCGCGAGGATTTCTTGGCCTGTATTCACCGGACCTTCATTCCTTGGCCAGCTAATGGGGGCCCATGACCTTTATCCCTCGCGCAATCCGCGCTTTTCTGCCCGTCGCGATCCTTTCTTCGCTCGCAGCCCCGCTGCCTGCATTGGCGCAATATTGCACCATCCAGGCGACTGAAGCGGATGCTCCCGAATATGCGCGGCCCGACGACCCGTGGATTTATCGCGGCACCGATATCCCCATCGATGAGCAATGGTTGTTCGGCGAAATGCCCAATGGCGTGCGCTATGCCGTGCGGCAGAATGATGTGCCGCCCTGCCAGATCTCGCTGCGCGTGCGCATCGACGCGGGCTCCTTGCATGAAGAAGATAGCGAGCGCGGCTTCGCGCACCTGCTTGAACACATGATTTTCCGCGAAAGTGCGACTTTCGGGCCGGGAGAGGCGATCCCGCATTTTCAGCGGCTTGGCGCAAGCTTTGGTTTCGATACCAATGCCACGACAAGCCCCACCGCGACGACCTATAATCTCAACCTCCCCAATGCGAATCGCGAGACGCTGGATGACAGTGTCCGCCGCTTTTCTGGGATGGTGATTTCGCCAGTGCTTTCGAGCGAAAATCTCGCACAGGACGTGCCCATCGTGCTGTCCGAGCGGCGCGAGCAGGCCGGGCCGCAGCGCCGCGTGGCCGAGCAGACGACGCAGACACTGTTTGCAGGTCAACGCCTTGCGGAACGGAGCCCTATCGGCACGGTCGAAACGCTCGAAGGCGCGACCGCTGAAGCGGTGCAGGCATTCCATACCCGCTGGTATCGTCCGGAAAATGTTGTTGTCGTGCTCGTTGGCGATGCCGATCCGATGGTTCTTGCCGCCGTCGTCGAACGACATTTCCGCGACTGGCAGGGCGAAGGCCCGCTGACACCCGCGCCGGATTTCGGCGATCCGGTCGCGCCTCCGGGGGCCGATCCGGTTAACCCGGTGGGCGAAGTTGCCGTCATCGTCGAGGCGGGCCAGCCGCGCGCGCTTACCTATGCGATCATGCGCCCGTGGGTCGAGGTGGTCGACAACCTTGAATACAACCGCGGCAACTTGCTGATGGACGTCGCTGCCGAGATCGTGAATCGCCGCCTTGAAAACCGCGCCCGTGCAGGTGGTTCGTTCCTCTTTGCCGGAATCGGTCGCGAGAAGATCAGTCGTTCTGCCGATGCAACCTTCGTGACCTACGCTCCGCTGACCGAGGATTGGGAGCCAGCTCTTGATGATGTGCGTAGTGTGATTGCCGATGCGCTGTCGGAACCGCCTTCGCAGGCCGAGATCGACCAAGCGGTGTCGCGCTTCGATGTCGCGTTTGTCGACATGGTTGAGCAGTCGCGCATCCAGGCAGGGTCGTCTCTGGCCGATCAGGTCGTGGGGGCTGTCGACATTCGGGAGGCTATCGCGAGCCCGGAAACCTTCCTCGAAGTGTTCCGCTCCATCGCCCCGCGCTTTACGCCCGATGATGTACTGGCCGCGACGCAGCGTTTGTTTGAAGGCGAGGTGATCCGCGCCGTGCTGATGACACCTGCACCGGGCGAAGCGACCGAGCTGGACGTGCGCAATGCGCTTGCCGCACCTGTGACCGCCAGCGGTCTCGCGCGAGATGACCGCGAAGCCATCGACTTTGCTGACCTGCCGCCAATCGGCGAGCCGGCGGCTCCGGTGAATCGCCGCCCACTCGGTGTGCTAGAGGTAGAGGAGCTGAATTTCGCCAATGGCGTGCGCGCGATGATGATGCAGCGCACCAACGAACCGGGCCGGGTGACCGTCCGTGTACGTTTTGGTGCAGGCTGGCGCGGGATCGAAGATGACGAGGCGGTCTATGCCACGCTCGCCCCGCTTGCGCTGATCAACTCCGGTATCGGGCCACTTGACCAGAATGATCTCGATAATTTGGCCGCGCAGTTGAAGGTCAGTTTCGATTTCCGCATCGAGGATGGCGTTTTCGTTTTCGAAGGCCTGACCCGTCGTGAAGACCTGGAAGAGCAACTCTACCTGTTTGCTGGATTGCTTTCCATGCCAAGCTGGGACGAGGCTCCGCTTGAGCGTGCGCAGGCATCTGCATTGATCGCCTATGACAGCTATGGCCGCGACCCGAATGGGGTGCTCAACCGTGACCTCGATTACCTGCTAAATGACCGCGACCCGCGCTTTGTTACCCCAACACCGGAGCAGATGCGCGCCGCGACGCCGCAGGGCTTCCGCGAGACTTGGGAACGCCTGCTCTCGCAGGGCCAGGTAGAAGTGGCCGTGTTCGGCGATATCGATCCGGAAGAGACTGTGCAGGCGTTGAGCCGCACATTCGGCGCGCTGGATGCGCGCCAGCCGCTGCCGGGCGATGTCGCCACGCGTGGCCGCACCTTCCCCGAAGGTGGAGAAACGCCCACGACATTGACCCATGGCGGCGATGCCGATCAGGCCGCTGGCGTTATCGCGTGGGAGACGGGCGGCGGTTCGGCAGGTATCGTGCAGAGCCGCAAGCTGGATCTCCTCGCGCAGATTTTCTCCAACCGCCTGCTTGACGGGCTGCGTGAACGCGCGGGTGCCGCCTATTCGCCCTTCGTAACGAGCAACTGGCCGCTCGATACCAATAGTGGCGGCGTGCTGTTCGCGCTTGTGCAGATGGACCCGGCAATCCTCCCCGCTTTCTTCGAAGAGGCGGAAGCGCAAGCCCAGGACCTGGCCACCAATGGCCCCACGGCGGACGAGCTGGAGCGCGCGGCAGAGCCTGCCCGCCAGTACCTCAACCGCGCGCAAACTGGCCATACCTTCTGGCTCAACCAACTGGAGGGTGCAGGGTTCGACCGCAACCGGCTGATCTACCTGCCCAGCATCTATCGCGACTATGACGAGGCGACGGTGGAGGAGATGCGCAGTCTGGCGCAGCGTTACCTCACCGGACCGGGCTTCCGCCTGCAAATCCTGCCTGAAGGCGGTGCGGGGGCGGCTCCGGCAGCAGCCAGCGGTCGTTAGGTGGCAAGGCCAGCTTCCCGGTCAAGGAGATAAGATTTCGCAAGTAACCTTTGCACCGCCTTGCGCGCGGGGGTAGATATGTCGACCTTCCCCGCATCACTGTTTAGGATTTCCCGCCGGGGACGGGCTGATACTGGATTGATTTGATCGTGGCACAGAACTGGACACCCGATAGCTGGCAGCAGACGCGCTTCACCGCGAAGCACCTGCCGCATTACGAGGATGCAGAGGCGCTGGACGAAGCCACGCGCACGCTCGCCGGGTATCCGCCGTTGGTCTTTGCCGGTGAGGCCCGCCGCTTGCGCGCCGATCTGGGCCGCGTGGCCAATGGCGATGCCTTTCTGCTGCAGGGCGGCGACTGTGCCGAAAGCTTTGCCGAGTTTTCGCCCAACAATATCCGCGATACTTTCCGCGTGATCCTGCAAATGGCGGCAGTGCTGACCTTCGCCAGCAAGCTGCCGGTGGTAAAGCTGGGCCGGATGGCCGGGCAATTCGCCAAACCGCGCAGCAGCGATACCGAAACCAAGGGCGATGTGACATTGCCGAGCTATTTCGGCGATAATGTCAACGGCATCGAGTTCACGCCCGAAACCCGCACCAACGATCCGCAGCGCATGGTCAAGGCGTATAACCAGTCCGCCGCGACGCTTAATCTGCTTCGTGCCTTTGCTGGTGGTGGCTACGCAAACCTGCGCGAAGTGCAGAAATGGACACTCGACTTCATGGGCCGCAGTCCATGGGCGGAAAAATACCAGGATATCGCCAACCGAATTGGCGAAGCGCTCGATTTCATGGAGGCCTGCGGGGTCGATATCGTCGACGATCCACACCTCAAGGGCACGAGTTTTTACACCAGCCATGAAGCGTTGCTGCTGCCCTATGAGCAGGCGATGACGCGCCAGGATTCGCTCACCGGCCAGTGGTTCGACACGTCCGCTCACTTCCTGTGGATCGGTGACCGCACACGCTTTATCGACAGCGCGCATGTCGAATTCCTGCGCGGCGTGAACAACCCCATTGGCATCAAATGCGGTCCGAGCCTTGATGCCGATGTGCTTCTCCAATTGCTCGACGTACTCAATCCGTCGCGCGATCCGGGCCGCATTACGCTGATCAGTCGCTTCGGGCATGACAAGGTAGAGCAGGGGCTGCCGCCGATTGTCCGCGCCATCAAGCGCGAAGGCCAGCCGGTAGTTTGGAGCTGCGATCCGATGCACGGCAATGTCATAAAGGCGGATAGCGGATACAAGACGCGTCCGTTTGAACGGATCCTTGCCGAAGTGCGCGGCTTCTTCGCCGTGCACCGCGCAGAAGGCACGCATGCCGGCGGTATCCACCTGGAAATGACCGGGCAGGATGTCACAGAATGCACCGGCGGCGCGGTGGCGATCACCGATGAAGGGCTGAACGATCGCTATCACACGCATTGCGATCCGCGCCTCAACGCGGCGCAATCGCTGGAGCTCGCTTTCCTGCTTGCCGAAATGCTAAACCTCGAGCTTGGCGAGAGCGGCCGCGCCGCTGCCTGACCCGGCCGGGTCAACCATTTGCCAAAGAAGGGTTTCAATCGGGAACACGCTGTCGCATGATGGTGTTGAACCTGTAGTTCTTACGCAGACAAAAGGCGGTGCCCTTGGCCTCGCAAACCCGGAATGCTGACACGGCTCCCGATGAGCTGTTGTACGACTATCGTGCTACCCGCGCGCTAACCGAGAGCTTGCTCCAACCGCTGAGCGAGGCGGATGCGACCATACAGTCTATGGAAGACGCCTCACCCGCCAAATGGCACGCGGCGCATACGACATGGTTCTGGGAAACCTTCCTTCTGCGCGACCATGTGGAGGGATACAAGCGCTACAACGAGCGCTGGCCCTTCCTGTTCAATTCCTATTACGAGGCAGAAGGTGATCGTATACAGCGGGGGCGTCGCGGGCTGATCAGCCGCCCGACGCTCGCTGAAGTGCTCGAATGGCGGCATGCGGTGGATGAAGCGATGAAGCCTCTGTTCAATAGGCCCGAATGCGCTGACCTGATTGCACTCGGCATCGCGCATGAGCAGCAGCATATCGAACTTTTGCTTACCGATATCAAACATGCACTGAGCAAGAATCCGCTCGGCCCGGCAATGTTTGATCCCTCTCCCCTTGCGGGAAAGGAAGGAGCTCCGTCAGGCGCGGAGGGTGTGGAGTCGGCGACGCCAGTCGCCGCTGAAGCGGCGAACCCCACCCCCACCCCCTTTCCTCAAGGGGAGGAGGTTCAAGGCTGGACCGAGCATCCGGGCGGCCTCGCGATGATCGGGCATCAGGGTGACGGCTTCGCTTTCGATAATGAAGGGCCAGCGCATCGTGCGCTGCTCGAACCGTTCGCCTTGTCTAATCGCCTCGTTACCAACGGCGAATGGGACGCATTCATCGCCGATGGTGGGTACAAGGACCATCGCCTGTGGCTTTCCGATGCATGGGCTTGGCTCGCGCGCTGCAACATCTCCCGGCCGCTCTATTGGCGGGAAGGCGAGCATTTCACACACACTGGATGGCAGGCGCGCGATCCGGGCGCTCCGGTCGCGCATATTTCCTATTACGAGGCCGATGCCTTTGCGACATGGGCCGGGGCAAGACTTCCGACCGAGTTCGAGTGGGAAGCCGTCGCGCAAGGTAGCGATGCCAGCGCGGGCAACCAGTTCGATGGAGCCGCTGCCCCAGCCCCGCGCGGTTCGAAAAGCCTTTTCGGCGATGTCTGGCAATTCACGCGCTCGGCCTATTTGCCTTACCCACGCTTTCAGCCTGCCGGGGGTGCGGTGGGCGAGTATAATGGCAAGTTCATGGCTGGGCAGTGGGTGCTCAAGGGCGCGAGCTGCGCGACTGTGCGCGGCCATTCGCGCTCCAGCTATCGCAATTTCTTCTACCCCCAACAGCGCTGGCAGTTCACCGGATTGCGGCTGGCGAAGGATATTTGATGACCGGAACAAGCGATATTCGCCTCGTCGATCTTGACGAAGACGGAGTCGACCGCGCCTTTCGGGCCGACGTGCTGAAGGGATTGCGGCAAGAGCAGAAGGCTGTACCCGCGCGATGGTTCTATGACGAACGCGGATCGCAACTGTTCGAGGATATCACCAAGGTCGAGGAATATTACCCGACGCGGGCAGAGACCGAGATTCTCGAGTCCCGTGGAGAAGAATTCGCGCGGATGATCGGCGCGGGTCGCGCAGTGGTTGAATTTGGCTCAGGTTCATCGGTCAAGACGCCATTGCTGCTTTCCGCCATCGACCCGGGCGCCTATGTCCCGCTCGATATATCTGGCGAGTTCCTGCGCGCTGCCGCAGCCGACCTTTCTGCCAAGTTTCCCGGTTTTCCCGTTTATCCGGTGGAGGCCGACTTCACCAAGCCGGTCGAGCTACCCGCCGAAGTGGCCGACATGCCCAAGCTCGGCTTCTTTCCCGGGTCAACCATCGGCAACATGGTACCCCGCAGTGCGACCGACCTGCTGCGCAACATGCGCGAGACCCTGGGCGACGAGGCGCTGTTGTTGATCGGCATGGACTTGGTGAAAGGCCGCAAGGTGCTCGAAGCGGCCTATGATGACGCGGAAGGGGTCACCGCTGCATTCAATCTCAACCTGCTCACGCGAATCAATCGGGAGCTTGATGGCAATATACCGTTTGAGAGCTTCCGCCATGAAGCCCGCTGGGTCGATACCTTTGCGCGGATCGAGATGCACCTCGTCGCCACAGCGGATGTTGAATTCACGGTATCCGGCGAAGAATTCAGCATGAATGAAGGCGAGAGCATCCACACGGAAAACAGCCACAAATTCGGCAAGCGCAGTTCCAATATGTTGCTGCTCGCCGGGCACTGGACACCCATTTCCCGCTGGACCGACGCGGCCGGGCGGTTCTCGCTCGTGCTCGCCAAGGCAACGATCAAGCGATCCGCACCTTAGCCAGCCTTATCGCAAATTTGCCAATGCGCGCTATATAGGCAGGCATGGACCTCGCTCCCGTCTTTGACCAGCTGGCACAGTCGATCCGGGGAATCCCGCAATCGGGCCTGCTGATGGCGGCGCTGGCGGCGATGGTTCTGGGCGTCCTCGGATCGTTCGTGATGCGTCGAAGCCCGGCAATTGGCCGTATCATGCGGCTCGGCAGCACGCTGACGCTCGTTGCGGTCCTGGCATTGGTGGTGCTTCAGGTTTCCCGCCTCGATCCGCGATTTTCCGTTGCCTTGCCGCAAATCGGCTTGCCCGAGCAGATCGTGGAAGGCAGCGAGACGCGCATTCCGCTGCATGTTGACGGGCATTACTGGCTGGAGGCCGAAGTGAACGGACACCGCGCGGCCTTCTTGGTAGATACCGGTGCGACGCTGACCGCAGTGTCGGAATCGACTGCCACTGCGGCCGGACTGAAAGAGCGCGACGGTGCCGTTCCGGTCCGCTTGCAAACCGCCAATGGCACCGTTGCCGCCCATCTGACCAATATCGACGAGATGCGCTTCGGCAATGTTGCTGCAAGTGGGCTCGACGCGGTGATTGCGCCGGGACTGGGGCAAACCAATGTCATCGGCATGAACTTGCTGTCGCGACTCGCCTCGGTCCGGATCGAGCAGGGCGAGCTGATCCTGACGCCGCATAATCCCCAGACGCCGCTCGAACCGGCTCGGTAGCACTTTGCAATTGATAGGCTGCTGGGGCAGGGCACAATCATGATACGGCGCGCATTGACCAATACCGGCTGGCTGATGGGCGCCAAGGTGATCAATGCCGTACTCAGCCTGGTCTACCTGGCGATTGCCACGCGCGAGTTGGGGCCGGAGCGCTTCGGCATTTTTGTGATTGCGTTCACCTTTGCGCAGCTGGTGGTAGGCTTTTGCAGCTTCCAGACTTGGCAAACGATCATCCGTTGGGGGCAGGATGATGATGACCGCAAGACCGTGACAGGTTTTGCCCTCGCGCTCGACAGCATGACAATCGTGATCGGCGCAATCCTCTCAGCGCTGATCCTGTTCAATTTCTACGAGGTGCTGCTGCTGCCCGATGGCATGGTGGTGCCGACCTACCTGTTCACGCTCGCCTCGCTGCTCTCAATCCGCTCGACACCTACCGGGCTGCTACGCCTGCACGATCGCTATGATCGCGCTGCTTTTGCCGACGCGACGACGAGTATTGTTCGCGCGCTGGGTGCAGGCGTGGTGGTGTTCGTCAAACCGAGCATCCAGAGCTTCCTGATCGTGTGGGGCGCGGCAGAGGTCTTTACCGCTGCAATCTACTGGTGGCTCGCCGCGAGGACCGAGCCGATCCACTGGAAGCGATACAGCCTCTCAAGGCTTCCTCGCGAAGCCAAGGCGCGGGGCGAGAAAGTGTGGAGCTTTGCCATCGGCACCAGTCTTTCCGGAATGCTTTCCATCGCCAGCCGCCAGTTGCTGGTGGTGCTGACCGGGATTTTCGGCGGCGCGGCGCTGGCAGGTGTCTACCGCGTGGCGAACCAGCTGGGGGACGGGCTGCTGAAGCTCGCGCAGGCTTTGCTGAAAGCGGTTTATCCCGAGCTGGTACGCAACCCCGACGCGGCGAAGGCGCTGACCGCCAAGCTGACAAGGATCGCCGTCTTCTCCGGGATCATCGTGGTCGGTTTCGGCCTCATCGCGGGCGAATGGATCATCACCGCGATTGCGGGTCGCG
Source organism: uncultured Sphingomonadaceae bacterium (assembly GCA_964422435.1). Classification (GTDB taxonomy): domain Bacteria; phylum Pseudomonadota; class Alphaproteobacteria; order Sphingomonadales; family Sphingomonadaceae; genus Alteraurantiacibacter. The sequence goes on from CAYRBB010000010.1 coordinate 54,187, forward strand.
AATATCTCGCTGCCTTCGTGCCGATGATCGTGCTGGCAGGCGCTGCGTCGATCGAACTGGCGGGAGCGAGCCTCGAAGCGCTGCTCGTCGCGCGCGGCCATGCGATCCGCAACTTCCTGCTGCGCGGCATCCCGCTCGCGGGGGGGCTGATCGCTTTGCCCTGGCTGATCGAATGGTTTGGCGCCGTCGGTGCGGCGTTGGTGGTGCTCGGCACCAGTCTCGCCAGCGTGACGGGCTTCATCCTCGCTACGCGCGATCCAAAGGAAATCGATTCGGGAAAATAATGGCTGGGGTGGCAGGGATCGAACCTGCGAATGCCGGTACCAAAAACCGGTGCCTTACCACTTGGCTACACCCCAGCAGTGCGGCGTTCCTATAAAGGTATGACCGCGCGGTGCAAGGCCGCGCGGTACACTAAATGCAATCAGCCGAGATTGACCTTTTCGAAGTCTGCTGCGGAGTGCCGCTCTGGCAGACGCTTGTCTTCGTCGCCGAAGCTGCGGTTCACCGCGCGACCGCGCTTGAAGGCGGGTCGGGCGGCGATCTCGTTCGCCCAGCGTGTCACGTTCTCGTATCCATCGATTTCAAGGAAGGTTTTTGCCTCGTTGTAGATTGTGCCTTCGACGAAGGGCACCATCCACGGTGCTGCGGCGATATCGGCAACAGTGTAATCATCCCCGCCAAGGAAGCGCGTTTCCCCCAGCCGCTTGTCAGCGACATCGAACAGACGTTTGGTTTCCATCGCGTAACGATCGATCGGATACTGGTACTTCTCGGGTGCATAAGCATAGAAATGACCGAAGCCGCCGCCGATAAACGGAGCACTGCCGATCTGCCAGAACAGCCAGTTGAGTACTTCGGCACGTGTGTGGTCGGTTGGCAGGAACGCGCCGAACTTTTCTGCCAGGTGGAGGAGGATCGCGCCGCTTTCGAATACGCGCACCGGCTGGTCACCGCTGCGGTCCAGCAGGGCGGGAATCTTGCCATTGGGATTGAGCGCGGTGAAGCCGCTGCCAAACTGCTCGCCATCGCCGATGTTGATCAGCCATGCATCATATTCCGCGCCCGAATGTCCGGCCTGGAGCAATTCCTCGAACATCACTGTCGCCTTCACTCCGTTGGGCGTCGCTAGCGAGTAGAGCTGGAAGGGGTGCTCTCCCTGTGGCAGTTCTTTCTCGTGCCGCGTACCTGCGGTCGGGCGGTTGATATTGGCGAACCGTCCCCCAGACTCGGTCGGCTTCCAGACTTTAGGCGGCGTGTATGTGGGATCGGACAATTTCGGGATCTCCTGTGCAAGCGTAATGTGCCAGCCGAGATAGGTGCAGGCAAGCTTGCGGCAACAAAGCTTTGCTTGAGGTTACCCCCAGTGCGCCTTCACCTGACCAAAGCCCAAAGGAACCGCGTATCATATCAGGGCGTTGAAGCTGCATTATGGCGTCTGCCCCGCCCAAACTTGTCTATGTCGATGACAGTCTGCCCGGCATCACCCGCAAAGGCGCTGGCAGGGGCTGGGCTTACTATATGCCGGATGGTGCGCTGATAAGGGACCGCGCGGAAAAGAAGCGGCTCAATGCCATTGCCCTGCCGCCCGCCTATAGGCGCGAATGGTTCTGCCCCAATCCCGATGGCCATATCCTTGCCACCGGATACGATGCACGCGGGCGCAAGCAATATCGCTACCACCCCGATTTCCGCGCCTGGCGCGAGGGCGAGAAGTTCGATGGTTGCGTTGCCTTCGGCAAGATGCTGCCTGTACTGCGCGAAAAGGTGCAGCGCGATATGCGTTCTCCCAGGCTGGGGCGTGACCGGGCAGTGGCGGCGCTGGTTAAACTGCTCGATCTCGGCGCGATCAGGGTGGGTAACACAAAATACTCGAAGGAAAACAAGAGCTACGGGGCGACCACACTCCAGCACCGCCATGCGGAGGTTACCGGGCGCACCTTGCGGCTGCGCTTTACCGGCAAAGGTGGCAAACAGCGGGATGTGAAGCTGTCCGACGCGTCTCTCGCCCGGGTTGTACGGCAGATGCAGGATTTGAAAGGCCAGGAACTGTTTGCATGGGTGGGTGACGATGGCGAACCGCAAGATGTCAATTCCGGGCATGTGAATGATTACCTGCGTGGCACAATGGGCGAGAACTTCTCAGCCAGGAACTTCCGCACCTGGCACGCGAGTGTCATCGCTTTCCGGATGCTGGCAGAAGCGGAAGAGACGCTCACCATCAAGGCCGTGCTGGAAACGGTTGCGGCCTATCTCGGCAATACGCCAGCAGTCACGCGAAAGAGCTATGTCCACCCCGCCGTCATCGATCTGGTGGCGCGGCAAGAGGAGTGGCGTGCCAATCTGAAAATGCCGCGCCCGCAGCCCCACCTCAACGAATACGAGCTTGGCCTTATGGACTTGTTGGGGGATAGCCCCGAAGCTGCCCAATTGCTCGCTGCCGCGTGACACATCTGGAAGCGCGCGCGCTCTCCCGCTAAGGGTCCTTCTATGCCTGCCGACCTGTCCCTTACCCAAGCGCCCGTCTGCGTCGCCGCCTTGTACCAGTTCACGCGATTTGATGATCATGGGGCGCTGCAGGAGCCTTTGCAGTTGCTGTGCGATGCAGAGGGTATTCACGGTATCCTGCTGCTCGCGGGAGAAGGGATCAACGGCACCGTCGCTGGCACGCGGGCAGCGATCGAAACGCTGCTTGCGTATATCCGCACGCTACCCGGTTGCGCGGATATTGAGGTCAAGTATTCGGGCGCGAAGACCATGCCCTTCTTACGCATGAAGGTACGGCTGAAGAACGAAATTGTGACTATGGGCCAACCTGATATCGACCCGGCAAAGCATGCCGGCACCTATGTCGCTCCGGCAGAATGGAATGATCTCATTGCCGATCCGGACACCATAGTGATCGATACGCGCAATGATTATGAAGTCGCCATCGGCCAGTTCGAAGGGGCGATCGATCCGAAGACGCCGAGCTTCCGCGACTTCCCCGATTGGTTCCGGGCTGAGCGCGACCGCTTGCTGGGCGAAGGCAAGCAGCCCAGGGTCGCGATGTACTGCACAGGCGGTATCCGCTGCGAGAAATCGACCGCCTTCCTTGCGAAAGAGGGGGTGGAAGACGTCTATCACCTGAAAGGCGGCATCTTGAAGTATCTCGAGGAGATCCCTCCCGAACTCAGCCTGTGGCGCGGTGAATGCTTTGTGTTCGACCAGCGGGTAAGCGTCGGCCATGGACTGGAGCTGGGCAGTTACGATCTGTGCCACGCCTGCCGCCGCCCCGTGAGCGAAGCGGACACGGCGAGCGCGCTTTACGAAGCGGGGGTCAGTTGCCCTGCCTGCCATAGCGAACGCACCGAAGAACAGCGCGCTTCCTACCGCGAACGCCAACGCCAACAGCAACTTGCGAAGAAGCGCGGCGAAATGCATGTCGGCGCACGGCTGCCCGACCGGGCCGATCGGGACACGGTCGATGACTGACCGTGTGCTCTATAGTTTCCGCCGTTGCCCCTTTGCGATGCGCGCCCGTATGGCGCTGGTGGTAAGCAAGACGCGCTGCGAATTGCGCGAGGTCAAACTGTCGGACAAGCCGCAGGCGATGCTCGCAATATCGCCCAAGGCCACGGTGCCCGTGCTAGTCCACAGCGATGGCGGGTTTCTTGAAGAAAGCCTCGACATCATGCGCTGGTCGCTGGGGCATACCGATCCCGAAGGCTGGCTGGAGCGTGAGGACAAGGAGCTTCTCGCCGAGAACGACGGGCCGTTCAAGCACGCGCTCGACCACTACAAATACCCGACACGGTACGATGATTGCGACCCCATCCCCCACCGCGATCGCGGCGAGGAATTTTTGGCGAGGCTGGACGCGCGGATTGCAGGCCAAGGTCAGCTCTGCGGCGAGCAACGCGGCTTTACCGACGTCGCGATCTTCCCCTTCATCCGGCAATTCGCCAATCACGACAGGAAATGGTTCGACGCGCTAGACCTCCCGCATGTGCAGGAATGGTTGACGGGGCATTTGGAAAGCTCGCTGTTCAAGACGGCGATGCAGCGCGAAAAGCCGTGGCAAGAAGGTGATACGCCGGTGGCGATGGCGCTTGGAGCCTAGTCCAGCCGCATCACCCAGCCGTGCGTGTCTTCGACCGTGCCGCGCTGGATGCCGACGAGCTTTTCGCGGATTGTGCCGGTCAGCTGGCCCGGCCCGCCCGATCCGATGGTGAATTCGCCTTCGCGGCCGGAGACTTTGCCAACGGCAGTCACCACAGCAGCGGTGCCGCAGGCCATCGTCTCGACGAGTTTGCCGCTTTCTGCATCTTCGCGCCACTGGTCGATGGAGTACATCTCCTCGCTCACGTCGAGGCCCTGTTCGCGGGCGAGGGTCATGATGCTGTCGCGGGTGATGCCGGGCAGGATCGTGCCGCGCAGGGGCGGAGTGATCATGCGGCCGTCATCGAACACGAAGAACAGGTTCATGCCGCCCAGTTCCTCGATCCACTTACGCTCTGCCGCGTCGAGGAACACGACCTGGTCATGCCCCTTGGCAAAGGCCTCTCCGGTGGGCACGAGGCTGGCCGCATAATTGCCGCCGCACTTTGCTTCGCCCGTGCCGCCAGGGGCTGCGCGGGTGTAGTCGCTCACCCAGACCGAAACCGCCGGCGCACCGGACTTGAAGTAGTTTCCTGCGGGCGAGAGGATCACCACGAACTTGTACTGCTTCGCCGGACGCACGCCGAGGAACGCCTCGGTCGCGAACATGAAGGGGCGGATATAGAGCGATCCGCCTTCGACGCTGGGGAACCACTCCTTGTCCGCCAGCACCGCCTGCTTCACTGCCTCGACAAACACATCCTCAGGCAGATCGGGCATGGCAAGCCGCGCTGCCGACTTGTTGAACCGCGCCGCATTCGCCTGCGGACGGAACAGCGCCATGCTGCCATCCTGCAGCTTGTAAGCCTTCATCCCCTCGAAGATTTCCTGCGCATAATGCAGCACCGATGCCGCCGGATCGAGCGGAATGGGCTGGCGCGGGCCGAGCGTGGCCGAATGCCAGCCTTGCCCCTCGTCATAGTCGATGGTGACCATGTGGTCGGTGAACAAGGTGCCGAAACCGGGATCGGCAATCGCCGCAACACGGTCTGCGTCGGGCGTGGGCGCGGGGTGAGGGATGCGGGTGAATTCCATGCGCGTGCGATTAGGACGCCGCGTGAGTCGAGGCAAGGGTGCGGCGTCCTACCATTTACGCGCCCCGCATTCCGGGCAGTATCTCATCGCGTAAGGCCAAGAAAACCTACCAATATACATGACCCTACCGTGGCCACATCGCCGAGGCGAACGACCGATCCATATTGCCAAGCCAGCCATCACAACAAAATAGAGTGCCCAGAACAACGCAGTTGGCCACGTCGAAGTCGCTGCGAACACGAAAGCAAAAGGCAGCTGGAAGCTAAACGCCCACATATACGGAATGAATTTACGTCGCGTCATCTGCATAGCTTATACGCCAGCACAAAATGAGAAGGCCAGTCCCACCCTTTCGTGGAACTGGCCTTCGCATGGTCAGCGGTCGTTACACCGCCAACGGAGCCTCACTCGGCGAATGAAGAACTACCGAATATGCTCCGCACGGGTCGTTTCCGACCTCCCTGCTGAACCATGAGACATCGGATCACCTCCTTTCGCGCTTGAAAGCCAAGAGCCACCTTTTCACCGGGGCCCGAGACCTGCGATCGCCGCCGGTCTTGATGGCTGTTGTGAATCGCCCGAGTCGTGAAAACAAGTCTTGAATTATCTTTTTTCACAGCGATAATTGTGCGCTCGCGAATTGGCCGCAGCGCTTCGCGATTTTCCTACCCCCTGCAATCTTCCATGACCCGTGTGATTTCCGGGTAGGCGGGCGCATACAGCGGGCTTGTCCGGGGGGTCAGCAGAGCGAACCGGCCTTTCGAAAAGGCAATCGCATCGAGCAGGCTGTCATTTGCCGATAACTCCACCGTGATCAGCGGTGCAGCACCGCTCATCGGTGTGGCGGTCAGCGTGCGATCCTGCGTTTCGGTGCGGATGAGCATTTCTACCTGGCCGCTCGCGCTGCCCGAACGGGCGATGCCGATGAGGCGAGTGGCGAGGTCGCACCGGATGATCAACTCGACCGTATCGGGTGTGCGGCCGGTGCCGAAGACCGCGAGCGTCTCGGTCGGTTCGGACACATAGCTCCAGTCACCCGGTGTTTGTGGGGCGTCCTGCCAATTGTCGTATGTCGGCGTGACGACCTGCTGCGGCGCGGGCGCTGGTGTTGGCACGGGGGTTGCCACCGGCACAGGCGAGGGGACGGGGGTCGGCTCGGGCGCAGGCGGTTGGCACGCGGCGAGCGCGCCGAGCGCAATCAGCGGATAGGCGCATCCTCCGATGGAGCGATAATGGCTTCGGCGGGGGGCGGTGTCTGATTGCATCTATCGAATACTCTGCGAATTCCGGGATGGGTTGGGAACTGGAAGGATTGGCGCTGCGGGGAAGTCAGCATGAAGACCTGTCCCTGATCGGCCAGCGCATTGATGATGGCAAGTCCGTGGTCGACCTGCGCCGTCAACTCCGGCAGCACGCCGCCCGATGGCAACATATCGATCCGCGCGGCTTCGCCACCGGCATCGAGCCGCCATGCTTCCGCCGCGCCGACCGAAGAGGCGAGCGAGAGTGTCACCGCATTGTAGGCCGGGTCGCAGGTGACGGTGATAGAAGGCTGCATTCCCGGCACGCCATATTGTGCGCGAATTCCCATTGCATCTTCGTTGACGTTCCATTGCCCTTCAACGAGCGCTGTCCCGTCCGGTGCCGAAACGGCCACAGGGGCCGAGGTCAGTGCAGGCTCGGGAGCGTCCACAGTGGCTTGCTCGGCATCGCCCATTTGCGGTTCCGAGCTGCACGCAGCGAGGGCAGCGGTGGTGCCCAGCAGGGCAATCAGGGAATGGATTCGCATGGGCTTATCGCGTCCTTGCAACAATATCAGCGGCAAAAAGCATCTGGCACTCGGGCCGTGTGCCCCCTATCGCCGCAAGCCATGGCCGAAAGCAAGCCTTCTCGCTCCCGGATAGACCAATTGCTCGTCGTGCGCGGCGAGGCGGAGAGCCGCACCAGGGCGCAGGCGTTGGTAATGGCGGGGCTGGTGTTTGCGGGCGAGCCGGGCAAGTTGCAAAGGGTCACGAAGTCCGGACAGCAAGTGCCTGACAATTGGGCGATCGAGGTACGCGGGCGGGATCACCCATGGGTGGGGCGTGGCGGGATGAAACTGGACCATGCAATCAAGCATTTTGCGCTCGATGTGAAGGGCGCGGTGGCGATGGATATCGGCAGTTCGACCGGCGGCTTCACGGAAGTGTTGCTGCATCACGGCGCGGCGCATGTCTTTGCCGTGGATGTCGGCACAAACCAACTGGCTTGGAAGCTGCGGCAGGATGATCGCATCACCGTGCTCGAACAGACCAATGCCCGTGCGCTGACCCCGACGCTGATCGACCGCCCATGCGATTGGGTTGTATGCGATGCGAGCTTTATCGGACTCGCTAAGGTTCTGGAGATGCCGCTGCGTCTCGCTGCCGAGAATGCGCGGATAGTGGCGCTTATCAAGCCACAATTCGAAGTCGCCAAGGGTGAGGTCGGCAAGGGCGGCATCGTCCGAGATGCGGCGCTGCACCAGAGGGTTTGCGACGAGGTGACCGGCTGGCTTGAAGAATCCGGCTGGCGCATCGCCGGGCTGACCGAAAGCCCGATCACCGGGACCGAGGGAAATGTCGAATTTCTCGTCCATGCTGTGCGGGGAACGCCCGCCAATGCGGTGGATTGAAAGCATGAGATGATCCGTTTGCGGACAGGCGGAGTGGGGCGCTTGCCCTTGCTTGCAGCGCTCGCCACAAGTTGGATCAAACGAATCGAGAGGCCTGCTTTCATGAATCGCATCGCGTCCCCGGGGCAATTGCGCGCCAGCCTGATCCGCTGGTCCCTTTTCCTTGTGCCGCTGGTGATGCTGCTCGGCTTTCTTGCCGGCACGGTCGGCGGCGATGCCAATAGTGCTTGGTTCCAGTCGCTCGAAAAGCCCGCGACCTTCCCGCCGCCGGCCACATTCGGTATCGTCTGGACCATCCTCTATGCGATGATGGGCTTTGCTTTTGCCATGGTTTGCGCGGCATGGGGATCGCGCATGCGGGCTTGGGCGATTATCGCCTTCCTTATTCAGTTCGCGATCAACCTGACCTGGTCGCCGGTATTCTTTGGCCAGCAGCAAATCGCCTATGCGCTGCTTGTGATCCTGGCGCTGGATGCGGCACTGATCGTGACCGTAATTCTGTTTTTCAAAGTGCGTAAATGGGCGGGCATCCTGCTACTGCCCTATCTCGCCTGGGCTCTGTTCGCGACGCTGCTCAACTGGCAGTTCCTGCAACTCAACCCCGATGTTCAGCCGATGGTGGACGAGGGCGCCGTGCAGAGTTTTGAAATTTGAGTTGAACGCACAGCGTCAAAGGCCCATCTGGAGACCATGCAAAGCGAAAACAAGATCATCGCCGATTTCGTCAAAGTCGCCAATTCCGCTGCGGGTACGCTGGCGGGCATGGGCCGTGAAGCGCGGGAGAACGCCCGCGAGAAAATGAAAGAGGCGATGGGCGGCATGGACTTTGTCTCGCGCGAGGAATTCGATGCGGTGAAAGACATGGCCGCAACCGCGCGCGAGAAGGTCGAGGAACTGGAAGCGCGCCTCGCCAAGCTGGAAAGCAAGGGCAAGTAAGCCCCGCTGATCGGGGAGCCTTTTCCTCACCTCGAAAACATGCTCTTGTATCCACCAGATTCTTGGGGGGACACGACTCATGCGCTTTGCTGCCAGCTTTCTCGTCTCGATTGCCTTTATCTCCGCTTCGGCGCTGGCGCAGGATGCGGGCAGCTCTGGCCCCGATCCCGCGCTCGATCCGATCCTTCCAACCGAAGAAACCATCGACATCGGTCTTGCCGGTGATCAGCCCGCCGATATCGCACGGTACCTGCTGGCCCGTGGCGCATCCGATACCGCGCTGTCTCCTGACGGGCAGACCATTGCCTTTGGCTGGGATATTACCAGCGAGCGGGAAATCTGGACGATACCGGTCACAGGCGGCCAGCCGCGCCGGCTGACCTATCGCACCAATCATGATTTCTTCCGCTGGCTGCCCGATGGATCGGGAATTCTCTATGGTGCGGATGGAGACGGGAACGAGCTTCCCGCATTTTTCACCATCAGCGCCGATGGAACGCAGGAGCGCGAGATCTTGCCCGCGGCAGAAGGCGACTATCGCATATGGGGGGATTTCGTCGGCACCGATGCCTTTGTCTATGCCTCGCCTGCCCGCAACGGCGACGATTTCGACATCTGGCGCGCCGATTTTTCGGGCAACCGTGAGATTCTTCTGGAGGGCCGGCTCGAAACGCTGGCGCGAGCCGTATCGCCCGACGGGCGCTGGCTGGTTTACACGCGCGGCGTGGGAGAGGAATCGGACAATCTCTACCTGCTCGATCTCACCACTGGCGAAAGCCGCACGATATCGGAGCCCGATCCCCGCGCAAGCCACCGCATCGGCGGATTTGTGTGGTTGGATGATTCCTCCGGTTTCTTCCACTCGTCCAACGCCGGGCGTGAATGGGCAGGGCTGACGTTCTACGATGTCGCGAGTGGCGAAAGCACGCTGGCTTACGAACCCGAATGGGATGAGGCCGATATCACCCTGTGCGGTACAGACCGGCAATACATAACCTACACCCGCAACGAAGACGGGTTCGATACGCTCCACATGTGGCACCTCGGCGAACAGCGGGTGGTCGATCGTCCTGCGCTGCCGGAGGGCACCTATTCAATCAGTTGCGCGGGTGACACGGTGGTTGTTCGGGTGAGTGGCTGGCGAACACCGGGCGACATTTTTGCCTTCTCGCCGGGAGATACCCAAGCGCGGCGCGTGTTCGCCAGCGAACTGGCGGGGATTGATCCCGATAGTCTGGTTCGCCCGCAGCTGGTTCGCTACGCAGCCAGCGATGGCGTGGAATTGCAGGGCCTGCTCTATTTGCCCGATGGTGCAGGTAGCGGCGAGGATGCACCGCCCGCAGTGATCCTGCCGCATGGCGGCCCGAGCGAGCAAACGCGCGCCTGGTGGGAGCCGGTCGTGCAGTATCACGTTGCGCGCGGGATTGCCGTTTTCCTGCCCAACATTCGCGGCTCGGTCGGGCTCGGCAGGACCTATGCGACGCTCGATGATCGGGAATTGCGGCGTGACAGCGTGCGCGATGTTGTCGAACTGCTCGCCGCGCTGCGTGACGATGGCCTTATCGCGCAAGACCGCGCTGTGATCTGGGGCGGAAGCTACTCCGGATATCTCGCCAATGCGATCCTGTCAGAATATCCGGATGCCTTCACTGCGGCCGTGGTCCAGTTCGGGGTGGGTGACTGGGTCAACAGCCTCATCAACACCAGTCCTGCCATCCGCGCGTCCGATCTTGTCGAATATGGCAATATCGAGGACCCTGAGTGGCGCGCCTTCTACGAGCAGATTTCGCCCATCCGCCGCGCAGATGAAATCCGCGTGCCAGTGCTCTATTCGCACGGCGGGCAGGACCCGCGCATTCCCTTCTCGGAAACCGAAATCATGGTCCGTGCGCTGCGCGAGAACGGTGTGCCAGTGGAGTACATTTTCATTCCCGACGAGGGGCATGGATATTCCAAACTGGCAAACCAGCTGTTCTACTATCGCAGGCAGGCGGAATTTATCGAGGAGCAGCTTGGATTGGGCTACGACTAGGTCATTCTTGCGCTATGCGGCGCAATTCCGCGTGCCATTCATCGGGTAGCTGCGGTGGTAGGCCCAACTGGGGGTGGCCGGGCAGCGGTCCTGCCTCCTTTTGTGTCCATTCGAGCGCGATCAACGCCGCTTCGCGCGCATCTTCATGGCGACCGAGCCGGTTCAGGATGATCGCCGAACCATAAGCTCCGGCGAAGCTTCGCACGAAATTGCGGCCCATCGATTCCTGCGCGGCCTTGTCCCACGGCTCGAACAGCGCAAGTGCACGCTCATAGCGGTCCGTGCGGCCAAGCAATGCGCTGACGAAAGCATTTTCCATCGCCCCCATCGCGCCAAGACCCATGCCATCGCTGCCCATGGCCGCATCAAGATATTCAAACAGCTTGTCCTCGCGCCCCTGCGTCCAATGGATAATCGCCATGGCGTAGCGGATGTCGTTCACGCCCCCCGCTTCGGCGTCGAGATACTCCTGATACAGAGTCAGCGCGTCTTCCGGATACTCATCGGCAATAGCGGCCGCTTTCACGCGCAAGTAGAACCATTTCCGGTCCTTCGCGCGCGCCAGCTTGCTGCGGAAAAGCTCTTGCGCCGCCGCGTCCCAATCCGCGCTGCGATACCACTCATCCGCTGCCATATCAGCTCCTTTGCTTGCGCCCGGCATAGTCCCCGCTAACTAACAAACCATGCATATCCGCGCGCCTGCCATTCTTGTATCTGCTCGCCAGCATGGTGAGACGGCGGTGGTCGCGCGCTTCCTGACTGAGGAATATGGACTGATCGCAGGCTATGTAGCGGGTGGAAGAGGGCGACAGCTGCGGCCTGTCGTCATCCCGGGCAATGCGGTAGACCTGCAACTTTCGGCCAAGTCGGACAGCCAATTGCCCTTTGCCAGGGTTGAGCTCACCGCCAGTCGCGGGCCGTGGCTGAGCGAGCCGCTCGCCGCCGCTGCGATCGGCTGGGTATGCGCGCTCACCGCCACCGCGCTGCCCGAACGCCAGCTCTATCCTTCTTTGTACGAAGCGCTGGGCGGCACGCTCGATGCGATTTGCCATGCCCCGTCCGCGCGCGGCTGGGCCTCGGCACTGGTCGGCTACGAAGCGCTGTTGCTGCGCGAGCTGGGCTATGGCGGAGCAGGCGCTCGGCCCGAAGGCGAGCTTTCCCAAGTGATAGAAAGCATGGACGCGCTCGGCCAGCCGCTAGACCACTACCTGCTTGCCGACCGGCGCGGAGACGTTATGGCGGCGCGCACGCGATTGCGCGACTTGCTGAAACGGATTGCCTGACATGAAAATCGCCCTGTTCCCCGGAGACGGCATCGGCCCCGAAATCATGGACGAAGCGCGCCGCGTGCTGGGCGCGCTCGACTTGCCGGGACTGGTGGTGTTCGAAGGCGACGTGGGCGGCATCGCCTACCAACGCCACGGCCACCCCCTGCCTGAAGAAACGCTGGACATGGCCCGCGCCGCCGATGGCGTGCTGTTCGGCGCGGTGGGTGATCCTGCGTGCGACAATCTGGAGCGCCATTTGCGTCCCGAACAGGCCATTCTCGGCCTGCGTGCAGAGCTGGGCCTGTTTGCCAACCTGCGCCCGGCAAAGATGTTTGCAGGGCTTGAGAGCATGTCTGCGCTGCGCCCCGAAATCGCCCGCAAAATAGACCTGCTGATCGTGCGCGAGCTCAATGGCGACGTCTATTTTGGCGAAAAGGGCATGCGCGAAACCATTGATGGCGAGCGCGAAGGCTATGACCACATGTCCTACGCCGAAAGCGAAGTGCGCCGCATCGCCCATGTCGCCTTCAAGGCGGCGCAAGGGCGGGACGGTCGTTTGTGCAGCGTGGACAAGGCCAATGTCCTCGAAACCAGCCAGCTTTGGCGCGATGTCGTGATCGAGACTGCGGCTGAATACCCCGATGTCGAGCTGAGCCACATGTATGTCGACAATGCCGCCATGCAGCTGGTGAAGAACCCCGGCCAGTTTGACGTGGTGGTCACCGGCAACCTGTTCGGCGATATCCTGTCCGATCAGGCAAGCATGTGCGTCGGTTCGATCGGCCTGCTCGCCAGCGCCGCGCTGGGTGAACGGCAGACCGACTATGGCACCTTCGGCATGTACGAACCCATCCACGGCAGCGCGCCCGATATCGCGGGGCAGGGCAAGGCCAACCCCTCTGCCATGATCCTGTCGCTCGCCATGCTGCTGCGCCACTCGCTCGGGCGCGAGGCGGACGCGGTGCGGATCGAGAATGCGGTTGCCAAAACGCTGGAGGACGGCGTGCTTGGCGGCGATCTGGGCGGTAGCGCCGGAACGCGCGAAATAGGCGATGCGGTCCTCGCGCGGCTATAAGTTCGCGCCGTGGTAACCTTATGGTTAACAATTCCCTGTAACGCGGGGGCATGGATATGAGTTTGAACGAATTGCACGCACAGGTAGAGGCCACCGCCGCATTGGCGAAAGCGCGCGACAACGCGCCGCTGGAGCTTGCCATTGTCCTCCCGACGCTGAACGAGAAAGACAATATCGCCCCGATGGTGGAGCGGTTGGAAGAGGCGCTGGGACCGTCCGGCTGGGAAGCCGTGTTCGTGGACGACAATTCGCATGATGGCACCGCCGAGGAAGCACGCCGTATCGGCCGTACAGACCCGCGCATCCGCGTGATCCAGCGCATCGGCCGCCGCGGGCTTGCCAGCGCCGCGATCGAGGGCATGTGTGCCACCGCTGCACCGTTCGTTGCGGTGATGGATGCAGACCACCAGCATGATCCGAAACTGCTCGTCGAAATGCTTGGAGCGGTGAAATCGGGCGAATACGATCTCGCCTATGCCAGCCGTTTTGCGGTGGGTGGCAATGCCGATGGACTCACCAGCAAAGGCCGCGAGAATGGCAGCAAAATTGCCAACGCGCTCGCCCGCCAGCTGACCGGCACCGAACTGACCGATGCCATGAGCGGGTTCTTTCTGCTGCGCACCGAACAGCTGCGGAAACAGGCTGGAAACCTTTCGGGCATAGGGTTCAAGATCATGCTCGACATTCTCGCGACTGCCGAGCCGCGCCTCAAAGTAAAGGAATTCCCCTTGAAGTTCGCCAACCGCCTCAGCGGCGAAAGCAAGCTCGATCACGGCGTTGTGCTCGATTTCATCGGCGGCCTTGTGGAACGCTATTTCGGCCGCTGGGTGCCGACGCGCTTCGTGCTGTTCGGCATGGTCGGCGGCTTGGGCGTCTTCGTCCACATGGCTGTGCTTTTCGCCATCTACACCCCGGGTCTGGTCGAATTCGGCTGGGGCCAGGCGATTGCCACGATGGTGGCGATGACGTTCAACTTCTGGCTCAACAACCTCCTCACCTATCGCGACAAGAAGCTGGACGGGCCGGACAGCCTCTTCTGGGGCTGGCTCAAGTTCTGCGGCGCCTGCGCCGTGGGCGCTTTTGCCAATGTCGCCGTGGCAACTGTGCTGGAAGACCAGGGCCTCGTCTGGTGGGGTGCTGCGCTCATCGGCGTGGTCATCGCCTCGGTGTGGAACTACGCGCTGTCGAGCAAGTTCGTGTGGGGGCGGTTTAGGTAGGTTGAATTTTGGCCAGTCGCGTAATTCTGATATTGTTCAGTGGATGACTAGATTTTTTAGCGAATTTCCGCGGCTTTTTCGTTGGTTTTTGACTGGCTTCTTCAGACTTGAAGGGAGGGCCATACGAACAGAGTTCATCGTTTTTTTGATGGTGGCTGGCGCGATTTCGTTCGCCTTTGATTTAGCCTTCGAAGCAGCGAGTGACAAATTGCTTATGACGCCCCATCCCCTCGGCTTGCTCTTAGCTATGGGGCTCGTAATTCCAACCTTCATTCGGCGGCTTCATGATCAGGGCAAAACTCGATGGTACGCTTTAATCATAGTCCCTCTTGTCCCGTTGGACGCCTGGAGACGCGGTTTACAGCTTTTTGATGGTTTAGGCGCGGATCTTCCGGTCCCTGTGGTGGTGGTGCGAATTTTTCTCATAATTGTTTTTTACGTTTTGGCCTTTTGGCCGCCAACACCGAGCGAGAATCGGTATGGGCCAAATCCAAGGAAGCCACGAGAAGCAAGACATGCCTAACGCCACCCCTCGATCCACGCCCACTTGAGAAAGTCCTGCGGATCGCCCAGCTCTGCCGCGGTCAGGATCGGGAACCAGTACACGAACAGCGCCAGCGCGCCTGCCACGATCGCGCCGTGAACAAGTCGCTCGCCATTGTGCCACATGCGCTCGACGCCCAGCGCCAGCGCGCCGCTCACGAACATTCCGGGCAGGAAATAGTGGAAGTAGAACTGCACCGGCTTGGGCGCGACCACCCATAGCGCCATGCTGACAATGTAGAGCAGGACGAGCGCGAGCATATCCTTGCGGTTCTCCCGCCAGCCGGTCCACGCGCACCAGCCCATTGCGATCAGGCCGAACCACATGGTCACCGGATTGCCCACCAGCATCACGCCGCGCTGGGCGCCGTCGATTTCCTCGTAGAGATACCAGATCGATCGGCTGTTGGTGACCCATTGCCACCACACGCTCTGGTAGGGATGCGGTTCGGGCACCTGTGTTTGCAGGCCGATCATGTGTTGGTGGAGGGCGAACAGTCCGCCACCTTGCCAACCTGAAACCTCCCAGAAGAGGAAGGGCCAGAAGCTGATGGCGTAAATCGCCAAGGGCAGGGCGCCGAGCCAGATCGCCGCTTCCCATAGCGAAATCCCCGCCACCGGCCAGCCGCGTGTCGATAGCAGAAGCCGCCGACGCTCCGCCTTCCACCGCGCGACGAGGAAGGCGAGGCCGGGCAGCATGGCAATGGGCACCGCGTTCCACTTGCTCGCCATCGCGCAGCCGAGGGCCACGCCGCACACGACCAGCCGCCAGCGGCCCGTTTCATTCTCGCGCACGGCGCCGGCGAACATCCATAGCGCGACCATCAGGAAGGCCACCATGAACACGTCCAGCATGGCGATCCGTGCATGGACGAAGAGCAGGAAGTTGGTGCCAACGAAGAACCCCGTCAGCAGGCTTGCCGCGCGGGTATTGCTCGAAAACCATGCTGCGCGCATGGCGGCGAACAGCGCGAGTGCGCCGAACAGCAGGCTCGGCAGGCGCCAGCCCCACGGATTGTCTCCGAACAGCGCGATCCCCAGCGCCATCAGCTGCTTGGCGAGCGGCGGGTGTTCAACATTGGTCGCAAGGTCGAGTTCGAGCACGGCGCGCGCTGCGGGCAGGTAATGCACCTCATCGAAATAGGGCGTCGTCGGGATGCCCAGCCGCACCAGCGCCAGCAGCACGAAGCCCAGCGCGATGGCAAGGTTCAGCTTCAGCGGATCGTCGGGATGGTGCGGCACGTCTTGCATAGAAGATCGAAGGGGTAATGCGGCTTTCTTCCAAGGGCAATTGGCAAACGCGCTTCACCCCCTTAAACGCGGTGCACCTATGAAGAAGCACACCGGATCAGACCCCGCCGCAACCGGCAAATGGCGCCCCGCAACGCAGGCCGTGCGCGCTGGCACCCATCGCAGCGAGCATGGCGAGACGAGCGAGGCGCTCTACCTCACCAGCGGTTTCACCTATGATTCCGCCGAGGAAGTCGCCGCGCGTTTCGCGGG
>CAYRBB010000011.1:0-65506 GCA_964422435.1 uncultured Sphingomonadaceae bacterium
CCTTCTTCGCCAGCTTCGCGGTGAAGATGCCGATGTGGCCGGTGCACACCTGGCTTCCCGATGCGCACGTTCAGGCCCCGACCGCTGGCTCAGTCATTCTGGCAGGCGTGCTCTTGAAGCTGGGCGGATACGGTTTCATTCGCTTCAGCCTGCCGATGTTTCCCGATGCGAGCGCACAGTTCGTGTGGCTGATCTGGGGCCTCAGCATGGTCGCGGTTGTGGTCACCAGCCTGATCGCACTCGTCCAGCACGATATGAAGAAGCTGATCGCCTACAGCTCGGTCGCTCACATGGGCATCGTGACTGTCGGTCTGTTTGCCTTCAACGTGCAGGGGATTGAGGGTGCGATGATGATCATGCTCGGCCACGGGCTTGTCTCGGGCGCGCTGTTCCTGTGCGTTGGCGTGATTTATGATCGACTGCATACGCGCGAGATTGATCGCTACGGCGGCCTAAGCATCAACATGCCGGCCTATGCCACGCTGTTCCTGCTGTTCACGATGGCGAGTGTCGGCCTGCCGGGCACCAGCAACTTCGTGGGTGAATTCCTTGCGCTTGCGGGCATCTACCAGATCAACAGCTGGGTTGCCTTCGTTTGCACCACCGGGATCATCCTTGGTGCGGCCTACATGCTTTACCTCTATCGGCGCGTGGCTTTTGGCGAGCAGAAGAATGCTGATGCCGCGGCCATGCCCGACCTTTCGATGCGCGAGTATCTGCTGCTCGGCCCGATTGCCGCAGCGGTGCTGTGGATGGGTGTCTACCCCGAAAGCTTCCTTGCGCCGATGCGGGATGACATTGCGTGGCTCGACCAGCGGCTTGCCGAAGCAGAGCCCGAGAGTGACGCGCACCTTGTGACTGGAGAAGCTGAAATCGAGCAGCATGCTGCCGGTGGGGAGGCACACTGATGGACCAGATCGCTTCCCTCGCAATCATCACGCCCGAAATCATCCTGACGGTGACGGGCCTACTTCTTCTGCTTGCCGCGGCTTGGGGCGGAGACCGGGCATCGCGCCTGATCAGCATTGCCGCTGCCGTTTCGCTGGGTAGCGCCTTTGCGATCGTGGCTCCTCGCGTATGTGCCGGTGCATCGGGCCTCGATACGATGGCCTTCAACGACCTGTTCCGGGCAGACGCCTTTGCAGGGATTGCCAAGCTGATGATCTTCGCGGCCGCAGGTGCCACGATTGTGATCGCTCCGCGCTTCTTCAACAGCGTCGCCACAATGCGCGCCGAATATCCGATCCTCGTGATTTTCGCCGCACTGGGCATGAGCATCATGGTCTCGGCTACCAACCTGCTTACGCTCTACATCGGTCTTGAGCTGAACTCGCTCGCCGCATACGTGCTGGCCGCGTTCCTGCGCGACGATGAACGTTCTTCCGAAGCTGGCCTCAAGTACTTCGTGCTCGGTGCTCTCGCTTCGGGCATCCTGCTGTTCGGCATGAGCCTGGTTTACGGCTTTGCCGGTACCACCAGTTTCATCGGAATAGCACAGGCGGTGCAGGGCGAACTTTCGACCGGCATGCTGTTCGGCATGATCTTCATGTTGGCGGGTCTCGCCTTCAAGATCAGCGCTGCGCCGTTCCATATGTGGACGCCGGACGTTTATGAGGGCGCCCCGACGCCGACGACGATGTTCTTCGCCAGCGCACCAAAGGTCGCTGCGGTAGCGCTTCTCGCCCGTGTGATGATGGAAGCTTTCGGCACGCAGATCGACGCATGGCGTCAGGTTGTGATCGCTGCAGCGCTGCTTTCGATCATCATCGGTGCGCTGGGTGCCATCGGACAGAGCAATGTGAAGCGGCTGCTCGCGTTCTCCTCGATCAACAACGTGGGTTTCATTCTCATCGGCCTCGCAGCTGCGACGGTCGCCGGGATCAGCGCGATGCTTGTCTACCTTGCAATCTATGTCGTGATGACGGTGGGCAGCTTCATCGCTGTTGCGTTGATGCGCGACGCGGAAGGCAGGCCGCTCGAAGGTATATCCGACCTTGCCGGCCTCTCGACGACACGCCCGGCGCTCGCTGCGGTCATGGCGATGCTGATGTTCAGCCTTGCCGGTATTCCGCCGCTGTTCGGCTTCTGGGGCAAGTTTGTCGTTTTCCAGGCTGCAGTTGAGGCAGACATGCTGGCGCTCGCCGCGATTGGCATTGCAGCCAGCGTGATCGGTGCGTTCTATTACATCAAGATCGTCAAGGTGATGTACTTCGATGAACCTACAGACACGATCAAGGGCGAGGGTGACACGGCCCATTGGGCCCTTCTCGGCATATGCGCGGTTATTGTCTCCCCGCTCGGCTACTTCCTGACGCCGTGGCTCGGTAACCTTGCGGATATGGCGGCGGCATCGCTGATGCTGCCAGCCTGAGGCGGCTAGCTTTTGATTGAAGTTGTTCCGGAAACCGGCAGCACCAATGCCGACCTGATCGCGCGCTTGCGTGCCGGGGAAAGGATTGCCGACGGCTTCTGGCTTGTTGCCGACCGGCAGACCGCGGGGCGCGGGCGGCAGGGCCGCAGCTGGATTGACGCTCCGGGCAATTTCATGGGTTCGACGGTGGTGGACGTGAGCGCGCCCCATCTCCCTTCAGCAGCAACGATCAGTTTCGTGGCAGCACTGGCTGTGTACGAAACCGTCCTGCCGCTGATCGGCAACCCGCACGGGCTGAAGCTCAAGTGGCCGAATGACGTGCTGCTGGATGGTGCGAAATTTTGCGGACTGCTGCTGGAACGTGAAGGTGATGCAGTTGTGATTGGTATTGGCGTCAATCTCGTCGCCGCTCCCGATATCGAGGGACGACTGGTGAGTGCCTTGGCTTCAAACAATCCTGCACCGTCGCGTGATCTCTTCGCCCGTTCGCTGGCGGACCAATTCGCTGTCGAGTTGCAACGTTGGCGCGAATTCGGTGTAGAGCCATTCTTCAATCGCTGGCGTGCTGCTGCTCATGCGGTCGGCACACCGCTTACAGTCCATCAGCCAGATGGTTCGCGCGTGAGTGGCCAGTATGACGGTCTGACGCAGGACGGCACGCTTATCCTGCGATTGCCCGATGGCTCTACAAGTGTCATTCACGCTGGCGACGTAGATCTGGAGAATTGACGATGCTGCTTGCAGCCGATGTCGGAAATACAAACGTGGTCTTCGCCGTGTTCGATGGCACCGAAATCCGTGCCCGCTGGCGAATTGCCACCGATGGCCGCCGGACCGGGGATGAGTATGCCGTCTGGCTGCTGCAACTGCTCGCCGTCGAGGGGATCGAGCGGAGCGCGATTACGCGCGTCATCTTCTCATCGGTCGTACCACGTGCGGACCACAATCTTACCGTGCTGGCGAAAAAGTACTTCGGCATCGAACCGCTGTTTGCGGGGCAGGGCGCGGCTGCCTGGGACTTCGATATCGATGTCGATCAGCCGCATACACTCGGATCAGATCGGGCGCTGAACTGCATCGCCGCGCACGAATTGGTGGGCGGAGACATGATCGTGGTCGACTTTGGCACTGCAACCAAGTTCGAGGCGGTGGATTACAATGGTGCATATAAGGGCGGCATTATTGCGCCGGGGATCAATCTTTCGCTGGATGCGCTGGTAGGGAAGACGGCCAAATTGCCGCGCATTGCGATCAAAGCGCCAGATACCGATAGCGTCATTGGCCGTAATACCGAAGACCAGATGTTGATCGGGGTCTTCTGGGGCTATGTCGCCATGATGGAAGGTCTGATCGAGAAGATGAAGGCAGAATTCGGACGCCCGGTGAAGGTCGTTGCTACCGGTGGCCTCGCCATCCTGTTCGACCAGAAAACGGATATTTTTGACGTGATTGACGCAGACTTGACCATTCGCGGCTTGCAGATCCTCGCAGATCGCGCGCGGCCAGTATGAAGAAAGATTACACGCCCCAAGACGAGTTGCTCTTCCTCGCGCTCGGTGGCTCGGGCGAGATTGGCATGAACGTCAATCTCTATGGCTGCCAGGGCAAGTGGCTGATGGTCGATCTTGGCATGAGCTTCGGCAGCAATGAATATCCCGGCACAGAACTCATGTTTGCCGATCCGGAATTTATCGAAGAGCGTGCCGACCAATTGCTCGGTATCGTGCTGACCCATGGTCACGAGGATCATATCGGTGCGATCCCCTATTTTGCTGCGGAGCTGGATGTTCCTCTTTATGCGACGCCATTCACGGCCGAATTGATTCGACGTAAGCTGGAAGAGGCCGGGCTGAGCCGATCAGTAACGCTTATCGTGATCGATGATGATCACGGCAGCTTTGATCTCGGCCCGTTCAACATTACCTACCTGCCGCTGGCGCACTCGATTGCCGAAGGCAACGCGCTGCTGATCGAGACTCCGCACGGCACGGTGTTCCACACCGGCGATTGGAAGCTGGACGAGGAGCCCATCATCGGCGAACCAACCACTGAAGAAGAGCTCGCCGAGATTGGCGATGAAGGTGTCCTCGCGCTTGTTTGTGACAGCACCAATGTCTTCAACCCCGTTCCATCTGGCAGCGAAGGCGCCGTCTATCGTGGCCTGCTGGAAGAAGTGCAGAAGCACTCCGGTAAGCGCGTACTCGTAACGACCTTTGCTTCCAACGTGGCGCGCCTCCAGACACTCGGCGACGTCGCGAAAGAGACAGGACGCCAGCTCTGTGTTGCCGGCCGATCCCTTGATCGGATTATCGCTGTGTCCCAGGCGAATGGGTATTTGCAAGACTTCCCCGAGCCGTTGAACTTTGACGTAACGATGAACCTGCCGCGCGGGGATGTACTAATCCTAGCAACAGGTGGGCAGGGTGAACCGCGTGCCGCGCTGAGCCGTATTGCCGAGAACAACCACCCGCTGGGCCTCGATGAAGGCGATGTCGTGCTGTTCTCAAGCCGCGTTATTCCCGGCAACGAGCTGCCCATAGGACGTGTACAGAACATGCTGGCTGAGCGTGGAATTGTCATGGTCACCGACCGACAAAGTGAAATCCACGTGTCCGGCCACCCGGGCCGCCCTGAGCTGGAAGCGCTTTACGGATGGCTTCGCCCCGAAATCCTCATCCCTGTGCATGGCGAAATCCGTCATATGCAGGAGCAGGCGCGGCTTGGTGCAGCCAATGGCATCCCGCATAATGTCTTTCAGAAGAATGGAGACATCATCCGGCTCGCCCCAGGAGCGCCGGAGAAATTGGCCGAAATCCATACCGGCAGACTGGTTCTTGATGGCGATGTCATCGTTCCGTCGGACGGTGACGCGGTGACCATGCGTCGTCGCCTGTCGCGCGACGGAATGCTGATCGTCATTCTCGACGGCAGGGGCGGCGTTTATGTCGAAGGGATCGGATTACCACTGGATGAGGATTACGACAGCTTTATTGAGGAAGCGCAGGCCGATGTCGTGGATGCACTGATGAAGTTGCGCAAAGGCAGACGGGATGATCGCGAGGCGATCCTAGAAGCGGCACGCCTTGCTGCGCGGCGTGCGGCACAGCGTTGGAGCGGCAAAAAACCGCAGACTCGTGTCATTATGATGGATGGACAATAGAACACGTCGTGCAGATCACTTCGATCATAGCAATCTATTTCCTTTTTTGGGTAATGAGTGCCTTCGTCTTGCTGCCGTTCGGGGTGAAGACGGCGGACGAGGCGGGTGTCGAGAAAGTGCCCGGGCAAGCTGATAGTGCACCAGCCAATTTCCAACCGGGCAAGGTTGCCAAACGCGCGACGATCCTTGCCGCGGTGCTGTGCGGGCTATATGTGGCAAATTACATCTATGGCTGGGTTACCGTTGAAGACATCGACATCTTCGGCGCACCGGCGGGATTTGAAGAGCCTGCAAGTTAGTCGCGAAGCCGATCGATCGCCTGGGCCAGCGCAACATAAAGCTTGCCGTGATCGCTCGAAAGCAGCGTAACCGCAAGCGCATTGCCATCACGAGTGGACAAGACTTCGCGCAGCATCGCCTCGAAATCATGGATGAAGCGGTTCACGGTCTCGCGAAATTCGCCGTCCTCATTATAGATTTCGACCACAGCGCGCGTTTCCGGCTTGTCCAGCAAGCGAACTGCGCGGCGAGTGAAAATGCCCCGATCACCCTTGAGGTAATGCGCCCACTGCGTGTCCGAAACTTCGTTGTCGAAGGCCTTCGAAATGTCGATCGAGGAAGAGTTGAGCGCCTCTGTGATCAGCGCCATCCGCCGCGAGAAATCACTGCCTATCTTCTCGCCGGCCCGCTCGCGCGCATAAGCGATACGCTGTTCGAGATTGCCAGTCAGCTCGTTCAACTTGGCGAGTTGGTTCCGCAGGGTGATTGCCGTGTCCCTGCCATTTTCCGAAGCACGCGAAATCGCTGCTTCCAGCTCTTTAATGGTGCTGGCGGCGTCTGCCTTGATGGCCTCGGCGACCTTCTCGCGACTTTGCGAAGCGATTTTCCTCGCTATCTCGTCGAGCACTTCGCTTTGATTGCTGCGCAGCTCCTTCAGCGCCGTCTCCGATGAATTTGCGAGCAAATCAAGTGCCTCGCGCAATTCGGTGCCGGCACGTACAGCAAGACGCTCGCTTTCTTCTGAAAGAGTGCCGATCCGCTCTTCCATTTCTCGCAAGTGCCCGACTGATGTCGAACCACTCTGGCGAGCCTGTTCGATCTGTCCATAGAGCGCAGCGCTACGGGCTTCCGTGTCTTCGATCAGGCTGTGAAGGCGTGTCGCTTCGGCGCCGAATGCCGAAAGTCGAGTTTCAGCTTGGGAAACAGCATTGCAAAGAGCGCCTTCGGAATGCTCCGCACTGGCGCGAATGATTTCCAGCAATCGGATACTGTCATCCGTCACCTTCGCGACAAAACTGCTGCTTTCATCAAGGGCGGCTCGGCTGTTTTGAAGCCGGTCGGAGAGCAACTGTGTGGCCTCGCCCAACGCGCCGCCAGTTTCTTCTCCCTGCGCCGTCAGTGTCGCCAAATGCAAATCAAGCTCGTTCAAACGTGCCGCCAGCGCTTCACCGCGCTCCGCAAGGCCGCTGACATGGGCCAGGTGCTCTTCCTGACGTTCTGAAATACGCCGGTCCAGATCATGAAGTCGGGCTTCAAGCGCATCAGTTTCTGCGCGCTGTTGTTCTTCCAGCTCATCGCGCCGACGAGACATATCGGCATCGAATGCTGCTATGGACGCAGATGTGCGGGCATCGATATTGCCAGCTTCTTCTGACAACGCGGCCAAACGATTGCGAGCGTTCTCCATGGCCGTTTCATCCACACGCGTGATCTCGCCAATAGCCTCTGCCATGCGTTCTTCGAGTGCGGCAATCGCTTCGCTCCACGCGTTGGCGACCTGTTCCCGACCATCTCCCATGGTGCTCAGTAATCGCTGCCCCTCATCGGTGACAGCAGCGATGCGGCGACGCATGGCGGACAAAGCCTCGGCCTCCATTTCCTGCTGCGCGCTGGCCTGTGCGGTCAGCTGCAGGGTCAATTCCTCCGAGCGCTTCTGGAGCGAAGCGAAAGCTGCATCTTCACTTTCAACCAAGTCAGAACGGAAGGCCTCGCTCACATCGCGCAGTCTGCGGAAGCGTGCCTGGGTGACTTCGCCGATCGATGCTACCTGCCTGTCAAACGCCTCCAACGTATTGGTGACCGCTTCGTTGATCCGCTCAACATGCCCTTCGCCCACTTCGCCGAACTGGTTCAGGCGATCAAAAGCTTCGACCAACTCAGTGATTTGGGTTTGCGCGATATTCCCGGCATTGCCGATCTGGTTGCTCATGTCCCGCGCTGCCGAGGTAAGAACAGGAAGCTGATCGCGCAGGCTCTCCATATTGGAAAGAGCTGTCTGGCTGACGCCGCCAATCGTCTCCAGCTGAGAGCTGTTGTCGTGAATAAGTGACTGCAACCGGTCGGCATTGGTCGAAAGACGTTCCGTCGCAACGCGGCCGAGC
The DNA here is from genome assembly GCA_964422435.1 of uncultured Sphingomonadaceae bacterium. Lineage (GTDB taxonomy): Bacteria > Pseudomonadota > Alphaproteobacteria > Sphingomonadales > Sphingomonadaceae > Alteraurantiacibacter. The sequence goes on from CAYRBB010000011.1 coordinate 7,913, forward strand.
GACTCCAGATCACGCGATTGTGATGCGATGAAATCTCGTGCCAGGCTCAGTTCCCGATTGACGACAGCGAGGCGCGACTCAAGTTGCGAAGATTCCTCTGACAGAGCGCGAGCGACATTGTTGAACCGCGATGCCTCACGGCTGCTGCTGCGCATGGCAAGTAGCCACAAACCCACGACCAGCAAGACCGGCACACACCAATCGATTATCCATTCCGACCACTGGGCGGGAGAAGCGCCGGCGAGCATTGCCGCCTGATTAATCCAGCCGAAAAATCCGGTCCAGCCAATGATGGTCAGGACGGCAAAGGTCGGGGCAACCCAACCAAATCGGAGCGGATGGTATGCGTCCTCATATCCGGGATCGGTAAGGAATCCCTCATGCGATCGCTGTTCGCTGCTTTCCTCGTAAGCAGTCTCATCATGAGTAACCTCTTGTTCCTCAACAGAATCGGATTGTTCACTGTCATCAACTGACATCAGGGAGCGGCGTCTGGTCATGAAACGTACCTAACACACCCTTAATCTGTTGAAACCCCAACTTAACGGGTTGTCCTCTACGAGCGACGAATGGCGTACGCTAATGGTGATTTCGAGATGGCATTGTCTGCCGCTGCCGGGGAGGATCATGACCTCCTATCGGAGTTGCGTGCGAGCTTTCTACAGAGCCTGAATGCGCATCTGGACCTGCTTCGGCGTGCGCGTTGCGATGGTAATTGGCTGACCACGGCACAGCGCCTGCGGGGTCTTGGCATGAGCTTCCACGCCGGCGAGCTCGTAAAGCTGGCTGAGGAAGCGATCGAAGGGGCGCCTGGCGATCCGGCGGTTCTTCGCAAGCTGAGCTCATTTGTGGACGGATTTTCCGCAGACGGCTGAGCTATCCGCTTGGCAGCACGCCGACCTCTCCCTAGCTTGCATGCTGTATCCGATCGCAAGGGAAAAACATGATTGTGCGCGCAGCGCTAATAACTCTACCGCAGCCGGGGGAGGACCCGCAGCCCACCATTGCCGGCAAATCAATTGCCCAGCGTCAATTGCTGTTTGCGCGCGAATGCGGTTGTACAGCCGTCATTGCTTTCGGTGGCGGCGGTACGGAACAGGCCTTTGCCCTTCGACATGCGGCAGAAAAGGCGGGCATGCGGTATCAGGTGATCTCGAACGCTCATGCACTTCCGGGTGCGATCGCCGACACAGACAGCCTGCTTGTCTTGCAACCCGGTATGCTTCCGGAGGCGGGTCAGGCCCTCGATCTTTTGCGATCGGAGGGAGACCGTATGCTGGTTGTTTCCGCGGGGCCGGGCACTTCCTCCGGCTTCGAACGGATTGATCTTGATCGTGCCTGGGGAGGAGCGATGACAATCCCGGGTGCATGGCTCGGCCGATTGACCGGCTTACCGGAGGATTCCGCTCCCCATGCCGCGCTTCTTCGTATCGCTCTTCAGATGCGACTTCCGGAGGCCCGCATTTCCGACGACTTGCTTGATGATGGTCGCTGGATAGTCGTTGCCGACAATATGGCAGCACAAAAACGCGAGGCTGACTGGATGGTGACGCATCTCGGCGAAAGTCCGCTCACCTTGCCGTCTCGCTGGTCCGCCAGGCAGTTGTTGAGCCGCACCGGGAGTTGGCTGGTCGAGCGTGGTTGGACAAAACCTGCAACGCTGGCGCTAACGACCGTATTGTTGGGTGGATCGCTTACCGCTGCTTTCTACGAAATGCCGGCCCTCAGTTTTGCCCTCGTTGCTTTAAGCGTACCAGTCTTGGAAGTCTTCCTTGGGTTGATGAATCTTGCCATCGCTCCGTTTGGTAAGATGAAGCGCTGGCCCATTTTCCGGCGAGCAGTCGATATGACCATCCTTGCGAGCGGTTTTATCCTTATTGACAGTCTGTGGTACCGTGCTGCTTTTCCACCATTTGTCCTGGTGGCGGCACTGCTTTTGCTAGACCGGCGCAAGGTTGCGAAAGTGGTGGAACCGTTTCTTGATCGGGCCCTAGTGGCAGGCGGTCTGGCAGTCCTTTCCACCTTCATCTCGCCCGAGGTTGCTTTGATGCTTGTGGCCACGTTCGTCCTGGCTGCTAAACTGGTGCCTGACAACGGAGACAGCGGCTAACGCGGAATTAACGCTGTTGGAATATGCACGCACGCATGAGCGAGCAAAATCGAGCCAGTCCATCGCCTGAGGCGATCGAGCAGACCATGCGGCAGGAGCTGGCGCAGGGTGATATTGTCATCGCCACGGTCAAACCAATCCTGCGCCATTTGCTCGCCAATGTGGACCATGGCCTTTTCAGTGATGAAGTGATTGCGACTGTCCGGGGAATGATGCTGCATCTTTCCAGTCAGATCCTGTCGGCTCAGGCCGAAAGTACCGGGGCGAACGACCGCACGTCATTTATCGCGGAATATCAGGATGACATAGCACTTGCCCTGCTCCGCGATGCAGATTTTCTTGCTTATGCGCATGCTATCACTGTCGAAGCCCTGATTGCAATGCGCCTCAGCCAGCGTAGCGGTATCGATCCCGTCCTGTCCCCGCTGATGCAGGAACTGGCGGCTTCAAAAGATGAGAACACGGCGGGTGATGCCATGCGGGTACTCGCGGCTCAAGCGCGATACATGCAACAGCAGCGTCGTATGGAGTTGCCGCTGGCCGAACTTCCGCAAGACCTGTTCGATCGTGCTCTACAGATATGCGGGGATGTGTGTCAGGAGCGTGGGCTCGATGCTGCAACGGCAATATCAAAAATGCGCATCAATTATGATCCGAACCAGCGTCGTGTGGCACAAATCACCCGTTTGATCTCAGCTATGCAGCACAACGCAAATCGGGCACTTGAAGTCGATCACGCCGGCCTGTCGATCTTCGTGACCGCGTTGGGCATGGCTGCCGAGCAGGACCGAAACACAGTCATCCTTTCGCTGGGAGAGAACCAGTTTGCCCGCCTGGCAGTGAGCTTGCGTGCAGCCGGGCTGGGGCAGAGCGCGCTAGAGGAACAATTCCTCTATTTGCACCCGGATATCGACCTTCCCGAAGGATTCGATACAGTTCGCAGTGACCGGGCAATTGCAATATTAAGCGACGCACAAATCGAAGGCGTGCAGTGAAGCGATGGCGTCTGCACATATCATCTCTGCTCGTGCGCGCACCGATGCCGATGATCGCCTGATCGAGGCCGAGGAACCGCTGGCAAGCTTCCACCTTCGCTCAGGCGGTGAGCTTCCCGGGCCGATCGTCACACCTGCGCTGCTTGACCTTGTGCGCAAGGCTAGGGCTAGTGGCAAGCGCCTTTCCCGAGCCATCCGCGCACAGGACTCTGTCGAGCAGATCAATGCCTGGGCCGAAGTCGTTCCCGGCAAAGCGGGGACGATAATTACCATCAGTACCTGGGAAGCAGAGGACATTCCTCAACCTGCCAATTCCGATGAGAGGGCAGGACATCTCGCACTCGTTCGCCATCTCGCCGGATTGACCGCGCGGCTCGATGAGAAGCAAAACCTGCTGACAGTGGACTGGACGGCATCCGATATGGATGATCTCGGCGAGGCAATGATGGCGGGCGTCGGGAAGCCATGGACCGACTTTGCTGCACCCGAAGGCAACAACCATCGCCAGCCTCTTCATTGGCGTTTGCTCGACGGGGTCTTGGTGCAAATTCCGGGAAGCAAACGCAAATGGGCTGCGCAATTGGTCCCCGTTGGGAAGGCAGAGCCGGGCAGTGAAGGTTTTGAGCTCTATCTCGTACCTGATCGCCCTCCGGTAGAGGCGAAACCCCCGCAATCGCGAAAGCCGGATCGGAGTGCCGGAATTGGTCGAGAGATCGCCCCTGTCCTTCGCCAACCGGTCAGCCGGATCATCGCCAATGCGGAGACCATCCGCACCCAGCTCGCTGGTCCGCTGGCCGATGAATATAGCAATTATGCTGCCGATATAGCTTCGGCAGGCGAACATCTGCTTGCGCTCATCGATGACCTGACCACATTGGAAATGGTCGAGGATGAAGACTTTTCACCCGCACCCGACAATATCGACCTTGCAGATGTCGCGCGCCGCGCTGCGGGCATTCTCGGAGTACGTGCGAAGGAACGAGGCATTATCCTTGATGCCCCAACGGATGACGAGAGTGTTCCTGCCATTGGTGAGTTTCGTCGAACGCTGCAGGTACTGCTCAACCTTGTCGGAAATGCGATCCGCTATTCGCCCGAAGGCGGACAGGTCTGGGTCCGGGTGGAAGAAGTCGACGGGCGCGCCCGGGCGATCGTCGCCGATCAAGGCGAAGGCCTCGATACGGACGAGCAGGCCAAGATATTCTACAAGTTCGAACGCCTGGGCCGCAAAGGCGATGGCGGTTCTGGCCTGGGTCTCTACATCTCGCGTCGACTTGCCCGGGCCATGGGTGGCGATCTGACGGTGGAAAGCGCGAAGGGGCAGGGTGCCCGATTTACGCTGGAAATCCCTGCCGATACCGGAACCTGAAAAAATCCCCGCCGAAGCGGGGACTTTCCAACTTCGATCTTACCGCTCCGCAACCGGCACGTAATCGCGCTGCGTGGGCCCTGTATAGAGCTGACGGGGACGACCGATCACTTGGCCGGGATCGGAGATCATCTCGTTCCACTGCGCGACCCACCCCACAGTACGGGCGAGGGCAAAGAGCGCGGTAAACATGGTGGTCGGGAAACCGATCGCCGAAAGAATGATACCGGAATAGAAATCAACATTCGGGAACAGCTTCTTCTCCTGGAAGTAGGGATCGTTAAGCGCGATCTCTTCCAGCTGGAGGGCGGTTTCGAACACCGGATCCTTCACTTTCAGCGCATCGAACACCTCACGCACAGTCTTCTGCATGACTGTCGCACGCGGATCGTAATTCTTGTACACACGGTGACCGAAGCCCATCAACCGGAATGGATCGTTCTTGTCCTTGGCGCGCTCAATGTAGTGCGGAATACGATCCGGCGTACCGATCTCGCGCAGCATGTTGAGCGCCGCTTCGTTTGCCCCCCCATGTGCCGGACCCCACAGACAAGCAATACCGGCAGAGATACAGGCGAACGGGTTCGCGCCGGACGAACCGGCGAGGCGAACGGTCGAGGTCGATGCGTTCTGTTCGTGGTCAGCATGAAGGATGAAGATGCGGTCCAGCGCCTTTTCGACTTCGGGAACAACCTCATATTCTTCTGCCGGAACGCCGAAAGTCATACGCAAGAAATTACCGGTGTAGCTGAGATCGTTGCGCGGCTGCATGAATGGCTGGCCGACCGCATACTTGTATGCCATCGCCGCGATCGTCGGCATCTTGGCGATCAGGCGGTGCGAACTGATCTTGCGATGCTCGGGATCCGAAATATCAGTGCTGTCATGATAAAACGCGGACAGCGCGCCAACCACACCGCACATAACAGCCATCGGGTGCGCATCGCGGCGGAAGCCGCGATAGAACGTCATCAGCTGCTCATGCAGCATGGTGTGATAGGTGATCGTGTTGGTGAAGTCGTCGAGCTCGTCTCTGCTTGGCAGCTCGCCATTCAGCATTAAGTAGCTGACTTCCATGAAGCTTGAATGTTCGGCGAGCTGACCAATGGGATAACCGCGATGCAACAGCACGCCTTCATTGCCGTCGATAAAGGTTAGCGCGCTCTCACAACTGGCAGTGCTTTTATATCCAGGATCGAAAGTGAATTTACCGGTGCTGCCGTAGAGTTTGCGGATATCGATAACATCCGGGCCTACGCTGCCTTCCAGAGTAGGAAAGGTATGCGTTTCACCGCCAATGTTCAGTTCCGCCTGTTTGTCAGCCAAAGGGCTTCTCCTTCAAAAACTCATTCAACTGGACAACCTTTTCAGGCCGCTGCCTGCGCATTGATCCGCGCGAGGCTCTCTTCCCGTCCGAGAAGGACCAGCACATCGAAAATTCCGGGCGAGGTTGTCGTCCCTGTCAGTGCCGCACGAAGCGGCTGTGCGAGCTTGCCGAGACCGAGGCCCAACTCCTCCGCATAGGCCTTCAGACTGGCCTCCAGCGCATCGATTGTCCAGTCCGTTTCTGCCTGCAACCGGGTCGAAATTGCAGAAAGTTTCACCCGCGCGTCGTCATCGAGCAGCGCGGCCGCTTTTTCGTCCATTTCAAAGGGCAACCGCTTGAACAAGAATGCCGCGCCGGCAGCAAGCTCGTTCATGTCCCGAGCCCGCGTCTTGAGCACCGGCATCGCATTTGCAAGCAGCTTTTCCTCCGCCCCGTCACCGATCAGTTCAGCCGTCAGACTCGCCAATCGTGCATCGTCCGCCTTACGGATGTAATTGCCGTTCATGTTCAGCAATTTCTTCATGTCGAAGCGGCTTGGGCCTTTATTCACGGCGTCCACATCGAAGAGAGCGATGGCTTCTTCCATGGTGAATTCTTCCTTGTCACCATGCCCCCAACCAAGACGGAGCAGGTAGTTGAAGAGCGCTTCTGGCAGGATCCCCATTTCGCGATAATCGCGAACGCCCAGCGCGCCGTGGCGTTTGGAAAGCTTTGCCCCGTCATTGCCGTGGATCAGCGGTACGTGTGCGTAGGTCGGCTCATGCCACCCATCTTCGACGCCTTGCATCGCACGGATCACTTGTATTTGGCGGAAAGCGTTATTGAGATGGTCGTCACCGCGAATGATGTGGGTACAGCCCATATCCATGTCGTCGACTACAACGGCGAGCATATAGGTCGGTGTTCCATCTGCGCGCAGCAGAATGAAATCGTCGATCTCGCTGTTCTTGACCGTAACGCGGCCTTGCACCGCATCAATAATGGCTGTTTCGCCATCGGTCTCACTTTTCACGCGGATGGTGTAGGGCGCGCCTTCAGGGGCTTCCGAAGGATCTCGGTCACGCCAACGACCGTCATAGCGCATTGGCTGCTTGGCAGCACGCTGTTGCTCCCGCATTTCGGCGAGTTCTTCAGGGGTCGCAAAGCACTTATAGGCACGGCCTGCGGCGAGCATCTTCTCTGCAACTTCGCGGTGGCGCGTTTCACGTTGGCTCTGGAATATCGGTTCGCCATCGAATTCGAGCCCGAGCCAATCCAGCCCGTCAAAAATCACATCGATCGCTTCCTGGGTACTGCGTTTCTTGTCTGTATCCTCGATCCGCAGCAATGCCCTGCCCCCGAAATGACGCGCGTAAAGCCAGCTGAAGAGACCGGTGCGTGCGTTACCGATATGCAGGAAACCCGTAGGGCTTGGTGCAAAACGTGTCACCACTGGGCGATTTACGCCGCTGTCCGTACCGGTTGAGCTTGCCATAAGCCGTTGTTTCCTGTCCTGTATATTTCATGGCAACGCGGCAGCCGCCTTTGGTTCCGCTGGGGGAAGACGGGAGCGATGCTGCGCCGCAGCAGACGCATTGGCGAAAGCGTGCCTCTTTGTCCAGCGCAGCGGATGGTATCGAGCAATTTCTCGCACGTGCAGGCTTCGACCGCGGACCATGGATGGCAGTCGCCATGGCGGCAGGGATTGGCGCATGGTTTGTCCTTCCTAACGCCGGGGGTTGGGTGGCCACAATTGCGCTGGGCTTGCTGATTGCAATGGCCGGGCTGGCAAAATGGCGCGGACGCGATGACAGGGTCCACATCGTCGGCGCCATGACTGCTATCGGTTTGCTTTTCGCCTTTGGCACTGCATTGATCTGGGCGCGATCAGAATTGGTGGGCGCTGCAGCCTTTGAACGTCCAATGTTCGAGGAAGTAGAAGGACGGATACTTCAGCGCATCGAACAGCCTGCTCTGGATCGAGTGCGACTGGTGCTCGCGATTCGATCCCCAGATACCGGCGAGCCTGCGAAAATTCGTGTGAACGTTCCGTTTGAAAGCGCGGTGGAAGAGATGGGGGAGGGCGCGGTTATCCGGGCTACTGTCCGCCTCATGCCTCCCACCGCGCCCATGCTTCCAGGTGGATACAATTTTGCCCGCACTGCATGGTTCGAGGGGCTTGCCGCAACCGGCAGTATGCAGGGTAAAATCGAGGTGACTGAAAAGGCGGCGGGAGATAACGCCCTCGTCCCGCGTTTGCAGCGCATCCTCTCTTCACATGTACGTAGCGAATTGGATGGATCGGCGGGCAGCATTGCCGCCGCATTTGCCAGCGGCGATCGCGGCGGGATATCCGAAGCCGACGAGGAGGCGATGCGTGATGCGGGCCTGACGCATCTGCTATCCATCAGCGGCCTGCATGTGAGTGCGGTGATCGCCGCAGGATATCTGATTGCTATAAAACTGTTGGCACTGTGGCCATGGCTTACCTTGCGTGTGCGCTTGCCGGTCGTGGCCGCTGGCATCGCGGCATTGGTCGGCATTGGCTATACTTTGTTGACCGGCGCCGAAGTGCCAACAGTGCGCAGTTGCATTGCTGCTCTGCTGGTGCTTGTCGCACTGGCACTCGGGCGGGAGCCATTGTCGCTCCGCATGGTGGCCATCGCTGCCATGGCGGTAATGCTGGTGTGGCCAGAAAGCCTTGTCGGGCCCAGCTTCCAGATGAGCTTTGCGGCCGTCATTGCCATCATTGCGTTGCATAACGCCGAACCGGTGAAGCGGTTTTTGGCGCCCCGCGAGGAAGGCAGGCTCGCGTGGCTTTCACGGCGCACTCTTATGCTGTTAGTGACTGGTTTGGTGATCGAACTCGCGTTGATGCCGATCGTGTTGTTCCATTTTCACCGCGCAGGCGTTTATGGCGCGCTGGCAAATGTGATCGCCATTCCGCTGGTGACTTTCATTTCCATGCCCCTGATAGCGATAGCGTTGTTATTCGATGCCATCGGTCTGGGCACACCATTCTGGTGGCTCGCAGGCCATTCGCTCGATCTGCTGGTGGCCATCGCACATTTCACAGCCGCCCAACCCGGCGCGGTCAAATTGATCCCGCAAATGACGCTCGACACTGTCTTGCTCTTTGTGGCAGGCGGATTATGGCTGGCACTTTGGCGGGGTCGAGCTCGCTTTCTGGGGCTGGCCCCAACGGTAATGGGTACAATCCTTCTGGCGCTGACGCCCATTCCCGACTTGTTGGTTTCAGGTGACGGGCGCCATGTTGGTATTACGGGAGAAGACGATAGTCTTCTGATGCTGCGCGATACAAGCAGCAGTTTTACCCGGGACAATTTGCTCGAACTGGCAGGGGTGGAGGGCGAGCCTTTGCCTATCGCCGATTGGCCGGGGGCGGATTGCACGCCCGATTTCTGCGCGATCACCGTAAACCGCAATGCTCGTGATTGGCACATCCTCATGAGCCGCAGCCGAAATATCGTTGCCGAGCGGGCCTTGGCTGCCGCCTGCGAACGCGCGGACATAGTCGTTTCGGACCGCTGGCTTCCGCGCAGTTGCGAACCGCGCTGGCTCAAAGCCGATGGCAGGATGCTGTCTCAAACCGGCGGATTATCTGTCAATCTGACGGATCGAAGCTACCGCAGCGTTGCCGCTAGCGAGGGAGAGCATGGCTGGTGGCGAGGGCGGGTCGACTAACATGACCAAGCTCTCAAGCGATCAGTGATAGCGGCGCAACAGCCCTGCGAGCTTGCCCTGAACTTCCACCTGGTTATCTGCATAGACTTGCGGATCATAAGATGAATTGGCCGGGTCAAGACGAATCTTGCCACCATCATGGAAGAGGTACTTCAATGTGGCCTCCTCTCCATTGACAAGTGCCACAACGATATCGCCATCGCGCGCAGTGCTGGATTTCTTCACTAAAGCGAAGTCACCATCGAAGATACCAGCCTCGATCATGGAATCGCCCGACACTTCAAGCGCGTAATGTTCACCCGCGCCCAGAAGCGCAGCCGGCACCGGCAACGTCTGGCTGTCTTCCAACGCTTCAATGGGAACACCGGCAGCAATTCGTCCGTGCAGCGGGATTTCGACCACATCGTTCGCCGCTTCCAGCTTTGCAGAAGGAGGCGTTATTGCCTTCGCTACCGGATCATTCGCCACATTCTCGGGCATCTTGACCACTTCAAGCGCGCGTGCACGATTCGGTAGGCGGCGTATAAAACCACGTTCTTGCAGGGCTGAAATCAAACGGTGCACTCCAGACTTGCTCTTCAAATCGAGCGCTTCCTTCATCTCCTCAAAACTGGGAGAAATGCCCGATTCTTCGAGTTTGCGATTGATGAATAGTAGGAGTTCGTGTTGCTTAGCGGTCAACATGCGCCTGTTCCTCACTCAAATGTTCCACAAATGGAACGAACAAGGAACAATTATGAAACAGATTCGCTTTAGTCAAGCGATACCGCCATTCTGGAGGAGATAGACTTCCACAACCTCACCAGGCTGCATCGCTGCGGCATGCGCGTTTCGCTTGATCAGAAGGTCGGCACTCGAAAGAGCGACTTGGGCGGAGCTGTCGCGTTCTGCGATAGGGATTACGCCAAGCGGTGAAATTTGTCCTCTGACAAATTCGAGACGCGAACCCGTTTGCGGTAGTTCGTCGGCCAGCGGCAGAGTGATCGCCCTTGGCCAGACATCGGCAGAACCCGCCAGTTGCCTAAGCAAAGGCAGTAGAAAAAGATATCCTGTGACAAATGCGGAAGCGGGGTTTCCCGGAAGCCCCAACACGACCCGTCGGCCCATTCGGGCAACGAGCAATGGCTTCCCCGGCTTCATGGCAATGCGCCAGAAATCGAGTTTTGCGCCCCATTTCTCCAATGCGGGGCGTACAAGATCGTGATCCCCGACCGAAGCCCCGCCGATTGTGACGATAACGTCAGCATCCAGCGCGCAAGCTTTATTGAATGCACCGAGGATTTCATCGCGATCGTCCGCGATCGGACCGATAAGCGAAGTACTGCTTGTGTGCCCTGCCGCAAGGGAGGCGAGCATTGCGCCATTGCTCGCCGGTATCTGGTGAACAGCGAGGTCCGCCCCAATCGCGGCCAGTTCATCGCCACTTTCTATGATCGCCAGTTTGGAAAGCCTGCAGGCAGGTACAAAGTGATGTCCACCCGCTATGGCGACGGCGATTTGTGCCGGACCAAGGCGAACGCCGGCTTTGAGCAAGCAATCGCCAGCAACAAAATCGAATCCGCGATTACGAACGTGCTTGTCTGTCGGGCGATCATCGTTCGCGAGTTGCAGCAGATCGCCTTCGACCTTCGCGTTCTCCTGGAGCAAGACGGCAGCTGCACCTGCAGGCATAATTGCTCCGGTAGAAATGCGCACCGCTTTGCCGCGCGAAAGTCTCCTTCCATAAGGACGCCCTGCTGCGCTCTCACCAACGATTTTCCACGGACCTTCACAATCGTGCGCAGAAACTGCGAAACCATCCATAGCTGACATATCCGCCGCAGGCTGCGTGCGTTTGGCTTCAAGATCGCCGGACAGATACCGTCCATTCGCTTCTTCGATCGCAACAATCTCGGTCGGCAGAGGTTGGGCGAGGGCGAGCAATCGGGATTGCGCCTCTTTAAACGGCAAGAGAGGCGGTAGGTTCACCGAGATGACATGTCCGCCGCGGTCGTGCCCACATACCAGTCGCCACTTTTGCCACCAGTTTTGGAAACAAGGCGAACCTGCTCGATCACCATGCCCTTTTCCAGCGCCTTTGCCATGTCGTAGATGGTGAGGAGCGCTACAGAAGCGGCTGTCAGGGCTTCCATTTCGACACCCGTCTTGCCGGAAAGCGCAGCGCGTACGCTAACCGCAACCGCATCATCCTTAAACGTGAAGTCGACGCTCACAGTATCGAGCGCAAGCGGATGGCATAGCGGGATCAACTCGCCCGTTTTCTTGGCCGCCATAATGCCCGCGACGCGCGCTGCGGCAAGTACATCGCCCTTGGGCCCACTCCTGTCACGAATGGCAGAAAGTGTAGCCGGTTGCATCCGTATCCGCCCCTCGGCCACGGCCTCACGTGCTGTTTCAGCCTTGCCACTCACATCTACCATGCGCGCAGCACCATTTTCATCGAGATGGGTTAAAGATGCCATGCCGGTGATCTATCGCAGATCATCCGGCATGTCAGTAATCTTCAGAGTGTGTGTTCAGTCGCGCAGTTCGGGCGGCACCTTGCCGCCGGCTACGGCCAGTATCGGCATCACCTATTTGTGCAACCAGATACTTTCTTTAGCTTTGTCCGAATAATCATTGTCAGCGAGTTTGGTGGCAAGTTCCTTCTGGTTCTCGTAACCAGGATCAAGGCGGACAAGCTTCATCAGGTCGATGATCGATGTGCGCCAATTCAGCTTGTGCGCGCCGTGCTTGGAATCCAGCGCCGCTCCTACATCGACTTCGCTGACGGGAGCTGCCGACTTGCGGCCGAAGCCCGTTGTAGCAGCCCTGTGAGCGTCCGGCTTTCCTGCTTCGTCCTTACCGGAAATCGCATTCTTGATGTTACTGAAAATTCCCATTTCACACCCTGCTTCCGAAGTCTACCGGTCTCAATGGGTCCTGTTGACTTGTCACGACCAGTGCACAGATAGGTTCTCGAGAATTCAATACCCCAACAAGGCCCGCGTAGCCGCTGCGACATCGTCTTGCCGCATCAGGCTTTCCCCGACCAGGAATGAGCGAACCCCGGACTTTGCCAGCCGCTGACAATCCGCATATGTGTTGATCCCGCTCTCGCCCACGAGCAGGCTTCCCTTTGGGGCCAAAGGCGCCAGTCTCTCGGTCGTCGCCAGATCGGTTGTAAAAGTTTTGAGATTGCGGTTGTTCACCCCGATCAGGTGCGCTTGCAGGTGCTTGACTGCGCGTTCCAACTCGGCCTCATCGTGAACTTCAACAAGAACATCCATGCGGCGTTCGATGGCGGCGGCTTCGATTTCCGCCATGAGCGTATTATCCAGTGCCGCCACGATAATGAGGATCGCATCCGCGCCCAAAGCACGGCTCTCCGCTATTTGCCAGGGATCGATCATGAAATCCTTGCGCAAGACAGGAAGGTCGCAGCTGGCGCGGGCTTCCAGCAGGAAATCCGTATGACCATGGAAGAATTTTGAATCAGTAAGAACGGACAGGCAGGCAGCTCCCCCCGCTGCATAGTCCTGCGCATGTTGATGCGGCCGGAAATCAGCACGGATCAGACCTTTTGAGGGACTGGCCTTCTTGATCTCTGCGATAAGCGCAAAACCGGTCTTGGCTTTGCGCTCGAGGGCCGCCTTGAACCCTCGCGGTGCACGGGCCTCGGCAGCCGCGCTGTCGCAGTCATCGAGCGTACGGAGAGCCTTTCGGGCGGCCACCTCGTCGCGCTTGAAAGCGCATATTTCTTCCAGCTTGTTCATCACTTTGCCGTATCGATCCAACAGTCAAGCAATGCCTTGGCCAGGCCCTTGTCGATTGCCTCGGCGGCTTCCTCGACGCCATCTGTCCAGCTTTCAACTTCGCCAGCCACGATGAGCGCACCAGCTGCATTGAAGAGCACGGCATCGCGATATGGTCCGGTCTCTCCGAGCAGGAGGCCTTCGAGCGCCCTTGCATTGAATTGTGCATTATCACCACGGATGGCCGATACGGGTGCCTGTGGCAGACCAGCTTCCCGCGAATCGATACGGCGCATGCGCACTTCGCGACCGAATATATCAGCAAGCTCGTTGCCGGCATCCAGGCTGAGTTCGTCCAGACCTTCATCGCCGGACACAATGAAGCTGCGCTCTGTCCCCAATCGCGCCATTGCATCGGCATAGATTGGTACATAGGCGGGCCGGGCAATGCCGATTAGCTGCCGCCGAACGCCTGCCGGGTTTGCCAACGGCCCCATCAGGTTGAAGATCGTCCGCTTGCCGAGCTTCTTGCGGATTGGCGCCATGTGCCTCAGCGCGGGGTGGTGGTGCTGCGCAAAGAGGAAACAGATACCGATCTCGGCGAGGGTTTTCTCCGCCGTACGCCCGGCAGCCTCCATATCGAGCCCGAGGGCTTCCAGCGTATCGGCTGCGCCCGATTTGGAGCTGGCAGCCCGATTACCGTGCTTCGCGACCGGCACACCGCACGCCGCGACGACCAGTGAAACTGCAGTTGAAACGTTAAGGGTATGATGTCCGTCACCACCCGTTCCACACACGTCGATGGCATTTTCGGGGGCCTCAATGGGGATAACCCTGTCCCGCATCGCCCGCGCCGCGCCGGCAATTTCGCCCGAACCTTCGCCGCGATCAGAGAGGTCGGAGAGAAACTGCGCAATCTCCTCATCACCGAACTTTCCGTCGAGCATGTCCGAAAAAGCGGTCTCGGCCTCGCTTTCTGTCAGTGGGTTCTCGGTCGAAGGGAGGGTTGACGTCATGCTGGCAGTCTTGCCTCTATTCCGCAGATTTCAAGGAAGTTGGCGAGTATTTTGTGGCCATGCTGGGTCGCGATGCTCTCCGGGTGAAACTGCACTCCATGGATCGGCAGCGCGGCATGGCGGAAACCCATCACACTGGTGCCATCGATTCCTGGCGTTTCGCTTGTAGCGTTCACCAACAGGCAGCCGGGAATGTCTTCAACGATAAGCGAGTGATAGCGAGTGGCAATAAAGGGCGAGGGCACACCATTGAACACCCCACTAGCGTCATGCTCAACCGGTGACGTCTTTCCATGCATCAAGCCGCCGCGAACCACAGTGCCGCCAAAATGCTGTCCGATAGACTGGTGCCCAAGGCACACGCCCAGCAAGGGCAATTCCGCATCTGCGCAGGCCCCGACCAGATCGAGCGAAATGCCTGCTTCATTCGGAGTACAAGGCCCGGGTGAGATCAGGATACCCTTTGCCCCGCGAGACAAGGCCTCTGCAGCAGACAATGCGTCGTTGCGCTCCACTACCACATCCGCCCCCAATTCCATCAGGTAATGGGCCAGGTTGAAGGTAAAGCTGTCGTAATTGTCGACAACAAGGATGTCGGGAGACGTGGTCATAAGTGTGCCATTGCCTGACGCGCCGATACGATCAAGCATCTATTTTACGCTATTTGCCCGCGAATTCATCGGTGGCGCGAATCAGGCCATCGGCAATGCCAGGCTCCATCGCGCTATGGCCGGCATCGTGGACTATTCGCAGGTGGGCTTCTGGCCATGCCTTCTTCAGCTCCCAGGCTGACGCAGGCGGCGTGCAGATATCGTGGCGCCCCTGCACGATAATACCAGGAATACCCTTCAGCTTGCTTGCATTGTTGAGCAGTTGGTCATCTTCCATGAAGAAATCCATCATGAAGAACTTTGCGCAGATGCGTGCGAAGGGCACCGCCTTGGCCGGATCGGCAAAGCTATCGAGCAGATCAGGGTTTGGCAGCAGCGTCGCGACATTACCTTCCCACATCGACCATTGCGTCGCCGCGGCGAGACGTGTGGCCTCGTCATCGCTGGTCAGCCGATCATAGTAGGCCTTAACAAGGTCGCCTCGCTCCTTTTCGGGGATGTGGCCGCTGAACTGCTCCCATTGCTCGGCCATGATCTCGCTCGCGCCATATTTGTAGAGCCAGTCTTTCCCGTTCTTGCGACCCAGGAAAATGCCGCGCAATATCAGCTCGCTCACGCGCTCCGGATATGTCTCAGCATAGGCCAGGCCCAGGGTCGAGCCCCAACTTCCCCCGAACACTTGCCATCGTTCGAAGCCGCACATTTCACGCAGTTTTTCTATGTCCTCAACGATCCGCCAGGTATCGTTGTTCTCAATCTCTGCGAAAGGAAGGGACCGGCCGCAACCTCGCTGATCGAACAGAAGGACGTCATACAAGTCCGGGTCCCATTGCCCCCTAAGGCCGGGGCTGATCCCGCCGCCAGGGCCGCCATGAAGCATCACGGCAGGCTTTGCGCCCTTGGTGCCCACGCGTTCCCAGTAGAGCGAATGGCCTTCGCCAACATCTAGCATCCCCGTTTCGAATGGCTCGGTGACAGGGTAGGGCTGGCGATATTCACTCATTATGCATCCTCTTGCATTGTGACGACGACAATGGGCCCAATCGGCTGACCCGTATCGAGCCTTCCGTCTGCCGGATCCCAAATCTGAGACACTGTACCATCGAGATAGAGCGCGTTACGCACGTTGAGCACGTCGCGAAAGTAGCGCCCGAGCTTACCGAAACTCACCGGTGCTTCACTGACGACAAAGTGCGCGCGGCCAAAGCTGTCGACGCCGACAGCATTGCGAATGCGGAGAGAAGTTCCATCCGGATCGATCCGCGGGTGCAATTCTCCGTTGATCACGAGCATCGGGCCTGATTGAGTCGCGAAGAAGGGGCGGTCATTACGCTCGGCGAAACGCTCTGTCTCCCACACGCCCCATGGACCAGTGGGGCTGTCTCCGAAGAACACGCCATTTGGCAGGAGATGGAAGTTTCCCGGCCCCTCATTCTGGTTAAGGACTGTCCAGCGTTGACCGTGTTCGACATAGTACCCGACGGGAAAACCGTCATTGTTATACATGCCGCCATTTGTCGCGAAAATGATCGGCGGACCCTCCCGAAAAAGCCGGTCATCCGCCAGGGAGCGTAGCGAACGATAAAGTTTGTCCTCTCCCTCCGCCGACAGGTCCATGTCGATGGCGTGCTCTGCCGGATCTGCTGTGCATTGCGTGAATGGCGTCTGCTCGAACATTACCGGCGAACATATCGACGTAAGTTCCTCGGCCGCGTCATGTTCGAAATGGACTTCGCAGGCGGTGGCCGTCATCAGGAATGGCATTATGCAGAGGCCGCGCACCTTCACTGTCCGAATTCCACCTCTGATGCGATCTCAAGAGCTTCCCTCGCGGCGGCAATCAGGGCACCGGCCTTGTGCCGACATTCGGCTGCCTCATAGGCGGGATCACTGTCCGCAACGATACCCGCTCCGGCCTGGACATGCATCACGCCATCCTTAACCACAGCCGTACGCAGGACTATGCAGCTGTCGACCGAGCCGTCCGGGGCAAAGTATCCCACGCCCCCGGCATAGGCACCGCGCGTTTCGGGCTCGAGCTCGGCAATGATTTCGCAAGCGCGGATCTTCGGGGCTCCACTGACTGTTCCGGCAGGGAAACCTGCAAACAGGGCATCAAGCGCGTCCTTGTCCGCGGCAAGCTGACCAACGACATTACTCACGATGTGCATCACATGGCTATAACGTTCGATCGTGAAGCTATCCGTGACAGCCACACTGTTGCAGGCAGCGACACGGCCAACATCGTTGCGGCCAAGATCAAGCAGCATCAGATGCTCTGCACATTCCTTGGGATCAGCAAGAAGGCTCTTTTCATTCGCTCGGTCCTCGCTCTCCGTTGCGCCGCGCGGCCTTGTACCGGCAATCGGGCGAATGGTAACTTCACCATCGCGGACACGGACAAGGATTTCCGGGCTTGAGCCGACAACTGCAAAGCCCGGCATATCGAGGAAATAAAGAAACGGAGAGGGGTTTACGCGCCGCAAAGCCCGGTAAAGCGCCAAGGGCGGGAGAGGAAAAGGGCAAGTAAATCGTTGCGCGAGAACGACCTGAAAAATATCGCCCGCCGTAATATATTCCTTGGCGCGAAGCACCATGTCGGCATAGTCATTTTCGTCCACCACGGGAGCCAGTTGGCTTTCCGGCATGATTTCCAGTCGCTCGCCAGCAGGTGCTTTTTCGCCGAGTCTGCGCAGCGCCTCATCGATGCGATCGGCAGCGCGTTCGATCTTGCCAGATGGATCGGCGGCGTCCGCCCAAAGTGGCGCAATCAGGAAGAGTGCATCGGTCAGCCTGTCAAAAACCAGCACCAGCGCAGGTCTGGCAAACAACATATCCGGCAGGGCCAGATCGCTTTGAGGCGCACGCGGCAGTTTTTCCACGAGGCCTATCGTTTCGTAGCCAAAATAGCCGACCAGGCAGGCGAGGGCAGCGGGAAGCTCGTCAGGAACGTCGATACGGCATGATTGCGCGAGCTTGCGCAGTTCCCGCATCGCATCGCCCTCAAGCGCATCGAATGCTTCTCGGTCATGTCGCCAGTTCCGATTGACTTCAGCCTCTGCCCCAGTCGCACGAAACATGAGGTCTGGATCAAGGCCGAGGAGCGAGTAACGTCCCCGAATCTCGCCTCCCTCGACCGATTCCAGCAGGAAATCCCCGCGCCCTTCCTCGATCAGCTTTAGCGCACCGCCGATGGGAGTTTCAGTATCGGCCACAACCCGCTTCCAGACCAGCGTGTTGCGCCCTTCTGCCAGCGCCTCCTGCGCCTTATTGGAATTGTTCAATCCAGTGGCCAGCGTGGCCTCCTGCGTGGGTTTAGGGCGCGTTGGTTGCAGCACCGGTCAATTGATCACGAACGGCGTTGATACCGGCATCATTGCGCTCTACTTCAAGGGAACGCTCAGCGGCGGCAACGAACTGCTCGACATACTCTTCGCCTAGGGCAATTGAGAGGCGCTGGGCCGTGCCATCGATTATAGCCCGGCCCTCCTCGGTTTCTGCCAGCTCCGGTGTCTGGATTTCATCTAGCTTCACGACAAACCAGCTATCGATCTCCTGCACGGAAACGCGTTCAGTGGTACCTTCTGCCATGGAGAAGAAGAGGATGGTGGCGCGGTTGACCTGGCCGGACTCCGCCAATTCCTGCCGATTCAAGGTGAGCGTTTGTGGGCGTACCAGCGGGACTCCTTCCTCTGCCACGGCCTCTGCGAATGAGGTACCGCTTTCCACACGGTCCATAATGCGGCGTGCTGCGGCAGAAGCTGCTGCCATGCCGCGATCCCGGCGCCATTGTTGCACGACGTCTTCACGGATTTCAGCCAGCGGAGCGGTCGCGCTGCGAGCAACCTGACCGACATCGAAGATCATGAACACTTCGCCGGCAACGACTTCGGTGATTTGGGGGTCGCGTTCGCCAAGCTGAAATGCAAAATTGACCACGCGCGCCAGTTCTTGCGGTGGGTTGCCCGGCTGGCCATAAATCTGGCCATTCGCAAGAAGCGGGGGAGTTGTATCTATATTGATGCCGAGTTCCTCGGCTGCCTGGACCAGCGTCTTCCCACGCGCAAACTCTGCCTCGAGCCTTTCCGTCAGTTCATTGACAGCTTCGCGTGTCCGCTCCGCTACAAGCGTCGCACGAATCTCGTCGCTCGCTGCGACAAGGGAGCGCGCAGGAATGGTTTCCACACTATCCACGCGAAGCACGTACCAGCCGAGCGAGCCGCGAACCGGGCCAACAAGCTGGCCGCGATCCGACTCGAAAGCAGCAGCCGCAACCGCATCCGACGCCGTCGTGGCAAAATCAGGCTCCTCCACTTCACTTACCGTCGTTGTAGAAAGACCTTTCGAGCTGGCCGATGCGCTCAGCGACATACCGCCATTCACTTCATCGATCACCGCCTGCGCAGCCGCTTCGGTTGGAAGAACCAACTGTGTGAAGCTGCGGCGTTCGGTTGCGCGGTAGAGTATTGCATCGGCTTCATAGCGCGCGGCGATCTGCGCATCCGTCACAGGTGGCAGGTTACCCACAACACTGTTGTCAAAGGTCGCGTAGCGGATCGTCCGGCGTTCAGGACGAATGTAACGCGCACGGTTTTCTTGGTAATACGCCTGCAATTCCTGCGCGCTGGGATCACCAGCCGGCGCGAAGGCCTCTGCCGGCAGGCGCACTGCAGTGCCGACACGCGTTTCGTTGAGAAGCTGGGCATAAGTTCGGGCGAAGCTGCGCGGCATCTTCGTCTGATAAGAGATAGGAACCACTGTCTGCTGCGCCATGAGGCCAAGCGCCAGATCGTCGCGAACGATCGATTCTGAAAGTCCGCGCTGGCGCAGCACGTTAAGGAAGACTTCCCGATCGAAACTGCCGTCCGCCCCGCGGAAACCGGGTTCGTTGGTGATCTCGCTGTTGACCAGCCTTTGCCCAGCGCGCAATCCGATCAAATTGCCGAATTCAGCAATTGCACTGCGCCGGATCAACTGATCCAGAACCTCTTGAAACCCTTCCTGCTCGACAAATGCCTGCATCGAAAGTGTTGGGTTTTCCGAACGGGCCTGTTGCAGCGCATTATTGGCGTTTTGTGTAAGGTCCGAAGTCGAGATAGTGCGTTCACCAACAATCGCTACCCTGTCTCCCCCGGCGACACCGCCAAACGTGCTCGTATTGGCAACGTCGGAACTGGCAAAGGCCACGGCGATCAGGCCGAGGAATGCAAGCGTAACGATGATGCCGATTTTGGATTTGAAGAAGCTGCGGAAAATCTGGAGCATGATGATCTGTTCTGTTGTGGCCGAGGCCAATGGAATGTGGAGGCAGAGCGCCTCCGCGCAATATGAGCAGCGGCTTTATCTCGGCTGCGACTATGCCGCAACAGCAAGGATACGCTTTCCGGCATTGTGCAAATGCAGCTTTGACAAGCAGGGAGGGTGGCGATAGCGCAATTCGACATTACATCAGCAAGCACTCGCCTGCTTTTGTGGCAATTAATTGAAATATCGGATTTTTCATGAGCAACCGTCCTTACATAGTCGGCAATTGGAAGATGCACGGCACGCGTTCGATGCTGGCGGAAGCCCGGGCAATTGACCGCGCCGCCGAACGACTCATCAAAGTCGAGGTCGCGCTCGCCCCGCCTTTCACTCTGATCCATGCGACGCGCAAGGAAGCCACTCTGATTGGAATCGGTGCGCAGGACTGTCATCCGGCAGATGGTGGGGCGCACACGGGCGATATCTCGGCGGCCATGGCAAAAGACGCCGGCGCCGGTTTCACGATTGTCGGCCATAGTGAGCGTCGCGCCAATCATGGCGAGACAAATGCGTTGGTCAGACAAAAGGCCGAAGCCGCTATCGCGGCCGGGATGAGTGTGATCGTCTGTGTAGGCGAGAGCGAAGAAGATCGCGATGCTGGCAAAGCTGAAACATTTGTCGGTCGCCAGCTCAAGGCCTCGCTTCCTGAAGGCGAAGGCGTAGCCGAGCACGTCACCGTTGCCTACGAGCCGATCTGGGCCATCGGTACTGGGCGCACACCGACGCCGGAAGACATTGTTGATATGCACCGTCATATTCGCAGCAAACTTGTCGAAGTGTATGGCGATGCGGGCGCGGAAATCCGCATTTTGTATGGCGGATCAGTAAAGCCCAACAATGCTGCCGAATTGCTCGCCGGTGAAGATGTGGGCGGGGCACTTGTTGGTGGCGCAAGCCTGACGGCGGAGAGCTTCCTCGGCATCATCATTGCCGCTGCCGGCGACGAGGGAGAATAAGCCAGGCCCGATCCACACTTGTGGATCGGCACGGCGAAGACTACATGCGCCACCCGGCATGGTGCCGCATTGACGAAACAGATTGAACCGACATGACACTTTTCTTCTTCCTCACCGTCGTACAAGCCTTTGTGGCCGCAGGCCTTGTGGGTCTCGTCCTTATGCAGAAATCGGAAGGCGGCGGGCTAGGGATTGGCGGTGGCGGCAGCCCGGGCGGGTTGATGTCTGCACGCGGGGCGGCGGACACACTCAGCCGCGCGACCAAGTGGTTTGCGATCATGTTTGTGGCACTATCGATCGTGCTTGCAGCTATTGCGTCCGGCGCCGGAAGCGGTGGTGACGGTTATGGCGAATCGCTTGACCGTTCGATCAGCGAACCGACCGAGGCCCCTGCGGTTGGTGGCAATACTGGCAATGCTGCACCCGCCGACGAAGATCCGTTGGCCGACGTAGCCGAGTAAACACTTGTCCGTCGTGGCCGCGCCCCCGTGGCTGGGGAAAATACCGCACTAATCGCGAATATCCGTCGCATTTAGCTTGCGCCGAATCCTTGTGTAAGCTTAAGGCTCAACTCCCATGGCGCGGTATATTTTCATCACCGGCGGCGTGGTCTCCTCGCTCGGCAAAGGTCTAATGGCAGCCTCTCTGGCAGCCCTTTTGCAGGCACGTGGCTACAAAGTCCGCATCCGGAAATTCGATCCCTATCTCAATGTCGATCCCGGCACGATGAGCCCGTATCAGCATGGCGAAGTCTATGTGACCGATGACGGGGCAGAGACCGACCTTGATCTTGGTCATTACGAACGTTTCACCGGTGTCTCGGCGCACCAGAATGACAATATCACTTCAGGCCGCGTCTATCGCGATATCATCGCCAAGGAACGTCGTGGCGATTATCTTGGCGCAACCGTACAGGTGATCCCGCACGTTACGGACGCGATCAAGGAATTCGCGTTGGCCGACCAAGGCGATCACGACTTCATTCTTTGCGAAATCGGCGGGACGGTGGGCGATATTGAGAGCCTTCCGTTCATGGAGGCCATTCGTCAGCTGCGGAACGAGCTCGAGCCCAATCAGACCGTTTCCGTGCACGTCACACTGGTACCCTACATTGCTGCTGCCGGTGAGCTGAAGACCAAGCCCACGCAACACTCGGTTCGCGAACTTGCTTCGCTCGGCATCAAGCCGGATGTGTTGTTGTGCCGGTGCGAGCATCCACTTCCGGATGGTGAGCGTCAGAAAATCGCGAATTTCTGCAACGTCCGCAAGGAATCCGTGATTCCTGCCCTGGACGCGACAAGCATTTACGCCGTGCCGCAGCAATATCATGAGGAGGGGCTCGACACCGAGGTGCTGCGGCATTTCGGAATGCTCGGGACGTCCAATCCGCCGGATATGACGCGTTGGGAAGACGTGGTTGATCGCTATGAAAAGCCGGAAGGTGAGGTCACGATCGGTGTCGTCGGGAAGTATGTCGGTCTGCCAGATGCCTATAAGTCACTTAACGAGGCGTTGGTGCATGGCGGAATGGCCAATCGGACGAAGGTAAACATTAACTGGATTGATGCCGAGATTTTCGAACAGGATGATGCCGATATCGCCGCCATGCTCGAACCGTTGCATGGAATTCTTGTTCCGGGCGGATTTGGCGATCGTGGCAGCGAGGGCAAGATTGCCAGCGTCCGCTTTGCACGCGAGCGGAAGGTTCCGTTCTTGGGCATTTGCCTCGGCATGCAGATGGCATGCATCGAAGGCGCGCGCGATCAAGGTGTTGCAGCTGCTTCTTCGACGGAATTCGGAGAAACTGAAGAGCCTGTCGTCGGTATTATTACCGAATGGATGAGCGAAGAGGGGTTGCAGCAGCGCTCTGCCGATACTGATCTTGGTGGCACGATGCGCCTTGGTGCCTATCAGGCAAAGTTGGCAGGCAATTCGCATGCTTCGCAAATCTATGGGGGCGCAACCGAGATTTCGGAAAGACATCGCCACCGTTACGAGGTCAACGCGGCCTATATCGACCGACTACAGGATGGCGGATTGGTGTTTTCGGGGATGTCACCCGACGGACTTTTGCCAGAAATTGTTGAGCGCCCGGATCACCCCTGGTTTGTAGGAGTGCAATTCCATCCGGAACTGAAGAGTCGCCCCTTTGATCCGCACCCGCTTTTTTCCGGCTTTATTGCGGCAGCACTCGCGCAATCACGCCTTGTTTGAACTATAGTTACAATCGTATCAACCATTTGGCAGATTTGGCTTGCCTTGAGCCGTATCCCGCGACTAGTCCGTTGCCACGGGCATGGGGGTGCGCCCGTCTTTTGGCATGTCTGACGTCAATGCGTCAGGCATGCATGTGAGTCCCCCAACGGTTTGATCGGCTTGCGCAGGCTACAGGGAATTGGCCGTGCGTCGCCGCAGCGATCTTGCCAAAGAAGCTGGCTGTCTCTTGCGACCCGGATAGCCAGTTTCCAAGGCTAGTCGGCGTGAAAACGTCGAGGGGGCGGGCTTTAACGAGCCCGCCCCCATACGTTCTTATGGCAATTTACAGTGGAATCTTGGATTACGCAGCGTCTGCTGCATCATCCTTCTTGTCGCCATCGACGACTTTCAACTCATTGCCGCCAATAGCAATCTTCTTCGGTTTCATCGCGTCTGGCACTTCGCGCAGAAGATCGATGACCAACAGCCCGTCCTTCAAGTCGGCGTTCTCTACCCGAACATAGTCGGCGAGCTCGAAACGACGTTCAAAACCACGGTTGGCAATGCCGACATGCAGCATCTCACCATCGTTCACTTCATCGCGCTTGCGACCCTGTACCGTCAGGAGATTCTGTTGGGCAGTGATATCAAGGTCAGCAGAGGTAAAACCCGCAACGGCAATGGTGATGCGATAGGCATCCTCATCGCGACGCTCGATATTGAATGGAGGGTAGTTGTCGCCACTGTTACGGGCATTGTTTTCGAGCAGATCGAAGAGACGATCAAAACCCACAGTGGAACGACGATATGGTGTAAGGTCAAAACGGTTCATTTCAACAAATCCTCTTTTTGAGCAATTTGACAGTTTGTGTGGACCCATGATTGGCATCCACGTAAGAAATATAAGTCAGGCAAACGGGGTTTCAAGCATCCAAAACGCCTATTGAAAGAGAGAATTTTGTGAGTGAAACGAAAGTCGAAATTTACACGAAAGCATGGTGCGGCTTTTGCGTGCGCGCAAAGCGGCTGCTGGACGAAAAGGGTGTCAATTACGTCGAGCACGACATCACCATGGGCGGCGAGAAGCGTGAAGAGATGATGCAGAGAAAACCTGACGCGATGACTGTCCCGCAAATCTTTATCAACGATCGGGCGATTGGCGGATCGGACGATCTTGCAGCGCTTGAGCGCGAGGGCAAGCTGGACGCGTTGCTGGGCTTCTGATGCCCAAGATCGCTCTCCTGCAGATGACCTCTGGCATCGATCCGGAGGCAAATGCCGCCACGATTTGCGAGGCGGCGGAAAAGGCTGCGGCGGAAAGTGCGAAGATCCTGTTCACACCCGAAATGGCGGGGCTTCTCGATCGGAAGCGCGAACGCGCTGCTGATAATATTGCGTCTGAGGAAACGAGTTTGGTGGCCCGCCGAGTCGCAGCCTGCGCAGCCGAGTATGGAATATGGATCAGTCTTGGCCTTCCTGTCGAATTGGCTGGCGGACGTTGGGCCAACCGGACGCTTCTTATTAATAGCGAAGGCGACGTCGCGGCACGATACGACAAGATACATATGTTCGACGTCGATCTTTCTACTGGCGAAAGCTGGCGCGAGAGCAATGCTTACGAAGCCGGCGGCAAGGTCGTGACAGCCCAAGATACGCCCGTCGGACGGCTTGGGCTTACGACTTGCTATGATATTCGGTTCCCCGCCCTGTTTGAAGAGCTTGGCAGGCAACGATGCGATTCCATCGCAATTCCTGCTGCCTTCACCGTACCGACGGGCAAATCGCATTGGCACCTGATGCAGCGGGCTAGGGCGGTCGAAGCCTCAGCCTTCGTTATAGCGGCCGCTCAGGTCGGCAAACATGAAGATGGGCGGGAAACCTTCGGGCACTCGCTGGTGGTCGATCCTTGGGGCGAAGTTCTGCTCGATATGAGTGGGGACAAACCTGGGCTTGGGTACTGCACTATCGATCTTGCCCGCATCGAAGACGTGCGCCGACAGCTGCCGAGCCTTGCCAACAGGCGCGAAATCCCTAAATCGCGCAACCAATGATTGTTTATGACCTCTCTTGTGACCAGGGCCACCGCTTCGAAGGCTGGTTCGGTTCGTCTGACGATTATGCACGACAGTTGGCCACCGGCATGCTGTCATGTCCCGCATGTGGGTCCGGCGAGGTAAGCAAGGCACCGATGGCTCCATCAGTGGGCAAAAAAGGCAACCAGAGGGCCGATGCGCCCAAAGCGATGGTTGCCGGGGCAGCCGGTGAGGAAGGCGCTCGCCCCGTTTCGAATGCGCCCATGCCGGCAGAGGTGAAGCAGGCGCTTGAAAAGCTGGCTGACGCACAGAAAAAGGCACTCAAGAATAGTAAATGGGTGGGCAAGAGCTTTGCCGATGAATCGCGCGCTATGCATTATGGCGAGCGTGATCACCAGGCTATCCATGGCGAAGCCAGCCCTGAAGAGGCCAAGGAGCTGATCGACGAAGGCGTGCCTGTTGCCCCATTGCCGTTCCCCGTCGCGCCGCCAGAAGACCTGAATTGACAATTTGGGAGTGGTGCGCCCGACAGGATTCGAACCTGTGGCCCCCGGATTAGGAATCCGATGCTCTATCCGACTGAGCTACGGGCGCGTCGGCTAGCCGTTTAGGGCGCTGCACTTTTCGACACAACCGCCAAAAAGAAGGCGCGCGCCGCAAGACCCGCGTCGTTCTTTGCGATATTGTCTGACAACTTAAGCGTCGACCGTCCTTGCTTCTTCCACGCTCAGCGTTCCACGCTTGATCTGGTCGCGTTCCATGCTTTCAAACAGTGCCTTGAAGTTTCCTTCGCCAAAGCCTTCATCACCCTTGCGCTGAATGAATTCAAAGAACACTGGCCCGACTTGCGCTTCTGCGAAGATCTGCAGCAACAAGCGAGGCTGTCCGCCCTCGGTGGTGCCGTCGAGTAGTATGCCGCGCGCCTTGAGCTCGTTTTCTGGTTCACCGTGTCCGGGCAAGCGCTCGGAGAGCATTTCGTAGTAGGTTTCCGGCGGTGCGGTCATGAATGGAACCCCGAATTCCTTGAGCCGGTCCCAGCAGGTCAGAAGGTCATCACAGATCAACGCAATGTGCTGGATGCCTTCGCCGTTGAACTCGCGAAGGAACTCTTCGATCTGGCCCTTGCCACCTTCTCCCTCTTCATTGAGCGGAATGCGTATTTTTCCGTCTGGCGCAGTCA
Source organism: uncultured Sphingomonadaceae bacterium (assembly GCA_964422435.1). Taxonomy (GTDB): domain Bacteria; phylum Pseudomonadota; class Alphaproteobacteria; order Sphingomonadales; family Sphingomonadaceae; genus Alteraurantiacibacter. Next base: position 34,428 of record CAYRBB010000011.1, read on the forward strand.
GCGCCTTGGAGGTGAGGCCGGTATATTCGCCCTTGATGTCGAAGAAACGGATTTCGCGGAAGTTGAAGAGCGTCTCGTAATAATCTGCCCAGTACTTCATGCGACCATTGTAGACGTTGTGCGTCAGGTGATCGATTACATTGAAGCCGGCACCTTCCGGCCACTTTTCGACACCTTCCAGATACTCAAAGTCGATGTCATAGATCGAGAGGCCTTCCTTGCTTTCGTCGGTGTAGCGGTCGATCAAATAGATAATCGCCCCGCCGATGCCGCGAATGGCCGGGATGTATAGCTCCATCACGCCTGTTTCGACATCGACTGGCTCCGCCCCACGCTCTATCAGCTCGTCATAGGCTTTCGCAGCATCCTTGACGCGGAAACCCATGCCGCAGGCGGAAGGACCATGCTCGCGGGCGAAATACCAGGCCGCGCTGCGCGGCTCGTAGTTCAGGATGAGATTGATCTGGCCCTGACGCCACAGTTGCACATCTTTTGAGCGGTGAGTGGCAATATGGGTGAAACCCATTGCCTTGAACACAGGTTCAATCACGCCCATTTCCGGCGCACAGAACTCGACGAATTCGAAGCCATCTAGGCCGATTGGATTTTCAAAGAGATCAGTCATAGTTTCATATGTAACCTTTTTGCCGATTTCTCGCAAGATACCAATTCACCGCATTATGAGGACACACGTCCGCATTGTACTTGAAAGCATATGCCCGGTGTGATTCAAGGAAACGATGAACGGTTCGATAAACAAACGGGATGTGGTTCGGGAGAAGGTGGTCAACGCCGCCGCTTTGCTCGTGCTGATCCTCATCGGCCTTTTGGCTTTGATCGGACCATCTGGCTTGCTCGCGTGGAGCGACCAATCAAGCCAGCTTCAAGAGCATAATGCGCGAATTTCCGAGCTTGAAGAAGAACGCGCCGTCCTGGAAAACCGTGTGGATCTTCTCGATCCCAATAATGTCGATGAAGACTTGGCCGATGAGCTGGTGCGACGTGACTTGGGCGTTGCGCACAAGGATGACATAGTCGTCGAGCTAAACGCAGACGACTAGGCAAGCGCGATTCTGGTTTGCGACAAAAACCATTATAACCGTATTGGCAAAATTCGTATGCGGAACGTTGCCAGCCCCCGGCAATTGATCCATAGGCATCGGAAAATTCCGACGCTCGATAACCCTGGTAAACAGGGCCGAAAAAAGGGGAAACGCCTTGGCAAAAGCCTCCACCTCCGGGAAGAAGAAAGCCCCGGCCAAGAAGACCAACAATCCTGCCGCGACAGACGATGACTTCGCGCTGAAGACACTTCAGGATACTCTTGAGAAGAGCAAGCGGTTCAAGGCAAACAAGGACCAACTGCTGCATTTCTACGAGCAGATGTTACTCATCCGCCGTTTCGAGGAAAAGGCCGGCCAGCTTTATGGCCTTGGTCTGATCGGCGGCTTTTGCCACCTTTACATCGGGCAGGAGGCGGTTGCCATCGGGCTGCAGTCCGCTCTCGATAACGATACGGACAGCGTGATCACGGGCTACCGCGATCACGGCCACATGCTGGCCTACGGTATCGATCCCAAGGTCATCATGGCGGAGCTTACAGGCCGTGCCGCAGGGATCTCCAAGGGCAAGGGCGGTTCGATGCACATGTTCAGTACCGAGCATAAATTCTATGGCGGCCACGGTATTGTGGGCGCGCAGGTCGCTCTGGGCGGTGGCCTAGCATTGGCACATCAATACAACGAAGATGGCGGGCTCTGCCTCGCTTATTTCGGCGATGGCGCAGCTAACCAGGGACAGGTCTACGAGACAATGAATATGGCGGCGCTGTGGAAGCTACCCATGGTGTTTGTGGTCGAGAACAATCAATACGCCATGGGCACCGCCGTGCGGCGCAGCTCAGCAGAGACCGAATTCTACCGCCGCGGCGCGGCATTCCGGATCCCGGGCATGAAAGTGAACGGCATGGACGTGCTCGAAGTGCGTCAGGCCGCCGAGGTAGCGTTCAAGCACGTGCGTGACGGCAATGGTCCCGTTTTGATGGAATGCGAAACCTATCGATATCGTGGCCACTCCATGTCCGATCCAGCCAAATACCGCACTCGTGAAGAAGTGCAGGATCAGCGCGAAAAGAACGACCCGATAGAACGCGCCAAGGCCGATTTGATGAAGCTCAAAGTGAAAGAAGAAGAGTTGAAAGACATCGATAAGTCGATTCGCGCCATCGTTGCCGAAGCTGCCGACTTTGCCGAAAATTCTCCCGAGCCGGACCCAGTTGAACTCTACACCGATGTTCTGGTGGAGGAGTATTGATCGATGGCTATCGAACTCAAAATGCCCGCTCTTTCTCCGACCATGGAAGAAGGCACGCTTGCCAAATGGCTTGTCAAAGAAGGTGACACGGTTTCCGCAGGGGATGTGCTCGCAGAGATCGAGACAGACAAGGCTACGATGGAATTCGAATCCATCGACGAAGGGACTGTCGGCAAGATCCTGATCGCCGAGGGTGCAGAGGAAGTGAAGGTCGGCACAGTTATCGCCATTCTGGCGGGCGAGGGTGAAGACGCTTCGGACATTGAAGTGCCGTCCGTTGGCGATGAAGTGGAAGATGGCGCTGGTGACGGGAAAGATGTTGGTCAGGAAGGTTCCGAAGCCGAGATCACGCAGCGGGCCGAAAAGCCCGAGGCGAAACCGCGTGCAGAAGATCCGGACATTCCTGTGGGAACCAACATGGTCAAGCTGACAGTACGCGAAGCTTTGCGCGATGGTATGGCCGAGGAAATGCGTCGTGATGAACGCGTATTCGTTATGGGTGAAGAAGTCGCCGAGTATCAGGGCGCCTACAAGGTGACTCAGGGCCTGCTCGACGAGTTCGGGCCCAAGCGCGTGATCGACACGCCCATCACCGAGTACGGCTTTGCCGGCATTGGTACGGGCGCGGCAATGGGCGGCCTGCGTCCGATTGTTGAGTTCATGACGTTCAATTTCGCAATGCAGGCGATCGACCACATCATCAATTCGGCTGCGAAGACCAACTACATGTCGGGTGGGCAGATGCGCTGCCCCGTCGTATTCCGGGGCCCGAATGGTGCGGCGAGCCGTGTCGGCGCGCAACATAGCCAGAACTACGGCCCTTGGTACGCCAGCGTTCCCGGACTGATTGTGATCGCGCCTTATGATGCACAGGACGCCAAGGGCCTAATGAAGGCTGCAATCCGTAGTGAAGACCCGGTCGTTTTCCTGGAGAACGAGCTGGTCTACGGACAAACTTTTGAAGTGGCCCAGCTGGATGACCATGTCCTGCCAATCGGCAAGGCGCGCATTATGCGGGAAGGTAACGACGTGACCGTCGTGTCCTATTCGATTGCCGTGGGTGTGGCTCTTCAGGCAGCAGACGAATTGGCGGAGCAAGGCATAGATGCCGAGGTGATCGACCTGCGCACGCTACGTCCGCTAGACAAGGAAGCTGTGCTGACGTCACTGGCAAAGACCAACCGCGTCGTTATCGCCGAAGAAGGCTGGCCAACCTGTTCGATCGCGTCCGAAATTGTTGCGATCTGCATGGAGGAGGGCTTCGACCATCTTGATGCACCAGTAACCCGCGTCTGTAATGAAGATGTGCCGCTGCCTTATGCAGCGAACCTGGAAAAGCTCGCGCTGATTGACAAAGCCAAAGTTGTCGAAGCGTGCAAGAAGGTCTGCTACGCGGACTGACGTCCGAAAGCAGATCGGATGAGCGGCTCAGGCAGACTTGCCGGTGGCAACTGGATCATGAACTGAGCCACCATAGATATCGCAGCTGGCTACGGGATCCGGATTATCGGGATCGCGCTGGTATATCTGTGTGAGATCACGATCATCACGAACGACGAAGCTCGAAATCGACCTCACCTCCTGATCGCCAAACGCAAATGTATCACCGATGAGCGGCTGATAGTTGTACGCGACTTCCACAAAGATGACTGCCACGCCTTCAAAGGCAATTACCTTGGCATCGGGAGGCCCCATGCCATCGGCGAGGTTGGATTGCGCCGTGTCCTCGTCACCGTACTGGCTTTGATGGTTCTTCTTGCCCGCGCAGCGTTGCCAGTCGATATATTGCCCGCCGGTATCGTCGTCATATTGCAGGCTGCTCATGATCACACGGCCATGCTCGAAAATCCTGACGCCATTGCCGCTTTGAATGTGTGCACCGTAGAAAAGGTCGTTGATATCGGCTTCGTAAATCTTGCGATCCTCAAGGACATCGCTCTCACCGATGCGTGAACCATTGTCGGCAATCTGCGTGGCCAGCTGTGCCACCTGCATTTCGATCAACGCACGGTTGGCGGTCTCCAGCCCCATCAGTCCAACACCCAGAAGAAAGGGAAAGGTTAGGGCAAACTCGGTCAGCGCGACGCCTGAAGTATCGCGAGTCAGTCTATGTGGAGTAAAGACGACCTTGCCGATCATGTGCAATTCCCAATCGTTTCAACCGACTCGGTGAAACTGAAAGGCTGGTTGCGCAGAATGGTCCGGGCCTTCACGGTTACCGTGTCTTCAAGTCCGATCAATTCAGCCATGGGGAAGGGGCGGTCGTAGGTTGCCTCTACATCATACAACACGGCATCTCTCGCCCCGTTTGTATCGGTCAGCGCCCTGTTCTGGTCCCATGTACCATTACCGTTGGTGTCCACGAACGGCTCATTATCGTTGCAGGCCCCGTCGCTATTGGTATCCGTGAAATCCTCTGGTCGCCCATAGTCGGAATAGCTGGAATAGGCAGATCGTTCGAAGGTTACAGCGGCTGAAGGCACCACGGTCTGAACTGCGTGGCGTACACGCTGATCGAGTACTGCGCCGTTATTCGCATAGGCCTCAATTGTAGAATCGCGGGCAGCCTTCTGGATCGCGCCTTCAATCATGGTTTCCGCGTAATAGTTATACGACAGATCAAAAAGTCCCATCAAGGTTAGAACCAGAACTGGTGAGACCAGCGCAAATTCTACCAGCGTAGCTCCCGTTTCATCGCGCAGGATTGAGAGGAAAAGTTTACCCATCAGCGGGAGAGCCTCAGTTCACTCATAGAGCGCGCTATTTCATTGAAAGCGTTACCAAGCTCCTCAGCGTTGCCGGCTTGGAATGTTCGCCCCGCGCCGCCACATTCCTCCATGATCGGATTCAGGCTTGTGCCGAAGGCTACCACCCACACAGTGATGTTGCGGTTCTTGACCTGACGGCAGGCGGCAAGAAAACGGTTTTCGACGACCGAACTGATCGTCTCCCTCCCATTGGGATCCCAGCGACGCTGATCCAGACCTTCAATCCCGTAAGAGCTATATGAGATGTCATAAGGCTCGGTGCGTCCGTCCGTAAGCCAGATTAAGTGCCGCCCACGCGTATCGTTTTCTCCGCTGGAGTTTTCCGATGCGAAAAGCCCGGTTGGCGAAAGCAAACGTCCCGCCCAGATCATGCCGATATCGTGGTGTGTAGAACCATCGGGGTGCAATGTCTCGAGATAAGCATCCAACTCATCCGACGTCATTTCGGCCAGCTTGGCTGCGGCAGGCGGGCAGTCGGACGACCACCAGTTTCCGGCGTCCGCGTATTCGTCTGACGTGCGCACAATGCGTTTCGTGAAACTACCACGTCCAGAAGTGTCCAGCGAACGTGCATAACTGTTGTCGGTATAGCGTGGCCGCCACTGCGTTGACGCGTTCCCGCTCGACGGAACGAGATCGATGTCGAGATCGAGTGCACGCGTGAAGTCGATATTGTCGTAATCGTCGATAATGTACGTATCACGTTCCTCGATGCAGCCGTTGGTTTCAGAACGCCAGTTGGAAACATCGCGCGAGATAGGCGCATATTGCCAGACGATACGGTCCAGCGATGGTACGACTCGCACTTGCTCAAACGACTGGAGATAGTTGGTGTCGGTGTTCGATTGTACTTCACAAGTGTCGCCACTCCGGTGCGTCCGATATCGCGTGCCGTTGTGAAGCTTCTCGCCATCGCTGATATACATGACCGCAGGCGGATCGGTTTGTATTTGAGTACGGGTCGAATTTTCGTCGATCGTCGTTATTGTATCCCACGAATTTGCGGGCTGCGAACCTACGCAGCGGTAGTATCCGGCCTGGTCTACAGTTTCACCCTCATACCAGGTCGCAGGATAGGTGGAATAAAGAACCCAGCCCGTTCGGCTACCGGAAATTTCGCTCCACCCCCGATAGTAGGTATAGCTGATGTCTTCGTTAGAGAGGCGAATGCCTGTGTCTTCACGGCCTTGATAAGTCCAGCTGTTTACGACCCACTCGTCGCGTAACAAGTGCCCGACATTCACGTTCGCGTTATAGGGCACAAAGCCGTAACGAAGGACCGTCTGCGGAGCCTTGTTGGAATCTAGCGTCGTGTAGAAATTCCGGATCACCTGCCGTAGCGTATCGAGACGAGTCATGGAGTCACCGGAATTGGTGTGCCGCATCGATCCGGTCACATCGAGTGCCATCATGATGTCGAGATTGGGGAAGGTCTGGAGAGACGAGCAATCAACGGTGACGGACAGCTCGTCAAAGCCGAACACAGCCATCAATGTCGTCGGGACATCCGCCGTCGCAGACGCTTTGATAGAGAAATCGCCTTCCAGCTCCATCGTGAAGGTCCGGTTCTCCGTTCCGTAGGCCCCGTCGCGGAAGTTCAATTCGAAAAATCGCTGCCCGACTTCGGCGACATCAGATGGCATCGTGCCGTCGACGGCCGCCTGGTTGCCCATGCGATTGCGCGCGGCAAGGGTGCCCGCGTCACACGCGGCTTGCAGCCGGCTTTGCGCGAGATAGCCGCGGCCCATGTCCAAGCCGCCACCAATAAGCGCCAGCAGGGGGAAGAGCGATGCGGCCATCATGGCCATCACGTTGCCGGACGGATCACGCGCAAGGCGTTTCAGCATTCCGACGCAAATGCTGTCAGGCGGTAAAGACGGAGCTCCCATGGCTCCGCATCTACCGCCAATGTTTGATCCAGATCCCAACGGATTTGGTTAAAATCTTCATCATTTGCAAAAGGGATTTATGGACCAGAACAGCTGTCGGTCTGGTCTAGGCGCTCTCGTCGAGCAGGAATACAGGGCGTTCGAAATCGAGTGTTGGTCCATTGATGTCAATGAACTCGAGCACGCTGGTAATACGATAGGTTACGGTGATCGTCAGCTCTTTCGCTCCCGCAACGCGCTGTGTGTCTGCATCGGCAATCGTCATGCCGAGGCGATCCGGATCCATCAGATACGGCGCGCCCTGGGCATGGTTACGCCCCCATGAGCGCAGCTGAGAATTCGAGATCGTATTTCCGGTTTGATATTGCACCATTGCATAGCGCGATATGTCTGCAGAAAGGTTCCGCATTGCGTTGTAACTCTGCAGCCCCATCCCGACCTGCAGTACACCCAGCATCATGACGATGAATGCAGGGCCAAGTAGTGCAAATTCAATCGCGGCCGCGCCTACAGTGTCGTTACGAAGGCGAGATATCAATGTGCGCATGGCCATCACCCGATCTGTACCGTACGGCTGACATTGAAATCAAAGCCGGAGGTCACACCAAACTTCGTCCACACCGGCGTGTAGGTGTCGTTGATATCCACTTTGATAAACTTGTACTCCACACCCGAGCCGCAGCTTTCCGCATTGGTCGTATATGCGGCGGCAGTGCCGCAGCGATAGACTTCTTCAACGGTGATATTCTCGGAAGAAATGCCGGTAGACGTCGCCAGAATGTCACGCACCGTTGTACGCTGCTCAGCCGTTTCCGGAATTGTCGCACGAACCACGGCGGCCGCTTCTGCGGCGGCGCTTTGCAATTCTGTCTGACGCGCGACCATAGAGCTGACTTCAAAGCCGCCCAGAGCCAGAACAAGCAGAATCGGTGCAACAAAAGCAGTCTCGATAGCCATCGAGCCGTTTTCGTTGCACTTTAGTTGCGCAATACGGGTGGGGGCGCACATCATCGTCATGCCACCAATCGAACACGTGCAGCTGTCGAAACGACAGTAGTGTCTTCCGAAGAACCACCGGGGCAGAACGTCGACATATTGGTGGTGCCGGTGATGGTGATCGTCGCAGAGGCGATCATCAGGCATTGGCTGGTCACGCCTATGGTGCCCGCGAAACTCACGCCGCTGGTCGGGAAATACAATGCGCCGTTCAGAATTGTGTTGGCGGTGCCGTTGAATTTGGTTTTGTTGCTACCTTGCGAACTGCGGTCTTCAAAGACAAGCATGCCAGCCAGATCATTGGCATCGTCCTGCGATACACCGATAGCCATCAGATCCGATGCCTGCATCGCCGTCAGGTTCACGTTTGCACCCCCGGTAATGTCGACATAGGCACCGTCATAAAGCACAAACATCACCGCAGAACCGGTCACTTCATACTGACCTGGAATTTTCAGGCCACCGCCGACGATGTTGTAGACACCAGGGGCGAACACCGTATTACAGGAAATCTGCAGGTCGGCGTACGTGCCTGGCCGGAGATTACCGGCACCCGCTCCCTGTTCCACAACGACATTGGAATACGTGGTTGTCGTAGTCGTGCGCATCCGTTCCCATTTTTGGTTGGTGCCCGTTTCAGCACCAATTTTTCTCCAGACATCGCTTGTGCCGGTTGCGGTTTGACCTTCTGTCGTGCCGTTAGGAACGATCTTTTCGTAGACCTGAACGGTGTTATCGGTATCGGCTTTAGCTTCACCGTTCGCCCAACCGGTCGCATTGCGTTCGCTCGAGCCTTGATAATAGTCGTAGGTGACGACGGTGCGGACAGATTCGGTGGCACGGGTCGTATCCGGCTCCGACGAACAGCTGTAACTGCGGTTTACCTGCGATTCTGTAGGGTTTGGCGGCTCGAGCTCGCCGAAGGGATCGAAGAGACCCTCCATGTGCTCAAGGATGATATCATCTGTGTTATCCTTCAACCACTGGTCGATACCGCCTGCGGCCAAGATCCACCCGGCATCGACGGTCGGATTTCCGTCCACCGAAATGGCTTCGTCGGCAACAGATAGTGCGGCCAAACCACAGCTAGCGGTCAGAACCGAGTTACCGCCGATGGTCAGTGCGCCCGTTTCTTCTTCGTCAAGCGCCACGAGGCAGCTCGTGAAGGTCGTACCTTCCTCGAAACTTGCCTGAGCGTAGGCGTAGATCGTAGTGCTACCGCCCACCAGGAAATTGGTGAAAGGCAGTGTTTTTGTCGCTGTTGCCGATACCGCGACGGAGTTCAGATTGCCACCGGCATAATCGGCAAGCGTGATGCTCGGTGCATCGTTGAAATCGTCGGTTACCGAGAGGTTGGCGTTGAATTCCTGCAAAGCTCGCTGCTGATACGTACTTTCTGTGTCTTCATCTGCCATCGCCCAAGCACCCGCAACGGCGGACTGGTCAACAGCGAACTGAAGTTCGCGCTTCCACATATACCATTGCGTCATGTCCACGCCGAGACCGGCGCCGCCGATCAGGACCGGCATGCCCAGCGCGACGAGAAGGGTGGCGTTCCCTGAGGAACAACCAGCCATATTTGCGATGTGTCGACGGATCTTGGTGATCATAAACAGGCCTGTTCTGACAGTGATATCTATAGCAATGCGCTGGCATAGCCGATGTGTGGTTTCCTGTTTCTAAAACGCTGTAGTTAACAAACAGTCCACGATTACAACCGCGCTTTTCCGCCAGGTCGCGCAAGAGAGAATTGTTGGTCGGGGGTTTGGTAACAAACGACAGCGGTGCGAACGCGCGAACGGGGAAGTTGACGCAGCGCCGACTAAACGGCACCCGCGCGGCATGGATGAGACTCTGCTCGAAACCCTGCCACTCTCGCATCGCCTCGCGCTGAGTTACGCACCCGCAAGAACGCGTACGTTTGTTCTTGCGCTGATGGCACTTGAGCAAAGGTTGGCGATGATCGTCGCTGGTGATGGCGAGCCCATGATTGCCCAGATCAAGCTCGCATGGTGGCGTGACCGTCTTTCGGAGAATGCAAACGAGTGGCCAGTCGGAGAACCCCTGTTTGCACTGCTACAGCAGTTCCCCGGTGATTTGACGCGGTGGGTACCGCTGGTCGATGGCTATGAGACGCTTCTTGGGGAAACATTCGATCGCCCATCGCTGGCGAGTTATCTGCGTGGCAAATCGCTGGCGTGGGCAGCGCTTGGCGACGCGATTGATAGCAAGCAACCACACGGTCCGGTCGAGCAGGCGTCCAAGGAGGTCGCAATGCACGATCTGGTCCAACGCCTGAGCGACGAGTCCGAGATTGAACTTGTGACTGATGCACTGCGCGAGCAACGATGGAAACGCGTGCAGCTTTCCCGCGAGATGCGTCCGCTCGCGGTGCTGCATGCCCTTACCAGGCGCGCGAAGGCCGCAGATCGAACAGAACTTCTAGAAAGTCCGCGTGCAATGCTCGTTGCAATCAGGGTTGGCATTACAGGGCGTTAGCGTAGGGTATGAGCGAAGGAGCGTTTCCATGAACCGTATTCTGCTTGGCGCTTTCGGGGCCCTAGTCCTGGTAACAATTGGCCTGTTCTGGATGCAGGGCAGAGCACAGGTCGAGCAGGCGGCGCCACCTCCGGATCCTGACAGTGAAATAGCACGCGTCGAAGACCCTGAAGCGTTGCCGAGCGCGGACGTTTCGGACCTTGAAGGGCCTTCGCCTCCTGAAGCGAGCGAACTGACCCGCGAACAGCGGCGTTTTTTTCGCTATGATCGTAACCGCGATCTCAAGATCACACGCAACGAAATGCTCTCCTCCCGGACCACTGCGTTTCGCAGGCTGGATACCGATGGCAACAATTTGCTGACATTCGAGGAATGGGCCATCACGACAGCAACCCGCTTCGACGAAATGGATGGTGACGGCAATAACGAACTGACCCAGGCGGAGTTCGCCACAAGTGCGCCCGCACCCCGTCGAAACTCAAGGCCTCGCTGCGAGTGCTAGGCGGGTACAGCGCCCAGACCGGATAGCCACGCGCCAAAGTCCTCTTTCGCGCGGTTTGTGTAGGCTTCCTTGCGCTGCTTCTTCGGGACGTGCTCCAGCGTGGGGAACAGCCCGAAATTCACATTCATCGGCTGGTATGAACGCGCTTCTGCATCGCCCGTGATATGACCGAGCAGCGCACCCATGGCCGAAGTCGGCGGAGGCGGCGCTAGATTTTCACCGCGCAATTCACTGGCCACCATCAGACCGGCAAGCAAGCCGACAGCCGAACTTTCGACGTAGCCCTCGCATCCGCTGATCTGACCGGCGAAACGGATATGTGGTGCGCTTTTCAGGCGCAGTTGCCGGTCCAACAGGACAGGAGAATTGATGAAGGTGTTGCGATGCATTCCGCCAAGTCGCGCGAATTCTGCATTTTCCAGACCGGGAATCGTGCGGAATAGTTCAACTTGGGCACCATATTTCATCTTGGTCTGGAAGCCGACCATATTCCACAGTGTTCCCAGCTTGTTGTCCTGCCGCAGTTGCACGACCGCATAAGGCCACTTGCCCTGCGGATGTTCTTCGCTGGTATCGTAGGGATTATCGAGGCCTACGCCTTTCATAGGGCCGTAGCGCAGCGTTTCTACGCCGCGCTCCGCCATCACCTCGATAGGCATACAACCATCGAAATAGGGGGTGTCCTTTTCCCAAGCCTTGAACTCACCCTTCTCGGCGTCCAGCAAGCCTTGATGGAATGCAAGATACTGCTCCTTGGTCATCGGGCAGTTAATGTAATCGCCATCCTCGTTCGAAGCATCGGTACGCTTGTTCCAGCGGGATTGTATCCAAGCCTTGCTCATATCGATGCTGTCGCGGTAAACGATCGGTGCAATCGCATCGAAGAAAGCGAGACGGTCTTCGCCCGTCGCCTTTACGATATTCTCTGCGAGCGAAACCGCAGTGAGCGGGCCGGTAGCGACAATAGTAAGCCCTTCGTCGGGCAACTGTTCTACAAGCTCGCGAATGATCTCGATATTGGGATGGTCCTGCAGCGCCTTTTGGACCTCTGCGCTGAACACATCGCGATCTACTGCCATCGCGCTGCCGGCCGGGACGCGCGCTTTCTCGCCAGCGGACATCACAAGACTATCGAGCCGTCGCATCTCATGATGCAGCAGACCGACGGCGTTCTTGGTATCATCATCGGAACGGAAGGAATTCGAGCAGACCAGCTCCGCGAGACCGTCTGTCTGGTGCGCAGGCGTTTCGCCTTTGCCGCTGCCGCGCATTTCGGAGAGGCGCACCTTCACGCCGCGTTGCGCCAGCTGCCATGCAGCTTCGCTCCCTGCGAGGCCGCCGCCAATGATGTGTACCTGATGTGCCATTGGGGCGGCAGATAAGTGCGTTTGCGCGCTGGTGCAATCAAAGCCTCACGGCTAGGCAACACACATGCCCCACCGCGCACTTGCCGAGAAACGTCCGTATCTGGTGCTGAGCCTTGTGGCATCCTTCGCTTATTTCTACTTGCAGGTCACCGATCTACCCGGTTTATACCTGATCCCGATTAAAGGCAGCGCCGTGGCGTTTCTGGCTCTTTACGCCTTGTTACGGCACGGCAGCCGCGATGCTCACATGCTTGCCGGTGCGCTAGCTTTCGCTTCCATCGGCGACATGGCTATCGAGATTGACTTGATTGCAGGGGCCGTGGCCTTCATCGGCTTCCACACCATCGCCTTGCTGACGTTCTGGCGGAACAAGCGGGAAGGGCTCGAGGGCGGAGACAGCCTGCTATTTCTTTTGCTTCTTCTGGGCACGCCGCTGGTGGCCTATTTCCTGCCCTATAACGAAGGCTTGCAACCGTTGGTCGCGCTTTATTCGCTGGCATTGGGCGCAATGGCAGCGGCAGCATTGGCGAGCAATTTTCCGCGCCTTAGAGTCGGAGCGGGGGCGGTTCTGTTCGTGATTTCGGATTTGCTGATTTTTAGCGAAATGGGGCCGCTCTCTGGCAGCGCTGTTCCGCACTATCTCGTCTGGCCGATATACTATCTCGGCATGTTCCTGATCACCGTAGGAGTGGTCACGACGCTAAGGAAGCGGGATCCGGAATTACAGGTGGTGCAAGGCGGGCTGGATTAACCCTCCTATCCCTCTCAATTGCCGTCTCGATCTACCGTCGTATCCGGCTCCGTTTCGTCCCCGCCGCCGCGGCGTTCGAGCATCTCTTCGACCACGGCTTCCTCAGCCTCGTTCTCAGGGCTCTCATCCTCGTCGATAAGGGCGGCGCCAACAATGGTCTCGCCCTTGGACACGTTGAAAATACGCACACCTGACGAACTGCGGCCATAGACCGAGAAGCCCTTGTGCTCTTCGAAACCGCCTTCGACGAGATGGCGGAAGTCGATGGGTAAGCGGATCAGTTTTGCCCTATCAGTCACGAGCATTAGTTGAGATCCGTGGCGTACAGGGAAGCTCGCGACCACAGGGCCGTTGCGATCCTTGTCGGTTGGTTCACCAATATTGGCCAGACCCTGACCGCCACGACCGATTGTGCGGTATTCATAGGCTGAGCTAATCTTTCCGTAACCGTTCGCGGTGAGCGTCAGAATGAACTCTTCATCCTCAGCCAGCGCTTCCGCCTGATCGGCCGGCAGGGTAACCTCGGCACCGTTATTCTTCCATGCTGCCGAACGAAGATAAGCTTCGCGCGTCTCCATATCGGCTTCAAGCCGCTGGAGGATGGCCAACGATACGACCTTCGCCCCGTCTTTCAATGCCATGCCGCGCACACCTATACCTGTACGGCTCTTGGTTTCACGTGCGTCGGTAGCGGAAAAGCGGATCGCCTTGCCAGCGTCGGAAGCCAGAAAGACTTCCTGTTTCTCGGTCAGCAGTTCGACGCCAATGAGGCGATCACCGCTGCCCTCGACGAAGCCCATCGCGTATTTTCCATTGCTCGGTACGTTGGTGAAAGCATCCATCGAATTGCGCCGGACCATACCCTGCTCGGTGGCGAAAATAATGTTCAGTGCTTCCCAATCGGTCTCGTCCTCGGGTAGCGACAACACGTTGGTGACGCGTTCGCCATCGCCCAGCGGCAACAGGTTGACCATCGGACGGCCTTTGGTCTGCGGCCCGCCTTCGGGCAACTTCCAGACCTTGAGGCGATAGACCCGGCCCGTATTCGTAAAGAACAACACAGGGTTATGCGTTGACGTTACGAACATTTCGACAACAGCGTCCTCGTCTTTCGTCGCCATGCCGCTGCGGCCCTTGCCGCCGCGCGCCTGCGCCCGGAATGTGGCAAGGGGAGTGCGCTTGATATAGCCGCCATGGGTAACGGTAACGACCATCTCTTCCCGCTCAATGAGGTCTTCGTCCTCGATCCCGTCCCATGCGGGCGCAATTTCCGACATGCGCGGGGTTGCGAACTGGTCGCGCACCTCCTGGAGCTCCCCTCGCATTACGCCGTAAAGCTTGGCCCGGTCCGCCAGGATGGAGAGATAGTATTCGATCTGGTCGGCGAGTTCCTTCAGCTCGTCGCCGATCTCGTCCCGACCCAGTGCGGTCAGCTTTTGCAGGCGCAGGTCCAGAATGGCCTTAACTTGCCGTTCGGAAAGCTGATAGGTGCCACCCTCTTCAGATGCGCTCGGCTCGATGGCTTCAACCAAGGCAATGTATTGCGCAATGTCACCAATCGGCCATTCTTTTGCCAGCAGCTTTTCCCGTGCAATCGCCGGGGTGGAGGAAGCGCGGATCATCGCCACAACTTCATCGAGGTTGGAAACCGCTACCACCAGGCCAAGCAAGACGTGCGCCCGATCGCGCGCCTTATTGAGCTCGAATTTGGTGCGTCGCGTGATAACCTTCTCGCGGAAGCTGATGAAAGCCTGGATGAAGTCCCGAAGGGCAAGCGTTTCGGGACGTCCTCCGCGGATCGCGAGCATGTTGGCCGGGAAGCTCGATTGCGCGGGTGTGTGCCGCCACAATTGGTTGAGCACAACGTCCGGCGTTGCATCGCGTTTAAGATCGATCACGACGCGCACGCCGGCACGCGAGCTTTCATCGCGAATGTCGGAAATGCCCTCTATCCGTTTTTCCTTTGCGGCCTCGGCAATCTTTTCAACCAAGCCTGCCTTGCCAACCTGGTACGGTATTGAGGTCAACACGATGCTCTGCTTGTCTCCGCGCCCTGTCTCAATCTCGTGTCGACTACGCATCAGGATCGAACCGCGACCCGTGGTGTAAGCAGACCGCGCACCTGATTTGCCCAGGATCAGCGGCGAGGTCGGGAAGTCCGGCCCCGGGATGATTTCATGCAACTGTTCCGAGGTGATGCCGGGATCGTCCATATAGGCGAAACAGCCATCGATCACTTCGCCAAGGTTATGTGGCGGGATATTGGTTGCCATCCCAACTGCGATGCCACCGGCACCGTTGACCAGCAGGTTGGGGAATCGCGCAGGAAGGACCGAGGGCTCCTGCTCGCTGCCATCGTAATTGTCGACGAAATCAACCGTATCCTTGTCGAGATCGTTGAGCAGTGGCTCCGCAGCTTTCGCGAGGCGGCTCTCGGTGTAACGCATGGCCGCCGGGGGATCCGGGTCCATCGAACCGAAATTGCCTTGGCCATCGATCAGCGGAACGCGCAGCGACCACGGCTGCACCATCCGAGCCAAGGCATCGTAGATCGCGCTATCACCATGCGGGTGATAGGAGCCCATCACTTCGCCGACGATTTTGGCTGATTTGCGATAGGGTTTATTAGCAGTGTAACCACCCACTTGGGCGGCGTAGAGAATACGGCGATGAACCGGTTTCAAGCCATCCCGCACGTCGGGAAGAGCGCGGCTGACGATCACGCTCATCGCGTAATCGAGATAGCTGGTTTTCATCTCGTCGACGATATCGATGCGCTCGTATTCGTCGGACGGTGCGGCCGGGCTTAGATTGTCATTTTCGTCACTCACAGGGGAGGTCGATCCATCGTTGTTTTACATATGCTGGAAAGTTAGGGGAAGGGGGCCAGAAAGGCTAATTTCCACCCATTCCAAATGGGGGAGAACCGGCGGTTTTCCACACCTCACAACGATTTTCTGAAAGTTGGCGAGCTACGGTGTTTTGCGTTTGCGTTCAATCGTCATTCAGCGCCCAAAATGTAGGACATATTTGCAATCTCGGGCGTTGTATGAATAACCGCCCTTCGAACGACGCGGCGGCGAAAGGCCGTCAAATAGAGAAGTTTTTCAGGAGAAGACATTGATGTTTCGCGCTTTGAATTCCGCTCGCCGGAAATCCTCGCATTTAGCCATGGCCATGGCCCTTGCAGGGGGAGCCGCTTTTGGCGTCACCGCTTCTGCAGTTCCGGCTATCGCACAGGACGAGGTTGAGCCTTCGCGTGGCTTTAGCACGGTATTCAACGAGGTCGTTCCGCTCATCCAGGGCGAAACGCAGGATTTTACTGCTGCCCAGGCAATGATCCCGCGCCTGGAGGCGGCAATCGAAAACGATCGCGATCGTGACATGGCAGGCCGTGTAATTCTTGCCATCGGTAATGGGGTGTCCGACCGTCAGATGCAGCGACGTGGCATCGCTATGCGTCTGGAAAGCGGCCTTGTCGATCCCGAACAAGTTGGTCTCTTCAACTGGTATGCTGGCAATTTCGCCATCGAGGTCGATGATTATGGTGCTGCTCGCGAGTATTTGAACGCTGCGTTGCAGGCAGGCTACGTACCTGAAGATACCGACCTCGTGAATCTCATTGCCCGGACATATTTGGAAGAGGGGAATGATCGCGGCTCATATGATTTCCTTACCGGCGCCATTGCCGAAGCGGATGCAGCGGGCAACCCGGTTCCGGAAGCATGGCTGCGCAACGTGCTGCAGTTCGCTTACGAAGAAGGTATGCAGGCGGAAACGAATGCAACTGTCCAGCGGCTCATCAGTGAGTATCCCAGCGAACGCTCTTGGAGCGATGGGTTGCGCATCAGCGCGCAGACGCTCGATTTGTCAGACGATGCCCGTGTCGATCTGTATCGCTTGATGATGATCAAGAATGCTTTGGTCGATCGCCCGTATATGACCGACTACATCGAAACCATTGATCCGCGCCTCATGTCAAATGAAGTGTTGGATGTGTTACGTCGTGGCGTCCAAGTCGAGGTTTTCCAAGAGGCTGGCGATGCCTATTACAACGAAGTGAACGGCATCGCCCAATCGCGTTCCTCAGTGGACCGCAACGGTATCGGCGCAATTGTTTCCGAAGGTCGCAGCGGCGATGCGCTCGACGCCAAGAACGCCGGCGACGTGCTCTTCTCGCTCGACGACTATGCACAGGCTGTCGAGATGTACACCCTGGCAGAAGAGCGTGGTTTCGATGGAGATACGATCAACACGCTGATCGGCATCAGCCAGACGATGCAGGGCAACTATGAAGCTGCCAGCACGCGCTTTGCCGCTGTGGGCGGAGAGCGTGCACCGATTGCAGCACTGTGGCAAGCGCACATAGCGGAAGAACAGGGTCTGTAACGTTCCACTGCACAACATTTTCAAGAGGGCGGAAAGCACAAGGCTGCTTCCCGCCCTCTTTTTGCGTGTGCACCCCGTGGTAAGTCTTGCCTGTTAAAGGCTATGGCATGCCGAGACGTCTTGCATCGCTATTCTTCGTCCTTGTCATGCCGTTTGTAGCGGCAGCTGCAAGCGCGCAGCCCGCGGCGGATGACGGGCTCTTGCCGCGCAATGGAACGATCGTGCTGTCGCAGGCACAGGCAGAGCTGGAGCTGGGTGACCGATACGATTTCTACGGCGCCTCCGATGCACGAACGATCATCGTGGATATCTGGGAAAATCAACCCGATCAGGCCAATGGCGTCATCGGAATCGTCATGCCTGCCGGGGCATCCCCGCGAGAAGAGGGCTGGGGCGGGCTCGTCACCTATCAGGCGACAGGCTGGGTATCGAACGAAGACGCGCGAAGCGCGGACTACGACGCCTTGCTCAGCGAAATGCGGGAGCATGCCAGG
The DNA here is from genome assembly GCA_964422435.1 of uncultured Sphingomonadaceae bacterium. Classification (GTDB taxonomy): domain Bacteria; phylum Pseudomonadota; class Alphaproteobacteria; order Sphingomonadales; family Sphingomonadaceae; genus Alteraurantiacibacter. The sequence continues at coordinate 52,396 of CAYRBB010000011.1, forward strand.
GCAGGAAATCTCGAACGGAGCCAGCAGGGATATCCCACTATCGAAGTCGTCGGATGGGCGCAGCACCCGCATTACGATTCTGTCAGTCAAGCCCTGATATGGGCGCGCGAAATCAATTTCGATGACAGCGATACAAACGCCCTGGCTTACGACCTGCGCTTGTTGGGGCGTGAAGGCGTGCTGAGCCTCAATTTTGTTGCCGATATGGACAAGTTGCCTGCCATCCGGACGGCAGCACGTGACTTGGCGGACAGCACCAACTTTATGCGCGGCGCTCGCTATGAAGACTACGAGGACAGCAGCGACGAAGCCGCAGGCTACGGTCTTGCCGGACTGGTTGCGAGCGGAGCAGGGCTAGCCGTCGCCAAGCAGTTAGGCTTCTTCGCCATCCTGCTGAAATTCGCGAAGCCTTTGTTGGTTGGCATCGGCATTGCTTTGGCCTTATTCTTTGCCCCCATCCGCCGATATTTCCGTCGCCGAAAGGGCGCAGCTCTCGCTTAAACGTTGAACTTGAAGAGCATTACATCCCCATCCTGGACGATGTACGCCTTGCCTTCCTGCCGCAACTTGCCTGCATCCTTTGCCCCGGCTTCCCCTCCGAGCTCCACATAGTCTTCGTAGGCGATCGTTTCCGCGCGGATGAAACCCTTTTCGAAGTCAGTGTGGATTTCGCCTGCCGCCTGTGGAGCAGTCGCTCCATCGGGGAAGGTCCAGGCGCGTGATTCCTTGGGCCCTGCGGTGAAGAAGGTCTTTAGCCCAAGCAACTGATAACCCGCGCGGATAACCCGCGCCAGACCACTTTCCTCAAGACCGAGTTCGCCAAGATACTCGGTGCGGTCTTCGGGGTCCATCGCCACGAGCTCGGCTTCGATGGCGGCGGAAACGACAACGGCTTGTGCGCCCTCCGCAACGGCCTTTTCGAATACACGCTCGGACAGGGAATTGCCGTTGGCCGCATCGTCCTCTCCGACGTTGCAAACATATAGAACCGGCTTTGCAGTCAGCAATTGCGCCTGACGGAAGGCTTTGGCCTCCTCTTCGTCATTGGGTTCGACAAGGCGCGCGGGCTTGCCATCACGCAGGAGGTCGAGCGCCTGCCCCAGCACGCTGGCCAAAACTTTCGCCTCTTTGTCACCCGCCGTCGCCCGCTTTGCCGCGTTATCGACGCGCTTTTCGAGACTTTCGAGATCCGCAAGCATCAACTCGGTCTCGACTACCTCTGCATCGGCAATCGGATCGACACGATTGGAAACGTGCTGGATATCGTCATCCTCGAAGCAGCGCAGGACGTGCACAATTGCGTCCACTTCCCGGATATTGCCGAGAAACTGATTGCCGAGACCTTCGCCTGCGCTGGCTCCTTTCACAAGACCCGCAATATCGACGAAGCTCAGCTGCGTATGGACCACCTTGGCGCTCTTGGCGATGCCCGCGATCTTCTCAAGCCGCTGATCGGGCACGGACACCTGTCCGACATTCGGCTCAATCGTGCAAAACGGGTAGTTCGCCGCTTCCGCCGCTTGCGTTTCGGTTAGCGCGTTAAAGAGGGTGGATTTCCCGACATTGGGCAGGCCAACGATCCCGCAACGGAATCCCATGTGCAATTACCTTTAAAAGATGTTCGTTCCTGTCGCGCGCCTTAGCGAGCCGTACAAGACATTGCCAGCGTCACGACCGGCCAATCTGGATAAACCGCTTCGCAACCTCTTTCGACTAGGTCCGCTTTATGAAACAGCTTTTCAAATCAGCTTCTCTGGCTGCCTTTGCGCTCGGGCTTTCCGCCTGCGGTCTCTCACCTGATGAACGAATAGACCGCGCAGAAGCGGCCTACGCCGAAAATCGCTTCACCGAGGCGCGTCTTGATCTGGCGAGTGCATTGCAAGAAGATGTCGACAATATAGAAGCGCTGGAGTTGATGGCGCGCACGCAATTGCAAATTGGCGATGGAGAAGGCGCAGCGTTTTCGCTCGCTCGACTCGATGATCTGCGCGCGCGACCTGGTGACTTCGAGATTCTCATGGCCGAAGCCCTGCTCCTCCGCGGTGAATTTGCAGAGGCAATATCGCGCGCAGAGGCCCTTGGGAGCGCGGAGGGAATGCGCATTGCAGCTTTGTCCCACATTGGAATTGGGAATGTGCGATCGGCCCAGTCTGCCTTTGAAGAAGGAATGGAAAAGCCCGGCGACCAATCACGTTTGCTTGCTGATTACGCCATCTTCATGCTCAACGCGGGCGACGCACAGGCGGCCGACCTCCTTGCAACACGGGCACGCGCTGCCAACGGGATTGGGCTCGACCCGCTGATAGCAAGCGCCCGAGTGGCGCAGGCGAGAGGCGATCTCAACCGTGCCCTGGAGTACTACTCGGCCGCTGCCGAGGAATGGCCTGAGGCACGTATCGCGATTCTCGGGCGCATTGGTGTGCTGGGCGATCTGGGCAGGATCAATGAAGTCCGGCCGCTGATCAATGAAATGGCTGAACGTTTGCCAGGCGATGCGGATATTCTCTACCTTCAGGCACGTCTCGCTGCAGAAGAGAGCAACTGGGCAAAGGTTCGCGATATCCTGCAGCCGATCGAACGGCGCGACATCGTGACGCAGCAATTGCTTTATGCACGCGCGCTGGTTGAGCTCGATTTGCCGGAACAGGCCTTGCCCAGACTGCAAACATTGTTGCGTCGTTCGCCTGCCAGCCCTGCGATCCGCCGCTTGTTGGCACGGGCCCAATTCGACGCCGGAAACGCAGATGCAGCCTACAACACAATTCGGCCGCTGGCGATCTCGGCGACGGGTACGGCGCAAGACCTCGCGCTGTTTGCGAATGCAGCTCGCGCCACGGGGAGATCGGGCGATATCGGTACTGCGCTTGCCAGTGCGCCGCCATCGGAACGGATAGGAACACTGCTTGCGGAAGGCGATAGAGCCTTACGCAACGAAAATTGGCGCACAGCCATTGATGCCTATGAAGAATTGCGGGCCTGGACAGGCAACAGTAACGCGCTCGTGCTCAATAATCTGGCCTACGCCCATGGTCGGGCAGGGAATCCTGAAGAAGCGATCCGCCTTGGTGAACTTGCGCATGAATTGGCGCCTGAACATGCATCGATCATGGATACGCTGGGCTGGTTGCTGGTCTCGACGGGCAATGACCGCTCGCGCGGACTGTTGCTGCTCGAACGCGCGGCTGAGCTTGACCCAACAAATGCGACGATTAACCGCCATCTCGCGGAAGCACGCGGCGCCTAGGTGAATAGACCTTTTCCTAAACGCAAAAGGGCGCCACACCAGGATTGTGACGCCCTTTTTTGATAAAGTTCTGAACTACGGATCAGGCGAAAGCGGGCTCCGGCTGATCGTTGTCACGACGACGGCGGAAGAAGCCAAGAGAAGCGAGAGCTAGTGCTAGCAGGGCCAGCATTCCCGGTGCCGGGACAGGCGTACCAGTCGATGTCGTACCGCCACTGGTCGAAGTCTGACCTCCGGTGGCGGAAGTAACGCCGCCCGCACCGCTAATACCCTGATAACGGATGAAGAAATCCTCCAGCGTGATTTCACCCGGCGCGCTCGGATCGAAGAGCAATGAGAGCGTGCCGTTACCGCTATCGCCTTCCGAAACGCCACCACCATTGGAACAAGAGCCACTATCGGCAGCCTTGAAACACACATCCACTGCGCCAATTTGGTTCGGATAGCTCGGATCGCTGCCGCTACCATCTGAAACGAATGCGAAGCTGTATGCGCCATCGACACTCGCACCAGAGATATCGGGATCGACGTTGAAGGCGAAGCTGGAAATGTTCGATGTCAAATCGCCGCTCGTGGTGTTCAGCATCTGGTACGAGAAATTGTAGGTATCTCCCGAAATGCTATCGAGCGTAAGGATGAGCGTAGCCGTCAGATCGCTTATCGTGTTGGAGCTGTCGCCCGAGAATCCGTCAAAATCGATTTGGAAGCTGCTGCCAACATCGTCAGCACCGAGCGAAATCGGTTCCGCCGCTGCGGGAGCGGCCATTGCTGTAACGGCCAATGCCGCAAGACCGGTCAGAAACTTCTTCATCCTGGATTGTCCTCAATATCTTTGGTTGACCAATATCTAAGCAACCGCCGTGCCAATCCCAGAATTCCGGGATTTTCATGGTTAACGCGCGACGAAAAAGTATGAATTTGTCAAGGAATCCGACGTTTCATCGAAAATTTCCTGTTTTGCGCTAAAATCCAAAATATGAAGAAGCTCGTTCTTTTTGCGGCTCTCTTTACGAGTCCTCTGGCAGCTTGCGGCGCGTTGTCTTCCGATCCGATGGATGAGGCGCGCGAAGCACTCGTGGCGCAGGAATACCACGAGGCTAGGGAGCACGTGCTCGGCGCGCTGCAAGACGATCCAATCAGCATAGAGGCGCTGACATTATTGGCGCAAATCCAGCTAGCCATGGGACAGGGGGGCGAAGCTCTGTTGACCTTGGGCCGTTTGCGGGAAGCCGGCGCCTCGGGTCAAGCTATCACCCGCATCGAAGCCGAAGCAATGTTGCAGACCGGTGAGTTCCAGCAGGCCTTTGCGATGCTGGAAGGCGATACCACCGCTGAGGCGTCACGGCTGCGCGCTCTCGCCGCCGCGATGGCGGGGAACGATGCGGAAGCCGCACAGCATTTCCTTGCCGGACGCGACGCTGATGGGGACAAACGCAAGCTCTTCACTGCGACTGCCAGTTTCCACCTTGCTCGCGGCGACGCGGATGCCGCGCGTTTCGCAGTGGGTCAGGCGCAGCTACTTGCACCGGCTGCGATCGAAACGCTCTTCGTCTCCGCCCGGCTTGCCGAGCTTGATAACCGCCCGGACCTCGCATCGCGCGCTTATCTCGCCATTCTGGAGCGTGAACCCAATGATCGTCCGGCAATGCTGGGGGCTATTCGCGAGCTCGACAAGCTGGGTCGCGTAGACGTCCTGACCCCTATCATTGCGCGAGGCCGGCAAGCCTATCCTACCGATATCGAATTCATCTATCTGGATGCCAGCCTGATGGGTTTTGGCGGCAATTGGGCCGGAGCGCGGGACCTGCTGCAACAATATGAAAGCGATGTCGCCAATCACAATAATGCGCGCAGTCTCTACGGTCAGGCCTTGCTCGAACTAGGGCAGTATGAGCAGGCGTGGGCACAACTTGCTCCGCTGAACCGCCGGGATCCGGACAATGCCACCCACGCCCGGATCCATACAAAAATCCTGCTGGCGCTTGGCGAGTATGCCAAGGCGCGGCAAGTTATTGCACCGATCCTGCGCGGTCCCAATGCTTCCGACCTCGACCGCGAACTGGCCGAACGTGCGGCGGGCGACTAAACGCGCGCCGGCAAGTCTCGGGTTGCATACGGAGAGGCGAAGCGGATCTGAAATTCTTCAAGCGCATTTCGGGAAGCGGGCGGGTATTGTGGAGGAGCTTGGGCCGGTCCGTTTCGCCACGGCGAAGGCACGAGTCGATTGACCCGCGCCGCAGGGCCCGATGTTGAGAACGCGCTTCACTGCACCTCAACCCTGCCTCCGCAGCGCGATGTCGCTCATAAAACGGGCATCGTCACCTTTTGCGAGCCAGTCTGCCTCGGCGCCGACAGCGGCAAGCATATCGGTAAGACCGTCCATTTCTTCCTTGGCGTAATTGCCCAATACATACCCGTGGACACGATCCTTATGTCCCGGATGTCCGATGCCGAGCCGCACCCGGCGGAAATCGGGGCCAAGGTGCCGATCGATTGATCGTAGTCCATTGTGCCCGGCATGGCCGCCGCCCTGTTTCACTTTCACCTTGAGCGGGGCCAGGTCGAGCTCGTCATGAAACACAGTTAGCGCATCGGGATCCAGCTTGTAGAAACGCAAAGCTTCACTCACGCTGCGGCCGCTTTCATTCATGAATGTCGCAGGCTTCAGAAGCAGGATCTTCTCGCCACCGATGCGACCTTCCTGCAGCCAGCCCTGGAATTTCTTCTGGACGGGTCCGAAGTCATGCATATCTGCGATGACGTCACACGCCATGAAGCCGACATTGTGCCGGTGCATCGCATAGCGCGGTCCAGGATTTCCAAGGCCTACCCAAAGCTGCATTGCGTTCCTCTAGCGAGCGTTCCCCCAAAAGCAAACGCCGACCCGAAAGGGCCGGCGTTCGTGAATTTCCAAAGCGGAAAATAATAGCGGCTATTCGCTCTTGTCTTCCTGCTCCTCTGCTGCATCGGCATCTTCGCCCTGCTCGGTAGCAGGCACGCCATCTGCATCTGCTTCTTCCGCGTCGCCTTCTTCGCTCTCGCTCTCGGAACGCTTGAGGGCGGATGGTGCGACAACCGTGGCGATGGTGAAATCGCGTTCGATGTTGTTTTCTGCACCTTCAGGCAGCGTGATCGCGCTGATGTGTACGGAATCGCCAACTTCCAGGCCAGTCACGTCAATTTCGATCTCGCCGGGGATCTTGTCAGCCGCGCAGCTCAGTTCGAGTTCGTGACGGACAACGTTCAGCACGCCACCCTTCTTGAGGCCAGGGCTGGCTGCTTCGTTCACGAAAACAACCGGAATGTTGACGACAATCTTGGCGTCCTTCGAAAGGCGCAGGAAATCGACATGCTCGGGACGATCGGTCACCGGGTGCAGTGCCACATCCTTGGGCAGCGTGCGGTGGGTAGCGCCGTCGGCCTCGATCATCACGATCGAGTTCATGAAGTGGCCAGTGCCCAGGAGCTGGACGAGAGCCTTTTCCTCAACGTGAATGGTAGTCGGTTCTTCCTTGCCGCCGTAAATCACGGCAGGGACGCGGCCTTCGCGACGCAGTGCACGGGAGGCTCCCTTGCCAGCCCGTTCGCGCAGCTCGGCCGACAGTTTAAGAGCGTCGCTCATAATACGTGCCTTTCGAAATGCATATTGTGCTCCCCATCAACCACGCCTCCAGGGATGACCATGGCAGGGGAGGCGCGCGTTTAGCAGCAATCGTGGCAATTGCAACTACTGGATACGGGTGACGGTGTAGCCGCGCGCTTCGAGGAGGGCCGGGAGGCCGTCGGGGCCAAGCATATGTCCGGCACCCACCGCAACAAAAGGTTCTTCGCCTGCCTCAATCATCCGGACGAGTACTTCCAGCCAAGCCAGATTTCGCCGTGTGACCAGCACATCTCTCAGCTCCGAACCCCTGGTAAGGGCGCCAAAAGCTTCGCGTTCGAGGCTTTCCAAGTCTCCCGTCAACCAGTCTTCGGTGAGTGCGTCAGGATCGTCGTCCCGAGCCTCTTCGGCAACGTCGAACAGAAGATCATTCTGCGCGTCAGGAGAAAGACCATCGAAGAATGACAATTGACCACGGAAGGTCTCCAATCCGACAATTGGCGTACCACTATCAGCGGCCTGTGCGATCAGGATACGATCAACCCCGTTGTCCCGGTCTCCAACCGCCAATGAATTACTGAGCGAAAGTGCCGCAGCCCAGGTCTCCCAGTCAACAAAGTCGCGGTCACTCACCCCGACGCGTTGCATAAGTTCGATAAGTGCAGGCCGCTCGTCAGGTTCCAAGCGCAGAGAAAGGCGGGGCTGATCTGGCGATAGGGCAAGCTCGTAGAAGATATCATCTGCATTCGCTGGCTGAAGATCGGCAACTTCGACAGCAATGGAGTCCGCTTCTGCAAATGCCGCCGTGAACTCCGGAGTTTGCCACTCAAGGCCATCAGGCAAAGAATGCATCGTCCCAAACAACCATCCCATCTGCCCTTCCGGCGACGTCACTTCCCAAAGCGCTGGGGAGGGCTCGGGCCATTCGCGCTCCGGCCCGGACGTGCCAAGGGCGCCGCAGCTTGTCAGCCACAGCACCCCCAGCATTACAAGGATAGTGCGGATCAGTATTGGACGCGCTCCGCAGCAATCCCGCGCTGTTCAAGGAAATCCTGCACGCTGTATTCGCCAGCGAGGTGGCCGGCACCAACGGCAATAAACACTGTGCCGGGCTGGTCTAGGCGCTCGTCGATCCACTCCGCCCAGGCATAGTTCCGCTGGGTCAGCAGGTTGTAGTAGAGGTGCGGGTCCTCGCTCATCGGCTCGTTGATCAGGCGGGCGAGCCCGATCGGGTCGCCCTCGATCCACTCATCTACCATGGCAGAGAACATGGTGTTCATTTCTTCCATGTCCTCCAACCCTTCGCCGAGGAAGGCAATTTGTGATGGCATGGGCAGTGTGTCGAAGAAACTCATCTGCTGCTCGACGCTCTCGAATGCCGCACGGTCTTTGCCTTCAATAAGGTGGTCGAGCTGGCGCTCCACACCGTCGCTGGGATCAAGGCCTGCTTGCTGGAAGGCTATCTGCATCATCGTCATAGCAACGAACCACGGTTCGAAGCCGTCGAATGCGGCTACCGGCAGGCCAAGCCGCTCCATGCTTGCTTCATAATTCGTCCGCTGCTCCTCATTCATCAGCTCACGGAGCGTGCCACCGGTGGTGAGCTGCGCCATCCGCGCCTGCATCTGGGCGATTTCCAAGAGCTCAGGCGGCGGCGGGTTGCCCGAGGCAGGATCATATTCCGGGATCATGCTGGTATCCACTTCCGATACAAACTGATCTGAACCTTCGAGCGCTGCAGTGATCGTCGGGTTCATGAACTCCGTGCCTTCGGGCAGGATATGCACCGTGCCGAACAGGTAGATAGTCGTATCTTCATCGCTCACCGTCCACATGGCGGGGGTGGGACCAGCTTCGTCCTGCGCATTGGCAGTTGCCGGCAGCGCGCCGATGGCGAGAGCTGCGGCGGATGCCGAGGCGAGTATCTTACGGATCATATCAATTTTCCTTCTTTGGGGGGTTATGAATTCGGAGTGGATTGAGGGCAATCAGGATGGCCGGTTACCCTTCGCTGTCATCGAAAATTTCCTCGATAGGCATTTCAAAAAGGCGGGCGATACGGAAAGCGAGAGGGAGCGAAGGGTCGTGCTTGCCCGTCTCGATCGCGTTCACCGCCTGTCGCGAGACATCGAGCCGTCCGGCGAGTTCCGCCTGGCTCCAGTCGCGCATGGCGCGCAGGACTTTGAGCTTGTTGTTCATGCGGCGGTTCCCCGCACACGGTTGATGGCGTAGGCCATGGACCAGCTGGCCAGCAGTATTGCGAGAAGGCGGTCCTTGCTGAGGTCACCAAAGCCCCAGCTTGCCGTTGGCAGCATGTCGAAGACGAGGTGCAAGAGGAGGCCGACCATAAGCGAGGCAACGGCACCGTGGGTGACTGCCTTGTAGACGAACTCGTCATTCATCCGCTGGTCGAGCTTCGAACCGAGGACTGCAATCCAGCTTGCCAAAACGACTGCAAGCAAGAGGCCAAACCCGGTCACGATCGGATCGGCTGCGGGAGGAATTGCGTCGGCACCCTCGATTCCGCTGTCAAAAAGCATGGCTACCGAAACGATCCCGAGAGCAATGAACACAAGGTCAAGGCCGAGGAATGGTCCGAAAGAACGCTTGGGATCAACCAACATGGTGGCCTCCGGTTATTGAATGAGAAGTTGGGAAAGTGGCGGAGCGGTTCATCGGCTGTCCTTCCAGCGCAGTATTTGGAAGATGACGACGAACATCAGCATGAAGAATTCCCATGTCTTCTTCAGCACAGCATAAAGCGTCGGAGTTTCACTGAACCACGAGTATATCCACGGCGCTTCGTCGCCGCCGATGATGTAGTAAGTTGTCCAGCCTGAAACCACGAAGATGAAGGGAACTGCGGCGACAAGATAGACCATCACAGCCACCGTACGTTGGAACAACTGCTCTGCATATTCGTCCCGCATGAAGCGGGCGAGGACCAGTACCATCGCGAGCGGCAGGCTGAGCAGGGCCAGTGGAATGGACACGAATAGAAAGGCAGGTCTGTCCATCCACGATGCATCATAGCCGAAGCCTCGGACGGCTATGAAAATGGCAAATAGAATAAGCGATGTCACAAGGGACACATCCATCAGCCGGTAATACCAGCGATTGAGGCGGCGGTCGGTTGTTGGTTTTGTACTCACAACGCGTTTCCTATTCTGATTGGAATTGGTCGCGCAGATAGGCGAAGGCGTATCCGGCGTGGAAGAAGAGGCCAAGTATGAGGGCGAGCAGGAACGCGTCACCGGTCAGCCTCGGGAAGGCCGGGATGAGCAATTCGACCAAAGAAGTTTCGGTGTGCGTCCACAGCAGCAGTGCCAATACGCCGAGCGCGAATGACATCCAGCGCAGACCCAGGCCGACAAGAGCGCGGTAGTAACTATCCGTATTGCCTTTGATACCAGCAAATATCAGTGATCCGCACATGCCGCCCAATAGTGGGCCGAGAAAAGCACTGAAAACATCTCCGACGTGCACTATCAGAACTGCAATGTTCGCCACACCGCTTGCCAGCGTCATCAAGTAAAGGCGCTCGCGATGTGCGCGTGCAGAGGCTTCGGGGTCTTGTGTCGTGGGCCTGTAGGACATCACAATGCTCCCGTCAGGCGCTTGATGTTGAAGGTCAGGAAGAAAGCGCAGATCGCGACGTAACCACCGAGATCGGCAGGGAAGTCCATTCCGCCTTCGTCTCCGCGCACCCCATCGTAGAAGCCTTCCACGAAGGGCAGGAAGATCACCCAGAAAACAATCAGGATGAAGGCGGCATTGGCACCGGCGACCCACAGTCCCTGCGTATATTCGTCGCTGTTGCGGGTTGCGAACATGATGCCCAGTGAGATCACCATGGCCAGAGCTGGCAAAATGGTGAGATCCTGAACACTGTCCGTCGCCTTCATTGCCAGCAAGCTGCAGATCGCAATGAGGCCGACAAGCCCCATCGCCAGATTGATCTGCGCCCGGTTCTCTTTCCTGGATGCCTTGTTTGTCATCGGCTGTTCAGTCCCTGTCGAATTTCAAGAAATTGGGTGCCGCCTTGGGGGATGGCATCGGAGGTTGGGGGGAAACCTCTGGGGGGTGACGCCATCCCCGCGCGACAAGCATTTATGCCTTCAGGCTGAATTCCAGCGCGGCGTAGTTCCGCGAAGCGGCTTCGCTGATGGCGAGAGCGACCTGCGGCGCAGCGACTTCGCTGAGGCTGTCCACGCATGCTGCTTCGGCGCGGCGGGAGGCGAGATCACGGCCACCGCTGCGGCAAGCGCGGCTGATGGCGGTGTCGATGCGGTTGTTCAGGCGATCCTGATCGGCAACGTCCGACAGGTCGAGGTCGGAAGTCTGGACCGTAATGGTCACCGTTTCGGAGCCGGTTTCTGCAGCTGCGGGGGCAGCGATCAGGGTGGCGGCAGTGGCGAATGCAATGAGGGTTTTGCGCATTGTCTGTGTCCTGTTGTCTAGTCTTTTTGTCTTTTCAACCTTCCTGAATGTCAGGTTGCCATTACTTTATGTATTGTAGACCTTCCTTTGTCAACAAGACCTGACAAAAAGAAATGCAGACCAGACTTTTTACGATTGAAATATAACGTTATCAATATGATGGGCGGTGATGAAAAAAGTAATTTATGCTTGATTCAACACTCGACCTGATAAGGCCGGGAACGAATCACCCGCCGGAATTGCCGTGCCTTCGATTCCGTTTTCGCGGAAATCGAAGTTAGTTGATTCGCTCGTAAGAGATCCCGCGCTCATTGAGCTTCACGAGCAGCGAAACATCACCTTCAAAATGCCCCGCGCCGACTGCAAGTAGTGCGGTACCGGGCTGCGCGAGCCGCGCTTCCAGCCACAGCGCCCATTCCGTGTTACGCCGGTTGAGCAACAACTCGTCCATCGCAACGCCAATTGGGCCTTCACCGAAGCCCAGGCTGAAATTTTCCTGCACCTCTCCGCGCGCCCAGGCGTGCTCCGCTTCCCAATAGTCATTTCCCATGGGATCGCCGAACGCAGGATCGTAGAAATGGCCAAGCCGCTTGCCGTCCCATTCGAGCAAGCGCGCTTCCAGATCGGTGATGATATCTGCATTCTCTAACCGGAGCAGGCTGTATGTCACCGTGCCGGAATCTTCGATTACCTCGATGAGGCGACGGCGGGCCCGGAATTCACGTTCGAGGATGGTTTCCACGCCATAGGCGGTAAGCGATGTGCCGCGACCGTCCCCAACCGAGCCCAGGCTGAGCAGCGCCAGCATCACCGGCATGGAGTCGATGGATTCGAACGGGAAATGGGAGCGGCCGACCAGCTCCCGCCACAAGGCAGATGCCGTGGGCGACAATTGCCGTGATGTCGGCTCGCGGCGTTCAATCCGCCGCTGCAATTTGGGATAAACATCTACCGGATTGCTCGCTTGTGCATGATCGCTGGTCTCTACAATCAGCGAATCCGATTGCTCTATCAGTTCGTCAATAAGCGGACTCCGCCAGCGGAACCCGCGAGGGAGCGCGTGGATCGTGCCGAGCATATAGATTGTCGTGTCTTCGTCCGAAATTATCCAGACCGCCGGATCGGGCGCATAATCCTGTGTAAAATCGTAATTGCGCTGGTCCGTAGGGGTAGCATCCTGCGCGGCGGCGGGTGCCGACAAGAGAACGGCGAGGGAAGCCAACAGCGCGGCCCGGCAGAAATCCACGTTCATACGCGTATTTGAGGAGGCAAATGAGCCGCATGTCAAGCGGTTCGGATTGGCCGAAGCACGGGCGGCATTGACGCTTCGTAAGCCTTCGGCCATTGCGCCTGCAAAATGAGTACGCCCATGGCCCAGACAATCGCGCGCAATCCGCAAAAGAGCTTTCAGGACATGATTCTTGCCCTCCACGATTTCTGGAGCGCGCAGGGCTGCCTGATCCTGCAACCCTATGACATGCGCATGGGCGCTGGCACCTTCCATACGGCAACCACGCTGCGCGCTCTGGGCCCGGAGCCGTGGAACGCCGCTTTCGTGCAGCCGTGCCGCCGCCCGACAGATGGCCGCTATGGCGAAAACCCCAACCGTCTGCAGCACTATTACCAATACCAGGTCATTCTGAAGCCGAGCCCGGCCGACATTCAGGAATTGTACCTCAAAAGCCTGGAAGTGATCGGCATTGATCCGCTCAAGCACGATATCCGCTTTGTCGAGGATGACTGGGAAAGCCCGACGCTTGGCGCATGGGGACTTGGCTGGGAAGTCTGGTGTGACGGGATGGAAGTCACCCAGTTCACCTATTTCC